>JAYFMV010000053.1:0-58786 GCA_042408245.1 Potamolinea sp.
TTCCGAAATTTTCCCTTTCTCATGCCAGCTTCGCAGCATCCCCAAAAAGTCTTCAATCACTTCGGTATAGGGGAAAAGCCGATCCACTTCATCCAATCCTAAGACCACTGGACAGTCTATTTCTGCCAATAAATACTCTTCAAAGTAGACTGTGCAGTTATCATTACTGCCCAAAATCTCAGTATCCCAATAATTATTTAACTGGTTTTCTAACCTTAACTGCCGACCAACCATCAAACAGATCCAGCGTAGGAACTTATCCAAATTCGTTAAAATTGCTCGATCTACACTGCTCAAATCCAAATACACTGTTTGATAATTCTGATTAGCAGCATGAGCCAGAATCCTGGTCATTAATGAGGTTTTGCCCATCATTTTCGGTGCTTTAATCCGAATTAGAGAACCCGGCTTTACAATTGTCTCGTAACAGAGAGACTCGATGCCGGGACGTTCTACATAAAAAGGAGAATCCAGTGCCACTGACCCCTCTGGAAATGGTAGTTCCGTCACCAATGGGGATACTAGCGGTGCTGCATTGGTGTTAGCAGATGTATCCCGTTGTTCCTCCCCTGCTCTCAGAAGGGCTTCCTTAAAATTCTTCTTTGTAACCTTTTCGCCTAGTGCCTCTGAAAGCTTATTCCATAATTTATTGCCAACATCTTTATTAAGATACTCAGCACTATAGCCGTAAATTTTGGCTATTTCATCATAAGTTTTCCCCTCCCAAGAACCCTGAAGTACTTTCATTTCAATATCACTCAGGTATTTCCCCGTATTTTTGGAGACAACTTGATCGGCAGACTCTTTGGTTTTTATCCAAGAAAATCCTGATTCTGAGTCCACGCAATGGTCTACACCATGACCGAGAGACGAGTGAGAAAACTGGTCAACTACTTGAGTAATCATGTGAGGATCAGCTTTGTAGGAATACGCTTACATACAGACTGAAGTTGCAGCATTCCAGATTTTGGCAAAACGGAGACTTTCCTTTTGCAAAAGTCAAGTTTTGCTACCTATCCCTCTTTTGTCACTCTCCTCAGAGCGTGTTTTTCTATCCCTCTGGGAGATCAGGCGTGAACTCATTCCTACATAATGTCGATAAGATGTAAAAAACCTTTGCTGAGAGATGGAATATGGAAAACTTTTAACCAAGGGGTGATTAAACAAAAAAAGATCTAAGGCTGTATAATCAACCGTAAGTTATTCAAGACATTTTTCCAGCCAGTTTCTTGATTCCACCACTGATGCTGACTAAACTGGAGTTCTATCGGGCTTAGTTTGATGCTAGCTGCCTCTTTGTCATTGACCGACCTTTGAGGGTTCAAAACTGTTAAACTCCTTCACTGGAAAATTAGACAAAACGATGAGTAAATTCACACATTAAATCAACCCGTCCTTTGCGTAAAACTGCTGGATCTAATCTTTCAGTAGTGTTGCAAGTCATCAATACTACAATTTTTTGTTCTGTATTAATCCCAGATTCATCAATCACGCTTTGATACAAAGTTCCATCCAACAAACTCAGAATATGCTCAGTTTTGCTACTATTTTGAGCAGCAGCACTTGCTCGATCTTGAGCTAAGTTATCAGCTTCGTTGATAATCAGACAAATTCGCTCCAAATAACTGGGTGGAACAAAATTTTCAACAGCATCGTGGTCTAGGATAAATATTACAAATCCTAGAGGCATCAAAATTTCTTTCGCTACGGCTTGCGTCCAAGCTGTTTTACCAGTTCCAGGCTCTCCACTAACCAGCACAGCTAACTGATTTTTGTCGAGAATTGCCTGTTGAACTGTATCGGTAAAGCTTTGAACATCAGCAGGAAAAGTCCTAATTGGAAACTGACTCTGAACTTGTCCAACTCTGCTTTGATAGCCACTCAGCATTACTGCTAAGTTGTAAGTTGCTTTATTAATTAGTGGAGATATATTCTTAGCAATGAGAGTGTAATGCCGTCTTCCTTTGCCAAGGCTTTCAATTTGTAGCCAAACTTGCTGTTGTGGCCAATGAGCAAAAACCGTACCGATAACTTCGAGGCGTTCCCAGTTGACAAACCGACTTATAGGATAATAAAAATGCCGCTCTAGATAATACTGGGTAATCAGTTCTGGGTTTCCCAATAAACCTAGCAATTTAAACAGAGTAATTTCCTGCAACCGGTTGAGAACATAATTAATGGGGATACTTTGACGCGACACTATTTGGGTCACAGGTGTCTCAACACTCAAAACCTCTCCATAACGATTATCTGGAACTGGAGGTTCGGGGGTAATGTAATCCCAAAATGCATCTACTTCATAGCGGGTGTTTTCCGAGAAAACATACAAAAGATTTGCCCACCAAGTATAGTAGTTACGACCGAGAGCATCGGCTAGATCACTGGCGATATCTAAGGTCTTTTGAGTAAGTTCCCACGGGTCATTACCCACAAGATGCAAGAGAAAGTCCCAGTCAAATTGCCTGGATAAAGGCCGCCAACCTGCTCCTAGTAAACCTCTACCTTGTAGGTTATTGCGTGGGGTAGTGTCTTCGTTGCTAAAGTCTGCTGAACCCATAATTTAAGTTTCTCAGTTCTGTATTGAAGTTCTAATTTCTCAAAAATTACCAATTAATTTTATCTAAAATATTCCTCCAATTGTTGAAGTAGAGGATTGATGATTTTTTGCTGAATATCGTGAGGCGGTTTACATTCCACCCAGGTATAACTGTCATGTTCAGTTAATTTAATATCAACTTCATGGGTCAGCCATCCCAGGAAAATTACTACTGTTTTCTCATAGATTTCGCCACCAATTTGTTTGGGAGGTTTTTGATAGCTAGTAATAAAGCGAAATTGCTCATCTAAATACAAGTCACCCGCTTCAATACCAGTTTCCTCATATAATTCGCGAATAGCACATTCTAACTCAGTTTCTCCTGGTTCGATATGACCTTTTGGTAGATCGTAACGTCTAGAATTCTTCTGCATCAGTAGGAAACTCAACTGCGGGTTTTTACGCATCACAATGAACCCGCAGGATTTTATTTGTCGCATAGTAATAGATAGCGAAACAAATCAGTTTTGCCGTAGATATTCAGGTGGAACACTGTCTACTAACCACACACCATTTTCCGAACAGTAAAACGTATAACCAGCCTCATACATAGCTGCGGAATCTACGGACAAAACTACAGGAAGACCATGACGCGCTCCGACTTTTTTTGCTGTTACAATATCTTGGGATAAATGGACGTGATGCCGTGACATTTTGCGCAGACCTTCACTAAGAATTGCCGCAACAGCACCATGTCCCGTACCGTGATAAAGCGCATCTGGAGGAATAGCCGGTTCCAGTTGTAAATCTATCTCTACACTATGACCTTGATTGGCTCGAATTAAGGTGCTAGTAGAGTCGAAAGCAAAGCGTTTTTTGTCATTCTTGGCAACTACTTCGTTTAGTTCAATACGACTGATGGGAAATGAATGATTCTTACACATTGCTAAAAGTTCATCCACAGCAACCCAGCCACCAGGAGCAAGTTTAAGGCCAATCCGTTCTGGCTGGTGCCGAAGATGTTTGCTCAAATATTTGCTGATTTTAACAATGCGAGAATCATTCATCTCAATTTTTAGTGTTAAGTAGGTAGATGTAAAAAAACGAAAGTAGATTTGTAGGGGCGGGTTTAGTCAGGAAGCTTACTATGTAACAGTTTAATTGATTCAAAACCCGCCCGGACTATGTCCGTTTATTTATACCCACCTACTTAATTGGGAATCGGAAATGGTGAACCTTTGAAGCGATTGCTGCTAGCCATGCGCCATTCCCGTCGGATATCCAATCTGCTTCCATTGTCATGGCGCGGGGAATTAATGGGAACTGATTGTTGTGCGATTGAGCAAAACTCCCGCGAGGCTGAAATTGCAACCCTCTTGTTGGCAATCACAGATAATGAGGATGCTAACGAACTCGATATGACTATGGACATAAGTATTCACCCTTTGGGATTTAACTGTTGTTCTAACATTTTGTTGCTCCCCTTAGCATCCCTGGAATTAAGTATTTAAACAGTAAGCTTAGGTATGAGGAGGAGAGGAAGTTGAAAGTGCAAAGTATGAAGTGTGAAAAAATCTATCTTCAACTTTCAATCTACCCCTACGGGGAACGCTACGCGAACATCCTTCCTCATTCAACCTTTATCTTTCCCTTACTCCAAAGATTCGGGGTTGACGTTGGGTGGAGCGTCATTTATCATCCCGAACTGGTAGCGGTGTTTCCAAAATTTCCATCAGCAACTCAAGTCGCGAAGACTGACTTAGCAGCGGAATCAGATTTGGGAGAGAGTAATAGTCACCAGCAAAGGTGAAAGTATCCACCTCAACTTGCTTCTCACTCAACTTACGCTCCAACCAATCGTAAGCGTAACCCACTTTCACGATTAAGACGCTGGGGGTGACACCCAAATCCTGACAGTAAACATCGTAAACATGGGCAAAATGAGGCCCTTTGTTTTCTCCTTCATCTGTCACTAGGATGATTTGTTCCACTAATTGCTTTCTTTTGCGCATTGCTTCCAAAGGAGCACCAATACTGGTAGCACCACCAGCTTTGATATGTACAAATGCTCGCTCCCAGTCGCTCAGGTTGTTCCCAGATGCCTTGACAGGATAAGGTAGGGTATCGAAGGCGTAAACGTACAAATCTGCTTGGGTAATCCCAGAAATCAGCGCAGCGATACGCTTACCGACTTCAATTGCATTTTCCATCGAAGAAGATTTGTCCACTAGCAAAGCCGTAGATTTGCTAATTTTGCCGCGCTTCTTAACCTGTTCATCCATGACGCGCTCTAACTTTGCAGCAGTTTCAGCATCTAGTTCCGCAACATCTGCTGCTACTTTTGCCTTTAGGGCTGATACTCTCACATCTGTTTGGGCTTTCTCTAGTTTCTCGTCAATCAGTGCTTTGACTTGGGGATTTTCCATCACACCGCGAGTTTGCAGTGACTTGAGGTTGTTGATTACCTCTTGGGGAGTCATGGAGTTGATCAGCGCTACTAACACTGTTGGTGTTAGCTGTTTGATCGCTCCCACTGCGATGGTGTAGGGGATTTTGTATTCGACAATTAGCTGTGCTTGTTCTAAGGGTGAAGTGGCGATCGCCATCAACTTCAAGGCAAAAGCTAAACTATCTTCAGGTGGATTATTCTTAAACAATACTGCATCAGCACGTTCATTCGGCTTGATGTGCAAACTCGCATACAGATGCTTCATTGCCTGACGCCCTCTTAATGCTGCACGATCAAAAAATGCTGGGTTTTTTTCCCGTTGCTGAAGATAGCGTCGCACTGCTGTACGGGTTGAACGTGGTAGCTTTCCTCGGTGAATCTTCAAGAAGTCCACAATTCGCGCTACCTGATATGGTGGAAATTCCTGTAACATCATGTAGCCAGCGTCGCGGTGTTCGCTAATCGTACTCGTTAGCAAATTACCAACGAATACTTCCTTGTGGTCGCGAACATCACCACTACGTTGATACCACACTGCTAAGTGTCCGTAGAAGATGGGGTCGCATTTTACCATATCTTCATGGACTTTCGCCACTTGTTCTAGTTGTCTGTGTGGCGTAGTTAGTAAGCTGTTGAGCATATCTAAACGTAAGTCACGTTCTGCTGTTTCCATAGGAGTCACCTCGCTAGCAGCTAAATGCTGAGAAAGCAAACTGAAAAATCCGGTTTAATTGTTAATTGTTAATTCTCAAAACGGCGCTCCTACACCCACCTATTCCCAGCGCGATTAATAGTATCTTTCACCGCTTAGTAAGCAAGCAACATTCAAATTTTTCTACTTTTCAGGACTTACGCACAGACCCCACATATGGTAGGGCGCAAGGCAAGAGCGCCTCTACGAATGGTGGTTCATTCATAAAATTTGCGTAAGTCCTGTTTTGTCGTGTTAAATATATACTACAAACTTACTACAAAACTGTCAAGAGCCTAGATTATTTTGGTGAACTGCACAAGACGAACAGCATTCAACTGAACTTAGCATAGTAATCTTCTATACAGTATCAGACGCTAATCTATGTAAAACTACTATAATAGTTAACAATAAAGTCACAAAATTTTGCCTATGTCCGCGCAGAAAATCTTCATTACCAACAGCAGCATACACAAACTTTTGTTAAGCATTTTCCAAAGGTATTGGCAGGGTAGTTAGAACCGAGAAGCCGCTGAAAATGTTTAAACTGAGCGTCACCCTTACCCTAACTTTCAAGTCGGCATTGCTGACAAAATGCACGGAAGTCACTTTTTTTCAGTGATTCACATCACTTGGTGGCAAAAATATCGTCACAGGGGTTTTCAGTAATTTATCACCATCAACCTAGAATCGCGATCGCTGAATATATCCGTAAGATCCCTGATAGTAGAATTACCGTTCTGTTAATAGTTGTTTATGAAGTCTGCTCAAGTTTGTTTTCCCAAGTTCCCAGTTCAGCATATTGCTAACCGCATCCTGGGTCTACGTCAAATTACTCGTGTTGACCAACAACTCTTTATGTCAGCCGTACTAGCTAAAAAGTCCTTATCCCAAGAAGAGCAAAACTTAGTGGAACAGATTTATCAAGGCTTGAATTCTGGATGGATCAGAGTGGTGGAATAAGCCAGTGTCCCTTAAAAAAACTTTTTATGTTTAAGGGTAATTTAAAAACTCTGAGATAATTTTTTAGAATAGGTATGGTTAAAGGCTGGCTCTGCTAAGCGAAGACAAGTAGAGCGTTTGTATGCAAATTGCTAGTTATTTTACTCTGAAAAATAAAAATTTATATTCTTTAACAAATAATTTTAGATTGAGGATTTTCAATTGGGAATTATGCCATCAAAACTTGAAAATCTTCAATCTAAATTCCCTATATTAGTGCGCCGCGAGTGCCAAGCAAACCGAGTACAAAGACAACTGTAGCACCCAGAGAAAAAATCATCATCATCCCAGATGGCATAAAAGCACGGGTACGCAAGAAGCGCATAACAAAGACAACACAGAGAACAAGAGCGATTAGCGTGGCGATCGCCATTCCTACCTGTGGGATCTGACGAGAAACAAACCAGGCTGCAATTAAAGCTAATCCACTACCTAAACCAGCAAGTAGAGAGACTTGACTTTTGGCTTTGAGGTAGCCAATAACACCACCAACCAACACCAAAACACCGTAAATTAGAATAGACCAGGAAGCAATCTGAAAAAAATTGTTCATTTTTAAGATAGTCGCTGCTAGAACAGGTTAGCTTAAAAATGACAAGATAGAAAATTAAAAATTATGACTGCCAACGAAGCTTTGATGTTAGGAATGTTACTGAGTCCTGGTCTTTTACTGTCGATCATCGTCATGCTTACTTTTGCCGCTGGCGGCTAGTGCGTAGCGAGACTTCCCCCGCAAACAACCTAAGTTTGAAGGGGGAGAATATTTGTATTAAAAAGCACAACTTTTACTGTCCGTTTAGTTTAGAGGAATCGTTGTTTTTTTCGCCTGGATGCGGTTTGCGAGGCAAATGAACAGAATTGAGAAAAGTTTCCTCCATTTCCATGCGTTGTTCCATCTGACGCAAGAAATAACCAGTCATCATTGCTGAAGCCAGCAAACCTGCTAGGTTTTCCCGGTCAGTTGTGATTTGCACATTGAAGTTTTCTGAAGGAAGCATTCCTACGAGTCCCTGAACGTTCTGAGAAATGATTTGTTGAATCTCAGGACTGGCGGATTTGGCAACCCGCGATAAAACATCTGGGGACTGGTGTTGCAGATACTTCAGAAGCGGGTTAGCGTGCCCATCTTCATCTTGCGAATTGAGAAAGTCAGGATTAAATGCCATTATGAGTCTTAGATTTGACTAACTTAGTTTCTACTCTAAACGATTCTGCTGGCCGCCGACTTCTACTTTTGATTAGGAATCACACTTCTTTAGGCAGAATTTTTTGAAGACACCGTTGTTAAAGATAAAGTAAAGTAGCTTTTCGTAGTCCTGATTTCTTAATGTAGAGACGTTTCATGAAACGTCTCTACACTCAGGACTTTTCTGGTAAGGATTGGGAAAGCTTTTCGGGAAGAGTCAGTAGTTGGTCGATTTCAAAGCGTTGATGAAATTTGTCTGTGACTTGTAACCAGTAGGAACGTCCGTCAGTTTGTCGCTTTCTCTGGACAAATCCTAGCTCAATCAGTTCTTGGATATGTTGATAAGCACCACTACCGCGTAGTTCGATTAGGTCAGTTTGCGCAATCCGCTGTTTCAGTGCGATCGCCGCAAGGGTTCTCAAAGCACCGGTACCTAATTCTGGGGGAACTAAGCTTTGCATTAACTCCCCAAAGGCTGAACGTAACTGTAAGCTATAACCAGTAGGTGTTTCGATAATTTCCAAAGCACTGTCCCGGTGCGCATAGTCTGACATTAGTTCAATTAGGGCGTCTTGGATATCATCGCGATCGCCTCCTGCATATTCAGCAATTTGACCTATTGACAGGGGTTGTCCTTTCAGATACAAAATTGCTTCTATCTGGGTTGCTAAACGAGGCATTTTGGATTTTGGATTTTGGATTTTGGATTAGTTGTGAGAGGTTCCTTAGTCCAACTGTCGTCCTGTAAGTTCTACAAAAATATCTTCCAAATTAGAGGGACGAACCATTATCCCAGTTTTATCAGGTAAAGTTTCAAGATAAGCATTGGCCTCTGTCAAATCTGGGAAGAATTGATACTCAAATCTGTCACCAACTTGTTTCATCACCAATCCTTCACCATGTTGCTGACGAAACTCTTGAAGAGTGCCAAGTTCAATCAGCTTACCACTGTCCATAATGCCGATTCTGTCGCAAAGAAACTCTACCTCATCCATATAGTGAGTTGTTAGCAACATCGTCATCCCTTGCTTATTTAAATCGCGAATAATTTCCCAGAGACGACGACGAGTTTGGGGGTCAAGTCCTACAGTTGGTTCATCCAAAAATAGAATCTTTGGTTGATGTAACAGTGCCCTAGCAATTTGTAAACGACGTTTCATCCCTCCAGAGAGAGTTTTTGCCAAAGCATCCCGTCTCTCTGACAGTTCCACATACTCCAACCACTGATTAATCATACGCTGACGACCAGGATTAGGAATATGATGCAGCCGTCCGTGAAGTTCCATGTTTTCCCAGACGGTGAGATCAGTATCAACGCTAATTTGCTGCAATACCACACCGATATTTTGCTTTACCTGCTGTCTGTTGTGTACGACATCGTATCCAGCAACCTCAATTTGTCCCTGTGTCGGTTTAGTCAGGGTAGTCAGCATTCTAATCGTGGTAGATTTCCCGGCACCGTTGGGGCCAAGCAGACCAAACATTTCTCCTGATTCAATGGTGAAGGAGAGGTCATTGACGACTGGTACTTTGTCGTAGGTTTTGTAGACGTTTTGCAGGGAAACAGCAGGAGACATAGAAGAAGGCGATCGGGCAATTTTCAACTAATGATATCGTGCGCTTGGTTGCATAAATCCTTGAAACCCCTCCCCAACCCTCCCCTAAAAGGGTAGGGAGTAAGATTTCTTCCCCCCGTTTCGGGGGGATTGAGGGGGGTCTAGTATTTAGTCCGCACAGACGGACGAATGTTCGTGTAGCCGCGACTTCAATCGTCGCGTATTTCTGGGCTAGGATGGCGATACACTGCAATATTTGGGATCTATGCCTCAAAATCCAAAGTTACTCAGAGACCTCTTCAACGCCTTTGATCCCTCAAGCAACCATCTACCCGCAGGAGATCCACTGTATGTAGATTGTCGGTCAGTGCGGGGAGATCGAGACATCTTAGAAGAGTTAGGTAAAGAAATTCTGCTTTCCAACCGCATGACTTGTCAACTCTATGTCGGTCATCGAGGTGCCGGAAAATCAACAGAATTACTGAGACTTCAGAAATATTTGAACGATCAAAATTGCTTTGTAGTTTATTTTGCCGCAGATGAAGAAGATATCGATCCAGAAGATGCTCAACATACAGATATTCTTTTAGCTTGTGCACGACATTTGCTTGAATCACTTCAGAATAATGCTGATCCAAAACCAGTTTTGAACTGGCTAAAAAGTCGCTTGCAAGAATTGAAAAATTTGGCACTGACGGAAATAAGTTTAGAAGGTTTTGAGATTGAGGCGGAAATTCCTGACTTTACCAAATTGACAGCCAAGTTAAAGTGTGAACCTGGGATGCGGCAAAAAATACGGGAGTTGGTTAATCCCGCATACAAAAGATTTGATTACAGCCTTGAATCAGTTTATCGGTGAAGCAAAAAAGAAGCTACCGAATGGATATACTCAAATATTAATTATTGCCGACAATTTAGATCGGATTGTACCTGTAGTTCAAGGAGATGGACGCACTAATCACGACCATATTTTTATTGACCGTAACGAACAACTTAAAGCCTTAGCTGAACATTCTCATCTGATTTACACTGTGCCAATTTCGATGGCTTACTCAGCACAGGCGGCGAATTTGCGAGATATCTACGGTGAGGCTCAGGTTTTGCCGATGATTATGGTGCGAACCAAAACAGGTGAGGTTTATGAGCCTGGAATGAACATAGTTAAAAAAGTGATTGGAGAACGCATTAAGCAAATTGCTCCTGACCTTGTTCTGGAAACAGATATATTTGAAAATCAGGAAACTTTAGATCAACTCTGTTTGATGACCGGTGGTCATGTCCGAGAGCTAATCTTGTTAATGCGAGGCGCAATTAAACGCACAAATCAATTGCCTATTCCCTTCAAATCAGTACAACGAGCAATTAGCGAATTACGAGATACTTATCGCCGCACGGTTGAACATGACCAATGGCAGATATTAGCTGAAGTCTCGTGTTCTAAGAGTATCCTCAATGACGATCAGTATCGTAACTTGTTGTTTCGTCGCTGTCTTTTGGAGTATCGCTACATAGATACAGAAGGCGAACTTCAATGTTGGCATGATGTTCACCCGCTAATTAAAGGAATTCAGGAATTTAAAGGTGCAGTTGAAAAACTTCAGTCATGAAACCAGATGATTTAGACATCGATCTACCAGCCGATCCAGAAGAAGAATATCAATCTTTAGTACGTTCTCTTGCTTGGACAACAAGCTTTGGCTTGATATTTGTTCGCTGTTCTCCAGTCTTTGGGGAAGAACTAATTGCGCAAATCAGGGATGAGCTACCGGATAAAAAAATAGAGGTTTTGCGATTAGATAAACATATTGATAATTTATACAAAATTGTTGAAAATCTCCCCAATCGAGATGAAGTTAATATTCTTTTTGTCACTGGGATTGAGAAGTCTTTGGTTGAATCTATTAAACCGGGATATGGTGGAGAGGGGGATTATTACAAATTAGATACGGTTCCCCGGATTTTAGGATATCTCAATTTGCAACGAGAGCGTTTTAGAGATAATTTCAATATCTGTTTTGTTTTTATTCTGCCGCTATTTGCTCTCAAGTATTTTATTCGTCGCGCTCCTGATTTTTTTGACTGGCGTTCTGGTGTTTTTGAATTTCCTACGCAGCAGGAACTTTTAGAACAAGAATCTTTTCGGATTATTCAAGAAGGAGATTATCAGAAATATTGCTCCTTAACTTCAGCAGAACGGATGCAAAAAGTACTGGAAATTCAAGAACTTCTGGAAGAAAATTATCAGCAACCTAGTCAGAAAGCTAACTTACAGTTTGAATTGGGAATTCTGCTTTTTGCTGCAAAAGACTACGAAACGGCGATCGCGAGTTACGACCAAGCTTTGAATTTTAAACCTGACGACCACCAAGCTTGGTACAACCGGGGTAATGCGTTGAGGAATTTAGGAAGATTAGAAGAGGCGATCGCGAGTTACGACCAAGCTTTGAATTTTAAACCTGACGACCACCAAGCTTGGTACAACCGGGGTAATGCGTTGGATGATTTAGGAAGATTAGAAGAGGCGATCGCGAGTTACGACCAAGCTTTGAATTTTAAACCTGACGACCACCAAGCTTGGTACAACCGGGGTATTGCGTTGGATGATTTAGGAAGATTAGAAGAGGCGATCGCGAGTTACGACCAAGCTTTGAAAATTAAACCTGACAAACACCAAGCTTGGAACAACCGGGGTATTGCGTTGGATGATTTAGGAAGATTAGAAGAGGCGATCGCGAGTTACGACCAAGCTTTGAATTTTAAACCTGACGACCACCAAGCTTGGTACAACCGGGGTATTGCGTTGGATGATTTAGGAAGATTAGAAGAGGCGATCGCGAGTTACGACCAAGCTTTGAATTTTAAACCTGACGACCACCAAGCTTGGTACAACCGGGGTAATGCGTTGAGGAATTTAGGAAGATTAGAAGAGGCGATCGCGAGTTACGACCAAGCTTTGAATTTTAAACCTGACGACCACCAAGCTTGGTACAACCGGGGTTATGCGTTGGGGAATTTAGGAAGATTAGAAGAGGCGATCGCGAGTTACGACCAAGCTTTGAATTTTAAACCTGACTTACACCAAGCTTGGAACAACCGGGGTTATGCGTTGGGGAATTTAGGAAGATTAGAAGAGGCGATCGCGAGTTACGACCAAGCTTTGAATTTTAAACCTGACTTACACCAAGCTTGGAACAACCGGGGTTATGCGTTGGGGAATTTAGGAAGATTAGAAGAGGCGATCGCGAGTTACGACCAAGCTTTGAATTTTAAACCTGACTTACACCAAGCTTGGAACAACCGGGGTTATGCGTTGGGGAATTTAGGAAGATTAGAAGAGGCGATCGCGAGTTACGACCAAGCTTTGAAAATTAAACCTGACAAACACGAAGCTTGGTACAACAAAGCTTGCTTATATGCATTACAAGGTAATGTTGAGTCGGCAATTGAAAACCTCCAACAAGCAATTAAACTGAGTCCTGAAGAAAATCGAGACATGGCAAAAACTGACTCAGATTTTGACAAAATTCGGGAAGACGAGCGGTTTCAAAAGTTGATTCAAGAACCGTTATCGGATAAATAACTCTTTAACCAGTGTTATCGTGATATTAAAAAATTAATCTGACCTCTCCCCCAACCCCTCTCCTAGAAGGAAAGGGGAGTCCGGTTCCCCCTTCCCTACTAGGGAAGGGGGTTAGGGGGTTAGGTTCTTCATTCACCAGCTAGTTTCTTGCACCATCAATCTAATGACAATCTACTTCTACGGAACTCGTGACAAATACGGTTGTTTCTCCAACTTTTCGCCCCACGGTTTTGAGTTGGATGGGTTTTATTGGCCAACCAGTGAACATTACTTTCAAGCACAAAAGTTTCCTGGAACACTTCATGTTGACCAAATTCGTCAGGTGAAAACTCCCAGAGATGCAGCAAAGATGGGACGAGATCGCAAACGTCCTCTTCGTCCAGATTGGAATCAAGTAAAAGACGACATCATGCGTCAGGGAGTACACAAAAAATTTGAGACTCATACTGATATTCGAGAAGTGTTAATTTCCACTGGTGACGAGTTAATTGTTGAGAATTCACCAGTTGATTATTACTGGGGATGCGGTGCTGATGGTAGTGGGAAAAATATGCTTGGTTTAATTTTAATGGAAGTACGAGAAGTTTTGTG
Organism: Potamolinea sp.; assembly: GCA_042408245.1. GTDB lineage: Bacteria > Cyanobacteriota > Cyanobacteriia > Cyanobacteriales > Coleofasciculaceae > Potamolinea. The sequence goes on from JAYFMV010000053.1 coordinate 13,592, forward strand.
CTATTCTCTCGGCTAGAAGATGAGCTATTGATGATGAAGATATGTAGTATTTAGCTGATAGTTGTCCTATCTTCCGCCTACAATTGATATTCAAGCGGAGGCAAGAATCAAGCTTGAAATTAATCTTAGTAGCACCCAACCCCTTGTTGTGTGAAGCCTTTCAAAAACATTTCAATGATTTACCAAATGTTGAAATAGTCAACAACTATTTTGAGTGGTTGCCAGAATTTGATTGCATGGTCAGCCCTGCAAACTCCTTTGGCATGATGGATGGTGGAATTGATGCTAACATCATCCGTTTCTTTGGCGACTCCTTAATGGAAAAAGTACAGCAACGTATTCTTGAGGAGTATCTGGGAGAACAGCCTGTTGGAACATCATTGATAGTAGAAACAGGTCATCCCAAACATCCATTTTTAGCCCATACACCAACAATGCGAGTTCCCATGATCATTGCTGGCACCGATGTTCCCTATGTGGCAATGTGGGCTATGCTTTTAGCGGTACGACGCCACAATCAAACAGCCAAGCAGAAAATCAACTCCATTGCTTGTCCTGGATTGGGTACAGGAATTGGTCGAGTACCATATGTTGAAGCGGCGAGAATGATGTCAGTAGCCTATGACAATTTTCTCTATCCACCCAAGTATTTAAATTGCTTTGTTGCAGCTTCCAGACAACTGGAGATTTGGGAGGGAAAATAGCGATAAACTGTTCTATTATTAAAGCAAGCTAGCTGAAGCTTTCCCATAGAAACTAAAGCTTCTCCTATCTCCTAAATTTTCCTAACTTACAAGGAAGCGTCCTTATGAAAGAACAGCGCTTTTCTCTGGCAAAAATTCGCTCAAAAGCCTTTTGCCTTGGTGCTACGATAACTATGGCCGCGTTAGCAGCATTATCTATCCCTAGTTTCACAGACAACGGGAGCGCCGAGGCCCATTCTCGTGGAGGTCGTTGGATTGAGGTTGACCGCTATGGACAAAGCTTAACCGCTTGGGAGGGAGGCCGACGAGTGCGAACCTTTGTGGTTTCCACCGGTAAGCGCAGCACCCCAACTTATGGAGGCACATATGCCATTCAATCCAAGTACAGATCGACTTCGATGAGCGGACGAGGCTACTATGTGCCTGACGTTCCCTATGCTATGTTCTATTCTGGTGGCTATGCCGTGCATGGTGCCTACTGGCACAATCGCTTTGGCACCCCTGTAAGTCATGGATGCGTCAATATGCGTGTTTCTCAGGCTCGTTGGTTATACAATTGGGCACCTGTAGGTACGAGGGTTGTAGTACGTTGAGATAAGAAACCCACCCCTTCAAGGGGTGGGAATGTCAAGTCAGTTTTATCTTGCCCAATATCTCTCTAATAACAAACTTGAGTTACTTTTGTTAAAATTCCATATCCTGCAACGCCATTTCCTGTTATAAAAACACCTTGAGATTGATTAGCAAATCTTTCAAATATATTTAGACTATAGGTGTTGGGGTTTTCTGAATTGTTGGTCACTAAAGAAAAGTAATCTAGGCGTAAAAAAAATAAGATAAATTTGTAGGGGCGGGTTTAATAATAACGTCTGACCATAACCAGTTCTTCATGTTCAAAACCCGCCATCCTCATGTTGGGTTTATTTCCACCCACCTGCTGATCGGCATTTTTTAACCATAAAACCAGGAGTGCTACGAAACTTCAGCCGACAAAAAACTTCTATTCTCCTAAATCAACTACAACGGGACATACGTTATGCGATCGCCAAAGAATACACCTTGGTCACTTGCTGTTGTTCGGAAGGTAGGTTACGGCTTACTTATGTTAGCTCTATTTGACTTAGTTGCAATTTTTGTACCGCTACGGCTAACCAATCCTGTCTGGCAATTTGAAACAATGGGTGCAATTGTTGAGCGAGTAGCAGTTCCCTTAATAGGTCTAGTTTTAATTTCCTTCGGAGAAACAGAATTTCGTTCAGATTTTGAACAAAAAGTTTTGAAGTTTTTAAGCTGGTTGTGTCTAATAGTTGGGGTGTTATTTATATTACTACTTCCCTTGGGACTAATTAATACCTGGCAGGTAAAGATGATTAGTAACAATCAAATCAATAACCAATTCCTGCAACAGAAATCTCAGATGGAACGAGCAGAGAAAAAACTCAACCAGATGAAAGATGAAGAGCTAGCGAATTATATCAAAAGTCAAGGTCGTACACTAGATAATCAAACTCCAGAGCAAGCCAAAGAACAATTTTTAGCAAAACTAAACAAGGACAAGCAGCAGATGCAAACTCGCTTGGAAGAAGTTAAAACAAATCGGCGTCTTGTCCTGATCAAAAATTCTGTTAAATGGAACTTGGGAGCATTAGTTGCTGGTGTTCTATTTATTTACATTTGGAATCGAATGCGCGGAGTTTTTTGAATGTTCGACTAATTCACGTACCAAAGTCGCTAACTTTTCGGCACTATCTTTAACTGCAAGGGAAGCTGCTTTTTGAGACATTTCCTCTAACAATTGAGGTGAATTTAGTAAATTCAACACCTGACTTTGTAGAATTTCAGGTATCAAATCTGCTTGACGAAAAACCAAAGCCGCACCAGCTTCAGCAAAGCTTACAGCATTTAAGGCTTGGTGATCTTCTGCAGCATAAGGATAGGGAATCAAAATTGCTGGAGTTTCGGTGATCGCTAGTTCCGTTAACGAACCCGAACCAGCGCGACTAATTGCTAGATTAGCTCTTTGCAGCAGCGCCGCCATATTATGATAAAACGGCATTTGGATATATTGAGGATGGACAAGACTTTTTTGTTCTGGGTCTTGTTCACCAGTCAAATGGACAATCCAAGCACCTTTCTCAAACCAAGCGGGAGCACATTGACGGACAAGTTTATTTACGGCGATCGCACCTTGGGAACCACCGACAACTACAATTAAAGGTACATTTTCGGGAATCGGAAGTTCCAGTTTCTGAACCTCCTGAAAACTAGAACGTACCGGAGTCCCAACATAGACATTCTTCGCTCTCGGTAAGTACTGGGAGGTCGAAGCAAACCCTAGGCCCACAGCACTACACAAAGGACTAAAAAAGCGAGTCACCTTACCAGGAATCGCGTTAGATTCATGCAAAATCACGGGCAAACCCTGCCAGCGTGCCGCTATAATTGCAGGACTAGCAATATAACCGCCAGTGGTGAACACACCGTCAAATTTCTCGTTTTTCAGCAGTTGACGCACCTGACGCACCGAACTAGCGAGTCGTCCCAAAATACGCAGCGTACCCAAGCCAAAGCGTTGCTGAAAGCCTTCGACAGCGATAGTGTGGAGGGGATATTCAGCCGGTACAAGTTCTCGTTCTAGGCGGTCAGGGACACCCAGCCACTCGATTTTATAATCTGGTAGGTGTTGTGCAAGAGCGATCGCGGGAAATAAATGTCCCCCAGTACCACTAGCGGCAATCAGCAATCGAATCGGTGCTTTAGGCAAAATCTCTCTTTCTCCTACGGGCGACAACACTCAAGAGCCAAAATATACAATCGGCTGTAAATTAGCAATATGGTATCCATAACTCTAGGATTCATAAAGTAATTTCTTCTATTAAACTATTTTCTCAATGCACAAGCCAGAAAATTCACTGCAAAAGTTCTTGATGTCCCTGACTAACTTCTCCAAGTCTCGCTTCCGTGGCTTGTCAGTATTGTTTCTCTTAAGCGTAGGTTTAACAGCCGGATCGAGTCTGAAAGCACAAGCAGAAACACCTCAAAGCGCACCACCTCAACTGAAAGACACTCTCACCCAAATCGACACAGCAGCAAATAGCCGCAATGTCCAGAGTGTGATGCAATTTTATAGCCCTAATTTCCGAAATTCTGATGGGCTAACTCGCGCTTCAATGGAACAAGCTTTGACTCAACTTTGGAAGCGCTATCCTCAATTGAATTACCGTACAGAACTCCAGAATTGGAAGAATGAAGGAAATGCAATTGTTGCCGAAACAGTGACTAAAATTACTGGTAATCAAGGTACCAGTGATATGAGGATAAAACTTGAATCAACTTTGCGTTCACGTCAGCGTTTTGAAGGTCAAAAAATTGTTCAACAAGACATTTTGGCAGAGCGCACTCAACTAACTTCTGGTGCAAATCCTCCCTCTGTACAAATAAATTTACCAGACCAAGTGCGTACAGGACAGCAGTTCAATTTTGATGTCATTGTTAAAGAACCAGTAGGAGATAGTGTTCTATTGGGAACAGCAATCGAAGAACCGATTAAGCCAGAACGCTATATCAAACCTGCTAATTTGAAGTTGGATGTACTACCAGCAGGCGGAATTTTTAAAGTAGGAAAAGCTCCCTTAAAAGAGGATAATCGCTGGCTTTCAGCGGTGTTAATTCGGGAAGGCGGAATGATCATGATTACGCAGCGCGTACAGGTTGTTAATCGTCTCTCTCCGACGACAGGAACCTCTAAATAGTCAGGGAAGCCTCCAATTTCAGACTTTGGGGGCTTGGTAATACCTACTTACAGAAATTATTATGCTTTCAGTCAAAAACAAAATTGTTTTAATTACCGGTGCTAGTAGTGGTATTGGCTTTTCTTGTGCCAAAATATTTGCTCAAGCAGGTGCAAAGCTGATCCTAATCGCAAGGCGTCAAAAACGCTTAGAAAAGTTAGCAGAACAACTAAGCAAGGAATATGATTGTGAGCTGCATTTGCTACCTTTAGATGTAGGCGCTCGCTCTCTAGTAACATCAGCTATCGACAACCTGCCAAACCATTGGTCAGCAGTAGATATTTTAATTAACAATGCTGGACTTAGCAGAGGTTTAGATAAGCTTCACGAAGCCAGTATTCAAGATTGGGAGGAGATGATTGATACTAATATCAAAGGGCTACTTTATATGACACGAGCGATAGTCCCAGGAATGGTAAATCGTGGCCAAGGTCATGTCATCAATATTGGCTCGATTGCCGCTCATCAAACTTATCCGGGTGGTAGCGTTTACTGTGCCACAAAAGCAGCAGTAAAATCAATTTCTGAAGGTTTGAAACAAGACCTTTTGGGAACTCCAATTCGCGTTACTTCTGTAGACCCTGGAATGGTGGAAACTGAGTTTAGTAATGTCCGGTTTCATGGGGATGATGAACGTGCTAATAAAGTTTACCAAGGACTGACACCGTTAACTGCTGATGATATTGCTGATGTTGTGTTTTTCTGTGCAACGCGAGCACCTCATGTCAATATTAACCAAGTGGTTTTAATGCCGGTAGATCAAGCTAGTACTACTCTAGTAAATCGACAAATGTAGGTTTTTTTTAACGCAGAGAGCGCAGAGTTTTACGCAGAGGAAGCGGAGGAAGATTTGTTTCTTTCGATTAGGGGAGGGATTACCTGAGAATCTGGCAGAGGTTAAACTACCAGGATAGGTTGTTTATTGATTGAGAGTTCTAATTTTAAAATTATGCCCTTAAGCACAGTGAAGGGTCAAAATTTACGGCTTTCTCCCCAACCCTGGTTAGCTGTTAATCTTTCGATGTTTTTTCCTGGTATTGGACAGCTATATGCTGGGGAGAGGCTAAGGGGAATTGGGTTAATCTGTAGTGCAGTGGTACTGATGGCGATCGCCTTTTGGTCTATCTTCACTCCCACGGGTAATACTGTTACTGGACTTAGCTCTATCTTCCTATTTTTAATCGTCTATATTTTTAATTTGTTTGATGCTTATAATTGTGTCAAAAAACAGTTAAATATTGGGGAAACTGAGAATATACCGAGAAAAAATAAAGACCCTTGGTTTGCCGTTTTTCTCTCCAGAATCTTACCAGGATTAGGTCATTTTTATATAGAACAAGCAATTATTGGTGCTGTTATACTGTCATTACTTATTGTTTTTTCCAGCTTAGCAAGATTCTTCTACAATCTGATACTCTTTATCCCAATCATCTATAGTGTAGCTTGTTACCATGCTTTTGTTGCTTTTCCTAGGCGTCAAAGACAAAGACAGCATCCGATCGCTATTTTGGCTATTTTCGTCCTTGTGTTTGGACTTGTTGGTAGTTATCTCCCCAACTGGATTAACCATAAAATTGAAATCTTTATCATACCTAGTAATTCCATGTTACCAACGCTGCAAGCAGGAGACAGAATCTTGGTTAACAAATCTAGGGATTACTCACCACAACGAGGTGATTTGATAGTGTTTAAAACGCCTGATGCTGCCAAAATTCTTGAACCTGAAGCAGAGAGAAAAAAGGAACAATATTATATTAAACGAGTGATTGGTAAGCCAGGGCAAATTGTTCGCGTCGCTGGGGGTATAGTTTATATCGATAATCAACCTTTACAGGAAGCATACATTGCCCAAGCACCAGCTTACGAATGGGGGCCACAAGCGGTATCAGCAGAGTCTTATTTTGTGATGGGTGATAATCGCAATAACAGCATGGATTCCCATGTTTGGGGATTTCTGGCGAAGCATTATATTGTTGGTCAATCTTACAAAGTTTCCTGGCCACCCGACAGAGTAAAGTCACTGCTGAATAAAAATTAAGCTGCTGAGTTGTGAGGATTAGTTTACTATCCTTAACAGAGGATTTTACTTAAAGGTGAAACAAATGCCTGATATTGTTGATATTGCGGTTAGTGCGGGTTCTTTCAAAACTCTAGTGACAGCGGTGCAAGCGGCTGGTTTGGTGGAGACGCTAAAAAGTCCCGGCCCTTTCACTGTCTTTGCACCGACTGATGAAGCTTTTGCCAAGTTACCACCGGGAACTATACAAACTCTGGTGCAGAATATTCCGCAGCTAAGCAGAATTTTGACGTTTCATGTCGTTTCTGGCAAGTACACAAAGGCTGATTTAGAAAAAGTAAATTCGCTTACTTCAGTTGAAGGTTCACCGATTAGAATTGATTGTTCTGATGGTTTTGAGGTAAAAAATGCCACTGTTGTTGCAGCAGATATTGAAGCAGATAACGGTGTGATTCATGTGATTGACAATGTAATTTTGATGGGGTGATTTAGCTTTTAATTAAATAGGGTGGTAGTTATCCACCCTACTACTGCTATTGTGAATCGCTCGTCTCCTTGCTCAATCACGTTAGAGTAGATAAAAGAGATATATAGCTAAGAATTATGCAAGCTCAAGAACAGCGCTACTACTCGACCGAAGAGTATTTGCAACTAGAAACTGCTGCGGAATATAAAAATGAATACTATGAGGGTCAAATATTACCAATGGCAGGTGCATCAGTTAATCACAATCGCCTAGCATTGAATTTGAGTACTGCACTAAATACTACTTTGGAAGAGCAGGAATATGAGGTATTTATGAACGATATGCGTTTGTGGATACCCCAAAATAAACTCTATACTTACCCAGATGTGATGGTGGTTTCTGGCCAATTAGAGTTTCTCGGCGAGCGCAATGACACAATTACTAATCCTCTGATGATTGCGGAAGTCTTATCAGACTCAACTGAGAACTATGACCGAGGAAAAAAATTTGAGTTTTACCGCCACATTCCCAGCTTTCAGGAGTATGTTCTGATCGATCAATATAGGATTTATGTTGAACAATTCACAAAAACTGCTGATGGCAAATGGCTCCTCTCTGAATATAAGCATATCAATTCAGTGCTATCATTAGTTTCTGTACAATTGGAAATTCAATTGTCAAGTATTTATAAAAAAGTTAAGTTTTAAGAATGACACTTATTGCATGACTAACTTAATTATTTTGGACAAAGATGGAACTGTGGTTAAGAGTATTTCTGGCTCCAAATACCCCGGTTTTCAGGATCAGCATCTAATTTCTGGTGTCAAAGATCGCATCTTGCGTCATGTAGAAGCAGGAGATATTCTAGCGATCGCCTCCAATCAGGGAGGTATCTCTAAAGGACATAAATCTCTGGATGAAACTATTGCTGAGTTCCTGGAGGTTTTTCAACTAATTCCTCAAATTAAAGTAGCCTGTTTTTGTCCAGATTATGAGGGAAAAATCCTTCATCAACTTTGGTCAGACAGCAGCTTTGATACTCTCAATCTAGAAAATTTCCCAAACTTTCGTCCTTTTAGAAAGCCTGAACCAGGAATGCTTGAGTATCTAATGTTCCTTTTCCAAGAAAGGTATTCTCAGGTGCTGTTTGTTGGTGATATGAACAGTGACGAACAAGCAGCAGTAGCAGCAGGTGTGAACTACCTGGATGTTAAGGATTGGCTACAGTCTTAAGAATCATTTTGACAGTAGTTTAGATAAGCTTTTTTTAAAATATCTTTCAGTTCACAAGCTAGCCAATCTGGTTCTAAAACTCTGGCATTGTTACCATATCGCAGAATCCTTTGGCGAAACCAAAACGGGTAATCTTCTTCTGTCAAAATATCCACATATTTAGCTTCGGTATCTCTATGCAGTACTTGCTCTTGCTTTCGGCGGGGTTTATAGTTTGCAAGAGGGCCACTCAGACGATAGCGAATCTTTACAGTTGGAAACGTAAACACCCAAGATACATCAGAAGAGGCACCAACATTCAAAATCTTGTCTACTCGAAAAAGAAAGTTTTTCTCAGTGTTAGATCTTTTTTGCATATTGGGGAAATGAGCATCAGGAACGAAAGCAAATAAGTATAAAGTACCGTCATGCAACCGCAGTTCTGAGCGATCTAAATCCCAGATTCTCTCACTTCCTTGAGAATTACGATAGCGGATGGTATAACGGCATTTTTGTTGAAATCGTTCTTGAAGTTGGCTAATAATAACCTCAAGTTTGTCATCACCATAATCGACAGGAGGGTTAAAGTCTACGTTGACATTATCCGGTTGATCAGCTTGGGTAAGTTTGCCGATGCGAATAATTTGACTAGCTTGATCTGAAAATCCCATACTGTCTAAAAAGTGAACTGCTGTTGCTAATGCTTGACGCTGTTGGGTTGATAGCAGTACGGGAAAGTTAGACTCTACTAATTGGTAGGGATGATGGGGAGCGCTTTTAATTTCAAAGCCACAATCTCTTAATTGACGGATAGTGCGTGTCAGCTTTTGTAGAACATCTCCTGAAGGTTTGCCATGCTGTTCTAAAAATACTGAAAGGAGATTTCCTAAATCCTCACGTTTTCTTGGTTGCTCTGTCAATAGTTTGAGGATTTCTAGAGCAAAGGCAATTTGGTTGTAACTACCTTCATTTTTTGGAGGCATGACTTGAGGAGAAGTCTGAGCATACTCCAGCTTACCGAAAAATTGGCTGTGGGGAGAATTGTGCCGATACGAATGAAGATAGATCAGATTTCAATCCCGTTAGACAGGATTCATTGGCTCGTTAGAGCTAGGGTGGAATATTCTCCCCACTGTAAAAGAGTAGCACAGGGCGTCTAGAGGCGAAATAGATATATCAGCACCAAAAATTTTAGTACTGATATATCTACATACTCTATAGACATTTATTGCCTCAGCAGGCTATTCTTAAAAAATGCAAGAAGCGCCACAGGAAGGATCAGTTCCTATGGCGATTGCTTGTATAACTCACAAGGCAGCCGCATAAAAGGGCATTGTGCTGCCTCGAAATCTGTTGTTTATTTACAGGAGTTAACTCCCATGACTCTCAATTATAGTCCGAGCAACAAACAATCTCACCTGAACTTAGCTCAATATCAAGCTCAGTGTGCTGAAAATCTGACAACCACCAATGCTAGCGCTCTGATCCGACTGCTTACTGGTCAGGAAATTTCACGGGATGATGTTCTAAAGCGTGCTAAAAAAGGTCGCTTTACGATTCCCTATTTGCACGGTACGCTGATTTTCACCCCTTCCCATCGGAGTAAGCAAGGTGAGCGCTACCGCTTGAATATGGAATTTGTGCCGAGGAGTTACATCGATTATCCCACCCGGAGTTAAAACTCACATCTTACATTACCCGGTCATCCGCCAGGGAATCAATTCCCACAGCGAGTAGCTAAAGTCCTCTTTAGAGGACTTTAGACTTACCCAACAAGATATTGCAGTCCACTGAAGTGGACTTAAGCTGTTAGCCAGGGAATTTATTCCCTGGTGGACTATGCGACTGCTGCAATATTTCAATTAATTCCACGATGGGTGAGCTCTTCACTCCCTTATTTGAGATGTTGTCATTTTTTGACTACGACTTTTGAAAAAGGGGTAATACGCTAAAAATATCGAACATAGCAATCAATCATGAAAATTCATCTACTTCCCCTCTACTCTCAGCTTAATGCTGGCGTTGGGAGTTGTCCACTGGGGTGCCAGAAAGTTTGTCGTGTTGTCGAACAAGCACCCAACCTTATACCTCCTCCCGGTCAAACCTGTCCCCTCTCTTCTCACCAAGTACAGACCTACATCCAAGTTACGCAAGGTGACGCAGACATCATCTTTAACAAATCAGCAACGGGAGACGGGAAATCTCTAGGAGCTTCCCTACCAAGTTTGCTAGACCCTAGTTTCCGGTTTATGGGACTATATCCCACAATTGAATTAGTAGAAGACCAGACTCAGCAACAATACCATTATCACTCACTCTTTAATTTAAATGCCGAAGAAAGGATAGATCGCTTATTTGGAGAAGAATTAAGTCGCAGAGTTAAGGAAGCAGACAGTAATCGATTTCAAGAACTTCTCTTAGCTATTCAACAAAAGCAGATTCTGCTCTCTAATCCTGACATTTTTCATCTAATTACCCATTTTCAATATCGAGACCCAGCTTATGGCAATGATTTGCTACCGTTAGCGCTAGCTGAATGGCCCGACTTGTGGGTTTTTGACGAGTTTCCCATTTTTGGTTCTCATCAAGAAACAGCAGCTTTAAATAGCTTGACTTTCATTCGCAGTACACAGCAACAACCGAGACGTTTTTTGTTCACTTCTGCAACACCAAAGCAAGATTTTATTGAACAGTTAAAACAAGCTAATTTCAAAGTTGCAGAAATCGCCGGAGTCTATGCTAATGAAGATACTACCGGTTACAGACCAATTCTACAACCTGTGGAATTAGAGTTTGTGGAACTCAAAGATACTGATACTTTGAGTTGGTTGACAAACATGGCTCCTCGTATTCAAGAAATTCTAGAAGCAGAATCTAATGGCAGAGGATTAATTATTGTCAATTCTGTTGCTCTTGCAGGTCGAGTCACTCAGCAACTTCATAATTTGTTACCAGGAGTAATTGTTAGAGAAATCAGCGGACGTATTGACCGCTTATCCCGTCAGAAAATTCAAGCAGCGCTGAAGGAAGCCACGCAACCTGTCTTAATTATAGCAACATCAGCCGCTGATACTGGTGTGGATTACAGGATTCATTTGCTGATGTTTGAAAGTAGCGATTCAGCAACAATAATTCAGCGATTAGGTCGCTTGGGTCGCCATCCTAATTTTACAAGCTATAAAGCCTTTATTTTACTTCCAGGTCATGCGCCTTGGTTAATGGCTCGACTTCAGGAAAATTTGGAGTCTGGTCAAACAGTGGAACGGAGCGTTTTACAAGAGGCGATCGCTTATGCTTTTGACCCACCACGAGAGTTACAAGAATATCGTAACTGTTGGGGTGCATTGCAAGCTCAAGGAATGTTTTCTTGCATGACCAAGGAAAATGCCAAGGTGATGCAATCGATACGCGATCGTATGACGGAGGATTTGCAGCATGTGTACCCTCAAAACTTTGAATCAGCTCGCAAACATTGGTTCAAACTAGGGAATGATAATGATGATGTAGGAAAGGAAATTCAAAAAGAACTCTTACGATTTCGTGGTGGTTCAACTCTTCAAGCAGCAGTTTGGGATGAAAATCGCTTCTATACCTATGACCTATTTAGACTCTTACCCTATGCAACAGTTGAGGTCATTGACCGAGAAACATTTGTGAATGCAGCCACGAAAGCAGGACATAGTGAAGAGGCATTTCCTGACAAATATATCAAAGTCTATCTTCGCATTCAGGAATGGACAAATGAACGATTTAACATCAGCTTACACTGCAATCGAGACAGTCGCGAACTACAGCCTTGCCAACTCTCTCTAATTAGTCGTCTCAGCATAGTGGGACATCCCCAAGCAGATGTAGTCACTTGTTTGAGTCGGAAAAAATTACTGACTTTTCTGGTTCCTGTTAATCGCAATAAGCCTAGTAGTCACTGGGATGTCAGTCGTCATCTTAATCTTAGTCCTTCATTTGGACTTTACCGAGTCACGGATGGAAGTGAGCAAGCTTATGGCTGTGCTTTTAACCAAGATGCTCTGTTTTTAGAAGCACTCAAATGGCGATTACAAAGGTTCTGTCGCACTCAATCCCAATCCTTAATTTTTTAGGAAAAAACTTATGATAACCAACTGATAACTGACAGGAAGGGCTTAGCATTTGCGTTGTTAAATTGTCGGAAATAAGCAAATAGTTGGGCGCAAATGCTAAGCCCCTACACAACTGACAACCAAAAAGTGACAAGTGACCAAGCCTTAATCTTTTAGGAAAAAACTCATGACAACTCTTCTACAAACTCTGCTGATTGAAACTCTACCAAAAGATACTGACCCAATTTTACGATCTTATATTGAGACAGTTTTGCCTGCGCTAGAGCGAGAATTTTCTCTGGCTTCTGCATTGGGAGGTTCTGAAGAAGCACACTATAAAATTTTATCTAAACTTGGTGATGCTTATGCCAGAAAAAAGGCTCATGATTGGTCAACAAATCCAGACCAAAGTTTAATGGTTCACGTCCTCAATGCCTTACTTACGGCTTGGAATTTGACTCCTTACTTGAATCAGTCACTATCGTTATCAGATACAGAAAAGCGTCTTTTGTTTTTGGGAATTACTTTGCATGATTACGACAAACATTGTCGCAGTCAGTGCAAAAAACCTCCCCATGCTGCTGACGTTCCAGCAATTCTTGAGCTATGCCGAGAGCTAGGGGAAAAACTTAATTTTCAAGCATTTTGGTCAGACTGGCAACAGTACCTTCCAGATATTGCATTTCTAGCTCAAAATACTCAGTTTAAGCATGGAACAAACGCGATTCCTGCTAACTGGCCTCAGTTTGCTGTTGATGATTCGCGTCGTCTAAAACTACCACTGCGTCATCTGTTGGGGTTTGGGGATATAGCGGTACATCTCCAAGACCCAGGAGACATAGTAACTCAAACTGGGGGCGATCGCCTGCGAGAACATCTGCGTTTTTTGGGAATTAAAAAAAAGCTCGTCTATCACCGTCTCCGGGATTCATTAGGAATACTCACTAACGGTATTCACAACGCTACATTGCGCTTTGCTCGTGAGTTGAAATGGGAACCGATTCTGTTTTTTGCTCAAGGGGTTGTTTACCTCGCTCCCCTAGATAGTGAAACGCCAGATTGTTTTGAACTACAGGAGTTTATTTGGGAGCAAATCAGTCAATTTTTGGGTAGTAAAATGCTTGGTGGGGACATTGGTTTTAAGCGAGATGGAAAGGGACTTAAGGTAGCTCCACAAACCTTAGAACTGTTTACTCCTGCTGATTTAATTCGCCAGCTTCCAGATGTCATTCAAGCTCGTGTAGCCAATGTTAAGTCTCCAGCTACTCCTAAACGTTTGGAAAAACTGTCCTTGAGTGAAGCAGATCGAGAATTTCTCAGTCGTGGTGCTGATATTCGAGCTGACCGCATAGCAGAGTTTTTGATGCTGACGCAAAGAGAATTTTTTGTAAATAGTCCAGAGTACATTAGTTGGGTTTTAGAAGCATTAGAACTGCAAGGTAAAATTGTTCCAAAACAGACACAAGTTCAAGCGGGAGGAGTGAATTACGGTTGGTATCATGCTGCTGCTTACTATGTTGCTACTCATCCAAGTCTTACACCTGAAAAAGTCTCAGAAAAACTCTCTGATTTGGCAGAAAACTTAGCTAACTGGGCAGAAGAAAATGGACTACTACCAGAACATCATAGTCCCACTCGTGAAATTTTCTACAACTATCTCACTCAATATTTAGAAGTTTGTGGTTGGGAGAATCAAAACCCAGTTTTTCAGGATGAATTAGCCACTTACGCAGTTGCCAAAACCCAAGTTGCTAAACAGCCGATTTGTTCTTTAAGTTCTGGGGAATTTGCATCTGAAGACCAGATGGATTCAGTTGTCTTGTTTAAACCCCAACAATACAGCAATAAAAATTCGCTGGGAGGGAGACAAATTAAGCGGGGAATTTCCAAAATATGGTCTTTGGAAATGCTGTTACGTCAAGCTGTTTGGTCAGTTCCCGCAGGTAAGCTAGAAGAACAACAGCCTATTTTTCTGTATATCTTCCCCGCTTATGTTTATTCACCTCAAACGGCTGCTGCTATTCGTCTACTGGTTAACGATATGAAGCGAGTTAATGTTTGGGAGATTAGCAAACATTGGTTAAATGCGGGGATGCATTACAGTGGATTACAATCGCTCGACTGGCGCAAAACTGATGAGCTACAACAGGGCCGTTATGAGAGGGATAAATATGCTGGTGAAGATTTGTCTTTCATGGCAACAAGTTACACGACAACGCGAGGTAAGACTCTCACAGATGCTTGGATAGAGCCAGCTTTTCTTGCCCTAGCACTTCCCTTGCTGTTAGGTGTTAAAGTTGTCGCTACTAGCAGCTCTGTACCAATTTATAACAGCGATCGCGATTTTGGGGAATCAGTAATCCTTGATGGGCCTGCGGGCTTTTGGAACCTTCTCAATCTATCGACTTCTCTACGAATTCAAGATTTATCTAAAGGTATAGAACGGCTCCTAATTGTCTATAGCCTGCATTTAGATAGCCGCAGTTCCCCACCTGATCCACGGTGGCGATCGCTAATCGGAACTCTCCGGGAGATTACAACAAATGTTCTCAATGTTTTTGCCTTGGCAAATGAAGGATTGCGGCGCAATAAACGGGAGCGTCCGACTTCAGAAGAAGTTCAACGTTACTGGAAATATGCCCAAGTCTGGATAGGAGCAGATGAGGAAATTTTACCAGATGAAATTAACACCGAAGGAGGAATTTATCTCATGAAATTAATCGAAGAATTAGTTCAACAATACCGCAAGTTTTACCAAGTAAAGGTCACTGAATCCAGCCATACAATTTTGCTGCCAATTTCTAAGGCGTTGGAAGTAATTCTAACGGTTCCGACGCAAGTTGATTATGAGGATTTGATTTTGCAAGGAGCAGGACAACTCAAGGATGCACTAGAGCGCCGCGAAGTCTATAACCGTCCTCTTTTAATGGACAAATCGATAGATTACCCCACTCGACAAGCACAGGAATTAATGGCAATTCATACCTTTATGAGTACCTGCGTTCACGAGCTATTTGGCAAGCTTTACAACTACGATCGCGCTCTACTTCAAGAAAACCGTAATCGTATCAAATCTGGTGCTGAATTTGCCTACCGTTGGTTAGCTTTGCAAGAGAAATCATCTGTTACAGCACCCACAGAATAGAATTTTGGGGACAGACAAACAAAGACATAACCTACTCAGTCTCAAACAAATCTCAAGGAATATTACAATGAGCATCTTAGATACATTAAAATCCCAGTTTCAACCTGTTTTTCCCCGTTTGGCATCTGGGAAGTATGTTCACTTCATCATGCTGCGTAACAGCCAATCGTTTCCTGTTTTTCAAACTGATGGAGTCCTCAATACAGCACGCACCCAAGCAGGTTTGAAGCCAGAAAATCACAACTCTATCAGTCGTTTGGTAATGTTCAAACGCAAGCAAACGACACCGGAACGATTAACTGGACGCGAGTTACTACGCTCATTAAACTTGACGAGTGCTAATACCGAGGATAAGCAAAAGTCTTGCGAATATAACGGTGAGGGTTCTTGCAAAAAATGCCCGGATTGTATCATTTATGGTTTTGCTATTGGTGATAGTGGTTCAGAACGCTCGAAGGTATATTCGGATTCAACTTTCTCTCTTTCTTCTTACGAACAGTCCCATCGCAGTTTTACTTTCAATGCTCCTTTTGAAGGGGGAACGATGAGCGAGGGAGGTGAGATGCGGAGTGCGATTAATGAATTAGACCACGTTTTGCCAGAGGTGACGTTTCCTTCTGTTGAAACTTTGCGTGACCCTACTTATGAAGGTTTCATTTATGTGCTGGGTAATCTGTTGCGAACTCGGCGTTATGGCGCACAGGAATCTCGCACGGGAACGATGAAAAATCACTTAATCAGCATTGCTATGTGTGATGGTGAAATATTCAGCAATTTGCATTTTACTCAGGCTCTTTATGATGCTTTAAAAGCTGATATCAATGCTCCTATTTCTGAGATTCGGATTCACGCGAGTGAGGTTGTTGACAATTTACTCAATGATGAACCTGTGCGAAAAAGTCAAGTGATTGTTGGTGAGCAGTTGGAAGATTTGCTTAATGAAGTCGGTTCTCTTTATCAAGATGAATCTCGTTTGCTCTCAACAATGAGTACTCTCTACGAGCAAACTAAAACCTATTCTGAAAACTTCGGAGCGTTCAAAAACAAGAAAGATAAGAAAAAATAGCTAGCAATCAGAGCGAAGCATTCGGGAATAAATATCTGGAATTACCCGATAAATTGATCGCCCGAATGCGATTAAATATTCACTCAAAAACAGGGCGAAGCATTCGGGAATAAATATCTGGAATTACCCGATAAATTGATCGCCCGAATGCTTCGCCCCTAAGTTCGCAAACAGCATTATTATTTTTTTTGTTTGCTGAATATTTGCTAGATAATTAAGTTAAGGAAATGACGAATGACTGTATATCATTGCACGCTAACGCTTCACGATAATGTCTTTTTTGCGACGCGGGAAATGGGTATTCTCTATGAAACTGAAAAGTACTTACACAATTGGGCAATTAGCTATGCTTTGTTTAATGTTGACTATATTTCCCAACCTTATCGTTTGCAGGGAGAAGCTGCGCAGAAACCAGAGTATTTAGATGCTAGTTCTGCTCAAAGTCTCCTGCGCCTCAATAAGGAAAAAATTTATGTTTTTCCCGCACAACCTTTGCATTGGTCTTATCAAGTTAATACTTTTAAGGCTGCTCAAGTTGCTTATTATGGCAGGTCTAAACAGTTTGGGGATAAGGGTGCAGACCGCAATTATCCTATCAATTACGGACGAGCTAAAGAATTAGCTGTTGGTAGTCAATATCGACTCTACATTGTTGCTCCCGAAAATCTCAAAATTCGCCGTTGGATACGTCTGGGAAAATGGGCTGCAAAAGTTAAGGTTGAAGCTATACAAATTCCTGATTCAGTATTCTCTATTAAGTCAGGAAAATACTTCTGCGAACATCCCTTGAACCCGCTTGATTTACCTGCTGATACCAGACTTTTACTGTACAACCGCATTGTTATGCCACCTGTAAGTTTAGTCAGTCAAGCTCAATTGATGGGGGATTATTGGGAATCGACGGGGAAAGTTTGGGAGTCACTGCAATTGCAGTTTCCTCAACTACCAAAACGCATTTGTTTACCAAGGGGAGCTTTTTATGGAGCCAGTTATGTTGCTACAGTCTCATAAGTCCAAAACTATCTATTCCCTGGTTGTAGAGTTAGCCGCTGCTGATACGGGAAAGATTCCGGCTACTTTGTCAAGAGCAATTCACGGTTTGGTGATGAATTGGCTACAACTGGGAAACTCTCAGATAGCTGAGGAGGTTCACGCGATGCAAGAATCTCCTTTGAGTTTATCGGGTTTGTTGGGCAATCGTCGCCCAAAAGGAGCGCAAGCTGGGGATAATTTTTTCTTCCGTGTTTGTCTTCTTGATGAAGGTCTTCTGGAACCTTTGTTTGCGGGTATAGAAAAATGGGGGACGCAATCGTTGATTTTGGGGCAGTTTATGTTTGTAATTCGCAACGTTTATACGCTCCCAGGGACACATCATTTAGCGCGTTCTGCTGATTACAAGCTCCTTGCTAATACGCCTTTAACAACGACCGATGTTGAGTTAAATTTTATTTCTCCTACGAGTTTTAAACAGCGTCAAAATATCCAAGTTTTCCCTTTACCTGAGTTAGTATTTGGCAATTTGCTGCGTCGCTGGAATGCTTTTGCTCCGGAAGAATTTAATTTTCCTGTTGTTGCATGGGAGGGGCTTGTTTCGGCTTATGAACTGAAAACTCACGCGCTTAAACTTGAAGGTGGTTCAGAGATTGGTTCTCAAGGTTGGGTACGCTATCGTTTTCCTATTTCTGAACAAGCAAAGTTGGCAACTGTCTTAGCGCATTTTGCTTTTTTTTCGGGGGTTGGTCGCAAAACTTCGATGGGTATGGGTCAGACTCAATTTGTTTCTGTAGGGTTACGCAGGGATAGTTTTCCTAAACGGAAATAAGGGGAACATCCCGTTTTTTCAAATATATACCCGCAGGCTTGAAGCCTGGGGCTATAAAAACAAAGCCTGCCTATGCAGGCTGAATTCAAGCCAGTGCAGGTGAGCTTTGTTTTACAAGCCAGGACGGACTGTAGTTAGGCGTTTTGACAATTGGGGATGCACCCGCAAAAAGGGTTTTCTACAAGAAAGTTTATCCCAATATCTACATCAGGTAAGAGTGAGGTTTGTAGGGAAGTTCATGAATTATGGTGCTAATTGTTTGGCTAAACCCGCCTCTACAAGGACATTTTTTCTTGGTAAATCTCTAAATAAGATGAATGAGGAAATTATGAATGAACAAAATTATCTACCCCTGGCTTATTTGAATGCTTGGGAATATTGCCCGCGTCGCTTTTATTGGGAGTACCAGTTAGGAGAATCTTCTGATAATGAACACATTGTTATTGGTCGCCATATTCATCGGAATGTGGATTGTGAAGGTCAATCTCAGGAGGGCGATGTTTTCGTGCATCGCCAACAGTGGGTGTGGAGCGATCGCCTTTTGGTTAGCGGGGTTATTGATGCGGTTGAAGAACGAGATAACCAATTGGTTCCTCTGGAATATAAAAAGGGCCGAATGGCTCAACATTTGAATGACCATTTTCAACTTTGTGCTGCTGCTTTGTGCTTGGAAGAACGCACTGGGAAGGCGATTTCTTACGGAGAAATTTTCTACCACGCTAATCGTCGTCGCCAAAAAGTTACGTTTACTCCTCAGCTTCGCGAAGCAACTGAGGATGCTATTCATGCGGCACATGCTGCTGTTTTAGGCTCGATTCCTGCGCCTATTGAAAATGCGAAAAAGTGCAGGGATTGTAGTTTGAATAATATTTGTCTTCCTTTTGAAATGAAACATTTACGCGCTTAAGGAGAAGTTTATGTCTGTTCTTTATGTTACCCAACCTGATGCTGTTTTGAGTAAAAGTTATGAGGCTTTTAAGGTGGCTTTGAAGCAGTCTGATGGTTCTTGGAAAAAGGAGTCTGTAGCTGCTCAAACTGTGGAACAAGTGGTTTTGATGGGCAATCCTCAAGTTACTGGAGATGCTCTGGTGTATGCTTTGGAGTTGGGAATGCCTGTGCATTATCTTTCCAGTTTTGGTAAGTATTTGGGTTCTGCGCTTCCTGGTTATTCTCGCAATGGTCAGCTCAGATTGGCTCAGTATGAAGTTCATTGTGATCAGGTACGAAGGCTGGAATTAGTTAAGGCAATTGTTACTGCTAAGATTCATAATCAACACATTGTTCTTTATCGTTATGGTCAAAAAGATAGTCCTCTTAAGCAGCGAAAACAGTTGGTTAAGGCTCAAACTACTCTTGACCAAGTGCGAGGAATTGAGGGTTTGGCTGCTAGAGAATATTTTGCTTGTTGGTCAGCGATTTTAGGAGATACCTGGACTTTTACTGGAAGAAATCGTCGTCCCCCAACAGATCCTGTTAATTCTTTGTTGAGTTTTGCTTATGGTTTGTTGCGAGTTCAGGTGACTGCAGCGGTACATTTAGCTGGTTTAGATCCGTATATTGGCTATTTGCATGAAACTACTCGCGGTCAACCTGCGATGGTTTTAGATCTGATGGAGGAATTTCGACCGTTAATTGCTGATAGTTTGGTTTTTTCTGTGTTCAGTCATAAGGAGTTGAAGCCAAAAGATTTTAAGGAAAGTTTGGGTGCTTTTCGTCTTTCTGATACGGGACGCAAAACTTTTTTGGAAGCTTTTGAGCGGAAGATGAATTCGGAATTGACTCATCCTGTTTTTGGCTATGTCTGTACTTATCGCCGTGCGGTGGAGTTACAGGCTCGTTTGTTGAGTCGTCATTTGCAGGAAGGTGTTGTTTACAAACCGTTGAGTTTAAGATGAGTAGTCAAAAGCCTTTTTACTTGATAGTTTACGATATTCCCGATAATAAAGCTGCAAATAAACGGCGCAAGCGATTGCACGATATGCTTTGCGGCTATGGAACTCGGACTCAATACAGTGTTTTTGAGTGTTTTTTGACCGGGCTGCAGTTTGCTAAACTTAAGGTCAAGGTTGAAGAATTGATCAAGCCGACTGAGGATTCTGTACGCATTTATGTTTTGGATGTGGGTGCTGTACGGAAAACGATTACTTATGGTTCGCAGAAACCTAGACAGGATGATACGCTCATCTTATGATGGGTTCAGGCTGTTTTTTGACGGCTCTAAGCGGGGGCATTTTCCCTGGGGAGCCGTCAAATTGCTCGGAACCTTGAAAATTAAAGATTTCAAGCTTTTTAGGGATGGTGCTATTGTGGCTGGTAACCGGGTTTCGGGTTCCTCGTTTGGGGAGCCGTCAGAATTGGTTCTAGAAATCTCTGCTAGACTTGTTTTCAGAGCGCGGCCTTTCAATTTAATGAATCCTGCTTGCGGGATTGAAACTATTTCAATCTTATCTTTTTTGAGAGCCGCGATCGCCTTGCTTTCAATTTAATGAATCCTGCTTGCGGGATTGAAACTTGCTCATTACCTCTGATCATGGCTTTTTCCCTACTTTCAATTTAATGAATCCTGCTTGCGGGATTGAAACGCTCTTCGTCTCTGGATTTAAAATTTCTTCAACTGGGCCTTTCAATTTAATGAATCCTGCTTGCGGGATTGAAACTCTTCACAGCACGCTGGGCCAAACAATACTGGCACACTTTCAATTTAATGAATCCTGCTTGCGGGATTGAAACTCGCAACATTCATTCCTTCACCAATCACAAACCGAACTTTCAATTTAATGAATCCTGCTTGCGGGATTGAAACTAAAGTCGATAAAGGCTGGACTTTTTCTCTAGGAAGACTTTCAATTTAATGAATCCTGCTTGCGGGATTGAAACACCGACCAGAAGACCAAGAAGCTGCTAAGTCTGCTGGAACTTTCAATTTAATGAATCCTGCTTGCGGGATTGAAACAGGCTATAAAATATGTTCCTTTTGTTTCCATTCGTTCTTTCAATTTAATGAATCCTGCTTGCGGGATTGAAACATCCCAACAATCCTCCATCCTCCATTGTTGTAACGCTTTCAATTTAATGAATCCTGCTTGCGGGATTGAAACAGAAAATGGGTGGCGGCACACCTCCGCTTCCACTGACTTTCAATTTAATGAATCCTGCTTGCGGGATTGAAACATACCCCTGCGTGGCAGCAATGGATGCTTTGGATTACTTTCAATTTAATGAATCCTGCTTGCGGGATTGAAACTCAAAAACTCGCCCCATTAGATTACATAGGTTATCACACTTTCAATTTAATGAATCCTGCTTGCGGGATTGAAACGCGGCTGGTTTGTTTCGGTTTCTGCGGCGCCGGCTCTTTCAATTTAATGAATCCTGCTTGCGGGATTGAAACGCTGTGAGGTTAAAACCTTATGCCTAGCCCTTTCAATCTTTCAATTTAATGAATCCTGCTTGCGGGATTGAAACTTCTCACGAATTAAATTTATACTCACAGAAATGTCAATTCTTTCAATTTAATGAATCCTGCTTGCGGGATTGAAACTTTTTTTGCAGACATGGGGAATAGGATACAATTGTCTTTCAATTTAATGAATCCTGCTTGCGGGATTGAAACTCTTCTGTTATCAACCGAACAAGCTTAACCCCATACCTTTCAATTTAATGAATCCTGCTTGCGGGATTGAAACATACCCGGAAACAGCGCTTCAAGAATGCAACTCAACTTTCAATTTAATGAATCCTGCTTGCGGGATTGAAACCTTTGGTTCTACAGAAATAGCTAGAGCCGCTATCCCTTTCAATTTAATGAATCCTGCTTGCGGGATTGAAACACCAGTTCTCTTTAACCACAAAACCGGGTCTAGTTAACTTTCAATTTAATGAATCCTGCTTGCGGGATTGAAACCGTAAGGCGATCGCCCTCACTGCCTTTTTCGCCCACTTTCAATTTAATGAATCCTGCTTGCGGGATTGAAACCATTTACCCTTGCGCCCCGGAGTCACCCTAGAATTGCTTTCAATTTAATGAATCCTGCTTGCGGGATTGAAACGACCGATAACACAATACACAGCATTATAATGCATGAAACTTTCAATTTAATGAATCCTGCTTGCGGGATTGAAACAATACCGTGCGGTTTTCAATGGCGGAACCGCGTGTTCTTTCAATTTAATGAATCCTGCTTGCGGGATTGAAACTCTCGAAATTTATTTTGTTTAACCAGTTAGCCATTTCTCTTTCAATTTAATGAATCCTGCTTGCGGGATTGAAACATAAACAAAAATGGAAGCGCTTGAGGGCATACACCCACGGACTTTCAATTTAATGAATCCTGCTTGCGGGATTGAAACATTTAAAGTTCCATCAGTCCGAGAAACTGACAAACTTTCAATTTAATGAATCCTGCTTGCGGGATTGAAACCAACCAAACCAGGAACCAAAAATAAAAACGGCTTGCCTTTCAATTTAATGAATCCTGCTTGCGGGATTGAAACAAAAAAAGGGGGCCACGAAGGCCCCACAGAAACCGCTTTCAATTTAATGAATCCTGCTTGCGGGATTGAAACTTTGGCTTATAAGGATTGTAAGGATTTTTTTCCCGGACTTTCAATTTAATGAATCCTGCTTGCGGGATTGAAACACCTTGAGGCTTACAAGTCCTACGGAGAATATCCCTCCCCTTTCAATTTAATGAATCCTGCTTGCGGGATTGAAACATTTTATCGACAACTGAATACCCTAAATATTCAATTGCTTTCAATTTAATGAATCCTGCTTGCGGGATTGAAACACAGCGATCGCCTCCATAGCCGAGGGTGTGACTTCTCTTTCAATTTAATGAATCCTGCTTGCGGGATTGAAACTCGCATTCAAGCAAGAGCAACCCTACAATTTTGCAGCTTTCAATTTAATGAATCCTGCTTGCGGGATTGAAACAGCAATATTGGCTTGATGTAAACCGTAAGCCGTCCCTTTCAATTTAATGAATCCTGCTTGCGGGATTGAAACCCTCCATTCCCCTCGATAGTTTCCGCCTGCACAGTTACTTTCAATTTAATGAATCCTGCTTGCGGGATTGAAACTTGGCGCTGAGACTCCTAGATAAGCCTCTAACCATCCTTTCAATTTAATGAATCCTGCTTGCGGGATTGAAACATGAATTGCCAAATACCTATGACTACTAATTTGTACTTTCAATTTAATGAATCCTGCTTGCGGGATTGAAACGTTGATCAATGCAGACTGCAACGGTGCTGCAAACACTTTCAATTTAATGAATCCTGCTTGCGGGATTGAAACAGTAATTCCCTTCATGTTTTCCTTTTTTCCCTTGTTTCTTTCAATTTAATGAATCCTGCTTGCGGGATTGAAACAGCCCTACTGCAAGGTTCTAGACTTCGTTCGCAGTGCTTTCAATTTAATGAATCCTGCTTGCGGGATTGAAACCCGCGTGTCTCGTTGCCGCCCACCGACTCATTTATCCTTTCAATTTAATGAATCCTGCTTGCGGGATTGAAACGTCTAGGAGAGAATCCTACGGGTGATTGTAGCAAGGCTTTCAATTTAATGAATCCTGCTTGCGGGATTGAAACAAAACTCGCCTATGCGAAGTTTCTTGCCTTTTTTTTCTTTCAATTTAATGAATCCTGCTTGCGGGATTGAAACGTGGCATCAATCGCCCCCCCAATTGGGTTGCCCATCCTTTCAATTTAATGAATCCTGCTTGCGGGATTGAAACTGGCATTAGGAACAAGATTGTTTTTTTTGATTAATTCTTTCAATTTAATGAATCCTGCTTGCGGGATTGAAACCATAAAAACCAATAGCTGCTAATATCTTGGTTTTTTCTTTCAATTTAATGAATCCTGCTTGCGGGATTGAAACATTTTAATAAATTTAGTGGAAGGTGAGCCTAACTTACCTTTCAATTTAATGAATCCTGCTTGCGGGATTGAAACATATCTAGCAAAGTTTTAGTCAAACTACTGCTACTCAGCTTTCAATTTAATGAATCCTGCTTGCGGGATTGAAACTCAACATCATGACACTCTTTATAATTATCCGCAAGTCTTTCAATTTAATGAATCCTGCTTGCGGGATTGAAACCGAACAGCGTTAATGCGCTCA
Organism: Potamolinea sp.; assembly: GCA_042408245.1. Taxonomy (GTDB): domain Bacteria; phylum Cyanobacteriota; class Cyanobacteriia; order Cyanobacteriales; family Coleofasciculaceae; genus Potamolinea. The sequence continues at coordinate 38,021 of JAYFMV010000053.1, forward strand.
TCCAGGTCAGCAATAGACTTTCAATTTAATGAATCCTGCTTGCGGGATTGAAACGTAACCCGGATATGATTGCAAAGTATGCGTGGAGACCCTTTCAATTTAATGAATCCTGCTTGCGGGATTGAAACTTAGAGATAGTGGATTCTCTGGAAAGGTTGCAGTTCTTTCAATTTAATGAATCCTGCTTGCGGGATTGAAACCAGTGAAGATACTGTTAGATATTTCGCTGGTAGCGACTTTCAATTTAATGAATCCTGCTTGCGGGATTGAAACAACCCAGTAATCTGTAATCTCATCACCACTAGGATCTTTCAATTTAATGAATCCTGCTTGCGGGATTGAAACTGTTCACAATTCTGTAAACACGTGAAAAATGAAGAGTCTTTCAATTTAATGAATCCTGCTTGCGGGATTGAAACAGAAAGATAGAAAACGCCCACCATTAAAGTTTATCCTTTCAATTTAATGAATCCTGCTTGCGGGATTGAAACATCGTTCGGTGCCACATCTATATATGTGTCCTTTGAACTTTCAATTTAATGAATCCTGCTTGCGGGATTGAAACGGTTTCACTGTGAAATTGATATCTAATCTCTGTCGTCTTTCAATTTAATGAATCCTGCTTGCGGGATTGAAACGTTTAAAGACTTGCTCAGGTCTGATTAATTTTTTACCTTTCAATTTAATGAATCCTGCTTGCGGGATTGAAACGGGAACAAACTTGGGAACTGCTCAAGGAACTAAAAAACTTTCAATTTAATGAATCCTGCTTGCGGGATTGAAACCAACCAGCGAACTTGGCTAGTACAACTGAATTAGCCCTTTCAATTTAATGAATCCTGCTTGCGGGATTGAAACTTATCGGCATTTTTCTAGAGAATAGTTTGTAATTCTCTTTCAATTTAATGAATCCTGCTTGCGGGATTGAAACTTTTTTCGCTGATTCCATATTATAATGAAAGAGGACTTTCAATTTAATGAATCCTGCTTGCGGGATTGAAACTAACCCCAAGAATGTGCAGATTAAGCTTGGTAGTGGAACTTTCAATTTAATGAATCCTGCTTGCGGGATTGAAACGGGAAGCTATATTTACAGCAACCAATACCGACCCAAACTTTCAATTTAATGAATCCTGCTTGCGGGATTGAAACCAGAAGGAAACAGGGACAACCGTTCTCACGCTTTGCAGCTTTCAATTTAATGAATCCTGCTTGCGGGATTGAAACATTATCCACCTATACTGTGCGGCCAAGATTTTCATTCTTTCAATTTAATGAATCCTGCTTGCGGGATTGAAACCTGAACTGTTACTGGGTTCAGGTTTATGGTGTCTTCCTTTCAATTTAATGAATCCTGCTTGCGGGATTGAAACCATTTACGACTTTTAACGATGGAATTAACAGACTACTTTCAATTTAATGAATCCTGCTTGCGGGATTGAAACGTTTCAACAATTTTCCAGGGAAATCAAGGTGTACAACTTTCAATTTAATGAATCCTGCTTGCGGGATTGAAACCCGCATCTGTATATATGCCCCTTATGAAACTTTTTACTTTCAATTTAATGAATCCTGCTTGCGGGATTGAAACAAGGAGTAGCTCTTGGAGTTGGGGGATGTTATAAGCTTTCAATTTAATGAATCCTGCTTGCGGGATTGAAACACCAAGTACGAGCCGGTGGCTTCAAAGGAATAATTTCAGCTTTCAATTTAATGAATCCTGCTTGCGGGATTGAAACATCCAGGGCTTCAGGAGGGTTATCAGCACTTTATAACTTTCAATTTAATGAATCCTGCTTGCGGGATTGAAACTTTAAAGCTACTTCCGTGGTGGAATGATCGAGCTGGTCTTTCAATTTAATGAATCCTGCTTGCGGGATTGAAACATGGCGGGAATAAGCTATGGGCGATCGCCTCTTAACCTTTCAATTTAATGAATCCTGCTTGCGGGATTGAAACCTACCAAGTTTTAATTCGTTACTAGCTTTATTGGTTCTTTCAATTTAATGAATCCTGCTTGCGGGATTGAAACATTGAGTCTTGTGGCTGTCAAACCCAAGACTTTTCTTTCTTTCAATTTAATGAATCCTGCTTGCGGGATTGAAACAGGACAGTGGCAATGGCAATCGTGAGCCCAGCGTTATCTTTCAATTTAATGAATCCTGCTTGCGGGATTGAAACATTAAAGGGTTGAAATAGCTAAGTCGGCGCGGATCTTTCAATTTAATGAATCCTGCTTGCGGGATTGAAACCTATAGAAACTCCGGAAGCTGCTCTGTCCAGCAAGTCTTTCAATTTAATGAATCCTGCTTGCGGGATTGAAACGATTATGCGGCTTTTTGGCTATATACACGAGGAAATCTTTCAATTTAATGAATCCTGCTTGCGGGATTGAAACTTGGATAGCGTAGCCACCACCGCTGTTGCGTAGGCGCTTTCAATTTAATGAATCCTGCTTGCGGGATTGAAACCAATCCGCCAGACCACCACCTCTATTTTTTATGATTCTTTCAATTTAATGAATCCTGCTTGCGGGATTGAAACTTGCCAACAAACCTCATAAGGTTTGTTGGCACCTAAAAACTTTCAATTTAATGAATCCTGCTTGCGGGATTGAAACTTTGCTCGCTGCGCGCTCGCAGGCAAACCACACAAACTTTCAATTTAATGAATCCTGCTTGCGGGATTGAAACCCAGGAAAATAAATGGTACACCTCGCATTGGGCAGGACTTTCAATTTAATGAATCCTGCTTGCGGGATTGAAACTCTAAGTCAGCGTACCTGGACCGGAAGTGTGGATTTATTGAACTTTCAATTTAATGAATCCTGCTTGCGGGATTGAAACGATGAACTTGAGTTAATCGCTCTAAGTAACAGGGACTTTCAATTTAATGAATCCTGCTTGCGGGATTGAAACATCGTAAAATCCCATAGGTTTAAATATTTTGTTTATCTTTCAATTTAATGAATCCTGCTTGCGGGATTGAAACAAAGCGATGATTGAAAACTTGATAATTTATCACGCAGCTTTCAATTTAATGAATCCTGCTTGCGGGATTGAAACAATTGAAGCTCACCATCTCTCCATGTTGAAGGTGGTCTTTCAATTTAATGAATCCTGCTTGCGGGATTGAAACTTGCCAAGTTTCTTAGTGTATCTCGCTGGGCGAGGGCTTTCAATTTAATGAATCCTGCTTGCGGGATTGAAACCAAGCCGAAACATGGGCTGGGAGCGGAACAACTTCACTTTCAATTTAATGAATCCTGCTTGCGGGATTGAAACTATATGTACGTTGTTTTCATTATTTTTTTTGCTGGCTTTCAATTTAATGAATCCTGCTTGCGGGATTGAAACTACCAAGCTCCCTAATAGGTTTTGATAGAAGTTTAGCTTTCAATTTAATGAATCCTGCTTGCGGGATTGAAACATGCTGTAAAGTTCATCTTCCCGGTCAATAGCGGTTCTTTCAATTTAATGAATCCTGCTTGCGGGATTGAAACCAACTCTGATTGAATTTTTACAGGTAGAATCTGACCTTTCAATTTAATGAATCCTGCTTGCGGGATTGAAACACTTAACCTCGCTACTTGGCATGAATTGCCTTAAATACTTTCAATTTAATGAATCCTGCTTGCGGGATTGAAACGGGTCAAAATTTTGATATTGCAAAATCAACCCGCTTGCTTTCAATTTAATGAATCCTGCTTGCGGGATTGAAACATGAAACGGGCATCCAAGTATCAGAGCTGTCTAGCTTTCAATTTAATGAATCCTGCTTGCGGGATTGAAACAAACCAATACCACCCCTAATGGGAGCTACACGCCTCTTTCAATTTAATGAATCCTGCTTGCGGGATTGAAACGGATAAGAGCGTCAGGCATTTTGCGAGAGCAAGGGCTTTCTATTTAATGAATCCTGCTTGCGGGATTGAAACATTTTTATAGATAAAGCCAGCCACAGCGCCAGCCGTTTCTTTCTATTTAATGAATCCTGCTTGCGGGATTGAAACACTACTGCTACTTAGCACTTGGGTTGTCCAAGACCGCTTTCTATTTAATGAATCCTGCTTGCGGGATTGAAACGCTGTTGGTTCTTCTGTCTTAGTTTATCAGCTCTGCTCTTTCTATTTAATGAATCCTGCTTGCGGGATTGAAACAGCAGAACAAAGATAATCGTTCTCACGCTCTTAGGTCCTTTCAATTTAATGAATCCTGCTTGCGGGATTGAAACTTTCCCGATTGTGTTGTCCCTGAGGAATAAAGCCAACTTTCAATTTAATGAATCCTGCTTGCGGGATTGAAACTAGCTGGGTAGATGTACTGTTTATCAATTAGACTGGTGTACAATCAAGCGATTGTTAGCCGGATCGTAGGCATAAATTTCTCTACCGTGAGAGGTTGTGATAATTTTTCCTGGGGGTGGATATCCCAATCTAGTTAAATGGGCGATCGCTCCTTCCAAGTCCTCTACCTCCAAACACAAACTCATACTACTTCCAGCCGCATTCTCAAACTCAGCTTGGTGCATCACTTTCGGCTTAAAAATTCCGACCTGGAACCGACCTAACTGAAACTCAGCATAAACATTCTCCCTGTAAGATGAGGGTTCTTGATGCAGTAGTTGGGTATAAAACCTTACCAGAGTCTCGAATTCAACAGCGGCTAAGGTAACAAAGGCGTCTTTGTATTGAAACGTCATATTATTTGCTCCTCACAATTCTCTAAAATGGTTCCAGTACCCAGTAAAGAGCTCAAAGCCTGAGTATGGCAAAAACCGTTGCTGAAGTAATGACCCACAACCCAATTGTGGTAGCACCTCAAATGCCGATCAAGGAGGCGATAAAAATTCTTGCAGAAAAACACATCAGTGGTTTGCCGGTGGTGGATGATACAGGCAAATTAGTGGGCGTCATTTCAGAAACAGATTTGTTGTGGCAAGAAACAGGAGCAACTCCGCCAGTCTATATCATGTTTCTGGACAGCGTGATTTACTTAGAAAACCCAGCGCGTCACGACCAAGAATTACACAAGGCCCTAGGACAAACCGTTGGGGAAGTAATGAGTATTGATCCAGTAACCATTAAGCCGGATCAACCTTTGCGGAAAGCAGCCAAGCTGATGCAAGAAAAATCAATCCGACGTTTGGCGGTAACTGACGATGCTGGTAAGGTTCTTGGTATCCTGACTACAGCGGATATTGTTAGAGCGATGGCGGCTAAGTTTGAGGATTGATGGAGTAGATCAGCAATCTTGCTTGCGCCTGGGATCGCATTTTTGGTTCAATTCTTAGGGAAGTGTACGCTTGAAACTTGGATTTCAACCAAGTTAAACGGCTCTCTTCCCTAATTACGAACAACCAATAACAAACAAATACTAATGAGCATTACTCGTGAGTCTGTCCAAGAGTTGCTGAGTTCAGAAGACTTTGGCAAGCGTCTCAGTGGGGTTATCCAGCTACGTCAGCTAGAACCAGCGGTGGCCTTTGAGTTAGTCCAGCCAGTTGTGACTGACAGCAACACTCGTGTGAGATATGCGGCCGTAAGTCAGTTGGATACCTTGGGAGACCAGGATTTACAATTGACTTTGACAATGTTACGCGATCGCCTAATCAATGATTCGGAACCAGATGTACAAGCTGCTGCGGCTGACGTTTTGGGAGCACTGAAGCTTACCGAAGCTTTTGAAGACTTAAATCACCTTTATCATCAAACTCCTGAGTGGCTAGTACAGTTCAGCATTATTGCAACTTTGGGGGAACTCGGTGATCCGCGTTGTTTTGCCTTGCTAGAGGAAGCACTCAGTTCTAAAATCGGTCTGGTGCAAACTGCAGCGATTAGTTCTTTCGGAGAATTAGGCGATGTGCGTGCTGTACCTTTGTTGATTCCCTTTGCTACCAATTCAGATTGGCAAATTCGTTACCGGGTAGTGCAATCCCTAAGTAAATTGGGAGGATCAGAGGCTCGTTCAACCCTGGAAGCTTTGGCCAATGATGAAAAAGAGGAAGTCGCACAGGAAGCGCAAACGAATTTAAAAGTAGTTTGAATTTGAGATTTTGCCCAATTCTCAACTACAGCAGATTGCAGGTAGGTAGAGTACACCTGTACGGGAGAAGCATTTGCACCCGGATTTATTGGTGAAATCTAGGTTTTTGTCCGCAAATGCTTCGCCCTTCTGGGATTTATGCTGACCACCTTTCAGCCGCAAGCTTTTCGGCTTGCTCTACATGTTCTACATATCCAAGCCTAAAACTTCCCCAACAATGAGTAGATTAAAGAAGGAAGTATCAGGAGCTTGTATTGAACTTCAAAAACGGCATTTTCCTTCTCACCGTATTCTGCATTGCCGTAACCGCATTAGTAGTCTATATCCTGGGAGGTATTGACACCGCACAACTTCAGGTATTGCTAAATCAACTAGGGATTTGGACACCAATAATCTACATTCTTCTCTACACAGTAGCAACCTTACTGATATTACCTTCAACAGCACTCAATCTCACTAGCGGCGCGATCTTTGGTATCTGGTTGGGTACGCTATGGACTAGCATTGCAGCAATCATTGCGGCGATTGTCGCCTTTGCCTTCACCCGCACTGTTGGACGAGAAATGGTTGCTAGTAAGTTGGCTGGACGCTGGCAGGCGATCGATGCTGAGATGAGTCAGGGTGGCTTGTTCTATGTATTTGCCATTCGGCTATTACCGCTGATTCCTTACGGCTTAGTAAATTTCGCCGCAGGTTTGACATCAATTCGCTTTCGGGACTACTTTCTGGGTACAATTCTCGGTACAGTTCCCGGAGTATTACCTTTCGTGATGCTGGGAAGTTCCGGTTTACAAGCGCTCAAAACTGGCGATTACCTACCTTTAATGGGGGCGTTAGGGTTAACGGGATTGCTGGTTGGCGGTTCCACTTGGTATCGACGCAGACGCAAGTCTCCTCAAAAGAAATTACAGGAAAAGCAGAAGGATAAACAATAACGTCAGAATGAGTTATTACTTGGCAAAATTAAAAGGGCTAACCTGCGTTTTCCTGACTCCTCGTGATTACTCAAACTGTTGATGCTATTCTGAACCGTGCCCTAGCTGGTGGTGACTTGTCCCCAGATCAAGGCGTCGTACTCCTCAAACAAACCGAACCCACTGCTGTTGCGGCAATTCAGGAAACGGCTGACAAGCTGCGTCACCAACAAGCAGGCGAAATTGTCACCTACGTGATTAATCGCAACATCAACTTCACCAATATCTGCGAACAGCACTGTAGTTTCTGTGCCTTTCGTCGCGATGCGGGGCAAGATGGTGCATATTGGCTGGATTGGGGACAAATCCAGGAAAAGGTAACAGATGCAGTTGCTCGGGGTGCTACGGAAATTTGTATGCAGGGAGGACTCAACCCAGAGGCCAAAAATCAATTTGGTGCCTTTTTGCCCTATTATCTGCGACTGGTAGCAACAATTAAGCAAGAATTTCCTCAGCTACATCTGCACGCTTTTTCCCCCCAGGAAGTGCAGTTTATTGCTGAAAATGATGGAATTAGCTACGCAGAGGTCATTGCAGAATTGCAGGATGCTGGTGTTGGATCTATGCCAGGAACAGCAGCAGAAGTGTTAGATGATCAGGTGCGACGTATACTCTGTCCGGAAAAGACAAATACAGCAACTTGGCTGGAAATTGTCACAACGGCACATAAACTAGGTATGCCAACTACGAGCACCATGCTTTCTGGACATATTGAAACACCCCAACAGCAGATAGCACATTTTGACAAATTGCGCAAGCTCCAACAAACAGCCCGTGACCAAGGATACCCAGCCTGGATCAGCGAATTTATTTTATTGCCCTTTGTTGGTAAAGAAGCCCCCAAACCCTTACGTCGTCGTGTCGGACGCGATCAACCGATTCTCGCAGATTCCCTGATGCTGACAGCCGTAGCGAGAATTTTCCTGGGAAACTGGATTACAAATCATCAACCTAGTTGGGTAAAACTCGGTCTTGAAGGTGCCACACAAGCCCTAAGATGGGGCTGTAATGATATTGGCGGCACGTTAATGGAGGAACATATAACAACAATGGCGGGTGCTATTGGTGGCACCTGTATGGAAGTAGAAACCTTACAGGATGCGATCAGTTCTCTGGGGCGTCCTTATCAACAACGAGATACAATTTATCGGCATATACAAACAACTCAGATAATATAAAACCTATGCTTAAGAAAAAAACACCGTTCCTCCTAATAACTTTGGGGGCAGTTTTTTTACTAATTGGTAGTGGTGTTGCCGCTTACTTGTTGATGGGGCAGCGGCATTTTATGCTGGGAGATAGTCCAGAGGGTTCCAAACTAATTCCTCAAGATGCTTTGCTAACTGCATCAATCTCCACAGATTCAGCACAATGGCAGCAGTTAAATCGCTATGGAACACCGGAAACTCAAGCCGCTTTCAACAAACAACTAACTCAGTTACAAGAAAATCTGCTGAGAACTAACGGCTACGACTACGATCTAGATATCAAGCCGTGGTTGGGCAAAAATGTAATGATTTCCTATCTAGCATCTGGGGCAATGATCACAGGTAAATCATCTCTTCCAGATATCATTGTTTTGCCGATTGAGAAACTAGATAAAGCGCAGCCGTTGTTAGAAAAAGTCAAGTCACAAACAGGAATTCAATTTGTCGAAAGAAGCTACAAGGGTATTGAGATCCGCGAAACTAAAAAAAGCAATGCTCAGAATTATTCAGTAGCAGTAATCGGGCGTTTTGTTGTGTTGACAAATAATCCCAAAATCATAGAACGAACCATCGATATTTACAAAGGAGATGCCTCGATTGCTACTACTCCTGGATATACCCAGGCACTGGGTAAAATTAATACAAAAACGCCTTTTGTTCAGTTTTATTTGAATATGCCAGTATTCTCAGCAGTAGTGGCAGGAAATTCAAAACGCCAGTTTTCTCCAAGTGATGCGGAAGCTAAGCAACCAATGCAGGGAATCGCAGCTACAGCGACCTTAGAAGCCGAGGGAATGCTTTTTCAAGGAATTTCCTGGTTGAAGCCCAATATTAGCGAAAAATATGATGTGGAGAATCCAACCAGCCGTTTACCCAGACGCTTACCAGGGGATACACTCTTCATGCTTTCTGGGGGAAATTTAGCCAAATTGTGGCAAGATTATGCGAAAGGAGCAGAATCCAATTCCCTGGCGCTGATTCCGCCAGATAGTCTCAGTGCGAGTTTGAAGGGTATTTTGGGTGTGGATCTGCAGGAAAATTTACTACCTTGGATGGGAAGTGAGTTTTCCTTAGCTTTAATTCCCGCATCTCCAGAAGCGCTGACAAATCCAGAAAATCAGAGGTTGCAGTTGGGTGCTGGTCTAGTGTTCATGGTACAGGCCAGCGATCGCGATCGCGCCGAGCAAACTCTTGGGCAAATTAACAAAGTAATGGAAAGTCGCCACCGTTTCCAGGTGGAAGAAATTAAGGTAAAAAATCAAGCAGTAGTTAACTGGAAGTCTCCACTTGGAGGAGTAAGCATTACCCACGGATGGTTAGATGGTAATGTTCTTTTTGTAACTTTGGGTGCACCGATTACTGGCGATTTCCTACCCCAGCCAAAAGCCGCACTCACCCAAAATCTATTGTTTCAACAAGCTGTTCCCGCTCAGCCTAATCCTAATAATGGGCAGTTTTTCCTGGATGTTGAGCGTAGTATCAACAGCGGTACTCTAAATTTGTCACAATTTCTGCCTCCAGAACAGAAAATGTGGGCAAAGGCGATTAGGGCGATCGGTGTCACCAATGCAATTAGCGACAAACGCAGTAACCGCTTTGATATGTTCGTTCAGTTGAAAACCATCGCTACGCCCAGTCTTTCTCCTTCTCCTGGGCCTAATTTTAGTCCCCCAACCAATCCTTCTTTACTTCAGACACCAAAGAGGCTTGTCAGTAGTCCCCCTGTTCCACAGACACCCAAGACACCTCAGACTCCTTTAACTCCATTACCTTAAGTAAACCAGCCAGGGACTCAACTCCCTGGCTTATAGCCCAAGTTGTCTCGCATACGACTCATATTATTTCCCTCTCGAAATTATTCAAAAACCTCTGCGTCCCTCTGCGTTTTCCTCAGCGCTCTCTGCGTTAAAAAAACATATTATTCCAACGCCAACGGATTCGATATCAAGTAATAAGAACCTATAGGGATCTAATAGCCTACGCAGGTAGACTTTGTTTGTGTGCTCACGTTGCTCCCAGTTTTCTAGACTGAAGGCGAAACTGGAATCTCTACAATAAACTCTGTTCTTTCCCCTGGATCAGAAATACAACTAATTTGGCCCTTGTGTTTTTCCTCTACAATCTGATAGCTAATCGATAAACCCAACCCGGTACCACTACCTACAGGCTTCGTGGTAAAAAACGGGTCAAATATCTGATGAAGTACCTCCTCACTCATACCAAGTCCATTGTCAGCAATACGAATAACCACGTAGGGAAAATTAAACTTTTTATTCTCCGTCCCCACTGTAGTAGAAATCGTGATAACTCGCGATGATGTTTGCTTTTCTAGGGCGTCAATTCCATTACTTAAAATATTCATAAATACTTGATTTAACTGACTGGCATAACAAGTAATTAAAGGCAATTGACCATAGTTTTTAATTAACTCAATCGCAGGGCGATGACCTTCAGCCCTCAAGCGGTGCTGCAAAATTAATAGTGTATTATCAATACCCTCATGAATATCTACAAGTTTTAGTTCTTTTTCATCCAGTCTGGAGAAGTTTCTGAGTGAGAGAACAATATCGCTGATTCGCTGCGTCCCCACCTGCATTGAATTCATTAGTTTTGACCAATCTTCTACCAAAAACTCTAAGTCGATATCTTCAGCTAAATTCTCAATTTCTGGTGTAGGATTCGGGTAAGTCTGCTGATAGAGTTCAAGCAGCTCTAGCAAGTCTTGGAAGTATTGGTTAGCAGGCGTCAGATTGCCGTAAATGAAGCTGACAGGATTATTGATTTCGTGGGCAATACCCGCAATCATTTGCCCCAAACTCGACATTTTTTCAGCTTGAATTAGTTGGGTTTGAGTGCGTTTTAATTCGTCGAAAGCGAGCTTTAGTGCTACTGCTTGCTGTTTAGTTTCTTCCAGTAATTCAGCCTGTTGCAAGGCGATTCCCATCTGAACTCCAATCTGAATCACGACACTGATTTCTGCTTCACTCCAAAAGCGAGAACCAGAATTTTGATAAGTCGCCAGTAATCCCCACAGTTTACTACCGTCAAAGATAGGAACATTGATGTAAGCTTTGGCTTGAAATCGCTCTAAAAGGTTGAGGTAACAAGGAGTAAAACCAGCTTTGTAAATATCTTCAATAGCTTGGTAATTTATGTCTTGAGCGTAGCAACCGCCTTGAGTTTCTTGGAGATAAGTGTCCTGTATCAAATCAGGTTCATCTAAGGTTTTAATCGTGCAATTTTCGTCTTCTACAACATTCTCTGTTAGAGAAGGATCATTTTTCTGTTGGACAACCAGAGGTACCCAACCATTCGTCACTGACTCTGCTACAAACTTACCACTCCAGTCAGGATTGAAACGATAAATAGCGACGCGATCGCAATGTAAAACTTGCCGTAATTCTTGAGTTGTGGAACTAAATATTGTTTCAATATTTAGTGTTTGGCGCATCTTTTGCAGAACATGAGCGATCGCCTGTTCCCGCAAAGCACTTTCCTGTAAAGCTTGTTGGGCAAGTTTGCCTGCGGTAATATCCGTAACCCGAACTAGACGGATGATCTGACCCGCTACAGAAATATCCCTAGCGGCTAAATTGCCCCAAAACAGCCTTCCTTTTTTAGTAAAATATTCCAACTCCCGACTCCAAAAACCATAGAGAGCAATTTCGTCCCTAATAGACTGTAATTCTCCTGGTATAAATGGTTCTTTTTGAAGTGTCTCCCCCTCAATATTGAGTAATTCGTCTTTACTTTGAGCTTCAAACATTTCCACAGCACGTAGATTACAATCTGTAATCAAAAGCGTTTCAGCATTGACTAGAAAAATTGCATCAGCCGATTCATTGAAGATAGATTCAAGTAAGTCTTTAGAGCGAATGATTTCTGCTTCTACTCGTTTGCGCTCACTAACATCTTCTGCTAGTCCCACAAAGCGGATTGCTTGCCCATTTTCGTCACGAACCACCGAAATCTCAGCAGCAATCCAGCGAATTGAACCGTCAGTGTGAATAATCCGATACTCCCGCTTAACTGCATTTCCTTGAAACTGTTTTGCAAGAGAATTTAGAATTAACTGGCGATCATCTGGATGCAATGCTTCCATCCACAATTTATGGTCTTGGTATAAACTTTCACAGCTACGTCCCCAAATTTTTTCATAGGCTGGACTGATGTAAAGAAATTGACCAGAAACTGCTTCATGGATAAAGAAAAGCTGATTGATCGTTCCGGCAATTTCGCGAAACCTTTCTTCGCTTTCTCTTAGAGCTTTTTCAACTTGCTGGCGATCAATAATTTCCTTCCCTAACTGCTCATTGATATTCCTTAATTCTGCGGTACGTTCGGAAACTTGAATTTCTAAAGTATGGTTGTATTCAGCTAAAATTTGCTGAGCTTGTTTGCGCTCAGTAATGTCAATAAAGGCGGCGATCGCCGAAACAATCTCACCTGTTTCATCATAAATTGGGGTTGCTCGCACTTCTAAGGGAATAATTTTATCGGGACGATGTAACTCCATATCTTCAACAGTGCTACTTTCCCCCAATAAAGCTTTCACAACTGGCATTTGTTCCACGGGGTATAGTTGCTCGGTTCCGCTTAAATAAGCGAAATAAGTCGTCGCTAATTGCTCAGTTGTAGCATTAGGTAAAGTGTCGATACCCATTAGCTGCTTTGATATCGGATTGGCATAAGTCAGTTTTCCTGTAACATCATGAACAGATACCCCCACAGGCAAGACTTCTAAGAACTGAATCAGGCGATTTTCGCTCTTCCGTACTGCGGCAAAAGACGTTTGTAGTTGTGCCGCCATACTATTAAAAGATTTTGCCAATTGCCCTACTTCATCAGAGCGATTTATTTCTACTGTTTTACTCCATTCTCCTTGAGAAATTTTTTGAGCAGCAGTATTCAAACGAAGAATTGGTTTAGTAATCCAATGAGCGGTAATAATACCAATCCCTGTAGCTACGATTAAGGTTGCTGCACACAGCAAGATAGTCGTATAAGTATTGGCGTTTATTCGCTCCATAAAGTCTGATTCTGGCACGACGACTACAATTAGCCAATCCAAACCAAGTTCGTCGTTAAAGGGAGTTACCTGTGCGAATTGCCGTTTGCCTTCTATTTCAAATTCAAGTTGTTTTGGGGCATTAATGTTGGTCAATTTACCAAAGTAGGAAATTAACTGCTGCGCTGTGGCTCGAATTAAGGGATTCTTCATTTCAGTAGCTTTGAGGCGCTTCTTTTCTTTGCCATCGGCACTACTAATGAAGGGAAGTTCAGGGCTTGAAGACGCTACTATCATTCCCGATCTGTCGATGATAAATGCCTTTCCCTGAGTACCAATTTTCAAACTTTGCAAAAAATTATTGATAGCTACAAGAGATAGATCACTCGATAAAACTCCTTGGAACTTACCTTCCTGATCATAAAAAGGATTGCTAGCTGCAATCCCTAAACCTCTGGAAGTAGGAACATAGATATAAATAGGAGTCCAGGTTGCTTTACCTACTTCTATTGCCTTTTGATAAAAAGGTCGTTCTCTGGCATCATAATTTTGTTGATTGACTAACAATTTTTGACGATCGCCTTGGCTATCTAAGCCTTTGACGCGAAGCACACCGCTAGCAAAATTTTCAGTGAAGGCAACTGTAAGACCTCTTTCATCGTTACCAACAGAAATGAGTCCTCCCTGTGGGTTGCTGAAATAAATTCTACTTAGTGAATTAAATACTTGAATTTGTTTAAAAAAATGACGTTCTAAGGCTTTGGGATTTTTTATATTCAACTGACCGAGACGTATCGCATCAGCGTTAGTTAAATTGATTAGATGCGGCGTTGTTAGGTAAGTCTTAATGCGATCCGAGGTGCGATCGCTTAGTTCCCCTCGCAGTTGAGAAGCCACGTCGTTGACCGCTTGTTGCCCATTTCTAAAGGAAAGATACCCCACCAACCCCACCGCTCCAACAATTTGCAGGACGAAGGGGACAATGAGGACAGTTCTTAGAGGAGTCTTGCCAGCAACGTTGCTAAGAATGCGCTTTAGAGGTTGAATTAACATGGAGACTTATCTAATTGCCGGGAAGACCCCGTTATAGCTTTTGACTACAGTTGCCTTCACTTTAACTTTGTCAAGGATCAAAGTGTGCTTTAGAAAACGAAGAAGATTACATGATTTAGCTCTCTTGTCAAGAACAAATCTAGATTTTTCTCCCCATCACGGAGTTACCCCCTCAGTAGACAATCATAGAGAAAAAACAATAGGTATGATTACTCTTTACAATAATGAATTTATATATATAAGAAAAATTTACTGTCACGATTGAGAAATTGTTGAACTTACTTATTTGATTTTGGTCAACAAACCATTACACTCTTAATTAAAGATTAAAAAAATATTAATCACAAAGCTGCCACAAGCCCTCGTAACAACAGGGCTCATTCAGCATCGCGATCATAGACCGGAAATTTTTTACGCTGAAAAAAAGGTAATGCCGATGGCTCAATTCCTCCTTCAAACGGCTTGGTTAATTCCTTGCTACGCACTAATAGGAGCACTTCTTGCCCTACCGTGGTCACCTACGTTAATTCGTCGCACAGGCCCAAGACCCGCGGGTTACGTGAATTTGTTAACAACCCTAATCACCTTTTTTCATGGTTTAGGTGCACTAATTGCTATCTGGAATCAACCAGCGCAAGAAATATTAATTCCCTGGTTAAATGTCGCCGGACTTGAATTAATCATCCCTATAAAACTCTCGATTGTCACCATCAGCGGGACAATGTTGGTATCGGGAATGAATCTGTTAGCGCAGATTTTCGCTATCGGTTACATGGAAATGGACTGGGGTTGGGCGAGATTTTATGCATTTCTGGGATTGTTTGAATGGGGGATGTGTAGTTTAGTACTTTGCGACTCCTTATTTTTCGGTTATTTCATTCTGGAAATCCTCACCCTTGGAACTTATCTATTAGTTGGTTTGTGGTTCAGTCAACCTTTGGTGGTGACAGGTGCACGAGATGCTTTCCTCACCAAACGGGTGGGAGACTTATTCTTGCTAATGGGAGTATTAGCTCTGTATCCCCTAGCTGGAACCTGGAACTATACTGAATTAGCAACTTGGGCACAGACTGCTAATGTAGATCCGACAGTCGCCACACTCGTGGGTTTGGCTTTAATCGCTGGACCTCTTGGTAAGTGCGCTCAGTTCCCACTACATTTGTGGCTAGATGAGGCAATGGAAGGGCCAGTTCCTTCAACAATTTTGCGTAATTCAGTGGTTGTAACTACTGGAGCTTGGGTACTAATTAAGCTGGAACCAGTGTTAGCTTTGTCGCCAATAGCTCTTAACGCTATGGTGTTGATCGGTGCAGTTACAGCAGTGGGTGGTTCCTTAATTGCGATCGCCCAAATTGACATCAAACGCACCCTTTCCTACCTGGTTAGCGCCTACATGGGCTATGTGTTTATCGCCGTAGGTACAGGACAAACCCAAACAGCTTTGTTGTTGGTCTTTACCTACGCTGTGGCAATGGGTTTGTTGGTAATGAGTGTCGGTGCGTTAATTTGGAACAGCATTACCCAGGATGTCACTCAATACGGCGGACTGTGGGGAAAAAGACCAGTTTCAGGACTCTCCTTTGTCATCGGTGGTGTCGCCTTAATCGCCTTACCTCCCTTCGGTTGCTTTTGGGCTTTAGTGCAATTAGCAGATCATCTTTCTACGACAAAGCCCTTACTTTTCGGGGTATTGCTGTTAGTAAATGCTCTAACTGCTTTCGGTTTAACTCGTGTGTTTGGTCTAGTCTTTGGTGGCAAAACCAAGCAAATGACCGAGCGATCGCCTGAAATTCACTGGCCTATGGCTTTGCCAATGGTAGTCTTAATGGGCGTCACCCTACACGTTCCTTTGCTACTGTTGCAATGGCAACTAATTCCAGAGTGGGCAACCCTAAATATAGCTGTTGCTGGTTTGCTAGTTTTTTCCAGTGCGCTAGGGATAAGTATCGGCAGTTTAATTTATCTCAATGATAGTTGGGCGAAACCTGTACAACTTGGTTGGAAACCACTGCAAGACTTGTTTGCTTACGACTTTTACACCCAAAAACTTTATCGCGTAAGTATTGTCTTTGTGGTGGATTTTGTCTCTAGAGTTATCTTCTGGATTGACCGCTATATCGTTGATGGCTTTGTCAATTTGGTAGGTTTAGCTACAGTTTTTAGTGGACAAAGTTTGAAGTACAACGTTTCCGGTCAGACGCAGTTTTATGCATTGACAATTCTCCTGGGAATAGCTTTGTTAGGAATTCTGGTAAGTTGGCCAGTGTTGGCTCGTCTTTCCCTGATTGTTACTGGCTAAGAAAACATATTGGTGATTGGCTGCTAGTTGTGATATTTAGGCTGTTGATTAAGATTTATAAATCAAGTTGGAAACAGATCTAAAAAATCAACAGCCTCTAAATATTCTGTGCAAAAGTAGTATTTTCATCCACCAAAGGAAGTAAAAATGCAAAAAACTAAGCACGGATATCTATCACGACGTAACTTATTCAAGATTGGCGCAGGAGCTGTTGGAACTGGAATACTAACACTTGGACTTGGAACACAGGTAGTTTTTGCCGAACAGCAACCAGCAGAAGGAAAAGATGACTTAACCCCCATGCAAGCTTTGAGAATGTTAATGGATGGGAATAAACGCTTTATTGAGAAAAAACGTCAAAGTCCTCACCAAGATTTTGCACGTATAACAGAAGTGGCAAAAGGTCAGAAACCATTCGCATGTATTCTCAGTTGTGCAGATTCGCGGGTTCCTCCTGAGATTATTTTTGATCAAGGATTTGGGGATTTATTTGTCTGTCGTGTGGCTGGAAATCTTGCAACTACAGAAGAAACTGGGAGCGAGGAATATGGAACTTTAGAATTAGGTGCCAAGGTACTAATGGTACTTGGTCATGAAAGATGTGGTGCGGTAAAAGCCTCGCTCGACGGTGGGAAACTTCCTGGTCAAATTGGTAGTTTGGTTGAGGCAATTCTCCCATCTGTTAAGAAGTCAGCAGAACAATCAGGCGACCGTCTGGAAAACGCAGTTAAAGCCAATATTTTGACGCAAGTGGACAAGCTGAAAGCATCTCCAGTGATAGCCGATTTAGTTAAGGAAAAAAAATTGCTAGTTGTCGGTGCTTATTACGATTTAGACACGGCGACAGTAAGTTTAGTTCGGAAAGAACGTGGAGAAGAATATAGCTAAGCTTCTCTATTGAAGGGAGGCTTGTAGGGTAGGCATTGCCTACCTCAAGCCTATAATCATCTGTTAAATAAATTTTAGCAATGCTCACCATAAGTTGAATTGTGTCCCCTTAATTAAATAACCTTTAATCTGGCAAACTTTAAACTTTGAAATCAGAAATTAGATAACAAAAAAAGCAAAAATATCCCATTATGTACTATCATTTAAAATAGGGTTTTGATAAAAACAAAAAATCAGCTATTCAGGAAATACCAAAATACTGAAATGCCTGAAACCTCAAAAATAAATAACCCTTCTAAATCGCTGTGTAGTTTTTACAATTTACAAAGGAAGACATAAATCAATGAACGGAAAGAATCAGAAGGGTAATTTCTCAAGACGGAACTTGCTCAAGTTTGGTGCAGGAGCCGTCGGTGCAGGAGTAGTAACAGCAGGACTAGGCTCCAATTTAGTTTCTCCCGAAGTAGCAGTTGCAGACAATGACATGAGTCCCGATCAGGCTCTGAAAATGTTAATGGAGGGAAATCAACGCTTCGTTACGAAAAACCTTAAAAATATCAACCAAAACTATGACCGTCTGGCCGCAGTTGCACAAGGACAGAAACCATTTGCAGCTATTCTCGGTTGTGCAGATTCGCGGGTTCCTTCTGAGATTATTTTTGACCGAGGATTTGGGGATTTATTTATCTGTCGTGTAGCTGGAAATATCGCGACTCCGGAGGAGGTTGGCAGCCTTGAATTTGGCACATTAGTATTAGGAGCAAAAGTACTATTGGTCATGGGCCATAAAAAATGTGGAGCGGTAGATGCCACAATCAAAGGCGCTCAAGTTCCCGGACAAATTGCTAGTTTGCTTGATGCCATTAGACCATCTTTACAGAATTCACAAGGTAAAAAAATCGAAGAGCTTGAGGAAGGAACCAAAGCCAATGCTTTGTATCAAGCTGAAAAGTTAAAAAAATCTACCGTAATCTCAAAGTTAATTGAGGAAGGCAAACTGAAAGTTGTAAGCGCTTATTACGATTTGAATAGTGGCACAGTAACTATCCTTGGTTAAGGGTAAGTATTGGCCATTGGCTATTAGTCAGTGGCCAGTCATAAAAAACAAAGGACAATAAAAAACAACAATCTATGCTTAGTACTTTAATTTGGCTACCCATCTTGGGTGCTGCTTTAGTCGGTTTTTTCCCAGGAAAATTAGAAGCGACGCGAGTCCGTTTTATAGCATTAGCAATTGCCAGTAGTATTTTACTTTTAACTGTCTGGCTTGCGGGTCAGTTTAATATAACAACTTCCGGCTTACAGTTTACTGAATCTTTACCCTGGATTCCCCAAATAGGATTGACATATAAGCTAGGAATTGATGGCTTGTCCTTTCCCTTGCTAGCTTTAAATGCTCTCTTAACTTGGATTGCTGTTTATAGCAGTAGTGAAAAAATCGAGCGTCCCCGATTTTACTATTCATTAATGTTCCTAGTTAATGCAGGTATTGCTGGCGCATTTGTTGCTCAAAACTTGCTGCTATTTATCATATTTTATGAACTAGAACTCATCCCGTTGTATCTGTTAATTGCCATCTGGGGTGGTACAGAGAAACGTGGTTACGCAGCGATGAAGTTCCTCCTCTATACAGCAGTTTCCGGAATTTTGATTTTGGCAGCATTCCTAGGAATGGCTTGGCTGAGTAATACCAACAGTTTCGATTACGAGTCAATCAGCACCCAAGGATTACCATTAGTAACTCAGCTAATTTTGTTAACAGTACTGTTAGTTGGGTTTGGGATAAAAATTCCCTTGGTTCCCTTACACACTTGGTTACCAGATGCTTATGTAGAAGCTTCCCCACCAATCGCAATTTTGCTGGGTGGAGTGTTAGCAAAGCTGGGGACTTATGGCTTAATACGTTTCGGTTTACAACTGTTTCCCGAAGCTTGGACAACTATTGCTCCTGGACTGGCAATTATTGGTACATTCAGCGTACTTTATGGAGCACTAACCGCGATCGCCCAAAAAGACATCAAGCGCATGGTTGCCTATAGTTCCATCGGTCACATGGGCTATATCATCGTAGCAGCCGCTGCAGGCACATCCTTAAGCTTAGTTGGCGCTGTCGCTCAAATGATTGCTCACGGTATCATCCTCGCTATCTTATTCAATCTGGTGGGCGTTATCGAGACGAAAGTAGGTACTCGTGATCTCGATGTTCTCAATGGTTTGATGAGTCCAATTCGAGGTTTGCCGATTATTAGCGCTTTCCTAGTAGTAGCAGGAATGGCTAGCGCTGGGATTCCTGGATTGATGGGATTTGTTGCAGAAATTCTGGTATTTCAAGGCAGTTTCTCAGTATTTCCAGTACAAACATTGCTGTGCGTCTTGGCATCTGGTTTAACTGCAGTTTACTTTGTAATTCTCCTCAACCGTACCTGTTTTGGCAGACTGGACAACAAGACAGCATACTATCCCAAAGTCCTCTGGAGAGAGCGCGTTCCATCCTTAGTTTTAGTCGCACTAATTTTCTTTCTGGGATTAAAACCAACTTGGTTAGTACGATGGAGTGAAACTACCACAACTTCCATGAGTTCTGCACTGGTTGCAGCAGAGCCATCTACAAAGATTGCTGAAGATCTGACACCAAACTCATCAATTAGCTATCAATAATATTAGGGTAAGTACAATCACCCTGATCAAAACCCTAGATTTAGCTAAAATGCTAGTTTAAAGGACACGACAATGGTACAAGCTCCCGTCAAACCCAAAGCCAAGCTTCCTCCTTCTAAACATGAATTTTCCGACGTAATTCACCGGCTAGAAGCAGGTGGCGCAATGCTCCCGGATACGCCAGAAAATCTCATGCAAATCATCGGCTTATATAAAGCCTATGCGGTGCCGATGGATTTTTACTGGCGCGACCTTCTTTATATTGCCGAAAGAGTATTTTTAGACCCCTTTCCCTTCTTTAAATACTTCCTCCCAAAGGAATATTTAGACAGACATAATCATTACGCCGGAGATGATGCTGATTTGCGGATTTGGCGCGGAGAAGCCACCGCGCATCCTGAACTTTTGCAATTCATCGAAAGAGGGGAAACCTTCAAAATGCCCAAGTTATTTCACCACTTGTGGCATGACAGAGTTAATATGGAATTTGCCGAAGCTTGTATGAGAGCAATGCTTTGGCATAGAGGGATGGGTGGGCAATTTGACCCCTACTTAGACACCGACGAATATAAGGTAAATGCCGACAGGGCAATTAAGGCTTATTTCAAGGGCAATCCTGCGATGATGGCACTGT
>JAYFMV010000054.1:0-82936 GCA_042408245.1 Potamolinea sp.
CTCAAGAGGCAGAAGACCTAACCCAAGATATTTTCCTCAAACTTTGGCTCATCAGCGCCTACAATCCCACTCGTGGCTCTCTGAGCAGCTTTTTGACCACCCTAACTCGTTCACGAGCCATTGATAAACTTCGCTCTCGTGGCACCAATTTAAAATTTCTTCAGCGATGGAGTCAGATGATGGCGACTGAAACATCACCTTCCACACCTTTTGAAGCAGCTTCTTTAACTCAGCGATCGCATTATGTTCGCGAAGCTTTAGCCCAACTTCCTGAAAAACAGTTACAGGTATTAGAAATGGCTTACTACGAGGGATTGAGTCAATCAGAAATTGCAGCTCAACTGGATATCCCTCTGGGAACAATTAAAACTTGGTCTCGCCAGGGTTTGTTGAACTTAAGAAAAAACTTACAAGATTTGATTGACTAATTAAAATTATGACAGAGCCTTTACTTCCTGAACGTTTAGAAGAACTGATTGCAGGTTATGTTCTCAGCAACCTCAGCTCCCAAGAAGCTGAAGAATTAAAGCAGCTAATGAAAGAACAGCCTGAACTCGCACAAGAGGTAGCTCGTTTGCAGGAAGTATTAGAATTTATCCCACTAGCTCTCCCAGATGTCGCACCTCCACAACATCTCCGTTCCGCTATTTTAGAAATAGCTTCGGCGAATAAAATAGAAAGTCAAAATCCTGAAGCATCGGGACAACCTAACCCATTACCAATAACAGAAATCAAACGTTCACGTCAACGATGGAGTTGGATTATTGGTAGCGCAGCGGCATTATTAGCCTTAACTCTCGGTTTAGATAACCACCGAATTAGGCAACAGATGACAACGCTTGAAGCTCAGGTAGCGCGACAAAAAGATGTCATTGCGATGTTGTAACAGCCAAATACTCATCTAGTTTCCCTCAAAGGTATGGATCAGTCCTCTGCTGCTTCTGGTAGTATTGTAGTGACGCCCGGTGAACCCAAAGCTGTTTTAATCTTACAGAATCTTCCGGTTTTACCAAAGGGTCAATTTTATCAGCTTTGGCCAATTGTTAATAACGAAAAGATTCCTTGGGAAGCGTTTAATACAACTGAGCGAGGAACTGTTTTTATCAAACTTTCTTTGCCTACTAATTCTGAAGTAACTGCATTAGTTGTCACTGTAGAAACAGTTCCTGCACCTACAACTCCTGCTGGACCGATGGTAATGACAGGGACTCTTTGACTATTGGTGACTATGTTCTCAAATTAGAGAATCTTTGCCAACATTGTAAGGGAATGACTCAGAAATTTTTCAGTGATATCTGAGTTAAATTAAAAGTAGGAAAATTCAGCATTAGGAGAGAAGCTAAATCTTCTGGATGCGTTTAAAATTACTGAAAAACCTTTTAATGCCCATGACTAAGCAAAGTGAAGCTGACTCGACCTTAGCTGATTCTCAACAGTCTAATGAACAAATTGATACTGCAACAACCCAGTCGGTTGATAACTCCTGGACTAACCGTCTTGCTGGCGTCTGGAACAACACAACAGCACGCTTGACGCAACACAACCCCGTTGAGCAAATAGCGAATACAGTTGTTGGCTGGTTTAGCGTCAGTGAAGAACAAATTGCAGAAATTTTAGCTACCGTTCGTGCCGAATTACCCACCACAGAAGCGCTGCTTATTGGTAAACCCCAAGCCGGCAAAAGTTCGATTGTGCGGGGACTAACCGGCGTTTCTGCGGAAATTGTAGGACAGGGATTTCGTCCCCACACCCAACACACCGAGCGCTATGCTTACCCTTCCAATGACCTACCATTGCTGATTTTTACAGATACGGTTGGACTGGGAGATGTCAACCAGGAAACTGAAACAATTATTCAGGAATTAATTGGAGATTTAGAACAGGAAACTAATCGCGCCAGAGTCCTAATTATAACTGTCAAAATCAATGATTTTGCTACCGATACCCTACGACAAATTGCCCAACAATTGCGTAAAAAATATCCAGAAATCCCCTGTCTGCTAGTAGTTACCTGCTTACATGAACTTTATCCCAACAATACAGCAGATCATCCTACATATCCACCAGGATATGAGGAAATAAACCGAGCCTTCACCGCAATACAGCAATCTTTTACAGGACTATATGATAGTTCCGTACTCATCGACTTCACCCTAGAAGAAGACGCTTACAATCCAGTATTTTATGGCTTAGAAGCCCTCTCAAATTCCCTTGCCGAATTGCTCCCAGAAGCAGAGAGCCGTACAATTTATCAATTATTGGATCAGCAAGCAGGTGAGCAACTTGGCAACCTCTACCGCGATGTGGGACGCCGTTATATGTTGGCATTTGCAATCATGGCCGCCGCAATTGAAGCCGTACCACTGCCATTTGCTACAATGCCTGTGCTGACTGCTTTGCAAGTCTCAATGGTCGGTTTATTGGGGAAATTATATGGGCAGATTTTGACCCCATCACAAGCAGGGGGAATTGTTAGCGCGATCGCCAGTGGCTTCTTAGCACGAGCAGTGGGACGAGAGTTAATCAAATTTATACCCGGTTTCGGTAGCGTAATTGCTGCTTCTTGGGCTGCTGCTTATACTTGGGCTTTAGGTGAAGGAGCTTGCGTTTATTTTGGTGATTTAATGGGAGGTAAAAAACCAGATCCTAAGAAGATTCAGTTAGTGATGGGAGAAGCATTTAAGACAGCAAAAGAACGGTTTAAAGGAATCAAAACTTGAGAATAAATCTTAGATTTCATATCGAATCCGTTTGCTTTGGAATAATATGTTTTTTCAACGCAGAGAGCGCAGAGGTTTGCGCAGAGGGACGCAGAGGTTTTTGATTAATTCCGATGCAAACGTAAATGATATCAGGAGCGAGAAGTAAGGGAGAAATTGAATTCGGACTCTGAAGATAGGGATTCTAAAAAGTTCCTAGTAGTGGGAGTACTTTTTTCTTCAGTAACTCCACCAAAGCTGGTTCCATGTATTCATATTCATCAGGAATATCTAAGCAAATTACTCGCTTATTTTTGAGCCAAGGTTGAAACTTTTGTGAGAGTTTGCTGCGATGTGACTTTTCCATCACAAAAATGATATCTGCCCATTGAAGCGCCTCACTAGACAAAGGTATTTCAGCTTGCCGATCTAATCCTGCTGAATCTGTTTCCAGTCCTTCATATTCAGAGAAAACTGCTTCTGCTGTCGGGCTACGTAAGCGGTTTTGACTACAAATAAATAGTAATTTCTTCATATGCTAGAAGAGGCTGTTCATCAGTCATCAATGCCATCCCACAGTTCATAAACGGGGCGAACTTTCCCCTCTTTAGCGTCTTGGAGGGACTGACGAAGGTTAGCTAAAACCACTTCCTTCGGTTCATCGTCGTCATCGATTTGGCGGAGGGATTGGGCAATAGATTCCAGAATCAGGCTTTCGAGGGAAATGTTGCGTTGCTGGGCCAGACTGACGAGCTGCTGTTGAAGTTCATCGGGTAGTTGAATCGTAATCTGCATAGTTTCTTGTCTATATGCCTATTTTACTATCTAGGCTTCATCTACCATCTTTAAAATTTGTTCGTACAGGGCACAAGACACTCTAAACTCTGATGTAGCAATCACAGTATCCATCAAGGGCTTGACAGCAGCAATGAGATTTCGGCGTTTAGCCTCGACAAAAATGCCCAGAAGCCCTGTAATCCTGAGTCCCAGCCGATCTGCTTCTGCTCTACCACGACGCTCATCAATCAAGAGTAAATCAGCATTGAGTTCTAGAGCAAGGGCGATCGCTTCAGACTCACCTGCATCTAGCCGCACCTCTTTCCGAAGTCGATCGAAAGTGCTACGATTAACAACTTCCCTGACTTCAAGCCACGGAGCAGATTGAACTTCGAGAGTACCTGGGACAGGTGGATCAATCTCTGCAAGTTCACGATACACCGCATCAGGAATGATGACTTGGTTGTAGAGTTGGGGCAGAAGGTGCAGTTGTTGAATCGCTGCTAAATTTGTAAACACCGATGTATCGCTAATAACAATCACAGTCGGCCTAACTCCCGCAGGTTTTTGAGATCAAGCTCAAAGTCTTCCACATCATAAGAATAGAGCGGGATATTGCGCTGCTTCAGGAGTTGGCGAAAGGCGTTGGGTGACATATCTGCAAGTTGGCTAGCGTAACCTAGTGTTAAGCGATCTGTCTGGAATAGATGCAAGGCAATTTCCTGGCGAAATTCGCTTGGGGTAAGCTGAGATGCTTGCAGGATTTCGTCTGAGATTACAATGCTCATAACAGAATTGCCTTATCAGTCACATTTCTAGATTAGCCCAAGAAACAGCTATATTTAATGCCTCGGATTTTTCTAAAACCTAAATAAGACTTACAGCACTTTGCGAGTTGGTGAAATACATTTCCCCCCCTTGATAAGAGGGGTTAGGGGGGTCAAAATGTACCTCATGAAATTGATAGACTGTTAAGTACAGAACCCGGAGGTCAAAGACTTATGCTTCAAGACTCCTCAATTATTAGCGCATCCCCTGAAATTATGGGCGGTACTCCGGTTTTTGCTGGTACGAGGGTTCCTGTACAAACGCTTTTTGATTATCTCAAAGCAGGAGAATCAATCGACGATTTTTTGGATGGATTTCCAACTGTGACTAGAGAACAGGTTATCGCCTTGCTGGAAGAAGCACAGAAAGCAGCTTATTTGCATGGTAGCGTAGTATGAAGCTGCTTTTAGACGAGTGTATTGACCGCAAACTTGCAAGAGAATTTATTGGCTACGAGGTGAAGACGGTTCCACAAATGGGATGGGCTGGAGTAAAGAATGGTCAACTTCTTGCTCTTGCTTTATCAGAGTTTGATGTTTTTATAACTGTTGATCGCAACTTATCATTTCAACAAAAGTTGCCAGATTTTGATATTGCGGTAATTGTAATGATAGCAGCATCCAATCGTTTGACAGATTTAAAGCCTTTAGTACCGGAGGTTTTAGCTATTTTAGCGACTGTAGCTAAAGGTCAAGCTACTACAGTCGGGGCGTAGAATATAATCGCACTAACTCTTACTCTATCTTGTCGTCATTATTCAAATGCGCTACTGTAGCCTATTGGGCTATGTATAGTGAGTAAAAGAGACTGAATGACTGACAGCATCTCTACAGTAGATCTGTTTTGTGGTGCTGGAGGACTAACTCATGGGTTTGAGCAAGCAGGTCTTCCAGTTAAAGCTGGATACGATATTGATCCAGCGTGTGAGTTTCCATATGAACACAACAACAGAGCAAAATTTATACTGCAAGACGTGGAAGATGTTAGCGGTTCTGAAATGTCTGAGCATTTTAGAGGAAGTAGCATTAGAGTTTTAGCAGGATGCGCTCCCTGTCAACCGTTTTCAAGTTACTCAAGACGTTATAACGATAAAGAATCGAAGTGGAAGCTTCTACAGGATTTTGCTCGCTTGGTACAAGAATGTGAACCAGAGATTATTTCAATGGAAAACGTGCTTCAGTTAAAACATCATCCAGTTTTTCAAGAATTTATAGATAAATTAGAGAACTTAAAGTATTCTTTTGATGCTTATGAAGTTAACTGTTTAGATTATGGAATCCCTCAATCTCGAAAGCGATTAGTTTTACTGGCTTCAAAATTTGGGAAGATAAATTTAATTTCCCCGACCCATCATTCAGAAAGATACGAAACAGTAAGAACAACTATTGAACATCTAGAACCACTCTCTGCTGGTCAAGCATCTAAAAGAGATCGACTCCATCAATGTAGTAAGCTTTCTGAGCTAAATCTGCGCCGTATTCGTGCTTCAAAACCTGGAGGGACTTGGCGAGATTGGTCTAAGGACTTAATCGCAGAATGCCACATTAAAGAGAGTGGCAAAACTTATCCAGGAGTGTATGGTCGAATGGAGTGGGATAAACCTAGTCCAACCATCACTACACAGTGTTTCGGTTTTGGTAACGGTCGATTTGGACATCCTAAACAAGATAGGGCTATATCTCTTAGAGAAGCAGCCTTGTTACAAACTTTTCCAGCAAATTACGAATTCGTAGGCCCTGATCAACCTGTCAAACTTAGTCATATAGGGCGATTGATTGGAAATGCTGTTCCTGTCAAACTGGGTCAAGTTATTGCTCAAAGCATCTTAAATCATATTGAACAGTTTACTTAAGCAGTCCCAAAAGTAGATGGATCTAAGTAGTCTTTATTAGATAAATATTGCTCAATATTTTGTAGTATTTGTTTGAGATACCTGACTATCTTATTCTTGATTTTTAAAAGATCATCTGCGGTTTTATCTCGTCCTACCTCCTCAAAAGACTTAACCCCATGTGCTAAATCATTTCTGTTTGTTTTAATAATGACCAAATCACTTCCATCACCTGTTTTAGCATAGTCAGTAGAGTGTGAAAATCCGTATTCAGTTGCTGTATCTCTTATTTTTCTTCCATCAAGATTGCCAGAAAAGAGATCTTCTTTATCAAATCCAGCAGTGATAATATCCAGGGAAATAGCGGTTATACTTGAATAAATTTTGTCAGGATTTCGCTTTTTTAAATTTTTGAGGACAATTTTCTTAAGTTCAGGTCTAATTTCGTCGTAGGAAACCCCTTTTCCTCGCAGTTCATCAAATATTGCTTCGATAGCGTTGCGCATAGTTGCTTCTACTAGGTTATACAGCAATAGAAAACCACTCGCTTTCAAGGTCTTTATTAAATCGTGGTCAATTTCTCTAATTTTTGGGCTTCCCCCCTTACCTTCCATACTTAATTTCGTGGTTCCCTGCTCCAAGCTTTTCAAAAAAATAAAATATTTGCTTACTTCTCTAGAGCGTTCATTGAAGTCTTGAAATAAGCCGCTAGTCATGATTTACCGAGAAGTTGAGCACGTACATATTCAATACGCTTAATTACTTTAGGTCTAGAGTTACTTGCATCGGAGGTAGTATATTCTTTGAATTCTGGTGAGTCCAGCCACTTTATTGACTTTGGTTCCAGATCGCTCTTCTCTCTCAATGCAAGTGCAACACCTACAGAAATTGCCTCGAATCGAATTCTTGGTGTTTTTACATGACCTTTAGCTTTACTAAATCCATTAGGGAAATATTTTTCAACAAAATCTAACATTCCGTGAAACTCATTTCGCATGGCATCCAGGTTAATTTCACCATTATTGTGTTTTTCTAGATACTCATTGAGAAAAATATTCACTCGTCTATCAAAATTTTTATAGTTATTTAAGTAAGCAAAAAAGCGTAATACAAATTCTTCTGGTTCACGTTTACTAACAAGTGCTTTTGACAATGGACATAGCTTACGAAATTTTGGATCTTTGGCAAGTTCTTCAATAAGATCAACAAAAGGACCAGGAGATATTCCTCTACGCTTCTCCATATCGTTCAGTACAATACTACCCGAATTAATACGTTCAAACACATCCCTTCGTGTTTCTTCATTAGCTTTGTCAGTAAGCACAATCATGCGAATAGTAGCTCTGTTGAAGCGTCTCTGTCGTGCAAGGGGCAAATCACTGAATTTGAAGTTGTTACACTTCCCTAACTTTTCTAGTTCACACAGCTTTAGCTCGTTATTGAGAAATCTATCTAAAGTACGGATACGTTGAGTACCATCAACAATTTCTAGCCGAGCTAAATCATCAACATCGTCATCTTCTGGTCGCAAATCAGCAACAAAAATATATGGTATAGGTAGTCCTAGCAAAATAGATTCAATAAACTTTGACTGTCGAGATTCTTCCCAAATCATTTCCCTTTGATAGTCTGGTATATACAACTCATTGATGTCATCCTTTAGCCCATCTTTGTATTTCTGGACAAGCACTTCCACTGGATACTCTTTTGTGTCGTAGTCAACTATTTTTTGTTTTTCCCTAATTTCTGCTTCTGCTGCTTCTCTTTGCTGATCTGTGATTTCTGGTTCTGGCGGTGTTTTTGGAGCTTTTGGCATCTTGCCTCCAGGTTAGATGGAGTGAGTGTATCAGAGTGGGAAAGGCTTAAACCTTGTTTCTAGCACCTATAATTTTAACGGTTTGCCAGTACACCCCATCAACGTGCGATAGCTAGTTTCTCAAGGGGTGATTTCGCACTCATCACAGAAATATTCGCGACAATAACAGTATCAGCAGTACAAGCAGGTATGGTGCAATGGTGCGATTAAAACTGTGGCAATGGATCGTCTTAGCAACGCCGATCGCCTCTCTCATAACTTTCCTTCTAGTATCCGCAGGTTTACAAATCCAAGCATGGGGTATTAGTTGGATCTGGGGTGTTTTCACTATCCTCTTAGTAGGTTGGCGTTGGCTGTTGGTCAAATGGACTAAACCTGCAGTAAATCAGCTAGAATCGGTAATGGCAGAAGTTAGCAAAGAACTGGAATCTGCAACAGACGATGCCATTCAACCAACAGCAACTGATTCCACTAAACAAGCAGAAACCGCATTCCAAGAAATCCTAAAAACAGCACAAAACGATCCTCCAATTTGGGAAGACTGGACAACATTTTGGCAGCGATGTCAAGAGCTAGTTGTGGCGATCGCCCACATCTACAATCCTCAAGAAAAGTACCCCCTCCTCAACATTTACGTTCCCCAAGCTTATGGACTGATTCGGGGAACAATGGACGACATGGATCGCTGGATGCAAAACTTATCCCCAGCACTCAATCAAGTTACAGTTGGGCAGGCATACCAAGCATACGAAATCTACCGTAAACTAGAACCATCGGCTCGGAAACTCTGGCAAGTCTGGAACCATGCACAGTGGCTTTTGAACCCAGCAGCAGCATTGGCAAAACAAGCCAGTCAGCGTTACAGTAATCAGGCTACTCAGCAACTGTTGGTGAATTTGGGACAGATGTTGCGGGAAGTGGCCCTGAGAAACTTATCTCGACAGGCGATCGCCCTCTACAGTGGCACCACATTACCAGTTTCAGAACCTTCTGTCACCACACCTACACTACCCAAAGCCAAAACCCAAACCCTCCGAGACATCCTCACTCAAGCAGAACCAACCGAAAAAGTTGAGCAAAAGCCTGTCAATATTCTACTTGCAGGGCGAACGGGTGCAGGCAAAAGTAGTCTGATTAACACCCTATTTCAAGCAGATCGCGCTGAAGTTGATGTTTTACCCAGCACTGATCGCATTCAAAATTATCACTGGGAAAGCGAAACTGGGGAAACGCTGACGCTTTGGGATACACCAGGTTATGAACAAGTCAACCGTGGGGATTTACGGGAACTTGTGCTTGACTATGCAAGTAATGCAGATTTGTTGTTGTTAGTCACCCCTGCGCTTGATCCTGCTTTGCAAATGGATGTGGATTTTCTCAAAGACATGAAAGCAGACATTACAGATTTACCTACAATTGCAATTGTTACACAGGTAGATCGTCTGCGTCCGATTCGTGAATGGGAACCACCTTATGATTGGGAGTGGGGAGAACGTCCCAAGGAAAAGGCAATTCGGGAAGCTACGGAGTATCGCGCTAAACTGTTAGGTGACTTTTGTAATTTGGTTTTACCTGTCGTCACAAGTGACAGCAAAATTAATCGATTTGCTTGGGGAATAGAAGCGCTATCTTTAGGATTAGTTGAGGCGATCGCACCTGCAAAGCAACTGCGTTTGGCTCGTTTTTTGCGTAACTTAGAAGCACGCACTGTTGCTGCTGCTAAAATTATCGATCGCTACACCTTCCAAATGGCGACAACACAGGGACTAACTACACTTCTCAAAAGTCCTGTTCTCCAATTTATTGCCACATTATCAACCGGAACCCCTACTCTAGCTTATCTGTTAGCAGAACAAATTCCAGTGGAACAATTGCCTATCGTAATTGGTAAACTTCAGATGGCATATGATTTGTTTTCACTCTTAAATTCTGGTGACTCTAAGAAGCTGAACTTTGATTTACTAGCCCTGTGGCCGCTATTACTAGAAAACTCCGCCTCACCAGATCGTAACG
The DNA here is from genome assembly GCA_042408245.1 of Potamolinea sp. Classification (GTDB taxonomy): domain Bacteria; phylum Cyanobacteriota; class Cyanobacteriia; order Cyanobacteriales; family Coleofasciculaceae; genus Potamolinea. Next base: position 9,965 of record JAYFMV010000054.1, read on the forward strand.
CTTGGGCATTTGGTCATGCTTTAGTAGAATATTGGACACAGAATCTGACATTTGAATTATTACGAGAGCGGTTTGAGAACTATTTGAAGCAAATTTGATTTGTTCTCCCACACCCAACCAGACTCTTAAGAGACATCTCTTGATATTCCTCGTACTTTTACTCCAGTAATATCATTGCCGTTAGCATCGGAATTCAACAAAAACCTCTGCGTACCTCTGCGTTTTCCTCTGCGCTCTCTGCGTTAAAAAAACATATTATTCCAATGCCAAATTGATATTACCCATTACCCATTACCCATTACCCATTACCCATTACCCATTACCCATTACCCATTACCCATTACCCATTACCCATTACCCATTACCCATTACCCATTACCCATTACCCATTTTCAAGACAAATCTAATGTTCATGATGATTCTTCATTTGTTTTACTTTCTTCAGCATCTAACCAAGCTAATAAATCAGCAACATCTGTAAGATTAAACAAAGCCACAATTAAAGCTTCTAACTTTTCTACAGAGAAAACCTGAAGTCTCTCAATAATTGATAAATCAAGTTCTCCAAATTTTTGATTGAGTATACGGACACATAAGGAAAATGCTTCTTGCTGTCTTCCTTGTTGCATACCTTGTTGCATACCTTGTTGCATACCTTGCTGCAAAATATCTTGATAAATTACAGACTCACGCATAACATCCTCCCGTAAAAATTGACGAATGATATCTTTGGAAAACCGCAACCCTGCTAAAATCTCCGTACAACCTGCAATATTCTGTCTTTCCTCCCTATCTGGAATTGTAGCCACTCGTTGGGCAACCTGTGTAAGCAAAGTTTGAGGTGAATCGGTTCGTGCTAGCGTTGCTAAAGGTAACAATGCTGGATTATCTAGAAACAGCGTTGGTGATTGTTCCCACAGACGCACAGCCCGAAAGCAGTGTGTAGTTGTATTGTCTCGATATTCCTCTGTAAACACAACTTCGTTAGTCGTCTCTTGCAAGAAAATTACAACCTGGGTTACCTCACATGGATATTGTCGTTTTAAACGTACAGAATAATCCAACATCCTAAACGGAATAGCAGGAGTAGATGCAGGTAAAGTTTGAAATTCTATGTGTAAAATCTGATTAGCAGTTTGTAGGAAGCTAACAGAATCTGCGCGTATAGGTTCCAGTGTTAACTCAGTTTTGAGTACTTCAATGTTCTGAGGTTCTACTCCTAACAACCAACGCACAAACTCACGAGGATATTCTTCAGCTAAATATTTACAAGCGTTATCGTAACTCACACTTTGCACCCACTCTTCAAACAAAGCACTCTGGACAAACAGACCACCAGAACCTCAAGTTAGGTCATATATCGGCCCGTCATCTGGTTCTAAAATCTCGACCATTAATTTAACTATAAACGATTAACTGGCAACACAGTGGCAGTTTCTTTGCTAGAAATTGCGGACATTTCTTCCTGTTGTTCTGCTATTCTTTTTGGTTGCAAGTAGAGACTTTCTAAAAGTACAGCCGCAGCAGCAACCCAAGCTGGAACAATCAACGTACCAATAATTCCTAAAACTTGCGCTCCTCCCAATACCGCTAATAGTAGATACAACGGGGATAAATTCACCGAAGAACCTACCACCAAAGGAACTAAAAGATAAGCTTCTAAATTCTGGACAATCACGAATAATAGCAACACCCAAAAGAAAGTGAATCCTCCCTGTGCAAGTGCCACGATTAAAGCTGGAATTGCTCCTAAAACTGGGCCAAAAAATGGGATCAAATTCGTAAATCCCACAATCACCCCTAAGCCAATCGCAAATTCTGACAATCCCAAAAATTTCAAACCAATACTAATCGCAACCCCTAAAATTCCCGAAACTAAAACTCGCCCTTGAATGTACCCCCCCATGCGTTGAGTTACTGGCTTTACTTGTGCTTCCAATCGCTCATCCCAGGGCTGAGGAAATAAACTTACCAAACCCTTGATCAAGCTTTCAGAACCAGATAACATATAGCCGGAAAGCAGCAATGCTAAAAGCAGGGTAAAAAAGCTACCAACAATCCCTCTAGTGACACCGTAAGAACGTACAAGTAGCTCTTGGCTTGAACTAATTATCCAACCTGTGAGTCCTTGAGTATTAAAAAATTGCCTAATTTGAGCGAGGGATTCTGGTTCAGTCATTCCCAGACGAATTGCCGTATTTTCAAACAGCGATCGCACAATTTCTAAATAAGTTGGTAACCTCCCGATTAATCGCTGAATTTGCGCTACAACAGTCGGGCCAATTATCAATACTGCACCTGTTAAAATTCCAATTAATCCTAAGTACACCACAATTACCGCCAGCCATCGGGGAATCCGCAGCTTTTCAGCAATATTAATAGTCGGAGCAAGTGTTGCAGCGACAACCACAGCTATCATTAATGTTACTAACAAACTCCGCAATTGCCACAGTAACACCAGCAGTAATCCTGTAGTGACAACTAACACTAAATTCACTAAAGAAACAGTTAGACGCTGCTTAGGTATAGTATTCAATTTAACTGCCTCCTAATCCTAGAATTTGCCATACAACCAAAGTTTACTCCTTACCTCCGGTAAAGGTAACCCCTTGAATAAAGTAACGATTAAAAAAGGCATAAATTACCAGTGCTGGTATAGTTAATACCATAGATGCTGCCATAATATAATTCCAATAAGTGATATATTGTCCCTTAAATGTATTTAACCCCAAAGGAAGGGTAAACATCTCCGGGTCAGATAAAACAATTAACGGCGTTAAAAAGTTATTCCAGCTACCCATAAAGATAAAAATTGCCTGTGCTGCTAAAGCGGGTTTTGCTAAAGGTAAGACAATCGATAAGAAGGTTTCCCAGCGGTTTAAACCATCCAGTGCGGCTGCTTCTTCTAGTTCCTTGGGGAAACTAAGAAAAAATTGCCGCATCATAAAAATAAATGTAGCATTCACCACGTTGGGAACAATCAACCCTTGGTAAGAATTTAGCCATCCCAAGCTTTTTAAAACTAAGTAGCTAGGAATTAGGGTAATTTGTCCCGGAACCATCAAAATTGCTAAAATCAGCAAAAACCAAAATCTGTTTCCTATAAAACTTATCCTTGCCAATGCATAACCAGCCATTGAGTTAAATAACAGATTGAATCCCGTAACGCAAACGGCAACAAATATACTATTCAAGAACCAACGTCCGAACAGCGGTTCTTGTATAAAAATCCTCTTGTAGTTATCTAGCGTAAACTGCTCCGGAATAAATTTCATCCCTCCTAAAATAATTTCTGGTAGGGATTTGAAAGATGCAGACAGTGCCCAAGCAAAAGGAAGGAAAGTTATAATAGCGTAGAAAAATAATCCCGTATAAAGTAGAACTCTGAGCAAAGTTGAACGATTCATTTATTATCATCCTTAGTTAGATTTTTCTTCTTTAAAGAAACGACGTTGGATAAGAGTAGCTATCATAATTACAGCAGCAAGCATTAAAGCAAGTGCGGCTGCATATCCCATATCTAGACTCTTGAAAGCATACTGATAGATTAGCAGTACAACGGTCAAGGTAGAGTTGTTAGGGCCACCAGAACCTGCTGAAAAAATGTAAGATTGGTCAAATAATTGAAATGTACCGATGACTCCCATCACTACGATAAAAAAGGTGACAGGTTTAAGTAATGGTAGTGTAATGGAGATAAATTGATCGAATTTGTTTGCACCATCAATTGTGGCGGCTTCGTATAGCGAAGCAGGTATTTCTTGGAGTGCTGCTAAGTAAATTACCATGAAAAAGGGTGCTGTTGACCAAATATTCATTAACATAATCGATTTCAATGCTACTCTTGGATCTCCTAACCAGTTGTAAGTAGGTAAACCTAAGAATGCTAGGGAATTATTTAGTAAGCCATTGGAGTTATAAATCCACATGAAAATTAAAGTTAAAACTGCGGATGAGGTGACGGTTGGGAGAAAGAAGATGATTCTAAATCCATTTTTTCCCTTGATTTGAGAGTTGAGGATTAGGGCTAAAATTAAAGCGAGTATTGTTTGGATGGGGACGACGATTGCTACATATTCTGCTGTGTTTTTTAAGGCGATCCATACTCGTTCGTCTTCCGCCATTCTGAAGAAGCTTTTTAAGCCGATGAATTTATAGTTCAGTTCTCCTAATATTCTGACTTTGTGAAATGCTAGGAAGATTGCATACAGAATCGGGATAATTACAAAGGTTCCTAAGATTAGGATTGTTGGTGCCATGAAGGTATAACCTGATATGGCTTCTCTGAAATTATCTTTTTTCCAGGTTATTCTCATGTTTGTTGGGAATGGGGAATGGATAAGGATTAATGTTGAGACGGGAATTGGTGATTCTCGGATTGATGGTATGTTTGAAACCGCAGATAGCGAAGCGTTAGCGAGTCTTCGAGCGTCTGCACGCAGATACACGCAGATGAAGATGGATGAATTATGATGTTTGATTGGGAGTTAAGGTGTTTTTGGAATAGGTTTTACTTGGCGGCTTGAATTTCTTTGTTAGCGGCTTTTTGCGCTTTAAGCATGGCGTTTTTTAATGGCTGTTCTCCAATTAAGGCGCTGATAAATTGATTGTTGAAGTGGAGTAGGATGGTTGGGAGATTTTCGCCGGCTTGCCAAATGGTTGCATAAGCAGCACCTTTAACAAAAGGAGTATAAAGAGGATTGCTATCATATCCTAATTCTGCTAAAACAGATTTGCGGCTGGGTAAGACAAGTCCTTCTTTCGACCAAGCTTTCATTCCCTCTTTGCTAGTTAAATAAGATATTAGTTGCCAAGCTGCATTTTTTTTCTTGCTCTTTTTGTTCATGACGTAAGCAACTGTAAATGCCATTGTCCCTTTTTTCCTGCCAATTTTGGGAACTTCGGCTGTAGCAAATTCTAGCTTGGGAAATGTATCTTTTAAGTAAGGAATTGCCCAACTTCCCTCAATTACCATTGCTGCTTTTCCTTGTCCAAACATCTCACTTCCTGAATTTGCACCGATATCTGAAGGTTGCGCTGATGTCCTATCTTTGCGATATTGGTCAATAATTTGTTCCAGACCTTTCAAACTCTGTGTACTAGCAAAGACAGCGTTTCCTTTCTGATCAACTAAATTACCTCCAAAGGCTTTGATCATAAAGTATTGTCGTGAGAGTTCGGGAGCGATACCGAAACCATATTGCTCGTTTCTTCCATCGCGATTATTATCTACGGTAAGTTTCTTGGAAAGCTTACGCAATTGTTCCCAAGTTTTAGGTATCTGGTTTATTTTTGCTTCTTGGAAAGCCTTTTGGTTGTAAAATAAAGCAAGTGTAGAGAAATCCTTGGGTACTCCGTAAGTTTGATTACCTAGTTGAAAAGCCTTGAGTAAGGAGGGCTGAAAATCACCTAGGTTAAATTCAGGTGGAATGTAGGAATTCAGAGGTTCTAGTACGCCATATTTCATCAACAATGGCGCTTCAAAGGAGTCTAAATAAAAAACATCCGGTGCTGCGTCGCCAATCAGTCTGGTTTTGATAACATCCATATACTGGTCGTTGATTACTTCGTGTTTGACCTTAATATTTGGATATTGAGTTTCAAAGTTACGCAAAACCTGTTTGAGTAATTGTTTCTCATTGGGATTGCTTTGCCATCCACTCAGGGTGATTGTGGTAATTCCTTTGGTTGCGGGGGCACTACAAGCGGTGAGCGTTATAATTACCAACAGCAATAAAACCCAGGTGTAAAGGGTTTTTTTCATCGTCTCAATTCTCTTCAACGGTTAGCATGCGAGAAACTAAATTTTCTGCGAATTCCCATTAAAAACCGGGAATTCTATCTCAAGCAAAAAAATTAAAGTTATTTAAAATTTATTTACAAAACTCAATTTGAAGAGAACAGCTATTAATAATTTATTAGTTCCTAATGAACATTTTAGCTTTGTTTGGTTACCAAATTGGGTTGGTAAGTGAGAAAAATTTACAAATCATAAAATTGTTTTCTGTGGTTAGGCAGATGTTTTGTTTCCTATTGTATAGTAGACATCGCCGAGTAAGGCTAACAAGCGGGGCGCTTGTCCTACATTAGAAGAAAGAACTTTTTTGGCTATTTTTTCCGGAATTTGTCGGGAATTTGGGAAAAAAAAGATAAGTTCAGCAGCCTTATATCTTAACTAAGTTACTGTTAGAGTAGATTAATATGAAGGTACAGAGGCAGCACCTAAGACATTCAAAGTTGCTCCCTGCGCTTCTGTTAACCCCTGAATGTTTTTAATTTTCATCCCTTCATAAGGACGCGGAACTCTCAAGGTTTGCCAACACTTGTAAGCTTGCAAATCCCAAAATTTGATGCTTTCATCTAAACTGCCACTAAAAGCAGTAAGTGTTGCAGAAGCTTCATTTCCAAATTGAACAGAAGCAACAAGCAAGCTGTAAATTAAATCCCTATGACCAGCCAAAGTTTGATAACATTCTCCTGTGCGAATATCCCAAAGTTTAAGGGTGCGATCCAAACTACCACTGACAATAAATTGACCATCTGGACTAAAGCGACCAACCATTACAGCACGATCATGTCCTCTAAAAGTCTGGAGACATTCCCCTGTGAAGACATCCCAAAGTTTAAGAGTTTGGTCAAAGCTTGTACTCAGTAACCACTTTCCGTTAGGGCTAAATGTCACACACCAAGCGCTATTAGTGTGTTCTTTGAAAGTTTGATAGCATTCTCCAGTCTCAGCATCCCATAATTTGATAATGCCATCAAAGTCGCTGCTTGCTAACATTTTCCCATCAGGACTATAGGTAACACAGACAACTGGACTGCTATGCTCTTGAAAGGTTTTTAAACATTCACCAGTATTAACATCCCACAATTTAACCGTCTGGTCGTAACTAGCACTTACCAGTTTCGTACCGTTAGGATGAAAAGCAATACTCCATACCCAACTTGTATGACCGTACAAAGTTTGTAGACTTTTCCCTAGCTGCAAGTCCCATAATTTAATCGTGTAATCTCCACTACCACTAGCAAGAATTCTCCCGTTTGTTCTTCCCTGAAATATCCCCTTTCTGTCCTCCTTAACACTAGGTAACGCAGATGTAGCAGGTTGAAACGCCACCGACCACACCCTATTAGTATGTTCCCGTAAAGTTTGTACCAAAGTAGCGTTTTTGATGTCCCACAATCTTACAGTTTGGTCTTCATGTCCACTAGCTAAATAATTACCATCAGGACTCAAAGCTAGGGAGATCACAGCATTAGTATGTCCTTTAAAAGTTTTCTGACAACGCCCTAATTTAAGATTCCATAGTTTGGTAGCATGATCATCGCCACCACTGGCAATTTGTCGCCCCTTGGGATGATAAGCAACTGTCCAAACTCGGTTAGTATGTCCAAGAAAGGTTTTCAGACATTCTCCAGTCATTAAGTCCCATAATTTCACCGTGCGGTCAAAACTGCTACTTACTAAAAGGGGTGGGTTTTGATTGTTGGTTTTTTCTTTGATACATGAATTTTGGACAAATCCACTCCTACAGGTGTCAGGACTAAAGGCGATTGCTGTAACTGCTTGTCGATGTCCTCGCAATGTTTTAAGACATTGCTTAGTCTTGATATCCCAAAGTTTAATCGTCTGATCATAGCTACTACTAGCAAGGATTTGACCGTCGGGACTAAACACTACTGAACGTACCCAGCGCTCATGTGCAACCCATTCTTCACGACAATTTCTAGTAGCAATATCCCACAATCGAATCTTACAATCTTCTCCACCACTTGCCAAGGTTTGACCGTCTGAACTGAAAGCAATTGACCAAACTCTACCTTGATGACCAATTAGCTGACCTAACCCCCCCGGCCCCCCTTCCCACCCCTCCCTACCCTCCCCTACAAGGGGAGGGAAAAGGAGAGACTTTTGTTCTGGGAAGGGGGGAGAAAGACTCTTACTCCCCTCTCCTCGTAGGAGAGGGGTTGGGGGAGAGGTCATTTTCCCTACAGGATCAACTTCCCACAAACGAATTGTTGCATCTTGAGAACAACTAGCGATGATTTTCCCGTCGGGACTAAAAGCTACAGAATTAACCGAATAAGTATGACCTTTATAAGTTTGCAAACATTGCCCAGTTTCAACATCCCACAACTTAACAAAATAATCATCACCAGCACTAGCAAGATATCTTCCATCTGGACTAAAGGCGATCGCCCATGTCCAGTGTTGATGTCCCCGACAACGAATTAATTGTTCTCCTGTACAAGCATCCCAAATTTGAATATCTCCCGTAGTGTCGCTAGTAGCTAAAAGCTGTCCATCTGGACTATAAGTGACACCCAATACACCGCCAAAAGTTTCAGCAAAAAGTGTTTGACTAATTTGACTATTGCTAAAGTCAACGTCGTGCAATGTTGCATTGACTAAGTAAGCTTGACGAATGACTAAATAAGAAAAATCAAAGCCTGTAAGGTCGGTTTTAAGGTGGCAAAATAAATTCAGTAAATTGCCCACTACATAACCTGTATTTGCTGCTGTTTGATGTTTTAATGAGGAGAGAATTTTGCAGAGGTGTGATTCAAGTTGAGATGAGGTTTCAAAGTGAGTTAAAAGTCGCTCAGATAAAGGGTGCAAAATCAGTTGAATTTGAGCATCGCGCAGATAGTCTTGAGTTTGGGATTCAATTAAAGCATAGGTTTTAAAAAGATTCAGGTCAAAATTAATAATTTCTTGTTCAATTGTTTGGATAAATCTTTCGCTGACATATTCCATAATCACAGGTTGTAGTGTTAAACCAGTGTAGGCAGTTTCAGCAAGCGCTCGCTCATCGAAGATGAGCGAGCGGGCCTTTAGTGACTCTAGCGCTTCGAGTAATTCTCGCCAAGATACTTTAGGTAAAATTTCTTCTTGTAACTTTGCTGGTGTGACTCCTTCCCTGTTAATTGCCAACCAGTACATAATCTGTTTTTGCAGGGGAGATAAACGCTCGAATTGTTGTTCAATTAAGTCCCACAAATTGCTAAAAACAGTGTTTCCTTGAGCTAAAAATGCTTCAACCTCACCGCCAAATAACGTTTGAATACTTGTTGCTGCAATTTTGAGCGCCAGAGGATTTCCTCCAAAGTACTTGACAATATTTCTGTGTTGTGAAAGTGTGGCTTCTAGACCTTTTGCGATCAAGATTTGTTGACCATCTGCACCTGAGAGTCCTTGTAAATGTAGCGATCGCACTGGCAAATTTTTGCCTTCCCGCAAAGCTAATCCGTTTGGTTTGTCTCGTCCCGTGATCAGCAAACAACTTTGGTGAGGTTCGTCACAAATGCGAGTAAATAGCTGACAATAAGCTTCATAACCTGGTTGGTAAAGTCCCCCACGATTTCCGTCTTGCAAAATCGATTCAACGTTATCCAAAACCAGCAAGCAACGTTTGGAGTGTAACTCTTTCATCAGCGCAGAAATTGAAGTGTCTTCTGTGCTGGTTGAACCGGCTAAGATAGGCACAATTTCGCCTAGTAAAGTAGCGAGTGGAGGTGCTTGCTGCAAACTTCGCCAAATTACACAATCAAACTGGGATTGTACTTGTTGAGCGAGTTTGACTGAGAGGGTAGTTTTACCCATCCCTCCTAATCCAAAAATTCCGATCGCTCTACAGCAGTCTTCAAGAATCCAAGTTTCTAGGAGTTGTAGTTCTTTTTCGCGTCCATAAAATTGGGAAACATCGATTGCTTCTCCCCAATCTTGTTTAGTTTGTTGTGATTGTTGGTAACGTCGCAAAACTGCTTGCAAATTGCGTTTATTGACTGGTTCATCTAATTTCTGAGAAAGACTACGCCACAACTGCGAACCAACTGTTTTGATGTAGTCGAGTTGATAGCCTAACTGCTTAGCAATCTTATCGTAGGAACTTCCAGACCAAGTTTCCAGAAAGATTGTTGATTGAAGATCATTGAGTTTTTGCTTCGGGTTGACAGAGTTTAACAGAGTCTCAACTAAGGCGATCGCTTCAGGTCCCGTCATCGCTAGTTCTTTTAACTTAAAGGTTTAATTTACTAGGTTCTTGAAGCTTTTTGATTACAACATTCAATAAAATTTACATCTTCCTTTGGAATGAAATTACTTTTGCTTTGGGATCAGGTGAGCAAGCGTTAGTTATTCAAACTTGGCCCGGCAAATCCAAGGCAATTAACTTCATGCTGGGGATTCTCCCAATTGCAATGCTTCCCAACTTGCTACAGCAAACTCAGCCTCCATCTGTAGCACTTGAGTTTGATAGTCTGGGTCTTGTGCCATTTCCATTAACGCGGCGTCAATTTCTGCACGTTTGATTGCTTCAAGCTCGTGTAGGATTGCCTGTGCTACAAATTCATTACGACTCTTGGCTTTGCCTTCGTTAATTACCTTGTCAGTTGCGGCTAAAAGTTCCGCAGGTAGAGTGATTGTCGTGCGGATAGTCTGATTTTTCATGACTATTTTGATGCTTAATTTGATGTTCGTAATAGCATCAATTTCAGCATAACTTGAAAATTCTGCTTCGAGGCTACTTGGATTACTGCGTGATCAGGCGATCGCCCCTTGTTGAATACATAACTTTACAAAATAACCTCACTTTTTCTCACCGACAGTGCGATCGAGCGTGAGTTTTGATTGGGAAAGACAGAGAAAAATCTGTTCTTTACTAACTCTGAAGTTTAGTTGGATTAACAATCTTATGAGATTATTAAGAACTCTTGTATCTGTGGGAGTAGTCTCACTAATAGCTACTACAGGAATAGTAGCTTTTCAAGAGAGTGCTTCTGCTTACCACAAGACAAACAAACCGGAAGTGCAACGTGACTTGCAGGATGATGGCCTTACTGTCATATATTCCAAAGAGTTCAGTCACGCTGAATACGTGAAACTTGCTGCTGCAATCGCCGCTGATGTTGCAGTTTCCAAGGGAGGAGCAACTACAGCTTATTTCGAGAGCTTTGCAATCAGTTCATTGCAGCAAATTATTAGTGATGCTGCGAAGAAATCACCAGCGATAGCTGAAGATTTAAGAAAAAATCTGACGGTGAAGAAAATTCTCTCTGGTATCCAGGCATCTTTATCTTTTAATGGTAGACAAGTTGAAGTATCTGCTGGTGGTATCAAGCTACAAGTAGGAAGAGCCACTTACAACAGAGCAGAATGTTTAAAAGTTTTTGGGAAAGAAAAATGTACTTCTACTCCAAACACTTATCAGCCTTACATCCGTTTCAGAGTAAAGTGATTGTCCCTGGCGTTGTCATAGATAACCAAACCTCAATCCCTCTTTAAGGGTATAAGCCAAGAGGTTATCAACAGAGTGCAATCTGACAGTAACGAAAAGTAATTGATGAGGATTTGTGATGATTCAAAACTATAAACTGCTCTTAACTACCAGCGCTGTAACATTGGCTCTGTTTTCAATAGCATCAACAGAAAGTGTTCAAGGTGCCACTATTACCAACCCTAACACTGTTGGAGTCTCTAGAATAGTGAAGAACCAGCAGCCAATTCTTGTTAGTGTTGTATCAAACTGGCAAGCAAAGTTACCGTCCGTAAAAAACAAGATCATTTCTACGATCGAAGCACAACTCAAACCACTTGCTAAGGGCAATCAAGGGTATGCAAGGGTAGAAGCGCTGAGAATTGAGGGAGCGAATTTGTATGTGAAGGTACTAATTCATCATAAGCATGAGCCTTCTAAAAAGTGGGGCATTCCACAGGGCATTCCCTATAGTCTTCAGACTTGGATTGAAACGAGATATAACCCTCTCGACTCCAAGCAAGCTATGGACAATACCAAACTTTGCGTTCGAGGACCTAGCGTAATCGGCAGTCCAAATATGTGTACTACAGCAGCACAAATCAGGCAAGCTATCAATGCCTTTCTTTAATTAGCTTCTCACCCTTCTCTGGCTTTGCCTAGCCAGTAGGGTGAGCTGCTTACCTTATTGGCAGGGCGATCGCACTTTCACTACTCCTTCATCTCCTCACCAGATGACAAAAGATGAGGGTTGCAGATGCGATCTGCTATAAGCAGCAGCGCTAGGCTAACGCTAACGCTATCGCCCTTCTTTCTCACTCAACAACTTACAAATTTACAAATCCTTACAAAAGGAACTCACTTTTTCTCACCGACAGAGCTATTCGGGGTGGGTTTTGATTGAAGTGCAATAGATTTCAGAAATGATTTTTCTACTAATCCTGAAGCAAGGAATCAAGAAATGGCAGATCCAAAAACTTACCAATTCGATCTTCCCAGAAGCGATCGTCCGCTAGACGTTTTAATTCCTGAAACTTGGTATCCTGGAGTCCGGGATTATTGGTCAGGATGTACGACTCAACGAGATGTACATCCCATTGATGGCATTAAAGCAGTAGTAATACACGCAACAGCAGGCTCTAGCTCCGAAGGTGCAATTTCAGTAATGAGAGATGGTAAAGCTAGTTTCCATTGGCTTGTTCCGGATGAAAATGAGTCTGAGCACGGTCAAAAGATTTGGGCTTGTGCACCAGAAACCCTCGCTGCTTGGCACGTTCGCAACCAAGCATCACACCCTGATGTTAATGATGGAAGAGTAAGAGTCAATCACTGGTCTTTGGGAATAGAACTTGTGAATACACAAAAACGCAGTTCTATTGATCCTTTTTCAGATTGGCAGGTTGCTATCACAGCAAAGATAATTCGTTATTGTTGGGCTAAATATCCCAATCTTCGCCATATAGTATCCCACTCAAAGCTTGATCCAAATCATCGCGAAGATCCGGGTTCTCATTTTCCTTGGGACAAGTTCAAAAAGTTAGTTTTATCTCCAGTTGAATAAGCGACTTTTGTCACTTTGATAGCAGTAACTAGAAATTCAGATGATATTTCTCTGATTACAAGCGATTCAATTTGCTGCTTTGAGGCTGAGTATTTCTGAGCATATATCTAGCTTACGCTCTTTCCGCTTGTCCGGATTTCTTTCGGTCGCAATTGTTTCAGTATTCTCCAAAAACTTGTGAAGTCAAATCATGAAAGTTATTAATGACGTTCCATACTTTTCTCAACTAGACAATAAGTTTAAGCCCTACACAGCTTGTAACGTGACATCGCTAGCTATGTGCCTTTGGTACTTAGGTATTCGAGGTCGCGGCAGCCAGCGTCAATTAGAAGACGAACTCTATACACGTGCTCTTGATAATGGCTGGAATCGTTTTACTACATGGGGGTTGAAAGCTCTAGCTGAAAGCTTTGACGGCATTAAAGACGATCTAACTGAAAAAGGTACTCTCAAAGACATCCGGGAAGCAATTGATGAGGGAAAACTTTGTATAGTACACGGGTTTTTCACTCCGCCCGGTCATATTATGGTCGTCAATGGTTACACCGACAGCGGATTTATAGTCAACGATCCAAACGGAGAGTGGTATCCGTGGAGGTATGACAAAAATGAGCCAGGAGGTAACAATAAAAAAGGAGAAGGTCTAGAGTATTCCAAACGAGCAATTACATCCTGCTGTGATAGTTGGAGTATAGGTGAAGCAGAAATTCGCTACTCTTCGATGAGCAATTCTCAAGCAGAAAAGGAGGCAAACACAATTTGGTTACATCGCATCTATAAGGTGTAGTCGATAAAGTTGTAGGGCGATCACTTTTCCCTTGCTTGAGCAACCCAAAAGTGATCGCTTCTTATCATCTATTCATCTCCTCACCAGATAACAAGAGATAAGAGTAAAAAATGCGATCTGCTGTAAGCAGCAGCGCTAGGCTAACGCCTCGCTTCGCTAACGCTATCGCCACTTATTTGCCATTGGAAGTCAGTTTATCAAATTATTCTCATTTGGATTCGCTCTTATGAAATGGTTGCTTAGAAAACGGCACACATTAACCAGTTGTTTAATCATTGTACTGCTTGCTCTAGTTCAGTTCTCAAGCCCTGCTTATGCCCAGGCTACCGATCCTCCATGTATTCACGGTATGCGAATTGTGGGCGAACAAAATATTTACCTCTCTCACATGGGACTGTTCAAAAGTTCTTGTCATGATTATCAGGGAATCTTTGAGGTGACATTTGAGGGTCTGAATGATCCTCAGAGCAAATACTTAAATGCCCAGAAAAGCAATCCAAATCAAAACGAGTTTACGCTTGAGCCGACTGAGAAGTTTATCCTCCCTGACTTAGCATCTGGTAAGATTGCATCTTTCAAAGCAAGCATTTTTGCAAGTCAGTATGAGGATATACCTAAAGATATCAGACCCTCCAAAGCTCTTGACAGAAATGTAACAGTCAAAGTCAAAAGAGTTCTATATTTCCGTCAATTCAAGCCTGGTGCAAAACAACCAGCATTTTCAGAATACTTGCTCTTTGGTAGCGGCATAAATGAACAGCTAGCCGCTCATTTGATTACCGCTCCCCCAGATTTTGACCAAATTGTTGCGCTAAAGACTCCACTATCTTTGACCACTACGGAATTGGCTAAAGCCGTTCGTTTGGTTTTGCTGAACCGACCAACTCCAGATGCTAATGCCAATCTTCGGCAAGCAATTAAGCCAGGAGAAAAGCCTGCTGTGCGAGTTAACGATAAAGACCCAAACAAAATTATCGAAGGAGGGCAGCAATACTTCCTAGAAACGGAGGATTATCGGAAAGAGGATTTATAATCATTAGGTTAGCTCTGTACAGTGAAATTTCTGTGATCGGGAAACAGAGAGATAAATCGTTTTATTAGTGGGGCGATCGCACATTTAGTTATTCACCGACAGCGCGATCGCACCTCGTAACCTATTCATTTCCTCACCAGATAATAAGAGATGAGGATGAAAGATGCGATCTACTGTAGCCAACACCGTAACGCGATCGCACTATGCTTTATTCAGCAAAAGGGCGATCGCGCATTACCCTAGTAGCAGCGTAGTGCGATCGCACCTCAAGTCATTCCGATTTACTTTCTAACACCAAAAGAAAAAAGCAGATAAAATTAATCATGCAAAATCTAAGCTTTACCATCGGCAAACAACTACAACATCATGGCATTTGTGATGCTTCGGGAGCTGTTGCTTTAGACAAAAATAGATTTATCGTTGCCAATGATGAAGATAATCTTTTAAGAGTTTATTCGGCTGAAGATTCAGGTAAGCCGCAGTCAATTATTGATATCAACAATTACTTTACTAACAATCCCAAGAAAAAAGAAGTTGATATTGAAGCAGCGACAGAACTAAATGGACATATTTACTGGATAACTTCTCACGGACGAAATAAAGACAGGGAACAAAAACCACAACGCCATCAATTTTTTGCCAATAAAATCACTACTTCTGGCAAAGATATTTTAAAGCAAGTTGGAAATTCATATACTCAACTTGTCTTTAAGGATATGTTCCAAAATGAGCAACTTAAAAAATATGGCATTGAGCAAGCAGAAGCACTAGCTCCCAAAGAAAAAGGTGGCTTAAATATTGAAGGATTAACTGCTACTCCCAAGGGAGAATTATTAATTGGTTTTCGCAATCCAATTCCTGATGGGAAAGCTTTAATTTTACCTTTGACTAATCCTCTCGACCTCATCCAGAAAAAAGATAGTGAAGTTAAGGCAAGTTTTGGCAAAGTAATTGAACTGGATTTGGGAGGATTGGGAATTCGGAGTATTGAATATTGGCAAGCTTACAAAGTATATTTCATCATTGCTGGAGCTTACGATGGCAGTGATGAGTTTGCTTTATATTGGTGGTCAGGAAATTGCCAAGATTCTCCCCAAAAAATTGAGTTAACTAATTTACCTGCTGATTTTCGTCCAGAAGCGGTTTTATTTTACCCTAAGCGAAAAAATAAATTACAAATCCTCAGTGATGATGGAACAATTATCAGAGCTGATGGTAAGCAATGTAAGGATATTAAGGATGAAAATCATCGCGAAAAATATTTCCGTAGTTTGTGGATTACTGTAAGTCAATGTTAAAGTTTACTGCAGATTTATTCAGGAAATCCCTTCTAGTTTATGTAGTGTTCGCTGTTTTTCGATAACAGTCAGATTGTACTTGGCACTGCCCACCTTATATAAAAATTATCACTATTGAGGGAAAAAGCAACGGATAGAACAACAAAATCCTGGTAAAAGAGGCGCGGTTATTTGATCGTCGCTGAACAAAGTAGCAACTAATACTAATCTGGCATTTTCTCGCCGATAAACTTCAACTTGTTTGGTAAAAAGATCAACAATCCAATACTCCCGCACTCCTTGAACTGAATAGAGTTTAAGTTTGGCTTCCTTATCTCGGCGAATGTTTTGTTGACCAGGGGATAAAACCTCTACAATTAACTCTGGTGCACCTGTTAAATGTCCTGCTTCATCTTCGATTTGAGTTAGTCTTTCTCGACTTACCCAAACTACATCTGGGATGACGCTATCGGCTTCTGAAAATATTAGACCTGGACTAATAATTGTTGCTCCTAAACCGCTTGACTCTGACCAAGTGTTGAGTGGTTGAGCAATTTTCAAACAAACTTGCTGATGTCGGCGATGGGGAGAGCGAGTCATGAATAGTTCTCCATCAATAATTTCATAGCGCGTCCACTCATTCTGAGGCAGAACTTCTAAATCGTAAACTGTCCACTGGACTCCTTCAAAAGTTTGGCTCATATTAATCTCCGTCTGCTTGGTAGCTTTGGTTTGATCTTAGCTAAAATCAACAACATGGTAGATTGAGCTATGCACAGATTGCCCTTTTTCCATAGCTCAACAATTGCTTAATTCTCAAAAATCAGCGACTGACTGCTCAATCAGGAATTACGATATTTTTGAAGTTTTCCTCAACTGTTGGATATTGCGGATTCATGGACTCAAGTGTGTCCGCAAGGGTGCGAGCAATCACTAAATTTCTGTACCATTTCTTATTAGCAGGTATGATATACCAAGGAGCATATTCAGTTGAGCAATTACTAATTGCGTCCTCAAAAGCTTGATGGTATTTATCCCACAAAAGTCGTTCTTGAACGTCATTGGTAGAGAATTTCCAACGTTTATCTGGGTCTTCCAAACGACTCTCCAAACGCCGCTTTTGTTCGTCTTTGGAAATGTGAAGAAAGAACTTAATTATCGTGACGTTACCGAGAGTGAGCATTTGCTCAAATTCATTGATCACGTGATAGCGCTTTCGCCAAACTTCCTCCGAAATTAAATTTTTAACTCGCACAATTAGGACATCTTCGTAGTGGGAACGATTGAAGATTGTAATCATGCCACGCTGCGGGGCACGATGGTGGTAGCGCCAAAGAAAGTCGTGACTGGACTCCTCTTGGCTGGGTGTTTTGAAAGACCAAACCTGACAACCTTGGGGGTTAACGCCGCTAAAGACGTTTTTAATTGTGCCATCTTTACCACCGGTATCCATTGCTTGCAGAACAATTAGTAAGCTGCGTTGGTTTTCGGCATATAAACGAGCTTGTAGATTGCTAATTCGCTGACGCTGTTTTTCTAGTTCTTCTTCGACTTGTTTCTTTTTTTTGTAGTCTTCAGAGGCATTGGGATCGAAGTCGGCTAAACTAATTTTCTCTCCTGGGCTAATGTGATAGAGAGGGTAGTTTTGTTGAGGAGTTTTGTTGTCTAGTAAGAGTTTTTCTGGTTGCGTAACGTCGGCGGCTTTGCTTACTGCTTTTGCAGCAGTTTGTTGAGTTTTTTTAGTTTCTGCTTTACCGATGCTATCGACAGGTGTTTTTATGTCGTCTGGTGAATTGTGTTGGTGAGTCATATTAATTGAACAGTAGAAATAATGTGATTAAACCTATCAGTATTAAACTACTTGGTAGATAAAACTCAAAGTTGCCCAGGTATTAACATCTAAGGCATAAGTATCAGAAACTGTGCTGATAGAATCTGGGGGAACTGCACTGGCTTGATGTAAATCTTGCAGCAAGGACTGCACTACATCCAAGGGGTTAAATACATCACCAAATTGCTCTCCTTCGCCTTTGGGAGGGCGAGAAGCTTCCAAGGTGGCGATCGCCTTAGTCAAGGGTGCGCGACTGCAAATTAGTTGAATTTCCGACAGTCCGCTAGGGCCGAGAACAGTCCAATAATCAGCAGTTGCAGATTGTGGAATCGTCACAGTTTCTCCTGGTTCGATTACCGCTTCTTGGAAAGATAATTTATTTTCTGAGAGCTGTACTTGCTGAGATGATTGGGTTTTATAAAGGGCGATCGCGCTGCCGCTGGGGTCGATACCCAGTAGCATGAAATAAACTTTAGCGTTGCTATGGTTCTCCAAGCGATACCGAATACGACTACCAATCGGCAAAGTTGGGACATTTCCCTGGCCATTAGTAGGTTTACCTGTGACTACCCTTGACTTCAGAGAGGCCCGCTGCGTTTCTCGTTGCATCACCACAGTAGTTTGAGGAGCAAGCATTTCCAGCGACGCTCGGATACCTAAACGAGAAGAGCCTTCATTAGCCGTAAGACGCAGCAACTTTGCAGCCAGCAAGGTTTTCAGTTGCGGGGTAAGCCGATTTACTGCTGATTTCACCGCCTCAAATACATCCCCAGCGGTATTGCGAATTGGTTCGCGAGCGAGGTAAAACAGTCCATAGCCGCCTGAAAAATCAGCCTTGAGTGTCGAAGTGAGAGTTTCTTGATCTTCTGCTTTTGCCTCTTCAACCTTGTCCCTGGACTGTTCTTGCAGTTTCCCAAAAAGATAATCGGCGGGTTGTTCCCCCGCTACCACCACTGCAGAGACAGCAGGAATGCTAGCAAAGGCACTGGTTGCATCCACCCGCTCAATGCGTTCTAGGCGACTATCCAAAGCAATAGTAAGACCAAGATTGCGGGGTAAGACGCGGATAGCTTCTTGTACTAGCTGTCCAACCTGTAGTTGGTAGTTATCTGCAAGGCCCAGGCCCACAAGTCGGCCCTTGGCTGTCAGACCTTCTTTGGAGCGCATTTGCAGTTGCAGGGATTTCTCAGTTAGTAGAACAGGCGTCGATGCTGTCACTTGAATATTATCAGTTGCTTTTCCCACCCCCGTGACCACTTCTAGGAGAGAATTGTTACCGTAGTATTCCAGAACCTTTGCTGGTAGCCCTGCTAACCACAACTGTGCTGATTTGCCATTTTCTTCTACCACCGTTACTACGCCATCTGCACCGATGCTGGGGTCAGGTGGTAGGTAATAGGCAAGCAAAGGCACCTCAAGACTTTTTTGACCGATGACGCGAGGTTGCTGTTCTTTACCTACCAATTGATTCACCGTTCCTGCGGTGCGAGAAAGCGTCATTTGAACCGTTGTCGCTGGTGCTGCTTGCCACAAATGCTGAGTGAGAGCATAGGTAAATAAACCTGCACTAAAGCCATTCCACTGAGCCTCCGTGGCTATTTCACTAGGCCCTGCGGCGGTGAGAACCACCCCTGGCAATTGATTGAGGCTGGTTTGCTTCTTCATCTGCACCCGGTCAGATTTGAGGCGCAGCAAGAGTTGTTCCTGAAAAGCCAACTCGTCAGGATTTGGGCTTTCTGCTGGTGGGTTGGGACAAGAACGCACTCTGAGAGTTCCTTGAAGGCCTAATTCTGCAGCAGTGTGGCTAGTATCCAGTACTGTGGTGACGCGATCTGTAGCTAGCGATCGCAGTAGTAAAATCAGGGTTTCTTCTAGCAATTCGTTAGCTACCGGTGTCCCTTTGCTTGGCAAAATGCCATCGATTGGCACCAAGCTGTTTGACAAACGAAACTCGTTATCTGTAGAAGATGCTTCACCAATTTTGACGCGGCTACCATAGCCACTGAAGTGAAAAACTACAGCATCACCAGCTTGTGCTTGTTCAGTCAAATGCTCAATAAATGCCGTTTCAATATTCTCGCGAGTTGCTTGGCCATCCGTCAGCGTCAAGATATCGCTAGCTTTGAAACCAAACCGATGAATCAACAGTTCTCGTTGCAGTTCCACATCCGTGACACAACCACCCAAGGCTGTGCCACGAGGATATTGATTAATTCCCACAAGTAGCGCCAACTTCCGTCCACCGGGTTGTGCCAGTACTTGAAAATAGCGATCCAACAGAGGCATTGCTAAGCTTTTCTCACCAAGAAGTGATAACACAGTTTCACTGACACCCAATGCTGCCAGTGTCAACCCAGCCTGTTGCAAAAAAGTCCGCCGCTTCAGTCCCATATCACCATAATGTCGCAAGGAAGCCTCTTCCTCAAAACGAGGATGTGTCAAGCATACGATGTTTTAGGTAGGGGAGGAATTGCGACCAAGATCAAAAGCGTAGCATCCTTGATTTGCCATAATTTGTAGTAAAGTCATAATAGTGAGTTTTTTGTGAGCGTGAAGCAAGTCCTGACACTGGTTGTAAAACTCCAACTCTCCACTGAACAGCAACAAGTGATTGCTGCAACAGCCGAGAGTTTTGCGTCAGCTTGCAATACCATAAATCAAACGGTTAACCCAAAGTTAACCAACCGAAACTCTATCCAAGCTGTTTGTTACCACGACATCAAACGAAAGTCTGGATTAACAGCCAACCATGTTGTCAGAGCTTGTGCAAAAGTTGCTGCCAACCGTTTAACAGCCAAACAAAAAGGTAAAAAAGTTAAATTTTTTAAGCCAACTAGTTTTGATTGTGATGCCAGGACATTTCAGTTTTTTGAAAAAGATTGGAGTGTCAGTATTAGCACAACAGCTCATAGGGTGAAGTGTCATATTCGTGCAAGCAATTACCAAAACATTGGGTCTAAAGCCCCGTCCTAGAAGGACGGCTTTTTTATTTATAGCAATTAATAGCTATAAATATGCTAAAATACCCTCATGATTGTACTAGAGTTTAAGTTGAAAGGTAAAAAATTGCAGTATCGGGTCATCGACGACATGATCCGCACTGCTCAATTTATCAGAAACAAAGCACTCAGGTACTGGATAGATAATCAAAACGTTAAGTTATCAGACCTCTACAAACAATGCGCTGCACTAGCTCGTGAGTTTGAATGGGCAGGAAAACTTAACTCAATGGCGCGTCAAGCTTCGGCAGAACGTGCCATTTTTGCTATTTCTAGCTTTTTTGCTAATTGCAAAGCTAAAAAATCGGGAAAGAAGGGGTATCCACAGTTCAAGAAGGGAAGCCGTTCTGTTGAATATAAGACTTCTGGTTGGAAGCTTTCTCCTAACAAAAGAAGTCTAACTTTCACCGATGGTTTTGCCGCAGGCTCTTTTAGGTTAGTTGGTAGCCGAGATTTACATTTTTATGCACCGGGCGAGATTAAGCGAATACGGGTAATCCGTCGAGCTGATGGCTACTATGCTCAGTTCTGCATCAGTGTCGAACGGACCCAAGAAGTCATCCCTACGGGTAAAGCTGTAGGACTAGATGTTGGGCTAAATCACTTCTATACCGATAGCACTGGAGCCACTGCACCCAACCCTCGTCATCTGCGTAAAAGTGAGAAGGCATTAAATAGAGCACAACGGACAGTATCTAGGAAGAAAAAAGGATCAGCTAACCGAAGGAAGGCTATCAACCGACTGGGAAGAAAACACCTCAAAGTCAGTAGGGCAACGTAAAGACTTTGCCATTAAGACGGCATTGTGCGTAGTGAAATCTAGCGATTTCATCGCCTACGAAGACTTGCAGGTGTCCAACATGGTCAAGAATCACAAGCTTGCCAAAAGCATCAGTGATGCTGCTTGGTCGCAGTTTGCCCAGTGGTTGCAGTATTTAGGGAAAGTGTACGGGAAGACAGTGGTTGCTGTTGCTCCTCAATACACTTCTCAAAACTGTTCAACCTGCGGCACAACGGTCAAGAAGTCGTTATCGGTGAGGACTCATGTTTGCTGTTGTGGGACGGTATTAAACCGCGACCACAATGCAGCACTGAACATTTTGGCTAAAGCTTTAAGGCAAGCAGGAATAGAGTTAAATACGGCGGGGCACGCCGGAATTAACGCTTGGGGACAGACCGACCTCTACTCGTTGGTGGTGACATCAACGGGCAAGTTGACTGGTTGAGCCAAGAATCCCCGTGCGTTCACGCCGGGGAGTGTCAACTATCAGCAATCAGCTTTCAGGTATAGCCTACCAGGAATGAGAGATTGTCGATTGTGTACTATACTAGCGGCTGACTGCTATCTTATCGGCTCAGCAAAACATCCAGTTAAATCTCATAATTGGTAATATTCATCGCTCTTGCCAACTCTGCAGCGACTTCAGGACGCGAAAACTCTGGCGGTGGCAACTCACCCCGACGCAACATCTCCCTTACTTTCGTACCAGATAAATGAATCCGTTCCTCTGGAACACTAGGGCTAGTTTTAGTCGTGGCCATCTGTTTGCTACGCTTGCAATAGAAAGCATGTTCAAACTTCATCGGCACAATACCCAGTTCCCCAGGCTCATATTCATCAAAGATATGCTGAGCATCGTAGGTACCGTAATAGTCACCAACCCCTGCATGATCTCGCCCAACGATGAAGTGAGTACAGCCGTAATTCTTGCGGATTAAAGCATGGAAAATCGCTTCTCTAGGGCCTGCATAACGCATGGCTGCGGGATTAATCGCCAAAATTACGCGGCTTTCTGGGAAATAGCGCTCCAGCATAATTTCATAGCAGCGCATCCTTACCTCAGCGGCAATATCATCGCTTTTCGTCGCACCCACCAAAGGATGCAGAAATAAACCATCTACAGTTTCCAGGGCGCACTTGATAATGTATTCATGTGCTCTGTGAATGGGATTGCGTGTCTGGAAGCCAACAACTGTTTGCCAACCCCTTTCTTTAAACAGGGCACGGGACTTAAATGGGTCAATTTGGTAATCTGGAAACAGAGTATGAGCTTCGCGATGCAGCAACCACACTGGACCTGCGAGATTAATATCTCCCTGGTCATATAACACCTTCACACCAGGATGCTCTTCCTCATCCGTGCGGTACACATTAACAGCTTCGCGATTTTTGTCGTAACGAAACTTCTGTGTCAACTGTAATACACCAATAAACCGTCCCTTGGGGTCATCCAGACGCACCAAGCCGCCTTCCTTTAACGGTTCTGCTACTGCTTCAGTTACTGAGAGCGTCACCGGAACTGACCAAGGTAAACCGTTAGCCAGACGCATATTCTCCACTACAGAATCATAGTCCGCTTGCTCCATGAAGCCTGTCAGTGGACTAAATGCGCCAATGGCAATCATCTCTAAGTCAGAAGTTGCCCGGTTGTCGAGTCGCACCCTGGGTAGAAATTCGGCTTTATCTGAAAATTCCAGCAGTTGGCTGTGTGTGGCAATGCGTTTGACTAGCTGACCGCCGTGGGGGGCGATTCCGTCTGGATGATGAGTCAAGATAATCCCCTTTCTCTGTGAAATGCAACTCCTTGAAGTTAACTCAGTTTTACATTTTTTCAGCCGCTGAAGCTTAGAGTTTTGCCATACCTTTAAAAAGTTCAGTTGTGTCGAGCGATCGCTCTCCTAGGGTAAAGAAGGCGATCGCTTACCTACCTCTATACAGCAAAGGGTATATTCAAAATCAGTAAATTCCTAATTTTGCTGTTTTGAACAAGTGCATTTACCACCAATCATGAACAATTCTGAAACAACATCCTGGAACGAGGTTCGCGCTGAGTTTAAAAAAATCTGGGGATATGACAATTTTCGTCCACCCCAAGCTGAAATTATTCGCAGTCTATTAAACAAGCAAGACTGCCTAATTGTCCTTCCCACAGGTGGCGGAAAATCGATTTGTTTTCAACTACCAGCACTTTTACAAACTGGCTTAACTCTAGTAATTTCTCCCCTAGTGGCGCTGATGGAAAATCAAGTCCAGGAATTGCGTAAGTTAAAGTTACCTGCTGCCCTTTTACACAATGAATTACCAACCTGGGAAGGTAAGAAAACACTACAAGCCTTGGAAAATCAGCAGCTACGATTGCTGTATATATCTCCAGAAACGCTACTAAGTAAATTAGTCTGGGAAAGATTATGTCAACCCCATATCAAAATTAATGGCTTGATTCTCGATGAAGCGCATTGCTTAGTGCAATGGGGCGATACTTTTAGACCAGCTTATCGGCGTTTGGGTGCGATACGACCAGCTTTGCTGAAGTTAAAACCACCCCAAACAAAAATACCGATTGCTGCTTTTACTGCAACCGCAGACCCCATCGCCCAAGAAGCTATCAGCAGTGTTTTACAACTAAAAAATCCAGAGTTTTTTTTAATCAATCCCTATCGCCCAAATCTTCACCTCAAGGTTCAAATTGTCTGGACTCCCAGAGGACGCCGCCAACAGTTATTAAAGTTTATTCAAGCCCGACTAAAACAAGCCGGATTAGTCTATGTCCGCACCCGAAAAGATACGGAAGAGTTAGCCGACTGGCTAAAACAACAAGGTTTTGCAACAGCAGCTTACCACGCTGGATTAAGCCCGATTGAGCGCCGCCAAATTGAAGCTTCTTGGCTGAGTGGTCAAAGCCAATTTATTGTTTGTACCAGTGCTTTTGGTATGGGTATCAACAAGCCTGATGTGCGTTGGGTTGTGCATTTTCAGTCCCCTCAATTGTTATCGGAGTATATTCAGGAAGTTGGTAGAAGTGGACGGGATGGAAAACCTTCTGATGCTTTAACTTTAATCAGCGAACCTACCGGCTGGCTATATCCGGATGATCAGCAACGACGACAGTTTTTTGTGGATAAATTACGCTCGCAGTATCAAGAAGCTCAAAAGTTAGAAAAGCAATTGCCAGTTCAAGGAGAAATCGCAACAGTAGAACGACAATTTCCCAATGCTGCTGTTACTCTGTCCCTCCTCCATAGTGCTGGACAATTACAATGGCTTGACCCCTTCAATTACCGCAAATCTCCATCAAAAATATCTGGCACACTTGCCGATTTGAGTGCAGTTCAGGAGCAAGTACAATCCCAGATGACTCAATACCTAAATACTCGCAATTGTCGATGGCAATTTTTGTTACAAGCATTTGGTTTCAGTAAGGAATCTACTGGCTTTAAATGCAATAATTGTGATAATTGCATGAGACGTTAGCCCCTTTTTCTTGGTATCAAAACTCTCAGATAGGGGCGCGGTGGGTGGAAATAAACCCAACATCATGAGGGCGGGTTTTGAACCGGAAAAACTGGTTTTGGTCAGGCCTTATCACTAAACCCGCCCCTACAAATTTATCTTGTTTTTTTTACGTCTACCTGCTTATCACTTCCGTTTGCATCAAAATTAATCAAAAACCTCTGCGTCCCTCTGCGTTCCTCTCCGCGCTCTCTGCGTTAAAAAAACATATTATTCCAAAGCAAACGAATTCGATATAACTCAGAAATCAGGTTCCATCATCCTGATCAGCAGGATCAAAAATAATCTCAAATTCAGCCCCTGGAATAAATCGATACAAAAGCCTTTTGTGATCTTCTGCGTCTTGACGATTCCGAAAACGTGCGACAGTGTAGCGCTGGGCTTGTGGCAAAATACGCACAATTGCCCAAGGGCGATCTTGATCGCTCTTGTCGCTCCCTTGTCTTATCATAGTGAGAGTCTCCTTATATATTGGGGAAGCCAGAAGCCAGCGGGAAGCCTCGGAAACTTAACGGCTGGCTTTTGACTTAGGATTTGTCAGAAAGCAAATAGTAACCTTAATGGACTACGATTATCCTATCATACAGTAGTCCATTAGGAAGTCGTTTACTTGGTGATCAGCCTCTGACAAAATCAGAGGCATGGGACAAGCAGGCAAAGCCCTTAAAAAGGTGCTGGAAACTTATGACATCAGTCAATATAGATTAGCGGCAGAATTGGGGATTGGACGCTCTAATGTTTACCGTTGGGTTAACGAGATTAGAGATCCAACGGCTGAAACTGTCAAAGACGTTGTGGAAGTGCTGCGTAAGATTAACTCGGCTGCAGCGGAGGAGTTTATCCGGTTGTATTTAGGTGGCGATTCAGTTGAGGATGAGAAGTAGTCGTAGGCGATTAAAGCGCGAGCAATCTATTGTTATAGTCTCCTTATATATTGGGGAGCCAGAAGCCAGCGGGAAGCCTCGGAAACTTAACGGCTGGCTTTTGGTTTGTTTGTAGCTAGTCTAGTATGTATTGTTGCACAACTTTAGCGCATACTTGCATATGAATTGCATATAAACGATGATTTAGTGCGAAAACCTGTAAAACCAGTGGGGTGAGAGAATGATAGATGGCACATTCTTACGCGCTAGACATGGGGAATACTGAGCGAATCTCGGTGATTATGCCGTCCGAACTAAAACAGAAGCTTGAAAGGCTGTGCAAGCTTGAGAATCGATCAATGTCCAACATGGTTGTAACATTGGTTCAACAAGCAATCACTGAGGCCGAGGAACAAGGTAGGCTACCAAGCGAAACCCCCTCACCTGATAAAAGAGTCAAGGGAGATTAGTAGAGGGCCTAGCTTGTGAATTAGGATTTGCCAGAAATTAATTCTGTGACTTAGCCTAATGTATTTGTAGGGGCGTAGCATTGGGGCGAGAAATTATCGGTTAAACCCAAGATTGTATGTCCAAATGCTACGCCCTTCCAGGATTTTTGCAAGAGGTCTAATGTTTTATCTTTTCGCAGTTGCTAAATCAAACTGTGGCGGAAAGTTATTTTTCCACCACAAATTTTGTTTTGTCCCATAAGCAAAAGCGCCTAAATCATTTCGCGTTTCATCAGGATCGGTATAAGTTCTTTCTGGGCTTCCTTGATCAATAGCCGAGGAATTACCCTGCAAATAAAAATTACCAGACTTTGGATCTACAAATAAAGGAGCTTTTTCTACAAAATTACTTCCTTTAGTCCCATATACATTGGCAAAATTATCTGGTGGCCAACCCACATATAGGGGATACTTCACCTGGTTATTGTCGAAAACAAGATTGTGTTGAATATTGATATTTTTCTCTCTAAAAACCTGATTAATATCCTTCTTTTTAGTCAAATACTTATCACTATAGCCAACTTGAAAAGCTTGATTGTCACTAAATATATTGTTTCTGATGTCAAGATCTTGAAGATTGCTAGAAAATAAATACAATCCTCCAGTAATCCAATAATAAGCATTTCCAGCATCAGGTTTTCCATGACCATTATGATGAACTGTATTGTTATAGACTTTAATATTTTTGCGGTGACCATCACCTCCCCATCTTGAGAAGAAAATGCCTGTTCCTAAATTGTCGTAGATTAAATTATGATGAATCCTTATATTCTGAGCAACCTTTCCATTTTCAACAGAGATAGCTAGACCTGCGCCTTTACAGTCATGAACAACATTTTCATATACTTCAATATCTTCCAGTACATCCCCCCAATTATCGACGTATAGCCCCTGTCGGTCTACGTGGTGTACGTAATTGTGATGAACAGTTCCATGTCGGCTGGTTTCTTTAACATCAATTCCTTCCTTGTCACTGTCATAAACATGGTTATAGGCAATTTCAAAGTAATAGGCACCACCAACACTTATAGCTTCATGTGGAGCTTCGTCTTCTTTTGGGAAACCAGGTGTGCTCATATCATGGGTATTAGCCTTAATAATAGTGTTTCCTATCACTTTATTATGGTCGCAACCACGCCCATCTCTATTAGTATCCCAAATAGCAATTCCCGAGGAAAAAGTTGTATTGGTTGTGTTGTTATAAAGTTCTATATGATGGCTGTCTCTAACAGTAAAACCTGCTTGGTGAGCATTAGTTAATTTCAGTTGTTTGATGCGGATATAGCTGACTTTTTCAATCTGAAATGCTCCCTGGTCGTGGAAGTAAGGGGCATTGCCAACGGGAGGGACTGCCTTAATATTATTAGCCTCAATAGTTGCTTGCTCTCCTGGATAGCTTGCATAAACAATCCAGTTATTTTCCCTTCCAGAATTATTGGTTTGAATTTGCTGATTTATTCGATATGTGCCGCCTCTTATATAGACAGTTTGCCCTGCTTTTAGGACTTCAGCGGCATGATTAATAGTTGCCCAAGGTTTATCCAATGTTCCAGGGTTTGAATCCTGACCATTAACAGCAATATAAAAAGTTTTTTGCGAATTCTCTGCGTGAACACAGGAGGTAAAAAGCCAACCGATAAAGAACAAAACTACAAAGGATTGGATGGCAATTTTGCGAAACATAGTTTGTTTTACTTTTTGTTCTTAAAAGTCACCACTAAGCTAACACTTACGCTTCTGCGATGTCAAAATCTATGAGAAAAAGAAGTAAGTAGGATAAAAAATTTCAGCAAAATAAGGGCGCAAAGCCTTGCACCCCTACTAACCTTCTTGTGTTAATCTGGTCAAAGAAAATGGGCGAAGCATTGCTACCTAAGTATAATGCTAATTGCCAGAATCCTTGTATCGCAATGCTTCGCCCCTACAAAGGCAATGGATAGCCTTACCTTTTTTTATCGCGCTCTTGGCGACGGCGATCGCGCCATTCAGCCGCAGTCAAATAAATGACGCCACCACTGACTAAAGCTAATAATCCAGCGGCTGCGAAAAACAGAATTGTGACAAAAGTACTTTCCACGATATCGCTAGAAACCGTTACGACCCCAAACGACCATTGAAATTGACCAGGTGAACAGCACCAGTACCGAAACCCAACCTAAAGACAGAATATCCATAGTGATATATCACAGTAAGAAATGACTCCAAGCCTTATGATAAATCAATCTGAGCCTGATTTTGCTGATCGACGATGGTTGTAAATAACTCTGCTGACATTACCACTGCTGAACGCATTGAATCCCTCAAAGCTGGAATTTTGGGAGGTTTGTCCTTTACCCTGGCTTACAGCATCGCTGTAGTTGGCAATAATTTAGTGCTAGCGCAGCAGTTTGAAGTCCTCGCAGATTTGCAACTTCCCGCACCGATAAATTTGCTGATGAGGATAGGAATTGCATTTTTTAGTGGCTTTTTGTTTGGTATCACTTACAGATACGTGATTCGGGAGGATAAAAATAGCCACCTCAATGAGGGTGCAGTATTGGCTTTTGGTTTGGTTCGGGGATTAGCGTCAGTGGAGGTGAAGCAAAATTTCATTGACACTTTTTGGCTATTAGGTGTCTTGAGTATCGAGAGTCTTTTTTGTTTTACAATTGCTCGTTTTACCTTAGATTTTGCGCTCCACCGCCACTGGATTAAATTTTTTAAGTCAAACTAAGTTCTTCAAAGGAAGCATTACCATACATCATTTGTCGGTCAACTGCTGAGAGGATTTTATTATTAGCAGCGTCAGAAAACAAACATTTGCAAACTAATTGAGCGACATCAGGGCGATGAATTGTTCCAGCAACTTTGTAGTCTTCTGTTAACACGCCATTACCTGTTGCTGGTTCTGATTTTAATCCACCTGGTCGAATTACTGTGTAAGTAAGTCCACTTTCGATTAAATGTTTCTCTGCTTTTTCCTTTTCAACTAACACTGGTCCCAAGGTTTGCATTGCTTGTGGTGGTAGGGCGACTGCACTTTCTCCACTACCAATTGAGGAAACTAGGATAAACTTTTGAACACCTGATTTTACAGCAGCATCGATGAGATTTTTGTTACCTAAATAGTCAGCGCGTTCACCATCTTTTGGTAAGCCTCCAATTGTGCTAATTACTGCATGAATTGGTTCATCTCCTAGCATAGCTTGTTCAACAGCCGCAGCATCGAGAGCATCTGCTATTACTACTTGAATTCCCATTGCTTCTAATTCTGATCGAGAATCTTCTGAACGTAGCATAGCTTTGACTTTTTGATTGTGTTCGATGAGGCATTTAGCGATTTCTCGACCAACGCCCCGACTTGCCCCAGCCAGAAAAATGTAGGATTCAGATGTCATTTTTAGTTCCTTGAAGTTATGGTTTTGTCTTTTTTAAGGATACAAAATTGGGAGACATATTTTTTGAGTAATCACCCATTAACATTTTCTATCCTTGGTAAGCTGACTTTTGATGAGGTGTGGGAAATTACTAGAAAAACCTAACCCCCTAGCCCCCTTCCCTGCAAGGGAAGGGGGAAAAATTAAAGCCTCTCTCCTTGTAGGAGAGAGGTTTGGAGAGAGGTTTTTAAAGCCTCTCTCCTTGTAGGAGAGAGGTTTGGAGAGAGGTTTTTAAAGCCTCTCTCCTTGTAGGAGAGAGGTTTGGAGAGAGGTATTCCATATCCGAGGAAAGGACGACTAAGAATACTTTACAGGAACTATTTTACGCCCCACCATCACTAGCCAAGATTGCTGTTCAATTGGTAAACCAGGAGGACGATAGTAGTGATCAACTATTTCAAATCCGGCTTGTTCTAAACAGGGACTTAAAGTTTCATACTCCCAACCGGCAACATAGCGATAGCCGTTTGTACGAGCGGTATATCCCTCACCATCTCCACGAACTATAGACATAACAATCACGCCATCGGTAACAAGCGATCGCCACAAATTTTTTAGCACTTTCACCATTTCAGTACGGGGAACGTGAAGTAGAGAAGCATTGGCAAAGATACCATCAAAAGTGTTTGAAGGTAGGTCAAGACGGAGAAAAGATTGCTCCCAAACTTCACATCCAGAAAGTTGTTGAGCCATTGCTACAAATGCTGGTGTAGCATCCAATCCGATTGCTGTATGACCTTGATGTTTGAATGCAACTAAGTCTCGTCCTGGTCCACAACCTAAGTCTAGAATTTTACCTGGATTTTTTGGTAGACGAGATATTAGGGCGTTACGATTTTGGGAGACATCGTGTTCCCAGGTTCCCTCCCGGAAAGCATCGGCTTCTGTTTGGTATTGGGCGATCGTAATTTGTTCGTGTTTCTCCACAAAGTTTGACCTTTTTTTAATAGTTTATATTTCAGCTTCCCAACTTCTTAGAGAAGTCGAAAATCTCGCATTCAATCATTTAAAAATTGCTAACTAAGTTCTCAACTTTTCTGCCAGTTAGGAAATAAGTCGTCATCTCTCCCTTACCTTTGACCTCGATAACACCTCGCTCCTCAAATAAATAATTATCTCGCAAACAATCATAGGTTGATTGTGTGACTTGAATACAGCCTGCAACCCCGTGAGATTCCATACGACTGGCGGTATTTACAGCATCGCCCCAGAGGTCATAAATGAATTTTTTGGTGCCGATCACTCCAGCGACTACAGGGCCAGTATTAATGCCAATGCGAATGTTTAGTTCAGCGCTATGCTTAGCATTAAATTTGAGTACTTCTTGTTGCATATCGAGAGCCATTTCAGCAATAGCTTGAGCGTGGTCATTCCGAGGCAGAGGAATGCCACCAACTACCATATAGGCATCACCAATTGTCTTAATTTTTTCCAAATCATGTTTGGCAGTAAGCTGGTCAAATGCGGTAAATATTTCGTTGAGAAAATTGAGTAACTCTGTTGGTGAAATTTGTGCAGACAACTGTGTAAAGCCAACGATATCGGCAAACAAAATGGTCACTTCTGCAAAGCCATCGGCAATATTAGTCTGTCCATCTTTCAACTGCTTTGCAATTGTTTTTGGTAAAATATTGAGTAACAAATCCTCGGACTTTTCCTGTTCAATTGAAAGTTGCTCATTTGTTTCCTGCAACTGTGCAGTGCGTTCAATTACTCGCAATTCTAACTCCTGGGAAGTTTGCCGCAACCTACCAATAACGATACTTAGACCGCTCACTCCCAAGAAAGTTAAAAGACCCAACATCATGAAGGTTCCCCGCAATCCTGCATGAGTTTTAGCTATCAAACTATCTAGAGGAGTAGTAATTTCTAGAATCCCTCTTACATCTCCTACTTTCCAGTCTTTCTTGGGGCTATCAACGTGAGTATTATGACAATTAACACAGCTAGGTTTAAGGATGTCCGCTTGTGCGTATCGCAATGAGGAAATGCCTTGGAATTTCTCAAAACGAAAAAAAGATTGCTGGGGATTTTGCCTCAATTTCTGGAGTGCTTCTCGCTCAAAATTGTCTCTAGCACCGCCTTCATTTCGCCGCCAAGGAAAGGGATAATCACTATACAAGCGTACTGACATACCAGGGGTTTTTTCACTGAGAATCTGACCGAGTTTGATCAAATATGTCGCTGGTAAAGGAATTGCTCCCTTTTTATTTTCGTAGTCGTAGGTGACAATGACATTATGAACTGCTTTTACACGCTCAACTGCTTGATCGCTGTAGAGGGTGCGTGCTTCTTGGAGCGTTTGAGCGTACATGGTTGCGTTTTGGAGGGCTTGTGATTCAATCAGCTTCATTGAGAGATTCTGCATATTCGACAGAGCCGCTGCCAAGCCCACACAAAACATGACTGTCAGAATGAGAATAGTCTGTTTGTAAAGCAAGCGGGTGAATGTGACTAAGGCTTTTGACATTAATTGGCGCATCTCATCCCCCAAAAGAGAGAACTTTCTCATCTAATTACTTCAATTCTCCAAGCGCTTCTCCGTAAAATACGGAAATTTCTATCTAGTTATTTCCCTAGATAGCAGTACAAAAGTATTGCAGGCCCTATCAACTCCGGTAAAATATCTATGATAGTGCTTATAGAAAATCAAAAATCAGCTATCAGCTTCTTCTTCTTCTGGGAGTTGGAATTGGAGTCGTTGGTTGGTATGCTTTTAGTCCGTCATCACCAGTAATAATTTCCACCTTGTATCCCATTTGAGCATAGTATTCAGCTACCGTCTTGATAGTAGCATCACCGATAGAAATCTTTTGTGCTGCTAGGTTCGGCCATTCAGCGGCTAATTTTTTCAGTCCTTCTGTTTCCCAAAGAACTGACTGTTCTGTGAACGCAGCCCAAGGAGTTTTCTCATCAGCTACTAATGTCATAATTTCTGCTAATTTTTGAGCCATTTCATACTGTCTTGATTTGGCTTGAGCAATGTGATTTCCAGTTTCCAAAATACTAGCTAATGGCAATACAAAAGTTGTAGATTCCTTTGCTTCTTTTTGCAAAAGCGCCTCAACACGTGGCTTATCCCACTGATTATTACTAGAACCACAAGTCTCTTTTCCGGGAACCCCTAACCAAACGCATAAAATCGACGTATCTATGATAATAACCTTTCTCATCTTTGGTCTTATTTGGTATCAGAAAGGCTTCTCTCAATAGCGCCCTTTGTGGTTAGCTTACCCAAAGAAGCAGATGCTATTAATTTGGGAAGATTTTCAAGCTCTTCCAGGAGAGTAAGTTTGCTTTCTCCAGTTTGGGAATCTCGGTGCGCTACAACTACAAATGGCACTATTTCTGAACCGAAAGCATCTAGCAAAGCTGGATTATGAGTAGTAACTAAGATATCAATTTGTCGTTGTTCTCCTATTTCTCGTAACATTCTTACAAGTAGTCCTGAACGAGAGGGATGTAAGCCGTTATCCACTTCTTCAATGACTATTTGACTTCCTTTTGGCTGGGTGAGAAGTGCTGTCAGAATGGCAATAAATCTTAGGGTTCCATCTGACATTCCTCGCGCATCGATTAGAGTAGGTGGTTGATTGGGTATCCATAGTTCTTCACAGTAAAGCATTGCATCACTGCCAAGCCTACCAACTGTTTCAGCCCATACTTTCTGAATATCTCGCTCTGGCAAATCTTTGATGTACTTGGATATGATTACTTCTACTTCTGCTTTCTGTTCTTCAGATAATGCTGCTAGCACACCAGCAATATTTGATGCATCACTCTGAAGGCTATTTGAGAGTGGGGAGTAAGACCGCATTTTAGAGGGAATTGGGTCTAGTATAAAGAGCTTTTCTAAAGTTTGTTTGATAAATTTACACCCTTCATTAGCTGTGAAAATTTCTTCAGGGATATCTATTGTTACTGTTGAATCTACTATTAAATCTGGTGTTATACCAACACTTGTCAAAAAAGGTGAATTTGAATAAAACCATTGATGGCGTTGGTTGAGATAACTGTAAATTTCTACATTTAGAAAAGGGAAAGAAGATGGTGAAATAAGTGCTTTATACAAGTTTTCTCGTTCAGGATTTTCCTCAGTATTTGGCTGTTGTTTAATTTTGTCGAGAGATGTAGCTAAGATATGAACAGGCGGATGAGTTTCTACTGTGATGCTGTATAAGTATTCAGTGTCATCATCCTCACCCTGAACCAGCACTTTTAAGGTAAATTGAGTTTGGGGTTTGCAAGCAGCCCACTCGACACCGCCTCGAATTCCTGCCAATACTGCTTGAATTTCCTCACCTTTTGCTATTCTTTTTAAAAATTCCAAGGCGTCAATTAAATTAGATTTGCCACTGGCGTTTGTACCGATTAATACAGTTAGTGGATCAATCGGGATTTCTGCATAACGGAAGCTTTTCCAGTTCTCAAGGATGATTTTTTTAAGCATTACCACCTCCAAAGCATTGCCAACCTGTTCCTTGATAACCAAAATCAAACAGTTGCGGATGCAGAATTTCCGCCAAAATTTCCAAGGAATCTACTAATCTTGGCCCAGGACGATTAAAGTAAGAATTGCCATCGGTCAGATAAACTTTGCCATTTTTCACAGCTTGCAAATTCTGCCACTCTGGATGCTGTGCTAACTGTTGAGTTTCCTGATGAGTGCGTTCTAAATCGAAACCGCAAGGCATGATTATAATTACCTCTGGATCAGCTTTTACTAAAGCATCCCATTGTAAATAAGGAGAATGTTTCCCGACAACACCAAATAAACATTGACCTCCTGCTATTTCTACTAATTCTGGAATCCAATTACCTGTAGCCATGAGTGGGTCAGTCCACTCAATTGCAGCAACTTTAGGTCGATTTTTTTCAGAAAGTCCTTGAGTTTTTTGCCGACAATTTTCGACGCGAGATTGTAAATCTGTTAACAGCGGTTGTGATTCTACACCCAACTGTGTAGCTACTCGTTGAATATCGTCCCAAACATCACTAAGGATATTTGGCTGTAAGGATATTATTTGAGGCTGACTTGTGGTAAGTTTGGCAATAGCTTTTTCAACTTCAGCAAAATTGACCGCACAAACATCACACTGGTCTTGGGTGACAATGTGGGTAGGTTGTAGCTGTTCTAAGACATCAAGTTTGATTTGGTAGATACTTAAGGCTTTTTGCACTAAATCGAGAACATCAGCGTCAATTTGAGCGCTAGGTTTTGCGGAATTTAGTTGTGCTTGAGTGCAAATGGGTCGATTGAGGATTTCTTGGGGATAATCACATTCGTGAGAACGTCCAACTATCGCATCAGTTAGCCCCAAAGATGCGACAATTTCCGTAGCACTGGGAAGCAAAGAGACAATTCTGAGGTTTTTTGTCATATTCAGCGCTGTTGTGAATTCGTAGAACTTTTGTAATACTCTTCTTTGAAGTGTACAATAATAGTTTTGCGTGAGAATTTAGTCAGGAAAGGAAAGAGGAAGCTATATGTCGCGATATCGTGGTCCGCGTTTGCGGATTGTCCGCCGTCTAGGTGATTTGCCAGGTTTAACTCGTAAATCAGCCCGTCGAGCCTACCCACCAGGACAGCATGGCCAAGCTCGTAAGAAGCGGTCAGAATATGCGATTCGACTGGAAGAAAAGCAAAAACTCCGCTTCAATTATGGCGTTTCGGAAAAGCAATTACTCCGTTATGTCCGTAAAGCTCGTCGTGCTAGTGGTTCAACCGGTCAAGCTTTACTGGAAATGCTGGAAATGCGTCTGGATAACACAGTGTTCCGTCTAGGAATGGCTGGTACTATCCCAGGTGCTCGTCAGCTAGTAAATCACGGTCACGTGTTGGTGAATGGTAAGAATGTCAATATTCCTAGCTATCAGTGTCGTCCCGGAGAGCTCATTACTATCAGGGACAATGAACGCTCTAAGCGTTTAGTTCAACAAAACTTGGAGTTCCCAGGTTTGGCAAACGTTCCTAGTCATTTAGAGTTTGATAAGAACAATCTCACCGGCAAGGTAAATGGAGTCATTGAGCGCGAGTGGGTAGCGCTACAAGTTAATGAACTGCTGGTTGTTGAGTATTACTCACGTCAAGCCTAAGTTATTGCTTATTGGTCATTTATCAATTGCTCGTTGTTAATTGTTCGCAGTTGACTAATGACTAATCAATATCTCCAGAAAGCCAGATGCCAAAAGGTGTCTGGCTTTCTCTTGAATTGAGGCAAATAATCTTAAATAATACTTGCAAGCAAATAAGGGCGTTTTAGCAACTTGTAGGACTTACGCACAGACACCGTATATGGTAGGGGCGCACGGCCGTGCGCCCCTACAGATGGTGCTATAAAGATCAATTTGCGTAAGTCCTGACTTGTTGTGAGTAATTTCTCCAAAATATACTTATTTTTATCTGCCTTTTCAGTTTTTACCTAAAACTATTGATGAACTATCATTGCATCGCGATTCAACTCTATAAACGAATGTTGCTGGAACAGTTGAGCTAACTGGGGTAGTTTATTTCTAAACAAGGTTACCAGTTCAGTATTCGTAATGTTACCTGTAGTTATTAACAAGAGTTTGTAAGGTTCTTGACGAATCAGAAATGAATCCAAAAAATCTCTATCTTTGGTAACCACAATCCGGCTTTGTTGAATTGAGATAGAGTTGATTTCTAGATCTGGCGTTGTGTTTTGCTGGGGTAAATCGAGGGTATGAATTGTATCATAACCAGCTTCTTGTAGAAGACGCGCTAAACGGACTGGTAACTGTGCATCTACCAGAAATTTCATTGCATTACTTTATAGATGCTTTTTACTTGAGTCAGCCTTGTAGCAAACAGTAAAGCTGCTAGAATATCGTCGCGTTCTAAATCATTGTAGTCGTCTAAAATTTCCTCTATGCTCATACCAGAACTGAGCAATTCTAGAATGAGTTCAACTGGGTAGCGCAGACCTCGGATGCAAGGTTTGCCGTGACAAATATTTGGATCAATCGTGATGCGCTGTAGAAGGGTATTTTCCATAAATTAGGCAGGTTTGTTAAAGATAGACTGAGCAAGAGGTCTAATGACTATCCCCCAATTTGTGACATAGTTCTGCTATAAGTTCCGGTTGTTCCAGAGTCTCGCTCTTTGAAGTTAATTTCTGGTTTAATCATCAGCAATTGACTGACTTTTTTTCTCAAGTCCGTAAGTTCAACACCACTACGTAGAGCAGTTTTTAAGTCAATTTGTCCTGCTTCATTCAGCAAACAAGGACGTAACCAACCATCTGCAGAAAGACGCATTCGGTTACAGCGATCGCAAAAACATTCTGACATCTGACTGATAAATCCTAGCGTTCCCAAAGCATCAGGAATCTGGAAAATATCAGCAGGACCGTTACCCTTGACATTGGAGGTTACTAAACCAAAAGCATCGCGTATACGTGAGCGCAATTCTTCCGATGGTACCCAAGCACGTTCATTAAACAGTTTGTCGTTGCCAATCGGCATAAACTCGATAAATCGGACGTGCCAGCGTCTATCAATCGTCAAAGCAGCTAAATCTAGTACTTCTTGCTCATTTACTCCCGGAATCACCACAACATTCAACTTGAGTGGGTCAAAACCGACGCGGTACGCTGCTAGTATCCCCTCCCAAGTTTGTGACCAGCGCTCACGTCCCCGATTGCCTATAATTTTGTCAAAAGTCTCTGAATCTAAGGAATCAAGGCTGATATTAATGCGTCGTAAACCTGCGTCATAGAGGTCTTTTGCCATTTCTGCAAGGAAAAACGCATTGGTGGTCATAGCTAGGTCTTGGGTTTGAGGAAGATTGGCGATCGCTCTTACCAATTCCACCACACCAGGACGCAACAACGGTTCTCCTCCCGTAAGCCGAAATTTTCTAAATCCTACAGGGATAAAGACTTCTTCCAACAACGTCAGCAATTCTTCATTAGTCAGCAATTCCTGTCGCAAGACGTATTCCAATTCTGCACCTTCAGGCATACAGTATTGACACCGAAAATTGCAGCGGTCAATGAGGCTAATACGCAGATAATCTACTGTGTTCATGTTTCTTTGCTGTATTGAGTGAGAGAGTTAAAAGTACCTCTTCACTCCCTACTTATTATTTTGTTACTTTTTCCAGTGAAACGGGCAATACTGATAAGCGTAACTGACGCCAAACTGAAACCAAAGGTGTAGATCCTTGTTCCCGAACAAAAACTAAGGGTAACAATGCTACCAATCGCAAGACAGCGGAAAGAGCAAATAATCCTGGTAAGCCACCGATGATGTTAAGTTGGGCGAGAAAACCACCTGTAGCTGTTCCCAGTGCTCCCATGACACCAGTAATTGCTGAGGCGATCGCGAAGTAACCTGCTTGTGTGCGTAAGCAAGGTGCAACACTCATTTGGATATTATTGCTTGTCAGGTCGAGTGCGGCCCAAATCCCACCAGATAGTAAATGTAACAGCGGTAACCATAGCCAAACGGAAAAAGAATTAGCCCCCGTTGCCAACCAAAATAAAGGTATCACTGCCGCCATGATACCTACAAATAACAAAATAGGACGATTACCAATCCGGTCTGCTAATTTACCCCAAAACACCAACATCAGCAAATTTGCCCCAGATGTCAAACTGCTATAAATTGTAACCAAACTGACATCAAGATGTAGATTGTCTAACAGATAGAGGTTAAAAAAGGGAGCGCTGAGACTAACAGTAAATGCCCAAGATGCATAATAAAACAAAAATATCAAAAAATTAGTATCCTTAAACCAGTGTGATGCTGCTACAGTTGCATCTTTACTAGCGATACTTTTGCTTGGCAATAGCGTTTTTTGGGGATTTACGTCAGTGATAAAAAACTGAAAGAGCAAACTACTCAAGCCTGCAACAACACCCAAACATAAAACTATGCCATAGCCTTGGATTGGGCCACCATTCCAGGACGAAACTGCCAATCCCATTAACGGTACACAGACAAGATTAATTAAATTTGCAGCACTATTCCGAACGCTAAAATATCGTCCGCGCAAGCGTCTAGGAACTATCGCAGCCATCCAGCTAAACCAAGAAGCGCTACCTAATGAACCTAGAATATGGGTGGCAAAAACAATTACTAATGTACCGATGACGAGGTGATGATGTCCAGTTTGTAAGTCACCCAATCCTGCAATTAAAACTAATAAAATCAGCCACAGTAGACGAGAAAAACCAAAAATTGCTATACCATACCAATGGCGGCTGGTGGTACGATCTGCCAGGTAAGCTCCTAGGGGTTGAAGCAAGTTTACAAACATGGGAATTGACGAAAGTAAGCCAATTTCCACGCTTGTCGCACCGAGATTCAGTAAGAAGTTAGTCAATAAAACACCACCCGTGACGCCGCCAAAAATGGTAGCAAAGACTCCATCCCAAGTAGATGCTTTGAGGCTGGTACGGATCTCGGCTTTAGACATTTTGAGAGGCGGTTTTGTAACTACCGCCTCTGAATCTGATAATGTTTTATTCTCGGAAATTCTTACTAAAGATAGAGGAATTTTTTCTTCTAAGATGCAATCGTCTGTTTTTATCACCATTCTGAATAATCTATCGGGTAAAGTCTCGCGCGTCGTACTTAGGAGCAATACTTTATGAACGATATGCTGTGAGCTATTTACTAAGCATCGTTCAGCGGAAAGATATGTTCATGGGGAATAGGGAATGGTGAATAGGTAATGGGTAATTGGTCATTAACCCCCTCTCCCCAATCCCCCCAATCTCCTATTTATACCAAGCTTTTCGCCACTCGTTCATTTGGTCAATTTCTTTTTGTTGTGAAGTCAAAATATCTTGAGACATTTGCTTGATTTCTGGACGCTTAGACTTACTCAAAGCATCTTTTCCCATAATTAAAGCACCCTCATGGTGAGGAATCATCGCATCAAGAAAACGCTTGTCAAAATCAGCATCGGCTGCACCTAAATCAGTACTCATCATCATTGCTTTCATTTGCTCAGATGACATCTCCATCATGTGTCCCATTTGAGCATTATAAGCCATTGGTTTATCTGCTGCTTTTGGATACCAAGCTTTTCGCCACTTTTTCATCTGTTCAATTTCTTGATTTTGAGCTTTGATGATATTGTTAGCAAGTTGTTTAATTTCAGCACGCTTAGATTTTTGCAGTGCTTCTTTTGCCATATCCACGGCACCTTGATGATGGGGAGTCATTCCATCAATAAACCGCAAATCGTAGTCAGCATCAGCAGGCCCCAAATCCATTGACATATTATGATCATGATTCATACCGCTACCCTGAGCTATCGTTGGCTTACCAACCGTCTCAGTTTTGGATGTATTTTCTGCTTGCTTTTGGTTTGGGGTGGGATTACTACAAGCTGTTAAAGATGCTATTGCTACAACACTCAGCGCCAAAAATTTAGTTCTTAAAGAAATCAGTTGCATAACTCTACTATCTATCTAACAGTTTACTGCTTCTATGTTAATCTCTCTAGCAAAATGGAGAGTTAAGTATTTGCCTGTAGGGGTGCACGGCCGTGCACCCCTACATTATTCATTAGTTATCTTGCCAAAAATCAATGGACAATGACCAATAACCAATGGCAAATGATAAATGATAAACAACAAATAACAAATAACAAATGACAAATAACAAATGACAAATTTTCAACCTCAATCTGGATATACATTACCTGTATTTGCTTGTGCGGCTGCGATTGCAGCTTTGCATTATTTACGTCAACCGCAACCATTAGAAAGCGTATCCTTAGACTTAATCGAACCTCCAGAAACTGTAACAATTCCTATAGAACAAATAGCTGTAATTCGAGAGGGAATGGTATTAGCTGTAACTAAGAGTAATCCTGGTGATAATATCGACATTACCCGCAATACTCCAATTTGGGCATTAGTAGAATGGGGTCAAGCGGAACAAACTGAACAAGTGCGTTTAATCGGTGGTGAAGGAATCGGTAAGCAATTGAATGTTGGTGGAAAAGCCGCAATTTACGCTTATGCTGAAAGGTTACTACAAGAAAACCTGAAACATCATTTAAAAGCAGATGAAAAAATTCAGGTGACGATTATCCTACCAGAAGGGCGATCGCTAGCAGAACGTACCTCAAATGCGGCTTTCGGCGTTGTCGAAGGACTTTCTCTACTCGGTACTACTGGTATTTCCCAACCTTTAAGCGCTCCCGGACAATTAGAAGCTTATCGCGAAGAATTACAACACAAAGCCCAGAAATTTTCACCCCTCCTTAATAAGGGGGGGACAGGGGGGGGTTCTCATTCCCAAACTTTAGTGTTCTGTATCGGGGAAAACGGCTTAGATTTTGCACAAAAATTGGGTATTAATCCTGAACAGACCATTAAAACGGCTAATTGGTTGGGGCCGCTATTAGTGGAAGCTGGGTTACAACAAATTCCAGCAATCTTGTTATTTGGCTACCACGGCAAATTGATGAAACTAGCTGGCGGGATTTTTCATACTCATCACCACCTTGCAGACGCACGCCTGGAAATTATAACATCTAATTGTGCTGCTGTCGGAATACCTACACCATTTTTACAAGAAATTTTTGTCAGTCCAACAGCAGAAGCAGCACTGAACTATCTTAGGAAATTGGATGCTAAGGAAGGGAGTGATTGGGTAAATCAGGTTTATGGGGCGATCGCCTCAAAAATCGATCTGCGTTCCCAGGAATATATCCGCAAGCTGAGTGAGCAAAATGTAGTTGTAGGATCAGTGTTATTTGACCGTGATTCCCAACGCGATAGCTACGCTTCACGGCAAATCATTACTTCTAGTAAAACAGGTGCTACGTTACTCTCGCAATTGTGCTAACTTTATATGAATTCTTTACAGCTTTTAGGACTGACGCACAGGCCCCAATCTCTCATTCCCCTGAAAAAACGGGTAAAGCGAAAGTTATACGGGGGAGAAAATCCTTGCAATTGAAACTCGCAGGCTACGTAAGTCCTAAAACTGAAACTAGAGAAACCCTTGGGTTTCTACCGATGTATTCAACCCCATAGATTTTCGCTTTCACAAGGATACCTGGAAAGCGAAAACTTTGCACATTCACAGGATTTCTATGACGGACGCATCAGTTACACTACCAACAG
This sequence comes from Potamolinea sp., assembly GCA_042408245.1. Classification (GTDB taxonomy): domain Bacteria; phylum Cyanobacteriota; class Cyanobacteriia; order Cyanobacteriales; family Coleofasciculaceae; genus Potamolinea. The sequence goes on from JAYFMV010000054.1 coordinate 51,903, forward strand.
AACAAGCATCTCATAATCTGGAGACTTTGCCAGATACGCCTCAAGAAACCCAGCTAAATCGCCAAATGATCCTCATTTTGGACTTTGGTTCACAATATTCAGAACTGATTGCTCGTCGCATCCGCGAAACTCAAGTTTACTCCGAGGTTATTTCCTATCGCACAACTGCAGAACAACTGCGTCAGCTTAACCCCAAAGGAATTATCCTCTCTGGCGGTCCTAATTCCGTCTATGACGAAAGAGCACCTTTATGCGACCCGGAAATTTGGAATTTGGGGATACCCGTGCTAGGAGTTTGCTATGGAATGCAGTTGATGGTACAACAGCTTGGTGGACAAGTGACACGGGCTAAACGGGGAGAGTATGGGAAAGCAGCTTTATTGATTGATGACCCTACCGACTTGTTGACCAATGTAGAAGATGGGTCAACAATGTGGATGAGTCATGGTGACTCTTGTGCAACATTGCCAACAGGATTTGAAATTTTGGCCCATACAGAAAATACCCCTTGTGCTGCGATCGCTGAACATGAGAAAAAGCTGTATGGAGTACAGTTCCATCCAGAGGTAGTACATTCAATTGGCGGTATTGCTCTGATTCGCAATTTTGTCTACCATATTTGTGATTGTGAACCGACTTGGACAACAGCAGCTTTTGTTGAGGAATCAATTCGAGAAATTCGCGCCAGAGTTGGGGATAAACGGGTATTGTTAGCTCTTTCTGGTGGTGTCGATTCCTCTACCCTTGCCTTTTTGTTGTATAAAGCAATTGGCGATCAACTAACTTGTATGTTCATTGATCAAGGCTTCATGCGCAAAGGTGAACCAGAGATTTTGGTACAGCTATTTAAAGATCAATTCCACATTCCGGTAGAGTATGTAAATGCACGGGAGCGCTTCCTTGAACAAGTTGCTGGAGTCACCGATCCAGAAGAAAAGCGTCGTCGCATCGGACATGAATTCATTCAAGTATTTGAAGAAGAATCCAAACGCCTTGGTCCCTTCGATTATCTAGCTCAAGGTACACTTTATCCCGACGTAATTGAGTCAGCCGATACTAATGTTGACCCAAAAAATGGTGAACGAGTAGCAGTGAAAATTAAGAGTCATCATAATGTTGGTGGTTTACCGAAAGACTTGCGCTTCAAATTAGTTGAACCCTTACGCAAACTCTTCAAAGATGAAGTGCGAAAAGTCGGACGTTCCATTGGCTTACCAGAGGAAATTGTACAGCGACATCCTTTCCCTGGCCCAGGTTTAGCAATTCGCATTATCGGTGAAGTAACAGCAGAAAGATTGAATATTCTGCGTGATGCTGATTTAGTGGTTCGTGAGGAAATTAAGCGACAAGGAATGTACCATGATTTTTGGCAAGCATTTGCAGTATTGTTGCCAGTGCGGAGTGTAGGAGTTATGGGAGATCAGCGTACCTATGCTTACCCCATTGTTTTGCGCTTAATTAACAGTGAGGATGGTATGACTGCGGATTGGTCGCGAGTTCCTTACGATTTGTTGGAATCAATTTCTAACCGCATTGTCAACGAAGTCAAGGGAGTCAATCGCGTGGTTTACGACATCACTTCTAAGCCACCTGGAACTATAGAATGGGAATGATAAAGAATTAATAGTTGTTGGTTGTTTGTTATTTGTAGTTGGTATAAACTTTTAGCTGACAATTTTGACAAACAATCAACAATAGACAAGATTGCAAAAATACCAAGAACCCCTCCCCAACCCTCCCCTTACTAAAGGGAGGGAGTTTTTCCCCCTCGTTACTAACGTCTCCCCTAGTTGTCTTAGTCCCCCCGGAGTTCGGGGGGATTAGGGGGGTGGAGGATGAGAGAGATAATTCAGATTTATGTAATCTTGTCTAATCAATAACAAACAAGAAAAGGAAAGAATTCATGGCGTATTATTGGTATAAAGCCTTTCACATAATTGGCGTAGTCGTTTGGTTTGCTGGTCTGTTCTACATGGTACGTCTTTTCGTATATCATGCAGAAGCTTCACAAGAGCCAGAACCAGCCCAAAGCATCCTGAAAAATCAGTATGAAATTATGGAGAAACGTCTCTATAACATCATTACTACTCCAGGAATGGTAGTGACAGTTGTCATGGCAATTGGTTTATTAACGACTCAGCCAGAAGTTCTGAAAGATGGCTGGTTACATATTAAGCTAGGTTTTGTTGCTGCTTTGTTGGTCTATCATTTTTACTGCGGTAGAATTATGCGCCAACTAGCAGCAGGGAAGTTCAATTGGAGTGGTCAACAATTCCGTGCTTTCAATGAATTACCTACTATATTTTTGTTGGTAATTGTTTTGTTAGCAGTGTTTAAGAATAATCTACCAACGGATATCACAGCTTGGGTAGTAATTGGTATGATTCTTGTTATGGCTGTCACGATTCATCTCTATGCCAAGAAACGCAAACGTGACAAAGAAAAACTTCTAGCCCAAGCATCCCAAACTAATGATGAGGAGATGATATCAACTCCCAGTTAATTCGGGGATTGGGTATTGGTGATTGGAGAGTGGGAGACTGGGATAGTACCAATTACCAATTACCAATTACCAATTACCTATTACCTATTACCAATTACCCATTACCCATTACCAATTACCAATTACCCAATTACCCAATTACCCAATTTCACTTTCCCAAACAGACTTAGACTGTTGACGTAGCTTTTGCAGCAATTTCAAAGTTTGGTGATAAGCAAGCATTTCTCCTTGCTTACAAAAACATTCTGCTCCCCGCTGCAAATCTTCAAAAGCAGCTTGTTGATATCCTAATTGATAACGAGCAAGTCCACGGTTAACATAAGCTGAACCGCGTAGATTTGCTACCACTTCGCTATCAGTTTGATGAGGGTGATGTTGCAGTGCTAAAGTAAAATCTCGAATCGCACCTGTATAATTCCTTTGTCGATGACAGATACAGCCACGGTTATAATATGCTCTGGCATTATCAGCACCAAGACGAATAGCTAAAGAAAAATCTAGATTTGCAGCAGAAATATTCCCTAACTGAAACTGAGCTAATCCACGGTCATTGTAAACTGTAGCTAATTCTTGTGAATCTTGCCGCAGATTTTGACTAATTGCTTGGTTGTAGTCGAAAAGCGCTTGTTGATAGTTTTGTAGCTCAAAATGCGTTAGCCCTCGGTTATAGTATCCTCGTAGGTCATGGGGCTTGAGCTCAATTGCTTGATTATAGTCGGCGATCGCTGCTTGATATTGTTTTTGTCTTTGGTAAGCTAAACCGCGATTGAGATAAACTTCCGTGTTTTTAGGATTAAGTTGCAGCGACTTGGTACAATCTTCTTGAGCTTGCTGATAATCTCCCAACTGCATATAGACCAAACAACGATTGCTGTAAGCAGCGGGCATATTAGCATCAAGTGCGATCGCTTGGGTGAAGTCCTCAACTGCTTGCTTGAAGTTTCCCAGTGAAGTGTTATTTACACCTAAAAGGAAGAAATCTTGAGCACTTATTTTAGGAATTGATGCTGGTGCAGCGAAGGCTTGGCCATTGATTGGTAAGATTAGGATTGCGATAACAATGGCTAAGCTAATCAAGATTTTGTACAAGCGACTCATAAACTTATCTCAGCACTAGCAAATTTTTTCTTGATATTTTGCGCTCTTTATCCCTAAGATTTTGCCAACGCAAAGTACGCCAATTTTTTGTGTAATAAACATATAGGTAATAGGTAATTGGTAGTTGCTATTACCCATTACCTATTACCTATCTAATGATTTGTCCAGTCCTGAAATGATGTATCAGGTTTACTTCCAGCCGTTCTCAGCTTGTGCTAGGACATAGCTAGCAACATCTTGAATTTGCTCACTTTTGAGTTTTGCTTTGAAAGATGGCATGGCATTTTTACCATTGGTAACCTGGGTTATAATCGCTTCCGCTGAGTACATCCCGAATTTTTCCAGGGCCTCTTTTTTCAAAGTTTTATTGGCCATGATCACATTTCTTCCACCAGCATGACATGCAGCACAATTGGCACTAAAAATTTTGGCACCGCTAGCTGTGTCTGCTAGAGCAGGAGCGCTCAAGGCAAGATTTAAAACAGCGATCGCTAACAAAATTACTGACAGTAGCTTTTTCAACAAAACTTTTCTCCTCTCAAAACAGACAAAAAGCACAGAGTTCTTGCATTATTCTGAGGAGAGTCAGGGCCAACGTCAAATGACAAGCTGTCAAACTTGCTTGGTTTTTGGTAATTCAGCAATAAAAATTAATTTTTTGTGGCAGAAACCTGAATGATTTTAGTAGCTTCAATAGGCCCTTACCCTTGTTAACTAAATCCTCATGTCCATTAGTATTGAGAGTCACAGTGATTTTGTTACTCCCAGGCTCAAGACTGCTGAGATAATACCAAGAGCCATAAAGTCGGGTCAGTTTTTTGCCGTTAATGTAAAGATGAGCGTGACCTTCAGTGGCTTTACTTTCCTGGTTAACCTTTTCAGGAGCAAATTTAAAATTAGATACCTTAACTTCCAGATTCCATCCCCGCATTGCATCGGGATGTACAATCAAGTTCACTGAGGGAACAGGTTGGCCAACAGGTATTTCTAGGGTTTTATGCTTGTGACTTTCCTCTGGTGACATCATTCCATCGGGGACACTTGCATTAGGTGACTCATGAGCCAATAAACTATTATTTGGGTTATTCTCAGTTTTGAAAATTCCCAAACCGTTACCAAGTCCAGTCAGAAGCACTAAGGTAGTTGATGCCAGCAATAGTCTTTTTTGCATGGACAAATCTGCAAATTTACTTTCTTGATTTTCATTAAAGCTACAGCTTGCGTCAAAAGACACGCTGTCATACTTCCTTTAATTCAATTCCACTAATTAACTAACAACTCATGACCCCTCTGTCAATTTACCGACCTAAACAACTCTCCCTTGGCCCTTTAGAAGCAGAGATTTTAAATATAGTTTGGGAATTCGGTTCTGCTACTGTCAAAGAAGTACACGAGCGCATTCTTGCTGACCCAGACAGAGAATTAGCCTATACTTCAGTAACAACTGTACTGCGTCGTCTCACTCAGAAAGGTTGGCTTGCTTGTGATAAAAAAGAACGTGCTTTCTGTTGGCGTCCCTTAATTTCTCGTTCTGAAGCACAGGTATTAAGAGCTTACGAACAATTGCAGCAATTTCTAGCCGTGGGAAATCCTGATGTTGTCGCTGCATTTGCTGACAGTCTTGATTCTGCTAGTTTAGAACAAATAGAAGCAATTAATCAACGTCTGCAAGCAGTGCGTCGCGCTAGGGAGAAAAAGTGATGCATTTGGGAATGATTCTGGCATCTTTGGCATTAGCAATATACCTCAGATGTAGCAATTTCAATTCTACAGGAAATTGGACACAACGTTGGCAACAAACGCTCTTATTATTTCTCTTTCCCCAATTGCTAATAATGATGACAGCTTTAGCCATATTTTGTATGGGGCCGCAGGGGAAAATGGTGGGGCTACAAGCTGGCTGGTTCAGTTATTTATTAGCTTTAGCTTTTTTGTGGTTAGCAATAGTTTCTTTACTGAAGCTAGCAAGTGAGGGATGGCGTTCCTTACTAAAAATTCGGGAATATTCCTCAATCAATCTTCTTGATGGTAAAATTGCTCGCCTTCTCAATACAGAGGTTCCTTTTAGCGCCCAGATTGGTTTTTGGAAGTCGGAATTAGTTGTTAGTCAAGGATTGCTGCAGGTGCTGGATCAAACTCATTTGGATGCAGTTTTAGCCCACGAACAAGCACACTATTATTATCGTGATACTTTCTGGTTTTTCTGGCTGGGTTGGTTGCGTCGCCTTACTTTTTGGTTACCGAACACAGAGATTTTGTGGGAAGAATTACTGATATTGCGGGAAATTCGGGCTGACAGATTGGCTGCTTCTCAGGTTGATGCTTTGATATTAGCTGAATCTTTGATTTTTGTTGTTAGTTTTCCAATGATCTTGTCTGAAGATTTTTCGGCTGGGTTTAGTTATAGTGTGTCTCGTCAGCGTTTGACTGAGAGGATAGATGCAATTTTGGCGGAACCAGAAACTTCGGTTCAGTCAAGTTTTTGGGTTTGGAGTTGGGTAATTTTAGCGTTTCTTCCTTTAGTAACTGTGCCGTTTCATAGTTAATTTGGTAAATTAAAATATTCCAGTATTTTGTTTTTTAAATGAACAAAATTCAGGCTTTTACTTGAGCATCAATTGCCAACTTTAAACATCTAGAACTTGTAGAACAAGCACCTTGCTTGCTGCTGACAGAGAACTTGTAGAGTAGAGTAAGCATCTTGCTGGCTGGTGACAGGCTTTTCGGACTATCCTACCTTGTACGTTTAAACGCAACTTGGTATAACCTCCCCGACTTCTCCAAGAAGTCAGAGAGCTCCCCTTCACGAATCATTTAGGACTCATATAGCTGGTTAAGAAAACCCTTCGCTACGATTATCTTTTCTTTATCTTTGTGGAAAACTCGCCAAATTCTGTGGAAAAGTGCCTATGTCTGTGGAAAACTTCTACTGTTCCTAGGGAGTTTCTTGCTCAAAGCTAACTTTATCAGACTTATAAGATGGTGGTTCGACGTGAATCAAAACCCGAACTGGACTGAATCTTTCTTCTAAATGATTTTCTACCTCTTCGGTGATTTCGTGAGCGCTTTCAACATCCCAAGCATCTACAATCATATGCATTTCAATGAACACTTGACGCCCCAAAAGGCCGCGAGAGGCGATGTCGTGACAGTTAATCACTCCCGGAACTTGCATCACCACATCTCGAATTGCTTCTGGTGCGATCGCCATTTCATCCACTAACCAGGGCAAATTCTCTGTTAACACTTTCCAACCACTGTAAAACACTAACAAAGCAACAGGGAAAGAAAGAATCACATCCAGCCATTGCAATTGCGGCAAATTTAACTGTTTTGCCTGCCATACTCCAATCAAACCAGCTAAAACAGTAATTGTCACCCAAACATCACTCATCGTGTGTTGAGCATCAGCAATTAAAATGGGGCTACCCACCCGTTTTCCTACACCTCGCTCATAGTAAGTCACGAAAATATTAACGCCCAATACAATCAGCAGCAACCATAATTCGGAAGCGGATATATTAACTGGAGTAAGTTCCTTAAAAAGCCGCTCTATTGCTCCTTGCAGAATTTCAAAACAAGCAATACCTAAAAAAGCAGCTATTCCTAACGCTCCCACAGCTTCAAATTTCTGGTGTCCGTAGGGATGATCCCGATCTGGTTGGGGAGAAGAAAACCGACTGGCAATTAGACCTAAAACGTTATTAGCACTATCAGTTACACTATGTAAGGCATCGGCTTGCAAGCTGAGGGAACCTGTCAAAAATCCCACTACTGCTTTTAATGCCATCACAAATAGATTAAGCAGCAAGGTAATCAGTAACACCTTACGAACTTCCGAGCGGTTGTCAAGCACCATAGATGCTACCCAATTAATCGTTAATTGCTATGCCATTAAGTTTAGTTCTCAAATACCTGAAAGGCTTTTCCTTTATTGAGCTTGGCTCTATTTAATACCGAAAATTTTTCTGGCTTGTTGAGATTCTTTTTAATAGTGACGCGCTAAGAAGCTGATTCTCTGGTAAATTTTTTCAATGACTCAATTACATCTTTTAGCATTAAACTCAGGATATTAAGATTTATTACTTATGACTTCATCTCAACTTAAGCTCAATTTGGTGGAAGGTTCGGTTTGTTTTAGTTTCACGGCCGAAGCTGCTAGAGATTTACAACAGGCGATCGCGCAATTAATGCAAAGCCTGAAAGCTAATACCCAGACAAAAACAGGTGGCGGCAAACCTACTCCCCAAAAACCAATGGAGTACACTTTTAGGGGGGATGTCTTTCTGGAAGTTTTCTGCAATCCGAATATCTGGCCGACTCCCTTTGCAGCCAAAGTTTTAATCACAATTCGGGATGAGCGCATCCGTCTGACGACAGAGGCTGAATTAACTCGCGTGATTGAGGATGTAAATCAGTATTTAGAGCAAGTGGGTTGAACTGAGATTAGCAACATTTCCATCATCCGCTATGATGCCGGAACCTAGGGGCGGGTTTAGGAAATATCTTGGTGAAAAAACCGATAACTTGACAACAAAACCCGCCCAAGCCTTGCTATGATGCCGGAACGTAGGGGCGGGTTTAGTAGCACCACCAACACCCAGCGCGACAGCAAACGCGCAGCTAAAGCGGTTTCCTCTGTAATGCGGTACATTCACCTCTCTCCAAACCTCTCTCCTTAAAGGAGAGAGGCTTTGACATTAGCCCCATTCCCTCGAAGGGAAGGGGGTTGGGGGTTAGGTCTGACTGTACCTCATAACAGCCGTAACCGCTGTAAAGCTAGAGGAACTGACTCTCAAATCGCTGCCATGGGTAGAGAGCTAGAGAAGCGACGCAACCCTAGCTCAAATAATTAAATTCTTACTCTCTTAACTTTCCTTTGTTAACTAACATCTTCCTAGAGGAAGATTTTGCTAACTATAGAACAAAAAGGTGTATATTACTTTTGAGAGAAGCTTGGGGAAGGTTAAAAAGTAAAGATTTAAAACAAAACAGAAAATAAAATGACTTTTGCCCCTTCCCTCAATGTACGTGTTAACTAATCATCCTTGTCAGTTTTCTCTTGGCAGAAATGTTGCTTAGTTTTTTTTAGCAACACGCCAGACCAAAGCTGCTAGAAAGCTCCTACCTTTAAAAGGTACAGGAGTAATATAACCGCATCAAATTTTGCCATAAAAGTTCAGCGGCTCAATAAGTTATGAGAGTTTATCTTGTTGACATTGAAGCTGATAGATGCATTCCCTTTTTTTTACGCTTTGTGTAAATTGCAAATTTATTGTTCTCCTCAACTGAGATATTTTAGTCGTTATCCCACTCTTCAAAACCCATTAAATCGGCAATGCGGTCTCTCAACAAGAAGTTGCACCGCTCTAGTTCGCATTCCACGCAAACCCATTCACGAGGGGGAATGTGTTGACACAGGACGTAAATAGGCTGCTGACGACTGACTATTCCCTTTTCAACCAGGTTTCGCGCCTCGTCCTGTAATACGTCGATGGAGTAGCGCAATGATGGGGTAGATGGCACTAAGTTAACGCTCATAGGTTTTAGCCTGGTAAACAATGGAACTAAGATTAACTATAAACTAATATTCGCTAGCGTGAAAATAAATTTTATTCAGTATAGGAAGTTACAAACTACTCCTGTTTTTTCATAAAAATTGCCAAGGGTAAAGTAGGGAGATCTACAAAAAAAATCCCCCTATTGACTGATGAAGTCATGCGAAATCAAGCTTTTCCCTTATTCAGTCTAGCGCTGTTAACAGAGAATTTTATAAAAGTGCGATTATGAGAAAGTTAATAAAAATTAAATAAATAAAGTAAAGGTATTAATGGGGACGCTTTGGGAAAACAACACATCTAAGGCGATCGCCTGAGCTTGTGGCATTTGTCCATAGGAAAATACATAAGGCATATCGTTGGGCAGCTCTGGGAGAAACTGCTGTAATACATAAGGGCTACCATAAATCACCAGAGCTTGTAAATCATTAGTTTTTAACAATCTCTTAACCCAGGTTTCAGCCACTGGCGTCACTCCAACACTACCCCGAAAAGGGTTTCCACGGATAAATAACTGTAAGAGAGTTGGTCTGGTAACCACAGATGCCTCTACATCTTCCCACAGTGTAGGTGTATTACGGTCAACAAGTTGAAGTTCGTAGCCTAGCTGTCTTGGTACAGTCACAGCAGGGGTACTTCGGCCCAAAAAGTCACAAGCTAAAGCATCATCCACAATGATCAGGTTGCGTAGCTTGCGGTTGTTGTGGTTGCGGGGTTCTAATGACACAGGAAGGTCACCGCCAAAGTGCAGAGAATCTTGCAGAATATTGGCAACAGTGTTGAGGGAGCTAGGTTGTGCTAGTTGATAGAACAATTTTTGAGTGGCGGAATTGGGAGAAGAAGCTTCTGTGCCTTTTTCTTGACCAGTCACCTTATCCTTAGCCTTCCAGATACGCTCCACCGAGTCTCGAATGCGCGATCGCGGGATACGTCCCTCTCTGACAGCTTCACACACCGCTTGAATCGCAGTTTCTGGATTTACTGGCATTAGTAAAATATCAGCACCAGCCTCTACAGCCATGACTGGGGCTTCATCAGCGCCGTAACGATTGGCGATCGCACCCATAATTAGGGCGTCCGTGACAATCAAACCCTCAAACTGCAAGCAGTTTCTGAGCAACTCAGTTAAAACTTGCCGGGATAAAGTTGCAGGGTATCGATCATCCCAACCGGGGATCAACAGATGAGCGCTCATGATCGCATCCACACCCTGGGCGATCGCCGCTTCAAAAGGAGGTAATTCCACCGTAGCTAGTCGCGGGGGAGTGTGTGGCAACACTGGCAAATCGATATGGGAATCTGTGGCCGTGTCGCCATGTCCTGGGAAATGCTTAGCAGTGGTTAAAACGGGGTACTGTTGAGCACCCCGGATAAAAGCAGAAGCTAGCTGACTTACAGTTTCCGGTGTTTCACCAAAGGCACGAACATTGATTACAGGATTAAGGGGATTGTTATTGACATCAACTACGGGCGCCAGTACCCAGTTGATGCCAATTGCCAAGGCTTCCTGAGCGGTAATTGCGCCCATTTTCTCTGCATATTGCCAAGCTTGAGCCGAGTCTTTCAGGGCAATTGAACCAATTGCCATTGGTGGTGGAAACCATGTCGCACCCCCAAAACGTTGTCCAACACCTTCTTCAATATCCGCACAGATCAGCAAGGGTATATTTGCCCAGTCTTGGAGTTGTTGTGACCTGATTGCCAGTTCGCCTGCACTACCACCAAGCAAAATTACACCACCGACTCCTAAATCTTGCACCCAGTGTTGCAACAATGACGATGGAGGTTCCCAAGCTGGGTAGAGAATTTGGTGATCGAACAAATAGCCAGACGCTCGCACCACTACCATTTGTGCTACCTGTTGTTCCAAAGACAGTTCCTCTAGATCTGGTAGTGGATTTTGTACAATTTTCACTCTTGTGCCCCAGGGATTTCTTCTTCTAGTTCCTTACCTTCGCGCTCTTGATTGAGCTGATTGATTAGTGTTAGAACCTGCGATCCACGTTCTATACCTCGGTCTTCGACAAATAGTATCTCTGGGGTTCTGCGCAAACGCACACGTTTACCCAATTCACGGCGGACATAGCCAGTGGCTGACTTTAAGCCAGCCATCGTTTCTGTTCTGGCCTCATCTGTGCCATAAATCGATACATAAATTTTGGCGTGCTGGAGGTCGCCAGAAACGTCAACATAGGTTACACTGACCATCCCAGCGCCCACGCGGTCATCTTTAATTTCGTGGATTACCATTTGGCTGATTTCTTCCTGAATCAGCGCCGCCACGCGAGAAACTCGGCGATTTGTCGCCATAACGCCCCCTTGGTTACATTAACAGGCATTTTTTTCAGCAATTTTTAGTAATTCCTGTAGGAATTTTGACAGATAACAAATTTTTATAACGTCCGTCAAAAGGGAGATTCAGGAATTTGCTACCTGTCAGCGTGTTAGTTGAGGGATTACTAAATTTATACCGGATTCAAGCCTAGCATGGCTCGGAGAGTGAAGGTGATGAAAGCAAAACTTCCGACTAGCACACCAATTAAGGCGATCGCCGTGACACGATTACTCAGTAAAGGTTTCAGTCGCTCAAACAGGAAAAAGAAGATGCCTAGCGTAAAGGTGATAAAGTACCGTGGGTAGCGAATGACGTTTTCCCAAAAACCTTTCATTTTTTTTTAGAACGTTTGACTATTTGTTTTTTTACTGTTAGCACTTTTGAGGCAGTTAGACAAGGGATAGCAACTCTTGGTTTGATACCAGATTGTTGGACAAGCCGATTTTGGGAGCGCCGTCTAGGGACTGTCTGCAAAGTAAAAAATCTTAGGTAGGGACTCTCGCGTTCGGAGAGCAAGTTATCAGTTAAACCCAAGATTTACTGTCCGAATGCTTCCCCCACACCCTAGGTTGACAAATCAAGTAACGGCTAAATTATTTTTTGAGCTGTATAATATTCCATTTTCATTTCTTTAATAACGCACCATAAAATCTTGAGTAAGTTTGATTTATCTGCTACAGTTGCCTGATAAAGTTTGAGCTACTATTTATTTTTTTATGTCAAATATTGTTCAGCAAAACAAATCAGTGCTTCCTTTCTTGAAATGGGTTGGTGGCAAAAGTCGGCTGCTTCAGCAATATCAAAACTATTTACCTAAAATTTCAGATATTAAAACTTACTATGAACCTTTTTTAGGTGGTGGCTCTGTCTTTTTTCATCTACAACCTAACTTAGCTGTTCTCAGCGACATCAATCAAGATTTAATTGAAACTTATTGTAGCGTTAGAGATAATTTAGAAGAGCTAATGAACCTCTTGCAAATCCATCAAAACAATCATAATAACGACTATAGTAAAAATCATGAATATTACTATCAGGTAAGGTCGCGCATTTACAATACACCCATTGAAAGAGCCGCTCGTTTAATTTATCTCAATAGAACCTGCTTTAATGGCCTTTACCGAGTCAACTCTAAGGGAGAATTTAACGTACCTGTAGGCAAGTACAAAAACCCGAAAATCTGTAATCCCGATTTACTTTATTCTGCTTCGGCTGCACTTAAGTCAGCAAAAATTGAGGTCAGAAATTTTGAGGAAATTCTGGATCATGCGAAAACCAGTGATGACTTTGTATACTTTGACCCACCCTATCATCCCTTAAATAATACCAGCTACTTCACGGCTTATAGTGCCGATTCTTTTAATAAAGATAATCAGATCAGACTCAGGAATATATTTGCAGAACTTGCTAATCGGGGAGTCAAAGTTATGCTCTCTAATTCTGACTGTAAGTTTATTAGAGAACTCTACAGTGAATTCAATATTCATGAAATTTTAGCTTCCAGAGTAATTAATTCTAATGCTCAAAAACGTGGAAAGATTTCTGAAGTATTAGTCACATCTTACTAAAGATTGTTATTTGACCAAGCAATAAAGGTCATTAAAGTATGTACAGCCAGGAGATTTTGATTTAATTTGACTTGTTGAGTCAACCAAGTTACCGCTCCTGGCTTCATTCCTCCCCCATCAATCAAAACAACTGCTGGGCAAGGATAGCAGTTTTGAATATTCAAGTTAACATAAGGCAGTTTTTCATCAACTGAACCATTAACCTGCTGCCATTTACACTCAATTATAAGACCGTTAGGTATAGATGCAGAAGCGATTATATAAAAATCTACGGAGATTTTTGTGCCATAAATTCCAGCTCCGATTTCAACCTGTCTTGCATAGCGTTTGGGTAGATGAGTGGAGTGTAACAGATATTCTTTACGTTGTTTTTTTGCTAAGTTGTCACCCACTGAGACATAGCCATGTGCCTGTAATGATCCTTCTACAGTTTTTTCTAAAACATTGCCAAAACTAACTGCTCTTCCACCTTGAGTCATTTTGGTTAAATAATAATATTTAAGTTAAAAGAACAATAAAGTTTTTGATTTTAGATTACAATAGTACAAGAATACTATTAAGTCCGTGGTATTAACGCGACTCAGATAGATGTGCCATTTCTTAATTCACTGCTTGGAATTAGAACTATGTGTGGAAGATATAGTCAGCGCCAGTCAGCAGCAATTATTACTCAAGCCTTTCAGGTAGATAATGTCCCGAACTTGAAGCCTCGCTATAACATAGCACCAACTCAATCAGTAGCAACTATTTTACAAACATCAGCCGCAACAAAGCGTCAGTTTAAAATGTTGCATTGGGGGCTAATTCCTAGCTGGGCAAAAGATACAAAAATGGGGGCAAAACTAATCAATGCTAGGGCGGAAACTGTGGCTGATAAACCTGCTTTTCGTAGCGCTTTCCGCAAGCGGCGTTGTTTGGTAGTAGCCGATGGTTTTTATGAGTGGCAACAACAGGAAAACAAAAAGCAAAAGCAGCCGTTTTATTTTCAGATGAAAGATGAGCAACTTTTTGCTTTTGCAGGTTTGTGGGAACATTGGCAAGATGCGAATGGTGAGGAAATTGAGTCTTGCAGTCTCCTGACAACGGAAGCGAATGAATTAATGCAATCTATTCACAACCGAATGCCAGTAATTATTGAGCCGAAAAGTTATGATTTATGGCTTGATCCAGAGGTAAAAAATCCAGAATTGTTACAGCCTTTATTACATCCCTATCCAACTGAGGAAATGACAGTTCATCCAGTTAGTACATTGGTGAATAAGGCAATCAATGATACTGCGGAGTGTATCAATAGTATTTAGCTAGGAAAAAAAGGTGAGAGTATCTTTAGCCTGTTTCGCTAGATTCTGACAAGCTGATCAATTCATCTCGCCTTTTTGCCCAAAGTTGACGCCAATATTGCAGAACAGCGGGGGAATATCTATCCTCAAATTTGACAGATTCTTGCTTAATCCAAATCCCTAGTTGTTTTAAATCTTGTAGCGTTGGGCTTGTTTGAATCATCCGGGCAATTTTTCTAATCCAGCGAGCAAGTTCACGGTAACTGACAAATTGCCCTCCTTTGTCGCAGCGATGGACAAAAATTACATAAGCCCAGCGTTCAATTTTTACAATTGCTGATAGAGGAATTTTCAAGAGTTGAGCGATATAGTAACGGTTAATATGAAACCGCTGATTTGGTTTAATTCGACGGAATAAAATAGTCATGATTTTTCTCTTTCACTGTGTTTATCTGGATTATCGAGGGTGATATCAAAAATGATGCTGTGAGGAGTATTTGGAAGTAGTTGTCGGAGAATTTGTAGGTGAGATTCTGCATCGCTGCGACGCCGAAAACGAGCAACAATAGTTTGTTGTAGATTGGCTTGGGGACGAATGATGCACCACGGATGTAACTGAGTTTTGTATGTCATAAGGCTATGGCAAAGCTTGCCAATTTGATAAATAGGCCTTGTGGTACTGCGACAACATAGGCGGTTTACCTAGGTTTAGCGGCAAATATGGCAACCAAACAGGCAATTTGCCTACTGGGTTGTGCTATGAGAACTCTTTATGTAGGACACTGAGAAAGCAGCAGGCATTCAAGGGAGTCTCCAAGAAAGCATCTAGCTAACCTAGAGTTGGTTTTCCGGATTTCCTGTCTGTTTTTTGTGTCTATCTTATGTTCGCATTGACTAACCAGCTTGTCAACACAAGTGGGTAAATTTTTTTTGCTATGGAAAAAACAAACCAGTCCAACTCAGAGGAAAATGAGTCCTTATTAAAGAAACTTAGAGAAGAAGCGGGATTTTCTCAACAGGAACTTGCGTATAGGATTGGTGTGGGAGTAACGACGATTAGCCGTTGGGAGAGAGGTGTATCTGTGGCTATGTTAACGGTGCCTCAAATGAAAGCGCTGTGTAGAGAATTGGGTAAAAGTATTGAAGAATTACCTGACGAGTTTGGGCCAGTAAAGCGTTAGCGTTAAGTTTTTAAACTGAAAACCCCCTCTCCTATCAAGGGTCAGGGGGTTGAGATTTTACCAGGGAAAAATTTATCGGACTTACGCAAATTTCAGGCAATGAACAACCATATATAGTAGGGGCAAAGCATTCGGGGAATAAGTGATCTGATTTACCGAAAATTGACTCCCCGAATGCTTCGCCCTTGCTTAAGCTTAAGCCAAATCAAACAACAAAAACTCTGCATCTGTCGGGGAATAACAAGAGTGGAGCTACCGAAAATTGACTCCCCGAATGCTTCGCCCTTGCTTAAGCTTAAGCCAAATCAAACAGCAAAAACTCTGCATCTGTCGTCGCTTCAATTACAAGATCAGTTTCCTCACTGATAGCTACACCATCGCCTTTTTCCAGCGACAAACCGTTCAAACTAATTGTGCCGCGAGCAATTTGCACCCAAGCATGACGCTGTGGTTTTAGAGTATAAGAAATACCTTGATTTGGTTCCAAAACAGCCGCGTACAAATCCGCATCTTGATGAACAGTAAGAGCGCCTTCCCTAGCATCTTTAGCCGCAACTAAATGTAGCTTTCCTGGAGTTTTTGCCGGGGAAAAATCACGCTGTTCATAACTTGCTGGTAATCCCTGATTTTCTGGCAACAACCAAATTTGCAGCAAGTGAACCGAATCAGTTTGTGAGTGATTAAATTCGCTATGCAGAATTCCCGTACCTGCACTCATACGCTGTACCTCACCAGGCTTAATCACCGAACCTGTACCGATACTATCCTTATGTTCTAGCGCCCCTTCCAGTACATAAGTGATAATTTCCATATCGCGATGTCCGTGCGTTCCAAAACCTGCACCAGCGCGAACTCGGTCTTCATTAATTACTCGTAGGGAGCGAAATCCCATGTGAGAAGGGTCGTAATAGTTGGCGAAAGAAAATGTGTGGTAACTATCCAGCCAACCGTGATTAGCGTGTCCTCGATCTTCAGCTTTTCTTATTGTGATCATCTTCTCCTCCTTGAGAAGGAAATTAGCAGTGCGGACTCCCTTTGTGTACTTTTTGTATATTTAAACTTTAGCATTAGTAAAGATATTATGAATAGTATGCACTTTCAAGTAAGGTAGTACCCAAAAAGATACTATGGAAGGCAAAGTAGCAGGGACAGAAAGAGCAAATTGTCCAGTGGAAAGAACCCTAGAGGTGATTGGGGGACGCTGGAAAGTTTTGATTCTGAGGGAATTATTTCCAGGAGTGAAGCGTTTTGGACAGTTACACCGGGCTTTGCAGGGTATTACCCAAAAAATGCTCACCCAACAACTACGAGAGATGGAGGAAGATGGGATTATTCATCGGGAGGTTTACTTGCAGGTTCCCCCAAAAGTGGAGTACTCCCTCACACCTTTGGGGGAGAGTTTGAAACCGATTATTGAGGCGATGCATGAATGGGGCGTTATGCACCTTGATGAAAAGAATAGAAAAATAACTTAATATTTGCTTGGCATTACTGGCATAGTCGTCAATAGTGACAATTTACCAGTGTTAAAGCCCATTGTAGAAGTAAACTGAATTTAAGTACCGAACAATCGCTCTTTAACTTTAAGTTATGTAAAGCAAAAGTTTCATACTTTTGCATGATGAATTTTCAAAAAGCGTCGATTTTTGCAGTAGAGAAATTACTAATGACTACACCAGCGAAACCTAGAACTACAACTAGAAGCCAACAGTCTACCAAGTCTCAGTTGGAAGCAACGATTAGGGAGTTAAAAGCGGCTCTCAAGGAAGCACAAGAGAAGGAACCTCAACATCAGGAACCACAACATCATGATGAGAATTTCGATGAGTTGAAACACGCTTTGGAGGAAGCACATCGAAAAGAAGGAGCTTTACAGCAACAAATTACTGCTTTGCAATCAGAATTACAACATCACAATCAGGACAATAATTTCGATGAGTTGAAACACGCTTTGGAGGAAGCACATCGAAAGGAAGGCGCTTTACAGCAAAAAGTTACTGATTTGCAATCTGAGTTACAACATCACAATCAGGACAATAATTTCGATGAGTTGAAACACGCTTTGGAGGAAGCACATCGAAAGGAAGGCGCTTTACAGCAAAAAGTTACTGATTTGCAATCTGAGTTACAACATCAGAAAAAATTGGCCCATAAATTTCAAACAGAAATAGAAAAATTAGAGCAGGTAAAGTCAGATTTTGAGCAAGCGAAAAAAGCAGCTCTCCAACTTGCAGAAGTTAATGAAAAGCTGATGCAGGAAATCAAGACTCTGACCAAAGAAAAAGAAAAAGAGAAAGAAGTAATCCCAACAAAAATGAACATAAGCGTCGAGTCTATGCCTGCAAGACCGATTCAAAAAGAAAGTGAAAAGCAGGTTGATTTTGCAACAAAAAGTTGGCTGCTTTAACTGTTAGATAAAGTTGGGTTGCTTACTGACCTGAGTTTTTTTTACGCAGAGAACTAAGAGGTACGCGGAGGTTTAAAAATTCCTCTGCGTACCTCTGCGCTTCCCTTTGTATTCTCTGCGTTAAAACACTTCTTAGGAAAATATCAACAATCAAGCAGGCTTGGCTTGCTCTTTTTTCTCAAGTAGGCGAATAATCGAAGTTTTCTCCAAAATTCCTACTAAAGACCCATTTTCACGAACAACGGGCAACTGAGTGATCTTTTTTTGTTCTAAAAGTGCGATAACTTCCAAGAGAGATTGATTAGATTTAACTGTTGTAGACTGCTCTACAGGCTTCATCAATTCTCTGACTGGAGTGGTTGGCCAAATGGAAGTAGGAACGGTTTTCATGTCATCAACTAAGAGCGCACCTAGTAGTTTACCTGCTTCATCGGTAACTAAGAAATTGCTCCATTCTGCTTTACCAATGATGTAGTTGTTGGCAAATTCCCGGAGAGATAAGTCTGCTGAAACAATCGGGCTATTGGGAATTACTGCATCTTCTGCTTTCAAGTTTTGGAGTGTTTCTTGTAAACTAGCAGATTGGGCAGAACGACCTGCATTTTGTAGTAAGAACCAACCAATTAATAGCGTCCAGAAACTACCGATATTACTGATTCCAGCGATTGCAAGTAACCCTAATCCGACTGCAATCCAACCTACAATCTGACCTACACGGCTAGCGAAAACAACACCTTTGTAAGGATTACCTGTAATTTTCCAAACCAGTGACTTGAGGATATTCCCACCATCCAAAGGTAAGCCAGGAATTAGGTTAAATAATGCCAGAATTAAGTTGATGGAAGCGAGTAATCCTACTATTGCTGCTAAGGGGCCAGAAATATTAGTAAAGGTACCAATTAATGTGAACAGAGCAAATAGTATTAAACTGACTGCTGGGCCTGCGATCGCTACCCAAAACGCCTCTCCTGGGGTTTCTGACTCTTTCTCTAAACTGGCTAAACCACCAAAGAGAAACAGTGTGATAGATTTTACTTCAATTCCCTGCTTAATCGCGACTAAGCTATGTCCTAGTTCGTGCGCTAAGACGGAACCAAACAATAATAGTGCGGCAACAAATCCTAATAGCAAGGGCAATATAGCGCCCAATCCTGGGAAAATATCCGCCAGGGAACTGCCAAAATCGAAGGTTACCAAGCCTAGGACAAGAAACCAGGAGGGATTCACGTAAAAGGGAATGCCAAATAAACTACCAACACGAATGTTTCCGTTCATAGGAACTACCTCTCTTTAGGGTTTATAAAGTTTTGTTATTTTCTACTCTTTGCCTATCGTAACTAAATGTAAAAGCTTTTCTCATCTTTCTATTGTCGTAAAATCCGTCCGCTGTGGTTCGGTTTTAAGAGTGAGTTCATGGGCTGCATCTCTCTGTAGTGTGGGCATAATAAAATAAGTAGTGCTTTTATTGCCTATCTCGAAAGTCGCTTAAGTATTAATAATTAAATTAAATCATGACTAATTCTGAAACCAAAATTGCTCGCTCTTACCAGCAAGAAGACATTCAGCAAATCCTCAATTTGGCGATCGCCCGTCAATCTAGCAGCGGAGAATTTTCTCGTGAACAGTTGCTGGAAATTGCCTCTGAATTAGGTATTTCTACGCAAACTCTCCGTGAGGCTGAACAGGAATGGTTAGTCAAACAAGGAGATCAGCAACAACGTAAAAACTTCAATCTCTATCGACGTAGCCAATTACAGCAACGTGTTGCTAAGTTTTTAATCGTCAACAGTTTTTTAGTTGGCCTCAACTTCATTAGTGCTGGTGTACTTTCTTGGTCTTTATATATTTTACTGTTTTGGGGGCTTGGGTTGGCACTAAATGCTTGGAATACTTTTCACATGCAGGGAGAAGAATACGAACAAGCTTTTCAAAGATGGAACCGCAAGCACCAACTTTCCAACTCAATTTCTAACCTCTTCAATAACTTGGTTAAGGCTATTAATTGAAGTGGGGAGGGCGGGTTTTGAACAAAAGTTATCGGTGTTTACTCACAATTGAATCCCTAAACCCGCCCCTACAAATTTGATGTTGATAACAGCCCATGGTATCAGCCATTAATTTAAATATGCCACAATTTTTCGGTGGAGAGGGCGGGTTTTGAATAAAAGTTATCGGTGTTTACTCACAATTTAATCTCTTAACCCGCCCCTACAAATTTGATGTTGATAACAGCAAATCTTACAGCCATAAGCTCATTATCCATAATTTACAATATACTCAGTAGAATGAGGTAGGTATTTTAAGGATTTTTGTAGAAATTTTGGATACAATTCAATATCTTCTAGCGCCTCTATCTCATGCCATTTGAAAATGATATTTTTATCTTTTTCAATGCCTCTAAAAGATTCCTTTTCTCCGTAAAAAATAGCATCACAGTGAGTAGAAATTAGGAAATATAGCGCTACTTCGTGAAAAGACTTGTTATTGTAATCATAGAAATTCTCGACAATCCAAAGCAGTCTTTCCACACGAACATCAATACCAAGTTCTTCCTGCATTTCCCTTTTGATAGTTTCATGGGCAGGTTCCATCAATTCAACTCTACCGCCAGGTAAAGCCCAAAAACCATCTTTTAGATATTGGTGAATCAGAACTTGATTGTTGTTAATAATTACCGCAACAGCACGATAGTTGAACCGCAAGTCGCCTTGGTAAAATGTAATCATCTTTTCTCCCGGAAACTAAATCCACACTTTAAGGTGCTGGACTAGGATAACGCTCATGTACTGCATCTATTTCTGCCAAAATATCTTTGTCAAGCGCTACATTTAGACTGTCCAAATTCTCTTTGAGTTGTTCCATTGTCCTCGCACCAATAATTGTGCTGGTGACAAACCAACGACTTCTTACAAAAGCTAAAGCTAGTGTTGTTGGACTTAGTTGATGCTGCTGGGCAATTTCCACATAAGCTGCTACAGCCTCATTGACATTTTGCTTGCGATAACGATTCCCAAATCCTGGAAAAAGAGTCATTCGTGTATGTTCAGGAACTGCTTGTAAGTACTTTCCCGACAAGTTGCCAAACCCCAAAGGACTATAAGCTAGTAATCCGATATTTTCGCGATAACAAGCTTCTGCTAAAGCCCAATCAAACACACGGTTGAGTAAGTTATAAGCATTTTGAATGGAAACAACTGTGGGCAATCCTAACTTTTGGGAAAGGTGATGAAATTCGCAGACTCCCCAAGGAGTTTCATTACTCAAACCCAGATAGCGGATTTTTCCAGCTTGAATTAGTTCAGCAAAAACAGTCAACTGTTCGGCAATAGGGATAGTTTTTCTTTCGTTTTTAGGGTCATATACAAATTTACCAAACAAGGGAACGTAACGGTCTGGCCAGTGAATTTGGTATAAATCAATATAGTCGGTTTGTAATCGCTTCAGGCTATCATCTACGGCTTGTTTAATATTGTCGTAGTCGATAGCTTTGCTGTCTCCACGTATCCATTTCATCCCACGACTGGGGCCAGCAATTTTAGTAGCAATAATCAGCTTATCTCGCTGCTGATGCTTGAGCCATTCCCCAATATAAGCTTCAGTTAAACCTTGAGTTTCGGCACGTGCTGGAACGGGATACATTTCAGCAGTATCAATGAAATTTACTCCTCTTTCAATGGCGTAGTTTAGCTGCTGATGGGCATCTTCAATGGTGTTTTGCTGCCCAAAAGTCATCGTGCCAAGGCAAATTTCAGAGACCTTGAGGTTGCTCTCGCCAAGTTGCTTGTATTGCATATTTATGGGTGATGCACTTCCAAAGTTTAGTTGATTTTATTGATACTTTCGTCCATAAATAATTTGAGCCAAATCGTTACGTAAAAGTGCTTCTTGCTGGCTATCTCCTAAAGTACCAGCTAGCTCGATCGCTCGTTCATAAAAACTCTTAGCACTGACAGAGTTACCTGTAATTTGGTAAAGTTGGGCAAATAATCCCAGGGAGAGCAATTCTTCAGAGCGGTTTTTTTCTTGGTAAGCCAAAGCCAGGTGTTGGTCAAGCAATTTTAACGCAGCAAAATATTCTCCAATACCGCTATAAGATTGCACTAGACCCCTAAAAGCACGAAACTGATTAAGAGTATCGCGGCTTTTTTGAGCTAATCCCAGCGCCCCTTGATAGGATATCAAAGCTTCCCTGTAGCGCTTTACGGCACGATTTGCATCTCCCAAATTATTGCGTGTATTCGCTTCTCCTAGAGGGTCACCTGATAAACTGCGCAACAATATTGCAGCTTCGTAGCGCTTGATTGCTTCGTAATAATTTCCATCAGTAGCTGCTACTAAACCAAAGTTACTTAGGGTGAGTCCTTCACCATCTCGATTCTCAACACTACGGGCAATTGTTAGGGCTTCTGTCAAACTTTCCCTTGCTGCAGTAAGATTCCTTGCTTGTAGCAGGATTGTCGCCAAGTTATTTAAGCCGTAAATTTGTCCTTGAAAATCCTGTCGGGAACGAGCGATCGCCACTCGTCTACGCAAGGCGTCTTCTGCTTTTTGAAAGCTTCCTAATTCAGCATAAGTAACGCCCACGTAATCGTAGGCTAAACCAACTGCTTGTTGGTCGCCAATTTGTTGATAGATATCGATGGCTTGTAACCAATTAGCGATCGCCTTTTCCAGAAAACCATTGCGTCTAGCTTGTCCTCCCAAGCGCAGCAATAAATCTGCCTGATTTCTATCTTCTCCCTGCGTGCCATTGTTTAAAGGGATATTCAGTTGTCCTTCCAGGTCAAGGGGTCTAACCCTAGACGGAACTTGACCTAAAGCACCTTTACTTACAAGTAATATCGGTGCCTGAAGCGCTAGCATTGCCACTATTGACAGATATCTTTTCTTCATGCCAACCCTCCACAACTGAAATTTACGACACACGAAACGACTCACTTTCCTACAGACATAGCATTTTCCTGAGACTCTGGACTTGCATGACTGACTTGGCCACCCAAATAAATCTCGCGAATATCGTCAGGTAAAGCTGCTTCCAAGAGTTGATATCCTTGGCTTAGCTGAGTGCTGACCTCAGCCGGTGAAATTGGTTCTCCCTCAGCTTGCAAATAAGCAGCAATCCGCGTTTCACTCCAGTTGAAAGTCTGGGCCATAACAACCATCAACCGATACTCCGGTGGTAACTGTTCTAATGCTTGTTCCAGGTAACACCAAAAAGGCGGCGGTGCTGCTTGTAGATTGTAGTGGATTGATTCAACTGGCGGCAAATCGGCCTGGTTGATACAGATAGCTGTCATATTGATGATCCAGTTTTGGAAGGTATTTGCCCCAGGAGTAGGATCTTGGCGCAAATCCAGTCCACCCAGTTCGTAGAAGATGTGACGCCAAGTTAGGGCAAATAAGAAGTCTGCCTGTACTGGACTTCGCGCCGAATGCCGAATTAAGGTAAAGACAATTGGGCTATAGCGACTAAAAATTGCTGTGAAGAACTTTCCCTGTTCTGGATGGCGTCCAAACAAAGTCAGCAAATCGTTGTCACTGTAATGAAACAGCCCTTGGACAATTGGATGATGAGATGCGGAAAAATGCGGAATTTGCACAATCTTTACATTCCCAGCTTAAATTCAGGAACCTAAAAGCAGATGCTTCCCACTATATATACCAGTAGTCACCCTTAGAAAGAGGCGGTTAACTGTTTTCGGTAGCCTGATGATCTAACTTAGTTAAAATTAGTAGCATATATGTGGTAATGATATTACCGATCACAGGACAACAGATTCATCAAAGTTAAAATAGATTCCCCACGCTTTGTCAGTTCATGATTCTATCAGTTGATATTATTTCCTTACTACTTCCTCCCCTGCCTCTAGGCTCGTTCTTGCCTGGTCTACCTTTAGACAGTCTGTTTTCCACTCAAGGCATTATGGTAATGCTTCTGGCAGCCTATGCGGTTGCTATGTGGATGTTTCTCACCAGCGCTCCCAAAGTTCATACCGTTATGGTGTCAGATTTAGAGGTGGCGCGACAGTTCTATGAGGGCATGCTGAATTTGTCAGTAGCGGATGTCCCTTTGCACTACTACTACAACTACGAGCAAACTTTGGGAACTACTGGCATTGACCCTCTTTATATGTCCGCAGGTATGGGAAGCGCTACTGCCACAAGAATGAGAGGCACTGAGGGCTTGTGGTATCAACTCAAAAAGAATACCCAGCTACACGTCATTTCTGGGGCAAGTTTGGGCAAGAAACAAAATGAACGCCACGTTTGTTTTGATCATGACTGTATGGAACAAGTTTTGATGCGGGTACAAATGCAACGCCTCAAGTACAAAATTCGCACTGAGAAGCCTCTGAATTTTTTGGTCAAGGATTTGGAAGGCCGCGTGATTGAAATGGCTGAGGTTTCTAACTAGCTTGAAATTTTCAGCCCGCAGGCGGTCAGGCCTGGGGCTACCAGAGCGAAGCCTGCCTACGCAGGCTGAATTTAAAGCCCGCGCAGGCGGGCTTTGTTCCTGTAGCCCCACCCTTCAGGGTGCGGGCATTTAATCATCTACCTTCGTCTTTTAAACCTCTCGATCCTGACCATATTTTTCCCGGATATGTGTATTAAAATACTGACCCACTGACGGGGCAATCTTTAGGTCTTGATACACACTATCGGGAACATCATGGTATTTATAAACACTGCCGTTGTTGAATTCAACTCGCAGAATTTTCGCTTCCTTGTCATAGTCAAATGACTTGATTACAACACTGGAACTTTTGAGCAAAGGAAAGGCGATCGCATCCCGAATACTGGCACAATCAGTTAACACCATGACTAGGCGATCAATACCGATCCCCAAACCACCAGTAGGAGGCATTCCATACTCCAGTGCTGCCAAAAAGTCTTCATCCACTCCCTGCGCTTCCAAGTCTCCAGCAGCCTTACGTGCAGCCTGTGCTTCCAAGCGTTCCCGTTGGTCTATTGGATCAGTTAACTCAGAAAAACTATTTGCGGTTTCCCTTCCCACAATAAATAGCTCAAAACGCTCTACTAAACCAGGCTTTTCCCGGTGAGGCTTGGCCAAGGGAGAAATTTCTACAGGATAATCCACTACAAAAGTAGGCTGAATCAGCGTTTCTTCGCCCTTTTGTTCAAAGCATTCATTGAGTAATTTGCCAAGAGATTGACACTGATCTACATTCTCAATGCCGACTTTTTTAGCTGCAATTTTTGCTTCTTCAAGAGTTGTAAATGCTGTGAAATCTAAACCTGTTTTTTCCTGCACTAACTGATGCATTGTCACCCGGCGCCAAGGAGGTGTGAGGTTAACAAATTCACCCTGATAAGTAATTTCTAGTGTGCCTAAAACTTCTTGAGCAACGGTGGTAATTATATCCTCCGTTAGCTGCATCATGTCGTTATAGTCAGCGTAAGCTTGGTAAACTTCAATTGAGGTAAATTCAGGATTGTGGCGAGTCGAGACACCTTCATTGCGGAAGATTCTACCTAACTCGAAGACCTTTTCAAACCCACCGACAATTAACCGCTTTAGATGCAACTCTGTCGCAATTCGCAGGTATAAATCCATCTCCAAGGTGTTGTGGTAGGTGATGAAAGGACGTGCATCAGCACCACCTGCTTCAGTTTGCAAAACTGGGGTTTCGATTTCGATAAAGCCTTCTTTTTCTAAATAGCGGCGAATTCCTGCAGTAATTTTGGCACGGCGTCGGAAAGTTTCCCGAACATCGGGGTTAACAATTAGGTCAACGTAGCGTTGGCGATAACGCTTTTCGGTATCGGTAAGGCCATGCCATTTATCAGGTAAGGGTAACAGAGATTTAGTCAGCATGGTGTATTGGCTGACATATACCGATAGTTCGCCTTTTTCCGTGCGTTTAATTGTCCCCTTAACGCCCAGAATATCTCCGATATCGGTTAGCTGTTTCAGGTGATTGAAAGCGTCTGGCAGATCTGCCATTTTTTCCTGAATACGCTTTTTGTCTAAATAGAGTTGAATTGTGCCAGTTTCGTCCTGTAGGGTGAAGAAGGCTAGTTTCCCGAAGACTCGACGCTCTCGGATACGTCCGGCGATCGCCACTTGCAAATCTACTTCTTCACCAGCCGCTAAGTCAGCAAATTTTGCCTGAAGTTCTGCAGCGTGGTGAGTAGATTCCCAGCGATAAGCATAGGGATTCATCCCCAAAGCTTTCAGTTGCTGGACTTTTTCTATGCGTATAGCACGGATTGCGTCAAGGCTTGAGGTGCTTTGCTGTTCTGGTGGAGACTGATCGGAAGACATAGTAGCGAATAACTAAAAACTTGCATTATAGGACACAAAAAGTATCCTTTCAGGGCTTGGGTCAATTATAAGAAGGTTTGGGCAGTTACGCTTGTTGTTGCCAATTACCTGAAGCGATCCGTAAACTAACCCTTAAGCCGCAACTAAAATTTACAAACCAAAGTGACATCATGGATCAACTGGAACGGCCTGATCAAAATGGCAGAAGATGAACTCACCGAGTACAGTACTGATGCCCGCAAAATCGAGAAATTACGCCGTAAAATTGGTCTAACTGTGTCGATGGCGGAACAGCGCAGTTGTCGTGAAACTTTGTCTGCGCAAATGCAAGGTGGAGGTTTGCGCCAAATTGTTGAGGAACAGCGTCAAGCCATTGCTTTGCCTTTTTGGGGAATTGCTGGATTGGGTTTATTGGGAGCAATTTCTCTGTCACAATCTGTGGGGTATCTTGTGGCTGTTGGGGGAGTAGTCGCAGCCTACCGTCTGCAGAAATGGGGTTGGGAATTACAGGCCAAGCGTATCTTGCTGCAAACTTTAGAGGAGATTGAAGGGCGTATAGCACAAAAATAGGGCGATCGCGTTGCTCTCTTCGAGGTTGCGTAGCGTCAGCATTCAGCCAGTCAATACATCGGTAGATCCGATGGGTTATCGCCAGTAAGGGCGTAGCACTTGCGTATTTATCTTACTGGTAAATAGCCAAATATCAAGGCGCAAGTGCTACGCCCCTACGTCCCTACTTTACTAAATTAATTAGAATTCAGTCGCTTAGATATTTGGTTAATTAGCCCACTCAAAAGTGCACCCGCCATGAGAATACCAATTGCGGGAGTAAATACGGGTTCCCAAAGGCGATACCAAATATCAAGCCCTAGGGGAACACCAAGGGAGCGACCAACAACGGCGATCGCCAACCAAAAAAAGCTCAACAAAACTAGAAAAACATCCACTACTAACAACTGGTTTAGCCAACCGATTAGTTTATCTTTCATTGTGTGATTATCAATTCCTATTGCACCTGAACAGGCAAAAGGATTGTAGCAGAAGTTTATTCGTCTTCTTCACAAAATGTCAGATATTCCGGCTGACACTGGGAGATCAGGACAACAATACCCGTTGCTCCCTCCTGCTGGAGATCTTCAACATAGCCTGGTTGATTCAAATCTGCTTCTCTTGCACTATCAAAAGGGCCAAAGTAGTAAGTACAATGTGGTCTTTCCGTGACAATTTTTACCCACCAGGCTGGAGCAGTTTGGTGCTTCTTCGGCGAGGACATGATTATACACAAAAAGGTAAAAAAGACTAAGAATAAAAAAACTCCGAGCATTTCTAAAACTTTGCCTTGTGTCGGCTTTCTTTTGTAAATCGGCTTACGAAGAGTGAGTGTAGCAAGTAGTATATCCACTCACAAAAAAACTGGCACCCTGATCGAGAATATCCAGACTTATGCTAACTCAAGTTGCTAGTAATAGAAATGCTAACGAGTACGAACGCTTAGAGCCACTGGGAAACTTTAAGGAGGAAATTTTAGAGGCTTACACAACCACAAGTGTTTTATTTATTGCCCTTTTTAATCCAGCCTCGAAAAGCTCAGTGGACTTGTCCCACGTATGAGTAATAGATTTAGCATAGGCATCATCAGACATGACTTTCCACTCGGCATCAGAGAGCTGACAAATCCGTTCGATAGCTTTTGCCATCTCTTCTGGATCATAATCATCCAGAAGTATACCTGCACCGTCACTAAGGAGTTCTGGAGCCGCACCCGCAGGAGTTCCAATCACAGGAGTTCTGCAGGCCATCGCTTCCACAATTGGCAAGCCAAACCCTTCTGAGCGGCTACCAAAAAGCCATGCATCACATTTGCTGTACAAATCCTTAAGGCTACTCTGAGGAGGGCAAAAAACATACTCAGTACCGGGGGGTAGTGGTGTCTCTAGCTCTTCACTTTCATTGCTAAAAACAACCAAGCGCAGATTAGGGAATTTATTTTTGGCTATGGAAAAGGCTTTTAGCGAAATGTCGCAGCCTTTCCAGTAAAGCGAAGTATATACCAATCCAACAGTAGGGATTGATTGTTTACCACGGGGGGCTGCATGAAACTGCTCAAGATCCACACCATTTGGGGCTAGGGACATATGGCTATCTCCGTATTTCTCCCGCCCTAAATCAACCAACCACTGCGCTATAGTGATTTTATGCATGGGCAGCGCCCAGGTTGCTGCTACTCTTTCTTTCGGCAAGTAGTCAAACACCTCATGATGTTGGATAAAATAGGCTTTTGCTCCTTTTGACGCGGATAAATTCGCTACCCATTCAGCAGTTTCCCACCAAGTCGCAACAACAACATCTGCATCAGGGACATCAGCATCGGTTATTGGACGCCAACGGTCAATGATCTTCACTTGTACATCTCGGTTATCGAAGTGAGAAGCGCTGGTCTCATCTGCTGGAATCAATCCCTTACCCTTGAGTAAAGATTTCACTTGCTGACGTAAACTTGGTTTTGGATATGGAGTAGCTACAACACACACCTGATGACCTAGCTTTTGCAGACGCTCGGCATAAATTGCCACTACCCTAATACCACCGGTCAGGTTAAGAGGAGGAAGGACAAAAGTAATCTTCATGAGAATTTACTCTGCTGTAATTGTTAGTTGGCAGATGGAAAGCTAAGGCAGTTCTGCTACTGCAAGACATTTGTTGAGGTTAATGCCTAGGTAAAAAAAACTGCCCGCAGTGAGCAGTTGTACCGGTGGCATAAACCCCAAAAACCTTGTTTATGCAATGCTAAACAAGACCTGTGAAGAAATTGTGAAAAGAGACTTGGGCATAAGCCCTGCTGAATAAAAGTCATTGATGTTTGACTGTTTTATGAATGCACTACTGATAACTAAGAACTTCATTTCATACTACTATCAAAAGAACGCACATCTTTGGATGCTCTAGTGCCAATGATAATTAATCATCGTACTTTCTTGCTAGCTATTTCCTCCTAAAGTAAGACATAGACTCTCAGGATGTAAAGCTCAGGATAGATGGTGATTAAACAGTCCGATAGCATTTCTTTGTTAGCCTTATGGTTAGATTTTGCCTTTTACTCCGCACTTTTGCTACTTTGGCTTTGATCACATTTACTACTGGTTGCTCTGTTTTATCATCGCCTAACACAATAGCAAACAAGACCTCATCTGCAGTAGCTGCTTCCACCTGTGCGCAAGTGGATCCATTTACCCAAGCTCTCGACAGAGCAAAGACCGCTTCTACTCTGGCACAATCAGCTCGCTATAAACAAGAGTGGGATGTAGTAATTTTGCGGTGGATGCAAGCGATCACTGCCATGCAAGCCGTTCCCCTAGAAAGTCCTAAACGTACTGTTGTTCAAAAAAAAGTCACTGAATATTTACAAAATCTTGATATTGCTCGACAAAAATCTGCAAAAATTACACAATTACTACCTTTTGGTAGTTTTGATAACCAAATTTTTAACGATCAACTGCTACTTTATCTATCCTATGTTTCTGCCTTTGGCCCACCGGATATTCTCATTGTCGGTAGTTCCCGTGCTTTGATAGGTATAGATCCTCAACAGCTACAACAAGCTTTAGTAAACTCTGGCAAAAGAAATCTCACCGTCTTTAATTTTGGGGTAAATGGCGGCACTGCTCAAATCGTTGATTTACAGTTGCGACAACTTTTGATTCCCACACAATTACCGCGTTTAATTATTTGGGCCGATGGTGTGCGAGCCTTTAACAGTGGACGAGTAGACCGAACTTACAATAGTCTTGTGGCCTCGGCTGGCTATAAGCGCTTAATCGCAGGCGATCGCCCTAAACTCCCCGACGTTCAACCTCAAACTATTCCCAACTGCGAAAATTTTTCAACTTCTGCAATTAAGAAAACCAGCAAAAGTGAGTCAATGTCCTCAGTAGATTCAACGAGCTCTACTACCACTTCAGATCGCTTACAGTTGTCAAATATATCCTTGGAAGCTTTGGGTAGTCCGGATAGCAAATTAATCTTAAGTCAGCGTACCCCAGGAGAACGAAACCCAACTGATTATAGTAGTTCTGCTATTGATTCTAATGGCTTTTTACCTCTTGAAAGTCGCTTTGAACCCAATCTTTACTATCAAAAAAATCCGCGAGTAACTGGCAGATACGACAGCGATTATCAACCTTTTAGTCTAGCAGGTCAGCAAGCAGTTGCCCTTAATTCAATTAAAGCCTTTGCTAAACAGCAAAAAATTCCTGTAGTTTTCGTCAATTTGCCTTTGAATCAAGAATATTTAGACTCAATACGTCAAAGCCGCGAACAACAATTTACCCAATGGATGAAACAACAAGTTGGTAATAACTTTCTTTTTCTCGATTTGGGACAACAATGGCTGAATGAAAATAAATATTTTGTTGATCCCAGCCACCTGAATCGCTTTGGCGCCGCCGCAATTTCTAATCAGCTTGCTACTAATTCTCAGATTCCTTGGCCTCAACCTCGTCGTTAACTAATTCGTTCCTGAATCAACGCTTTAATAACTTCTGATCTCTTGAAGCGTCCCCTAAGCTAGCTCATCTGGGTCAATATTCAACTCACGTAGTTTAGCGGCTAATCGTTGAGCACGTTGCTCAGCTTGTGTTACTTTAACTTGAGCAGCTTCTGCTTCCTCACCTTGAGTCAAAATCAACTCTCCTGAAGCCGTAAACCACCTTAACCACAAACGCTCTATATTTTCAAAACAACCTTGCCACAAACCTAAACGTAATCCCAACTGAGGAATCAGCAATCCTTCTTCTCCCACCTCAACAGATTCATACTCA
>JAYFMV010000055.1:0-70974 GCA_042408245.1 Potamolinea sp.
TAGCCACTGTTAAGAAAAAGTATAGGTAAACTCGCTCCTGTGGAGGTAAGCAATGTTTCCATTAGGCTAAGTCGTCCGAATTTGAATTGACCATTATTATTCCAGGCGATCGCGCCCCGGTTGAGAATCGGCCCGGAAAACCAACGACTATCGCGACGAACAGCACCCAAGGGCAATTGGTTATTACGATTGAAAAAGCCAGCATTAATCGCCGCAAAAGCTTGCCACAACTGGGCAGTTTGGAGAAGTGGCGCAGTTCCTGTCTGGGTAGCCGGATTACTCCAAATTGGGCTAAAACTCACGCCAGAGGTTCGTTTGTCAACTTCTAACCAGACTACTGGGAAGCGAGATTCCCCCAAAGTTAAATACTGCTGACGCCACCTTATACCAGGTGCCCAGAGAATTTCTTTCTCGATCATGGCATCAGGCCGCAGATCGATCACCAAGCGATTAGGATTAGGTACACTGTAAACAAGCATACGCTTACCTGCTGGAATATCCACGCGAAGTGTGGTTTGATTTTGACCAGCTTCGAGTCGGATCACAGGCTGGTTGCCTTGCGCTCCTGCAGACACAGGTGCTGCATCTTCCGCGTCTTGCGTCTGCTGTGTGGTCGGTGCATTAAAACGCTCGATAAAGGATGGATCAGCTAACGCTTCTAAGGTGATGACACCTTCGGTGCGGCGATCGCTAACTTGCCAAGGAGTTGGACGGTCTAGCTCAACAATAATCCTGGAACCCCAAGCTTGAGGCCCTTGTACAATATTTCCCAGCCGCGCCGGTACGGAAGTAATTTGCAGGTGTCTCCCTGTACTTGCAGCTTCCAGCCAGCGATTTTGGCAAAATCAGTAACATCCAGATAACGATAAAGGCCACTTAACTTGCTGGACAGGATAAGAGGTGTAATTGGTGGGGTGGTGAACCATTGTATTGGCTGTTGCTTCAAATCCCTGGTGCTCAACAATTCCATCCCCAGAGTTTGCATACCTCCAACATCACTGATACCAGTACGCACTGCCTTTCCCGATTGCCACTGTTTCCAGGAAACTATAAATCTCCGACCGTTGAGAGAAATTTGGCTACCGTGTCGGATTTGCTTAGGTAAGGACTGGGACAAAAACTCGGCTCTTGGCAAGAGTGGAGTTTTGTCCAAGGAAGGTGGTAGCTTGTTCACAATCTGCTTACCCCCTGAGACTTGGGTATTGGCCTGGATTGGGGGATACGATACTTTTGATAAAAATTCGGCTCGACGCGGGATAGGAGTTTCTTGAAGAACAGGTGGTATCTGTCCGAGTAGGGTTTTGCTGTTCTGCAAGATGACTGGCTTGGTATTGCCGACTCGCGTGCATCCTAGGCCCAGTGATGACCCCAAGAGAGTTAGGACTAAAAGGACATTTTTACGGTTGGACATTTGCTACCAATACTTGCTCTTACAAGGAATCACACAGTTGAAAGCCCTGTCTCTTTAGAGCAGGGATGAAAACAAGCTAGCAGGATTTATCCTGTTTGGTTGGAGTAATCCTGTCAGAGCAAGTTGACTCGTTGATTAAAGAATCCCCTCGGATGAGAGCCAGGGGAGTGTCAATTTAAGACATTTTGTTAAGCTTGGTTAAAGCATCTTGAGTCTTGAGCCAAGAAAATTAAAAAAATCTGTAATTAAAGTTACAATTTGCTGGTTAGCAAGTTGGTATTGATATAATGAAAAGTTTTCGATAAGATTGCTTATCTGTCAGTTTGGCAGAATACCAGTATCTGCATTTGATCCAAATAGCAGAATGTAGAAGGCTAGAAGGTAATTTGAGGTTCTGCAAACCGCACCCCGACGCTTTTACCGTCACCAGCCAGGTGGGTTAATCTCATTCAACGGGCCCATCACGCAACTTTTGCGATATCCAACGCCTTTGAGTAAAATTGCCGCCATCTTTTTGGGTGTTGATTTGCTTTAAGTCAAGGGAAAAGCGCATCGCTACTAAAGATAGCGGTATTTCTGTAAAGTTCCCGTTTACGTCAATTGTTCCTAATTTTTCAACCTCGTAGAAATTAAAAGTGAATTACCTACTGAATTAGCAAGCGTCAATAGTCGGTAAATTTTTGTAAATTTGTATCAGTTAAAAATCAAACAGTGAATTATCAGATGAATAACAGGAACATCAGGGCCAACCAACACCAGAATAATCTGAATCAGGGTGAAATGCCTTATTCAGGGCAAAGATGGTTGGTAGAAGAAAGGGATGCGTGTGGCGTTGGTTTTATAGCTTGTCAGTCAGGAAAAGCAACTCATGAACTGATTGAACGGTCATTAGTAGCCCTAGGATGTTTAGAACACCGGGGTGGTTGTAGCGCTGACCAAGACTCTGGAGATGGTGCTGGTTTAATGACCGCAATTCCCTGGAATCTATTTAAATCTTGGTTTGAAAGCCAAAAAATTTCCATGCCCTCAACTGAACAGTTGGGAATAGGTATGATTTTCCTACCACAAGAAGAAGATATTGTCAAGCAAGCCCGTGAAATAGTCGAATCAATTTTAGCGCAAGAAGACTTAAAAGTATTGGGCTGGCGGGTTGTGCCGGTGCAAGAAAATATTCTCGGTACTCAAGCGCGAGAAAACGAACCTAAAATTGAGCAAATCATCGTCAGTTCCTCAAATCTGCGGGGAGATGAACTAGATCGTAAGCTGTATAAAGCGAGGCGTCGAATTGGCAAAGCTTTAGATGCGAGTGGAATTCTCAAGTGGTCAGACGACTTCTACATTTGCTCATTCTCCAACCGCACAATTGTCTACAAAGGCATGGTGCGTTCAGTCGTACTGGGAGAATTTTACACAGACTTAAAAAATCCAGAATATCAAAGTGCTTTTGCCGTCTATCATCGACGCTTCAGCACTAATACTATGCCCAAATGGCCCCTTGCTCAGCCCATGCGGCTGTTGGGACACAACGGTGAGATTAACACCCTGCTGGGTAACATCAACTGGATGATGGCCCGTGAAGCAGACTTGACTCATCCGATCTGGGGAGTCAGAACTACCGAGTCAGAAATCAAGACTCAAGAAGCAGCACTGAGCACACCTGCAGAATCATCCACAGAATTAGATGACATCAAGCCCATTGTCAATCCCGACAATAGCGACTCAGCGACACTGGACAACGTACTAGAGTTACTGGTGCGTTCTGGACGTTCTCCAGCCGAAGCTTTGATGATGATGGTGCCGGAAGCTTTCCAAAATCAGCCAGATTTGGATAAATATCCCGAAATTACTGATTTTTATGAATACTACAGCGGGCTTCAGGAGGCGTGGGACGGCCCAGCATTGTTAGTATTCAGTGATGGTAAGACAGTCGGTGCCACTCTGGATCGCAATGGACTGCGGCCAGCGCGTTACAGCATCACACGGGATGGCTATGTAGTCGTAGCTTCAGAAGCTGGAGTTGTAGACTTGCCAGAAACTGAGATTATCGAAAAAGGCAGACTCGGCCCTGGCCAAATGATTGCTGTGGACTTAAATACCCACGAAATTCTCAAAAACTGGGAAATCAAGCAACGGGTAGCAGTCAAGGAACCATATGGACAGTGGTTACAACAGCATCGCGTTACCTTAAATCCACAACCCTTTGAGGAAGCACCTCACCTAGAAACATCGGTTCTGTTGCGTCAACAAACAGCCTTTGGTTACACAGCAGAAGATGTAGAGATGATCCTGCAGCCAATGGCAATTGAAGGCAAAGAACCCACATTCTGTATGGGGGATGATATTCCCTTGGCGGTATTGTCAAGTAAGCCGCATTTACTCTATGACTACTTCAAGCAGCGCTTTGCTCAGGTAACTAATCCTCCAATTGACCCACTCCGGGAAAGTTTAGTGATGTCCTTGAGTTCCCAGCTAGGGGAGCGAGGAAATCTCCTAGAAGCGAAGCCTGAGTACGCAAAGTTGTTAAAACTGGAGACACCAGTACTCAATGAAGCGGAATTAGAGGTAGTTAAGACTTCAGGGTTTGAAACTGCTGAATTATCCACCTTATTTGAAATTGCTGCTGGCCCCCAAGGTTTAGAAGCCGCTGTACGCAATCTGTGTGAACAAGCGTCCCAAGCAGTGTTCCAAGGTAAGAAGATTCTGATTTTGAGCGATAGAAGCGGTAGCTTTTTGAGCGAAAACTCTAGTTACATCCCACCTCTGTTAGCTGTTGGTGCAGTACACCATCATCTCATCCGTCAAGGACTGCGGATGAAAGCATCACTGGTTGTGGATACAGCACAGTGTTGGAGTACTCATCACTTTGCTTGCTTGATTGGTTATGGTGCGTCTGCGGTTTGTCCTTACTTGGCTTTGGAATCTGTACGGAATTGGTGGTCAGATTCCAGAACTCAGAAACTGATGCAACTAGGCAAAATCCAGAGCTTAACTCTAGAAAATGCTCAAAATAACTACCGCAAGGCAATAGAAGCAGGATTATTGAAAATCCTCTCGAAAATGGGGATTTCTCTGCTGTCTTCTTACCAAGCAGCCCAGATTTTTGAAGCGATTGGGATTGGTGGGGATTTACTGAAGCTTGGCTTTGCTGGTACTGCTTCCCGTTTGGGTGGTTTAAGTATTGCTGAATTGGCCCAGGAAGTTATGTCTTTCCATCAGCGTGCTTTCCCAGAATTAAACTCCAAGAAGCTGGAAAACTTCGGTTTTGTCCAGTACCGTCCAGGTGGTGAGTACCACATGAACAGTCCTGAAATGTCGAAAGCCTTACACAAGGCTGTGTCGAAACAGGACTACGACCACTATGAAGTTTACAAGCAGCAGTTGTCAGGGCGCCCTGTAACTGCACTCCGGGATTTGTTGGACTTTCAGGGAGATAAAACTGCGATCTCTGTTGAGGAAGTGGAATCAGTAGAGGAAATCGTCAAGCGGTTCTGTACCGGTGCGATGTCCCTCGGTTCACTTTCACGGGAAGCACACGAAACTTTGGCGATCGCTATGAATCGCATTGGTGGTAAATCCAACTCTGGTGAAGGTGGCGAAGATCCAGCACGTTTCAAGGTACTTGATGATGTTGATGATCAAGGGTTTTCAACACTTTTACCTCATCTCAAGGGTCTCAAGAATGGCGATACAGCAAGTTCTGCGATTAAGCAGATAGCTTCAGGTCGCTTTGGTGTAACGCCAGAATACCTGATGAACGCTAAGCAACTTGAGATTAAGATGGCTCAAGGTGCGAAACCAGGAGAAGGTGGTCAGTTACCTGGTAAGAAAGTGAGCCAGTACATCGCCATGTTACGGCGTTCTAAACCTGGTGTATCGCTGATTTCTCCACCTCCTCACCACGATATTTACTCGATTGAGGATTTAGCGCAGCTAATCTTTGATTTGCACCAGATTAATCCTGTGGCTAAGGTATCCGTTAAGCTGGTAGCGGAAATTGGAATTGGTACCGTTGCGGCTGGAGTTGCCAAAGCGAATGCTGATATCATCCAAATTTCCGGACATGATGGCGGTACTGGTGCTTCTCCGCTGAGCTCGATCAAACATGCGGGTGCTCCTTGGGAATTAGGGGTGACAGAAGTACATCGTGTGTTGATGGAAAATGGCTTGCGCGATCGCGTCCTACTGCGGACTGATGGTGGCTTCAAGACTGGTTGGGACGTGGTAATGGCTGCTTTGATGGGAGCAGAAGAATATGGCTTCGGATCTGTAGCAATGATCGCCGAAGGGTGTATAATGGCGCGGATTTGCCATACAAATAACTGCCCTGTGGGTGTTGCCACTCAGCAGGAACAACTGCGTAAGCGCTTTA
Source organism: Potamolinea sp. (assembly GCA_042408245.1). GTDB lineage: Bacteria > Cyanobacteriota > Cyanobacteriia > Cyanobacteriales > Coleofasciculaceae > Potamolinea. The sequence goes on from JAYFMV010000055.1 coordinate 5,781, forward strand.
CAGGAATTCCAGAGCATGTTGTCAATTTCTTCTATTTCGTGGCCCAGGAAGTGCGATCGCTCTTAGGGCGACTTGGTTACAAGTCCTTGACAGATATCATCGGACGTGCTGACCTGTTGAAGGTACGGGAAAATGTCCAGTTGACTAAGACTACGGCGCTGAATTTGAATTGTCTGACTCAACTACCGGATACTCGAACTGACCGCAGTTGGTTGAATCATGAAGCAGTTCACAGCAATGGCCCAGTATTGGATGATCAGTTACTGGCTGATGTGTCTATTCAGGAGGCGATCGCCAATCAGGGTACTGTAACTAAGGAATTGACCCTTGTGAATACCGACAGAACGGTAGGGACAAGACTTGCAGGGGCGATCGCCAAGCAGTATGGAAACGTTGGCTTTGGTGGACAAGTGACCCTGAAGTTCAAGGGAGCGGCTGGTCAAAGCTTTGGTGCCTTCAACCTACCTGGTATGACCTTGATTTTAGAAGGTGAAGCCAATGACTACGTAGGGAAAGGAATGGCTGGTGGTGAAATCATCATCAAGCCACCTGTAGAGGCGACTTACGACCCAGCACAAAATGTGATTGTTGGCAATACCTGTCTTTACGGTGCCACTGGCGGTGTGATTTTGGCTAATGGAGGTGCGGGAGAGCGTTTTGCAGTCCGTAACTCTACAGGTCAAGCAGTAATTGAGGGAGCCGGGGATCACTGTTGCGAGTACATGACTGGTGGAGTGATTGTTGTCTTAGGTCATGTGGGTCGTAATGTCGGCGCTGGGATGACCGGTGGTTTGGCATACTTCCTGGATGAAGATGGCAGTTTCGAGAGTAAAGTAAACCCAGAAATTGTTAAAATTCAACGGGTAATTACGCCTGCTGGGGAACAGCAACTCAAGGATTTAATTGAGCTTCATGCTAATCGTACAGGGAGCATGAAAGCTCAGGCAATTCTGGATAATTTCTCAGAGTTTCTGCCGCAATTCTGGCAAGTTGTACCACCTTCTGAGGCTGATAGTCCAGAGGCTAATCCTGACTTTGTAGCAGAAAAAGTGTTGAGTTCAGTTCAGTAGAAAGTTTGAATTTAAAAGGTTAGTGAGTTGAAGGTTAAAACCTTTAATCTACTAACCTTTAATGGGAGCATCCGTTGCAGTACCCATACCCGTTGGTACACCGCTTTGAGCTGTGGGGACTGTGCCATATCTGTTAACCCTTACTGCTTATTCGGCGACTGTGCTTGTGTCGTATCTTATGCAAATTGAGTAAGCGGTACATCCGTCCACCTACTGAGTTTGACCATGCACTCACTCCTCTCTCACTTGTCCAGTCAGGTTCGCAACCACCCGGATCAGTTGAGTCGTGTCAACGGGTTTAGCCAGATGCATTTGGAACCCAGCGTCGATCGCCATTTGCCGCTCTCGATCGCTAACATAAGCCGTGATTGCCACTGCCGGAATCTGTCCCCCAGCTTCAGGTGAGAGCGCTCTCACCTGACGAATCAGAGAAAAACCATCTTCGTCTGGCATCCCGATATCGGCTAGAAGCACATCATATCTACCAGGAGATGCTATCAGAGCCGCGATCGCTTCCCTGACTGAGGCAACTACAACGACTTCCGCCTCAACATCTTCCAATGTCCACCTCATCAGGTTGAGGCTATCCACATCATCATCGACCGCCAGGATGTGTAAGCCTTCTAGAGAGGGAACCTCCTGACTCACGACCTCTAAAGACTCGTCCGCTATGGGTTCTAAATCACTCGGCGGTGTCACCTCTGGTGGCATAGAACGCAAGGGCAATCTCACAGTAAACGTAGTTCCTTGCTCTTCGCCTGGACTCTCTGCTCGCACCGTACCGCCATGAAGTTCCACAATATGCCGGACGATCGACAACCCTAAACCTAAACCCTGCTTACCTTTAGTAGTGCTGGAATCTCCTTGAAGAAAGCGATCGAACACGTAGGGAAGCAACTCTGCCCGAATGCCTTGTCCAGTATCGCTGACTCGAATCTCAGCGTGAGTCTGCACAGGTGCTAACGTGATTTCCACTCGTCCCCCGGCTGACGTGAACTTAATCGCGTTAACAAGGAGATTCCACAGCACTTGCTGCAAGCGATCGACATCGCCCACAATCGTTGCAGAGTTTAACTGCGAAACCATTTGAATGGATTTCGCGTCTGCGGATAGCTGGACAGACTCGATCGCCGCACCCACGACTGAAACCAGATCAAGCAGCCGCGTGTTGAGGTGCAGCTTGCCGCTGGTAATCCGTGAAATATCCAGCATGTCCTCAATCAGTTGAGATTGTGCCCTGGCACTCCGCTCCATCACTTCTAACGCACGAGTGACGGCTGCCTTGTCTAGCTTGCGGGTGCGAAGAATTTGCGCCCAGCCCAGCATGGTATTCAGCGGGTTGCGGAGTTCATGGGAGAGGTTGGATAAAAAATCATCTTTCGCTCGGTTGGCAGCCTCTGCCTGTTGACGGGCTGATTGTTCCTGGCTTAGGAGATGCGATCGCTCGGTTTCAAACTGCTTGCGCTCGGTAATGTCTTCGACCGACAGCAAAATCCGTTGAGTATGCCCTGCTTCAATAATCTTCAACGCATTCAGCAACATGGTTTTCTGCCCAATCCGCTCAAACTGATGCTCGACCTCGAAGTTTTGCAGGGTAGTATTGTTGGCAAAAACATCTTCTAAGAGCGATCGCAGTCCGGGGATGTTCCACTGACCATTTCCCAGATCAAAAATGAGCGATTGCGCGGTTTCTGGTGGTGAAACCTGAAACGTTTCATAGAACGAGCGATTGGCTTTGTTCACCCGGAAATCGGATTCCAGCACGATCAGCGGCACTTGAACGGTTTCCACGATCGCTTCGGCATAATTCCGAGCTTCTTCTAGGGTGGCAGAACTGCGTTTGAGAGCGTCAATATCAAGCAACACCAACACCACGCCATCAATCTGATTTTCTGTCGTGCGATACGGGCGGATGCGGAGCGTGTACCAATGCCCTCCTTGGGTTTGCACTTCTAGTTCCTTGACGCTGAGCGTTTCCAGCACCTCCAAAATCAGCGGCTCTAAGTTGGGAATGTTGAGATTGGCTCTAATATCACTGAGGGGTCGCCCAGCATCGACAGGAATAAAGTTGAATAACCGCTGTGCCATCGGTGTGAACCGACGAATCCGTAAGTCGTTGGTCAACATCAAAATCGGGATACTAATGCTGGCGAGCAGATTGGTCAGATCATTGTTGAGCTGGTGTAATTCCGCATTGCGGCTGCGGAGTTCTTCGTTGGTGGTGTTGAGTTCTTCGTTGGTGGCTTGAATCTCTTCTTTGGCAGTTTCTAGCTCCTCATTGGTGCTTTGCAGTTCCTCATTACTCGACAAAATTTCTTCATTGGCAACTTTGAGGTCTTGATTGCTGTGTTCCTGCTCTTGAATGACTGCCTGCAAATACTCCTGAGTCGCCGCACGCTCCTGAGTTGCGGCAGCAAGTTCCTGCCTCAGCCGCACAATCTCCTGCTCTAAATCACCCTGGGGGCTTTCCGGAGCAAGGGGACTAAGGCTACTAACAGCGGGTGAAGCGTCTTCAAACAGGACTAAAGAGCGGCCTTCTTCAGCAGTCGGAACTTTAAAGGGAATTACTTGAATATTGACCGTTCTGGATTGATCGCCCTCTTTCAGGCGGAGTCCGTTCTTTCTGACAGGCATCTCTTGTCGTTGCGCTTGATAAATGGCGGCACGTAGCTCGACCAGCAAGCCCTGTCTCACTAAGTTGAATAAGTTGAGGTTAGCGACTCCAGAAACCAGTTTCAGGTAGCGATCAATGTCTCCCCGCAGTTGCAGCACCTGCATCTTGTCGTCAATCACGACACCAACTGGAGCGTAGTGATTGACGATCAGTTGATCGACTTTTTTTTGTAAATCAAACTCTTCTGAGGGAGCCTGCATCGGTTGGCGATCGCTCACCTTAACGGTTGGGTAGCTGCTGGGAGTAAACGAAAATGTGGGACGAGTCGCGGTTAGCTTCTTGGCATAAATTCTGTACTTTTTCTCGATTAAAGTAAACAGGTCTGAATATTGACCCGTACTTTCTGACGTGCCGAGTAGCAGAAAGCCGGTCGGGTTAAGGCTGTAATGGAAGATCGGCACGATCCGCTTTTGCAGCGAGTCGCCCAAATAAATCAGCACATTGCGGCAGCTAATCAGATCGAGACTAGAAAAAGGCGGATCGCTGCCCAAGTTTTGACGGGCAAACACACAGAGTTCGCGCACTGCCTTAGTGATTTGGTAGCCGCCCCTCTCAATGGCATAAAAGAATCGGCTGCGGCGCTCTGGCGACACCTCTACCATTTGATTCTCTGCATAAATGCCTGATCTGGCTTTGTCGATCGCCAGTTCGCTGATATCGGTAGCAAAAATCTGGATCGGCAGTTGGGTGGCTTGATCTGCCAAAAACTCCAGCAAGCAAATAGCGATCGAATAAACCTCCTCACCAGTCGAACAACCCGCTACCCAGATCCGAATTGGAGATTCTGCCGACTTGTTTTGCGTAATCGTGGGGAAGACTTGCGCTTTGAGCCGTTCAAAGGCTTCTGGTTCGCGGAAAAAGCTAGTGACGTGAATCAGAATTTCTTCATACAGCGCCTTGACTTCAGCCGGATGCTCTTGTAGATACGTGGCATAGTCCTCTAACTGTTCCAGCTTATACAACAGCATTCGTCGCCCAATCCGGCGATCGAGCGTGTTGGGCTTGTAGCGGCTAAAGTCAACGCCCGTGGTCGATCGCAGCAGCGCCAAAATCGTCGCCAAGGCATCTCTCGGTTCACGGGATTCCTCATTCAAGCTCAGCGGCAGTGAGCAAGCCAACATGGGATTGCGACTGAGATTGACCAGTTCTTCGGCAATCTTTTCGGGCGGCAGCACAAAATCGACATTCCCGGTGGCAACGGCAGTATTGGGCATACTGTCGAATTTTGCGGTGTCTTCACACTGAGCAAACGTGACGCCTCCGGCTGCCTTAATTGCCTTGAGACCCAATGAACCGTCTCCATCTGACCCCGATAAAACTACCGCGATCGCTTTGTGCCCGCGATCGGCTGCCAAGGAGGTAAAGAAGGCATCTCCCGGCATATACTTGCCAAACACCTTCTCGCGGGGCGACAGTTGCAGCACCCCTTGAGACAGAATCATCTTGGTGTTGGGTGGAATCACATAGACTTGGTTCGGCTCCACAGTCATGCCGTTGTGCACCTCGCGCACGGGTAGTGCCGTCGCTCTGGCGAGAATCTCGGTCAACAAACTCTCATGATCCGGCGATAAATGCTGAATTAGCACAAATGCCATCCCAGTATCGTTGGGCAGATGGCTGAGTAATTGTGTAAAAGCTTCTAACCCTCCCGCAGAGGCGGCAACACCTACGATGGGAAAGGTTGCTTCAATTGGGTCTTGCTGCTTTGCGTCGATTGCCTTTCCAGTAGATTTAGAGGCTGGCTGCTGAGAGGATGGATCGGAAGTCATAATATTATCTAAAAGTTCGGCATCCCAGTGTGGAAACTAAATTTTCTAATCTAGGACGGTTATTAAATTGGTTTGTATCCATGAAAATCTAAGTAGACTCTGCGACACAAGGATCTTAAGGATGAAAAACTGCTCAAGTTGCGGGCATTTTTTATTTTTAGCCTACAAAATTTGGCGAAAGTAAACTGAATACTTTCTGGCAGAGGTTGTTGATTTCTGCTGTGCCAAGCAGTTCTTAAACTTTTGATACCAAGTCCGGTTGCACCGGACTTGATATGAGGTGAAGTTATGGTTGTATGCCCAAATTAAACTCCTAAAGTGAGCCTCTACTTAATCCTTGCTTTCTTTGGTTTTTTTGTCGGCAATTGCCAGTAATTCTGGAACAGTGACAAAATCATAACCGCGCTTTTTCAGTTCAGTAATTATTTTTGGTAAAGCCTCAATAGTTGTTGAGCGATCCCCGCCACCATCGTGCAACAAGATAATTCCACCCGGTTTGGCTTCCTGGAGCACACTGTCAATTAATGCTTGCGGTGAATGACGATAATAGCGCCAGTCTTTTGCATCCACCGACCACATTACAGTAGCGTAGTTATTTTGATTAGCGTAGGAAACTAAGCCATTAGTTAAGATGCCAGCAGGAGGTCTGAACAGAGATATTTTCACACCAGTTAGGTTGTAAACCAGTGTAGAGGTTTTATCAATTTCACTCTGTGCAGCCGATGTGCTGTATTGAAAATACTCATGACTCCACGTATGGTTGCCAACTGCGTGACCATCATTAACAATCTGAATCAGCAGATTAGGATGCTGTTCCACCTGCTTTCCTACGACAAAAAAAGTAGCCTTAATCTTATTCTTTTTCAGAACATCTAAGACTTTCGATGTCATTTGTGGCAAAGGTCCATCGTCAAAAGTCAGGGCGATTGGGTAACGAGATGCAGTATCTTTCTTCTGTTTAGAAAGTTCGCTTTTGGTAGTCGTTTTAGCTTCACTCTTCATCTCGATCTCGTGAATCGTTTTCCCTTTAAAAGGAACAGGCAGAGGAATATTAAAGCGTCTTACTTTTTCTAGTGCTGCTATCTTGTCGCTAACTTCTTTATGTACCCGCTCTTTCTGCGACATGAAAAGTTTAATTTCCAAGGCATTAGTGTTTACATTAGGTTGTTTCAGCGGCCAACTTATCGGGATCAAACTTGCTTGATTAGTGGCTCGTTTCACTAGAACGCTACAGCCAGCCGATAAAGCAAAACTACCAGTAAATAAAGCAATCAATAGCCAACGGTTGCGTACAAACAGATGACGGTCTGCCACGTTAAATCTCCTTCACTCCTCCAAACACCAATACACCGACTCATGGTTTTTCTGCCCTCAACTTTTTGATTGGCAGCGGTTAAAGATTGCAGAATAGGAAAAAGTATCAACTTCAAATTCTTATTCTCACCACCGTCTCTCAAGAGTAAAAGGCAGCCATTTCTAAATAGCAGCACACGACAAGCCCTAGGCTTACGTGGCCCTAAAAATCCCCCTTAAAGCTGATGAGGCTGTTGCAAATTACTGTTAAAACAAGATAGTGTCCGGGATCAACAGCCAATTTTTTGACAAGGGGCAAGAAAAACTCACAAACGCACGCCATAGTGCGAAGCTGTCGCGCCACAGATGCTTCCAAAGCGCTATTTAAAAAACGGGACTTATCTAAGCCTGCGTAGAGCGGTTAGACTCGTTCCTGCGGTCATGCGAGAGCACCATAGCGCGATCGCGTAAGCGAATCGTACATACAGTTAGCCAGCCCTTTGGTGCAGCATGTAGGTGAGAGCAAAATGTTATATGCTTTTGCCCTGGATTATACCTGGTTGCGGTACAAAAGACGGTAGTACGATGAACAAATAGTCAACTACTAAAGATAACCTGCTTTTTAACTGAAATGGCAAAGAGAAGACCCTTGAGCTTGTTCTTATTACTAGGCTTCAGCTTGGCTGGCGTTCCCGCCCAAGCGACAATAGCTACAGCACCGACGGCATCACATACACAACCTATCGCCCAAGCTGTTCAAAAGCCAGCTAGCGAACCATCGACAGCAACAGCAGCAACCCTTGCTCTCGAAGATTTACCACCTGGATTTACAAAATTGCCTCCAGAGATATCGGCTCAACTGGCCTCCCGGATGAGTTCTCTTGGCCAGCAATTAGGACAAGGAGGCTTAAAACCAGAGAACTTTTTTGCATTTGTCAACCCCCAAAAGTTCCAAATTGTGTTGGGATTTACAACTAAACTACCTGATCAGCCAGCACAAGCAAGCTTTGATGCTAGTATCCAACAGCTAGAGAAACCAGAGTTTCAGCAACGGATGCAGAGCCTGTTACAGGAACAGCTAAAAACTTTAGGGGGAGCTAAGGTTACAGAGTGTAGAGCGCTCCCTGGATTGAATAACCTAGCTAATGCTTCCACGGCCTTAACAATTGGACTGTCCATGCGAGGTCAACCCCTACGTATGGATGTGGCTGCTTTTCGCCGTAACGCACTGGGAGCCTTTACAGGGGTGATGTATGGCAATGAGGCACCCCCAGAGGTAGGGGTTGGCGATGTGGCGCGAAAGTTAGATGGAAGACTTGTTAAGTTGTCGGCTGTAAACAATCGTACTCAAGAGCGAAATGCTATTAAGCCAAGCGCTATCTTATTAGATATTGCTTCAAAATAAACATTCTAGAGATAGAGGTTGGATCAAAAATATCCCCTTTATACTATGAGTGTATTCAAGCAATACGGACTTTTAGTAAATGACACAGCAATTCCTAAATTTAAGTTAGGCGTTGCTAGGAAAAATAAACACCCCTCTCTAAGGAGAGAAACCAATGAAAAGGTCTCAGTTTCATGATGAGTTTACCTTAACAGAAACAGCAGCAGAATATGGGAAAAAGGCGCTGGATTTAGGGTTAATCCCTAGCTTTGTTGTGCGTTACTTCGCAGATAGCCAGCAGTTTTATATTCCTAATGAAAATGAGTCTAATCCCCTAACTCCAGAGCAAGCTTATCTCCGTTTAAAGAAATTAGTTGAACAAGCTGGTAAATAACCACTTTACCTGTAGCTGAAAGAGACAAGAAGAAGGGCGTAGCAAAAGCGATTGTTAGATTGTCGCTAATACCTAAATATTGGGGAGCAAATGCTACGCCCCTACACAACTGACAACTGACAACTGACAAAGGAAAAGACGATGTTTCTCAAAGACAAGCAAACCGATAATTTAATCAAAATAGTTGATATTGAATCTTTAATTAATCCCAGTAAAAATAGCATTTCGGGAAAAGTTCAATCGGGTCAAGAAGAACAGGATACTACTGATTTTGCCAAAGAAAGTTTGCAGTTTCCCTCTGGTGAGGAGTTACCCCGCTGTTGGATGGATGCAGATTATCAACAAAACTAATAATATGAGAAAAAATCCCCAGTGAAGGCGGCTTGAGATTTTGCGAATTCATTGGGGAGAAAATCATCTAAGATTCACAGATGTTCTAGATAGTGGTAAAAGAAGAACTGGTAATTGAGTTGGCATTTACCCAATTCAAATTTGCTAATATATCACCGCTGTTAGTAACACTAATTTCGGTGAAGAAGTTATTACCATTATTGCCTTGGGTAATTGATAACTGTTCAAAGGTTAATCCACCACTTAAACCAAGTAAATCGCTACCAATGTCGAAGTTGATGATAGTATTAGCGCCCGCGCCTTTGCTGAGAAAAATCTTGTCACTACCGCTACCGCTATAAATTGTATTGTTACCAATACCACCGTAGATAATGTCATCGCCGGCGCTTGAGTAGATAATGTCGTCCGCGGCACCTGCGTAGATAATGTCGTTACCTGCACCTGTGTGGATCAGATCATTTCCTGACCCTGTGGTAATGGTGTTATCACCCTGACTGGCGAAAATGTGATTGTTACCGTTACCTGCATTAATCAGGTCGTTGCTGGAACCTGTGAAGACCCAATCATTGCCACTAGCTGCGTTGATAATGTTTACGCCTTCACCTGCGAAGATGAGATTTTTCCCACCCCCGGCGTTAATCAGGTCATTTCCTGCGCCGCCATAAAGTTGGTCATTTCCTGCACCTGCATACAGTTCGTTGTTGCCTTCACCAGCATAGAGGACATTGTTACCTTCGCCACCGTCGAGGATGTCGTTCCCAGAACCTGCGTAAAGCCAGTCGTCCCCGTCTTCTCCGTAAAGCTTGTTGTTACCTTCTCCACCGTAAAGGGTGTCGTTACCGCTTCGACCATAGAAGGTGTCGTTACCAGAGTTTCCGTAGAGGATGTCGTCCCCGGAGTTGCCGTAAATGGTGTTGTTCCCGCCACCTGCGTTGAGTTGGTTGTTTCCTTCACCACCGTCGAGGGTGTCGTCACCGTCTCCTGCAACTAGGATGTCGTCGCCGTTTCCTCCGTATAATTGGTTATTACCTTCGTGAGCGTAGAGTTCGTCGTTGCCGTCGCCTCCATCAAGGAGATCGTTGCCATCTCCTGCGTAGAGGATGTCGTTTCCTGAACCTCCGTATAGGCTGTTATTACCTTCTCCTGCGGAAAGGATGTCGTTTCCAGCGCCTCCATTTAGGTAGTCGTTTCCTGTGCCGGTGTAGAGTTGGTCATTGCCTGCGCCACCATATAAGGTATTGTCGCCATTGTTGGCTGTGAGTGTGTCGTCGCCTGCGCCTGCGTCCATCCAGTCGTTGCCGTCTCCGGCTGAGAGGATGTCGTTTCCTGCGCCTCCGTAGAGGGTATTGTTGCCTTCTCCTGCGTAGAGTTGGTCGTTGCCGTTTCCACCATCTAGGCGATCGCTTCCTGTTTCTCCATTGAGGTTGTCGTCGCCATCACCTCCTGTGAGGGAATCATCGCCTGCGCCGCCGTATAATAAGTCGTTGCCTGCGTCTGCTTGCAAGTAGTCGTTTCCGTTTCCGCCTTGCAGTTTGTCGTCATCGGCACCACCAATCAGGATGTCGTTCCCGTCTTCTCCGAGGAGGAAGTCTTGACCGTCTCCTCCATCTAGGGAGTCGTTACCTGTTCCTCCGTCTAGTTGGTCGTCTCCTGTTTGTCCGAGGAGGGTGTCGTTTCCGTCTCCTCCTGAGATCAGGTCGTTACCGGTGCCTCCATCTAGGTAGTCTTCTCCTGCTTGTCCTTGCAGTTGGTCGTTGTCTTCTCCTCCGAACAGTCGGTCGTTACCGTTTCCACCTTCTAGGACATCTTGCCCTTGTTCACCTAAGATTAGGTCGTTACCATCGCCTCCGTTGAGGTAATCGTTGCCTAAGCGTCCGTAGAGTTCGTCGTCGCCTTCGTCGCCAAAGATGGCGTCGTTACCGATTCCGTTGTCGCCGTAAAGTTTGTCGTTCCCTGTTCCGCCATGAATTTGGTCGTCGCCATCACCGCCATAGATGGTGTCGTTTCCAGCGTCGCCGAAAAGATTGTCTTTACCTAAGTTACCGAGTATGGTATCATTACCATCTCCTCCTAAGATGACATCATCGCCGCTTTCTCCGTAGATGCGGTCGTTACCGTCTTTGGCTTCGATGTAGTCGTTACCGTTGCCGGCTGTGATGATGTTGGCTTTGCTGTCTGCGATGATGGTGTCGTCGAAGTCGGAACCGATGATGTTTTCAATTTCGTAGATGCGATCATATCCGTTCCAGCCGTCTGTTCCTTCGTTTTTCTCTAGGTTGATGTAGACTCGGTTTGGGTCGCGGCGATAGCTGAGGGTATCGATTCCTGAACCTCCGTAGAAGTTGTCGTTTCCGCCGTTTCCTATTATTAGGTCGTTTCCTTCTAAGGCTTCGATACGGTTAGCACTGCTGTTGCCAATCAGGGTATCGTCGAATTTAGAGCCGATGATGTTTTCTAGGTTGCGAAGGGTGTCTGTTGTCCCGAATCCGTCGTAGGCTGTGCCTGAGTTGATGCTAAAGTCTGGTTCAAGGTCGGTGTAGTAACGGCTGGGGTTGGCGTTGGTGATGTATTGGGAAGATCTGGCGGGGCGATCGCTTTTGTAAGCTTGAGTTTCGTCGATGTTGACGGTAACGCCTTTGGGTGAGTTGGAGTAACTGACGGTATCTACTTCGCTTCCACCGTCAATATAGTCATCGCCTTGTTCTCCCATGAGGAAGTCGTCGCCGGCGTCTCCATACATGGTGTCGTTGCCGATTTGACCGTATATTTCGTCGTTGTCTGCACCTCCATATACGATGTCGTTACCTTCGTTACCGTATAAGGTGTCGCTTCCTGTTCCACCGTCTAGTAGGTCATTACCGGCTTGACCATAGAGGATGTCGTTGTCTGCACCTCCATATATGGTGTCGTTACCTTCGTTACCGTATAAGGTGTCGCTTCCTGTTCCACCGTCTAGTAGGTCATCGCCAATTTGACCGTAGAGTAAGTCGTTGCCAGTTTGACCGAAAAGCGAGTCATTCCCGTCACCTCCAAGGAGTCGGTCGTTACCATCGCCACCTTCTAGCCAATCATTACCAGCTTCGCCGTACAGGGTGTCGTTGTCTGCTTGACCGTAGAGTTCGTCGTCACCTGTACCTCCGTAAAGGGTATCTACACCGGTGCCACCAGATAAGGTGTCATTGTCAGCTTGACCATAGAGGATATCGTTACTAGAACCACCGTCTAATAAGTCATTTCCTGTCTCACCGTATAAGGTGTCACTACCAGCTTGACCGTAGAGGTAGTCGTTTTCGGTGCCACCGTTTAAGTAGTCGTTGCTGTCTCCACCTTCGAGGGTATCACTACCAGCTTGACCGTAGAGGAAGTCGTTATCAGTACCGCCATTTAAGTAGTCGTCGTTGTCTCCACCTTCTAAGGTGTCGCTACCTGAATAGCCGTAGAGAGTGTCGTTACCACCTTCTCCTTTGAGTAGATCATTACCTGGGAAGTCACTATTTTCATCATCACCGTAGAGGATATCGTTATCTGCACCACCTTCTAAGGTGTCGCTTCCATCACCGCCATAGAGAGTATCTTGACCTACACCACCGTTGAGGAAGTCTTGATAACCATTGCCGTAGAGTTTATCGTTTCCGCTTTCTCCATAAAGACTGTCTGCACCTTGTTCACCATCTTCATCATCACCAATCAAGGTGTCATCGTTTTCACCACCCCAAAGTTGGTCACTTCCCCAACCACCTTCTATTGTGTCGTTACCTGCATCGCCGTAGAGTGTGTCTTCTCCTTTACCACCGTAAAGGGTGTCGTTTCCGTCTTCTCCTTTTAAATAGTCGTTTCCGTCTTCTCCAGAGAGTTGATCTTCATTTGCACCACCATAAAGGGTGTCTGTTCCTGAACCACCGTAGAGGGTATCTTGACCGTTTTCGCCTCGGAGGTCATCATTTCCGTCTTCTCCTCGGAGGTCGTCATTTCCGTTTCCTCCGTATGCTTGGTCATTACCAGCACCTCCGTAGAATTGGTCGTCTCCTCCTTGTCCCCAAAAAATATCGTTACCGTCTTGTCCATAGAAGATGTCGGTGTATTCACCGCCACTCATTTTGTCGTTATATTTTGAACCGCTGATGATTTCGATATTTCCGAGGGTATCTACTGTTCCAAAGCCATCTTGAACTTCGTAAATATCAGACCCAGCATAGGATTTTGCCTGAACATTAATTCCGCTTGGACTGCTGGAATAATTAGCTGTATCTTTTTCTTCTCCACCATCTAAAAGGTCGTATCCTTCTCCACCTATTAAGGTGTCATCGCCACCATTGCCCCGCAAAACATCGTTTCGAGATAATCCAGACAATGTATCATTGGAGTTATTTCCTTCTAACCAATCATCATCTTTTGTTCCTTCTGCAAAGCTTGTAGATTTAATGGGATCATTAGGGAAGTAATATCCTTTTGGATGTAGTTCTTGAAAAGAGCTATTAAAACCTTGTTTCAGTTTAGGGTTATCTACATAACTACCAAAGTCATGTCCAGACATACCCTGCTGGAATGCTGTTACAGCAGCATCAAATAGAGCCTTGAATTTATCAACAAAAAAGTCATTTTCAAATTGAAGTTTTGTAATCGGATCGCTATTATTCTTAATATTGAAATCATTACTCCCATTAAATGTTTGCAAGCCGTTAACAGCAAGGTATTTTGTAGGAGAACCAAGTGCAAAAACTCTGGTGTTTTGACTAGATACAATATCTCCCATATCTTTCAAAGCATCTTCCAAAAAAAAGTTGCCCTGTGAGTAGCCAATTGTTATTAACGACTGATTAGTTTTCTTTAATTCTGCTGTAACAGCTTCCATCCACTGCTCATTAAGATTCTCAGCACTCAGCTTTGTGCCGCTAAACCAAAATTGTCCAAATGCTTCTTTAATATCTTCTGGTAAAGCAGCAATAACACCTTCATAAACTGCATTTGCGACTTTTATAACTGGTATATTTGCAAATATAGGAAGCTCAGTAATAACTCCAATTACTGCATCAATGACAGCCTTAGAGAAATCAGCATCTGTAATTGGATTTTTACCACTTATCAAACCATCAATAACTGGTGCAAATGTCTTTATAATTTCCGTGATAAGACCATCATCTTTATATTTATCAAAGTATTCTTTCCAGGCATCACCATATTGCTGAGACATATTACCCAGCAAATTTTGAACATTACTCAAAGTAGCATTATAATTTTCTTGAGCTTGGTTGAATTTATTTTGTGCTGCATCAAATTCACCTTGCAAAATATCGGTTATAGCTTCGCCTGCATTAATAACCGCATTTCTTGCACTGTTAAATACAACTTGAACATCATCAAAAATCTTTTGCTCATCGATCATTTTCGCTTCTAAAATGCTCAGGTCTGAAATGCCCTGTATAAAACCTTTGAGACCATTTTCTAGAATACCTTCCGCATCTAAGCCAGTAACTTCTTGTAAGAATTTTAGTGCTTCACTAATATTTGACCAGTTAACCGAAGCAGATTTCTCAATAATTTCATCAGCAGAAGTCTTGCCACCCAGACTACTTAAAGCAAATACTAGCAATCCTGTTGATAACCCTCTGGCGATTGGCAAGCCTATATCGACAACCAAATCTCCTGTCTTATCTGATTTGTTGTAATATTTATCGTACTGCTCATTCTCGCCTGCAAACTGATACTTAATGCTGCCTGCAAACACCTCTCCATTTATCTCTATTTTCTCATTCTGAACCAGACGCAATTTATCGCTAAGCTGCTTTGCTTGTGCCAAATATTCTTCTTGAGTAGTCCAAAGACCATTTATAAAAGGAACTATAGCTTGTCCACCATCTTGTACAAGACCTTCAAAAACATTCTTAAAATTGAAGTTTGGATTAGCCATGATTTTTTAACCTCTTTTCGTAAACACAAACTGCCGTAAAAATTACGTAGCCAAGCGAATCCATCGACACACCAACTCATATAAAAATGGGTGCCGTACAGTACTTTTTGCCGTGCTCAGCCTCAAAGGCGATTTCGCCTAACAGGCCCTACACAGCAAAAATCACCTTCAGATATGTCTCAGATTTAAATTGCGCGTTTTATGCAAAAGCAGATTTATCGTTACCAAACTTTACAAAGAATGGTACTTGATGGAATTGTAACTATCTCTCCTCAAGAATTAACGCAGATAAACAAGCAGAAACGCTACAGTAAAATTGCTGAACTTAGAACCGCCCAATGTTTCAATAAGTGAAATTTTGTTAAGCAATATTAAATACAAGCTGCGGCAAGGCTGAAGGTGAAGCAAGCAGAATGCTTCCACAGCAATGATTACGTCCTATTTTGCTTAGCTATCAATTTTGTAAATTTTTGTGGAATGAGTACAGTATCCGTTGGAACTGACAAGAAGTGAAAGCGTTTCATCAAACGTCTCTAAAACTTTCATCGTCTTTTCTGTCAGCGCATCAGATCCCGGACTTCTCCAAGAAGTCGGGGATCTCGACTTCACCTAATTCTTGATCAGCACAGATACATAGTTAAACCAAGGCTAGACAGCCCAAGCATAAGGTAAAGAAACATAATCACTTAATAAAGCCGATTAACCCTGACCTACAAAACTATTAGATACTTTAGAGTGTGAAAAGGATCGAAAAAAATCCACTATAACTCTCAAGAGTATGCCGATATGCATATAAGTGAAATCACTCATCCGAATCAACTGCATGGCTTGTCGGTTCGTCAACTCGAACAAATAGCCCGCCAAATTCGGGAGAAACATCTCCAAACAGTAGCCACCAGCGGTGGTCACTTGGGGCCAGGGTTAGGGCGTCGTAGAACTAACACTAGCCCTGTACCAGACCTTAGATTTGGATCGTGATAAAGTCATTTGGGATGTTGGTCACCAAGCTTACCCTCACAAACTGATCACTGGACGCTACGACCAATTCCACACCCTGCGCCAAAAAGATGGTGTTGCTGGATACCTGAAACGCTGTGAAAACAAATTTGACCACTTTGGTGCGGGTCATGCTTCCACCAGTATTTCTGCAGCTTTGGGTATGGCCCTAGCGCGTGACCTCAAAGGCGAAAACTTCAAATCCGTTGCGGTAATTGGCGATGGTGCCCTCACTGGTGGTATGGCCCTGGAAGCAATTAATCATGCGGGACATTTACCCCACACAAGATTGCTGGTTGTTCTCAACGACAACGAAATGTCAATTTCCCCCAACGTTGGGGCGATTCCACGCTACCTTAACAAAGTGCGGTTGAGTGCTCCAGTGCAGTTTTTGGCTGACAACTTGGAAGAGCAATTTAAGAATATTCCTTTTGTCGGTGAGTCCTTATCCCCAGAAATGGAACGCATCAAGGAAGGAATGAAGCGCCTCGCAGTACCCAAGGTGGGTGCAGTATTTGAGGAATTGGGCTTTACTTACATGGGGCCTGTGGATGGTCACAACCTAGAGGAATTAATTGCCACATTCAAAGCCGCACACAAACATGATGGGCCTGTCCTGGTACATGTGGCAACAACCAAAGGCAAAGGATATGCGATCGCCGAAAATGACCAAGTAGGCTACCATGCACAAAGTCCCTTCAACCTGGCCACTGGGAAAGCAATCCCCTCCAGCAAACCCAAACCTCCTGCTTACTCCAAAGTCTTTGCCCATACCTTAGTCAAACTTGCCGAAAACAACCCCAAAATTATCGGTATCACCGCTGCGATGGCAACAGGTACGGGCCTAGACAAACTCCACGCCAAACTACCAAAACAATACATCGACGTTGGCATTGCTGAACAGCACGCCGTCACCCTAGCGGCCGCTATGGCTTGCGAAGGTATGCGACCCGTTGCGGCTATTTACTCCACTTTCCTACAACGGGCCTACGACCAAATTATCCACGACGTTTGTATCCAAAATCTACCAGTATTCTTCTGTCTGGATCGCGCTGGAATTGTTGGAGACGATGGCCCTACTCACCAAGGGATGTACGATATCGCTTATCTACGTTGTCTCCCGAACATGGTGGTCATGGCGCCCAAAGATGAAGCGGAACTACAACGTATGGTTGTTACCGGCATCAACTACACTGATGGCCCAATTGCTATGCGTTATCCTCGCGGTAATGGCTACGGTGTACCTTTAATGGAAGAAGGCTGGGAAGAACTTCCTATCGGTAAGGGTGAAATTCTGCGCAGTGGCGACGATGTTCTCATACTTGCCTATGGTTCAATGGTGCATACGGCTATGCAAGCTGCTCAGGTACTTACTGAGCATGGTATTGAAGCAACTGTAGTAAATGCGCGTTTTGTCAAGCCTCTAGATACAGAATTAATTGTACCTTTGGCTAAACAAATTAAGCGTGTGGTTACTCTAGAAGAAGGCTGCATTATGGGCGGTTTTGGCTCAGCAGTTACTGAAGCATTGATGGATCATGACGTGGTGGTGCCGGTTAAGCGCCTTGGCGTTCCTGATATCTTAGTGGAACACGCTAAGCCAGATGAAGCTAAGGCAATTTTGGGTTTAACTGGTTCACAAATCGCAGCCCGTGTGCGAGAAATGTTCTTTAGTCAGCAACTTTCAGAAGTTAGCAGTTAAGAGAAGGTTTTTGAAAACAGAGGTCGCAAACCAGGAAAATTTCCTCATAACGTCTTATTTGAGCAAGCATCTCCTGATAAGTAGGTAGGCGTTAATAAACCGAGCCATGTAACAGTATGTAAACCTGGACTCAAAGCTTAATTAAGGGAGCCTGGATTGTTTTACAGAACTAAACATAGATAGTTTTAATTGCGCATACCTACTTATTTCTTCCTAGTCAACTACCAAAAAGCTTAAAACCATGACTACAGATCAACATATCTACACCCTCTACCCTTTCATGGAGGGAAAAACACGTAGTAGTGAGTTACTCGATCAAGCGTTGATAGAGTCAGTACAGCAAAAAGCAGCTGAAAGCCGAGAAGTCCAGAAGAAATACTTTGAGCGTTATGCCATTACCATAGTGGCAGCAGCTCGCTCGCTCGCGAAGGTGTACAAAAATGGCGGAAAACTTCTAGCGATGGGCAACGGTGGCTCTAGCTGTGACTCTGCACATATCGCCGTTGAGTTCGTCCATCCTATTGGCGTAGGACGGCCCTCTCTGGATGCGATCGACTTATCTGCGGATACCACCGCATTAACCGCAATTAGTAACGACTTCGGTTTTGAGCAGGTTTTCGCACGCCAGTTGCTTGCCAAGGGACGGGAAGGCGATGCACTGATTGGTCTGTCCACCAGTGGCAATTCTAAAAACGTGCTGGCGGCTTTTGCCCAAGCAAAAAAAATGGGAATGGTAACAATCGCTCTTGTGGGTGGCAGCGGTGGCAAAATGGCAACAAACCCAGATATCGATTACTGTCTCATCGTCGAACACACCAGTATTCACCGGGTTCAGGAAAGCCACCTGCCAACTTACCACATTTTGTGGGATTTAGTAAACACAATTCTGGCAGTGTAACGCAGTAATGCCTGATTAATAATTCGTAATTAGTAATTATTGACGAATTATTAATTACTAATTTTCCTTAGATGAGAGCGACAACAGATCATGACGACGATTGCTGAAGGTTACAAAACAGACGAAAACCAAACTCAAGACATCAAAAGTCTTAGCAGTTTGTTGACACCGAAGCTGAGACGACCGGTTAAGCTACTGGCTGTATCCGGCGAACAAACCATTGCCATTGCACAATATAACCTCAACGGCATTGCTCCCGATAACCTTGAATTTGTTCAAGGTTACGGTGAAGCTGTATGGTCGCTGCCTATTGATCGCGTGAATCAGGCGCTGGCGATCGCCCAAAAAACAGATGTGATCCTGACAGCCTTCCCCTCTGCGATCGCCATTCGCGGTTCTAAACAGAGTCTCTCAGAAATCCAAGCTGAGGGAGCCGACATCCGCACGATCAATTCACCCCAAGAAGCCCTGCAAATTGCCCGTGAAAATCCAAACAAACAGGTTGTTTTCTTGGCGGTAGGCTATGAAGATATAGCACCAAGTACAGCCCAGACAGTCTTGCAAGCTGCCTCTGAAAAAATTGACAACTTCAGCGTCTATTGTAACCACACACTGATCATCCGAGCGATTAAAGCTGTTCTAGATTCCCCATCGATACATATTGACGGGTTGATTTGCGATGCAGAGATCGCCTCTGTCATTGGTCTGGAACCCTATCGCTTTTTGGTTGAGTCCTACCACTTGCCGATTGTCATTGCCGATTCCAGTCAGGAAGCAATGTTGAAAGCTACCCAAACACTGCTCAAGCAACTGGCCGATCATCGTGCAGATTTGGAAAACCAGGTGCAGGTGCCACCAGAAGGCAACACTTCCGCACTGCAAACAATTTGCCAAGTATTTGAGCCACGTGAATTCTATGAGTGGCGAGGACTGGGGTCAATTGACCTCTCAGGATTGAGACTGCGTTCTGAGTATGTCCAATTTGATGCCGAAGTTAAATTCAACCTGCCCAAGTTGAAAATCGCTGACACCCATTTCGCCCAGTGTACGACTATCATAACGGGAGCTTTCCAACCTTGTCAGTGTAAGGTTTTTGGTGCGGGCTGTACTCCCAAAACCCCGATGGGGACTTTCATGACTACTGAAGAAGGCATCTGTGTTATGCACTACAGGGTATTTCCCTTTGTTGCGGCTATTAGTGTTTAAGTTGACTATCAGGATGGGAGTATTATGCTAACCGAATTGCAGAAGCGAAAGCTGAAGAAACTCTTCGACTTATACGATGTCGATGGCAGCGGTTTCATTACTGAAGCCGACTATGAAAAAATGGCCCAGTCCCAGGCAAAAGTTATGGATTATCAATCGGGATCGTTACAGTACAACATCATTCGTTCTCAGTTCCAAACTCTCTGGAAAGACTTGCAGAAAGAAATTGACATTAATAATGATGGCGAAATCACTCTAGAGGAATTTCTGGAATATAAAGACAAACAGCTTAATTCCCAGCAGGGTTATCGACCTTTGTGGTTAGAACAATCGGGGACAGAAACCTCACAGTCCTACGAACGCTCCGGCGAAGATGCGATCATCAAGCTAACCAATTTAATTTTTGAGCGACTTGATACTGATGGCAGCGGGGAGATTTCTCGCGAAGAATATAAACAGGGATTCGTTGTTCAACAGGATGAAAGTTTGAGTGAGGAAATTTGGGACAAGCTCGACATAAATGGAGATGGTAACCTCAGCAAAGAAGAGGTTTTACAGCACGTCCACGATTTCTTTTACAGTAACGACCCAGAAGCCCCAGGAAACTGGCTTTTAGGTTCGTACTAAATGGTAGCGCGATCGCTTTCTCTTCAATACTAAAGTTGGGAGAGGTAAGCGATCGCACTCGTTGATCAGGGAAATAAAGTAACAATTAGTTTTATATATTAGGTACTGAAGAGCCAAAAATAGTTTTTCTCATGAAGAAAATTGTTGTTTTCAGTGGTGCTGGACTTTCGGCGGAAAGTGGGATTCCTACTTTTAGAGATTCCGGTGGACTCTGGGAAGGACAACGTATAGAGGATGTAGCCGCGCCCTATTGGTTGGAGGCAAAACCCATCTTTAGTACTGGAATTTTATGCCCAAAGATTCTTGTAAGTGCAGCAGTGTAAGCCGAATGCTGCTCATATTGCATTAGCAAAACTTGCTAACATCTTTGATGTGCTTTGTATCACTCAATATTAAACTTACATGAATTTACCCACAAACCAGGTTTATCCAGTTATCTGGAATGAAGGTCGTGTTTTACTGATTGACCAAAATCGGCTACCAACTGAGTATACATTTGTTGAAATCAGCCGCTCTGAGGATATGGGAAGGGCTATTAAAACGATGATTGTCCGAGGAGCACCTGCGATTGGTGTTGCTGCTGCTTACGGGATGTATTTGGGAGCAGTCGAAATTGCAACTGAAGATCGAGCTACTTTTTTAACACAGTTAGAAGACGTTGCTCAGATGTTACGCCAAACTCGTCCAACTGCGGTTAACTTATTTTGGGCGATCGCACGGATGCTGAAAACTGCCTATGAGACGATTGGTACAGTAGAAGAGCTTCGGGCTGTTTTGCTGAGCACTGCTCAAGCAATTCAGGTAGAAGACTTACAGACTTGTCAAGCAATAGGCGATCGCGGTTTGGAGGCTTTACCAGCTCACCCTGAGAAATTATGCATTCTCACTCACTGTAATGCAGGAGCGCTGGCAACTGCTGGCTATGGCACTGCTTTGGGTGTTGTGCGTTCCGCGTGGCGGGATGGGCGTCTCGCAAGGCTGTATGCTGATGAAACTCGTCCTCGTTTGCAAGGTGCCAGACTAACGACTTGGGAATGTGTACAAGAAGGCATACCAGTTACCTTAATTACTGATAGCATGGCAGCTCATTGTATGAAAAAAGGGATGATTGATGCTGTCGTTGTCGGTGCTGACAGAATTGCCGCAAACGGAGATACTGCTAACAAAATTGGCACTTATAGTTTGGCGATAGTTGCTAAGGCTCATAATGTTCCTTTCTTTGTCGCTGCTCCCTTATCTACGGTTGATTTTGAGTTGCCCAATGGTAGCGAAATTCCCATTGAAGAACGCCATCCTTCAGAAATTTATCAAGTTGGAGAAACTGTGATTTGTCCACCAGGAGTTGAGTTTTATAATCCAGCTTTTGATGTGACACCTGCTGAATTAATCACCGGGATTATTACTGAGAAGGGTGTGGTTGTGCCTGCTGAATTACAAAAATTTCAGCTTCAGTTAACTGTGTGAGCGATGATTTTTTAGGGGAAAGTTTCAGAGCATACTGATATTTTCCTCGAAATAGACTACGTGCTGCTAGCGGTACGCAGTCTATTTTTTTATTCTCTAGAAAAATTTAAATAAAAATAATTTTTTTTGCGGATTACTTGTATTACGAGCTGTAGCTTATGCCAGCACATCACGAATATCCAAAATCATATCAAGTCCGGTAAATTATCCATAATATTATAAATCAGCCTGCTAAGCTACGGCTTTGTTTGTGTAGCCGCAGACTTAAATCTGTCGGAATTATGGGTAATCGACCGGACATGGCATCAGACGGATATAAAAGTGCTGGTTGTTTACGGTGGATCATTTTTATGGCAAGTAATTTACCAAAGCTTGAATTCAGTCAAACTCAAAAAGTAGATGTCCAAAACACTACTTTCTCAATCGATGCATTAGGACGTTTTGTATGCAGTACTTGGGATGAAGCTACAAAAAACGGTGGCGCTCCTTTTGATGTTGTTGTGATTGGCGCCGGAATGTTTGGTGGTTATTGCGCAGAAAAAATTTATCGCTTCACAGAACAAACAAAACTGCGTGTATTAGTGTTAGAAGCTGGCCCTTTTCTTGTCTCTGAACACGTACAGAACTTAGCAAAAATTGGACTGTATGAACCGAGTCCAATGTTACCAAGTGAAGATAAAGGTGAGCCGCGAAACCTAGTTTGGGGAATGCCTTGGCGCGGAAATGAACCATTTGTAGGTGCTGCTTACTGCATCGGCGGAAAATCACTTTATTGGGGAGGATGGTGTCCCAGACTAACTGAAGAAGATTTAGCTCAATGGCCCGATGAAATAGCACAATATTTGCGACAAAATTACCATAAACTTGAAAAACAAACCGGCGTTGCTGAAAAGACAGATTTCATCACTGGGAAGTTGTATGAAGCCTTGCGACATAAAGTTGACTCAGTATTAAATTCAGTCCCAAAACTGGAAAATAAGTCTGAAGAACCTCCACTTGCTGTACTCGGAAATTCTCCAAGTTCAGGACTATTTAGCTTTGATAAATTTAGCAGCGCTCCCCTTTTAATTGATGCCATTCGTGAAGATATCACCGAAAAATCGAAGTTCAATGATGCACAACGGCGACTTTTTCTAGTGCCGAGAACTCATGTCACCAAGCTGCATACTACTGGCTCAGTTGTAACAAAGATCGAAGTATCAGTAAACGGTAAGCAGGAATTTCTTGATATTAATCCAAATTGTTCTGTTGTCCTAGCTTTGAGTGGTATAGAATCAACTCGTTTAGCACTTGAGTCTTTCCCAAGAAGTTCCGATCCTCAAAAAGAACTTATGGGCAGAAATTTGATGGTACACGTTCGTAGCAATATTACTGTACGTATCCGACGTTCAGTTTTAGAATCTCCTGGTTTTCCTTTACCAGAAAAGCTAGAAACAGCAGCTATGTTAGTACGTGGAACAACACCCCAGGGAGCTTTTCACCTACAATTAACTGCTGCGGCCAATGCTGAATCTAACTCTGATGCGCTCTTATTTCGTATGATTCCAGACATCGATCAATTAGAGCAAATTCTTGAAGCACAAAAAGCCGATTGGGTAACTATTACCTTACGCGGTTGTGGAGAAATCCGTGGAGAAAAAGACAAACCTATTCATTCAACTACTACAAGCTGGATGGATTTAAGTCCTTTTGAAACAGACGAGTTTGGCAAGCACCGAGCATTTGTTTTTCTGAAAAAGACTGCTGATGCAGAAATTTTACAGGATGCAATGGAAAAAGCAGCTCTGGATCTTGCCAAGCAGTTAGCAAATAATGATCCTAATAACATCGAAATTGTTAATGTGACGCGAGATGGATTAGGAAGTACATATCATGAGTCGGGTACTCTTTGGATGGGTGATAGCCCAACTAATTCAGTGACGAATGTTAATGGTCGTTTTCACCACATTAATAATGCTTATTGTGTGGATCAAGCAGTTTTCCCAACAGTAGGATCTGCTAATCCTGTACTGACAGGGTTAGTCTTAGCTCGTAAAACAGCCGAGAGCATCGTTAAACAACATTAACGGATGTAGTAATTTATCGCCAGTAAGGGCGTAGCACTTGCGTATTTATCTTATACCAAATCCGGTTTATATATCCCTTTTTCTATAGCCCGCGCAGGCGGGCTTTGTTCGTGTAGCCACAGGCTTCCAGCCTGTGGGGTGTTAGATACGGATTTGCTCTTATTGGTAAATACCCAAATATCAAGGCGCAAGTGCTACGCCCCTACACCAGTATCTAGGGAGTTAAACTGTTAGTAAGTACCTTCCTTTTAGTTGGCCCAGCACCTTGAGCTATCTTGGGAATTCGTCCCAACAAACCGGTCATTAATCTTAGCGCCAGAGACTTAAACAGGGGAATATTTTGCAACATCCATAATCCCAAACGTCTAGTTTTTACTACTAGCAACCAGTTATTAGAAAACATTCGGTCAAGAATATCTGTAAAGCCTAATATTGTCCAATTTTCCAACTTTCGCCAGTTTTCGTAGCGTCTAAGTACCTGTAAATCCCCAATATCTTCACCCCGCAATTTTGCTTCTTGTAACACTTGCGCTAAAGCTGCAGCATCCCGAATACCCATGTTTAAACCTTGTCCCCCCACCGGATGACAACAATGTGCCGCATCGCCAATTAGGGCTAGTCGTGATTGAGTATAGCGATCGCTTTGCATTAGTTGTACCCGGAAGAGAAAGCGTTGGTTTTCCAACTCCAAGCGCCCCAGAAGCCCTGCAGTACGGCGTTCTAGTTCGGCGAGAAACTCCGCCTCATCCAGTTCTTTCAATGCTTGTGCTTCAGCGTGGGGAGCTGTCCAAACTACTTGACAACGGTTACCTTCTAGTGGTAATACACCCATTGGACCGCTCGGCCAAAAGCGTTCAAAGGCAGTATAATTGTGTGGCTTTTCGGTTTTAATCCTTGCTGTGATGCAGGATTGCCAGTATTGCCAGCCTTTTGTCCCAATACCAGCAGCAGTACGGATCTGCGATCGCGCTCCATCCGCTGCTACAACTAAGCGCGTCCGTAGCTGACGACCAGTACCAGCCATTTTCAGCTTGATTTCCACCCCAGACGCTTGATACTCAACATCCACAACTTCAGCGGGACAAAGCCAACTGACATTGGGACACTCTGTCAAAAATTCTTGTAATGATGTCAACAGGGGACGATGTTCTCCCACATAACCTAGGGATTCGGTGCCTAAATCAGTGGGGTGGAATTGTACGACACCCGGATAGTCAGCATCTGAGAGACTAATTTGCCGAAAAGTCGTAATCTGGGGCAATATCTTCTCCCAGACGCCAATTCCCTCAAAAATACGCCCAGAAAGTAAAGAAACCGCGTAAGATTGAATCTTTGCTGCTGCTACAGACTGAGGTTGTGCTTCAATTAACACCACACTCAACCCAGAATCTTTCAAACTACAGGCCAGTGTGGCTCCCACAATCCCACCACCCACGATTGCTAGGTCATAGTCAAAGCCCTGTTGAGGTGTCGGAGCGGTTTTAGTTAGCTGTTCCAGGGTCATTTTTATGAAAATGTGTCACAAACTATAGGAATATTTACTCTTCTTCATTGTGACGCCCAAAGCTAGAGCAAGCAAGTTGGGTATTGTTCACATCATTTTTGCCCTCGAACTACCCAAGCAAAAGAAAGCAAAGACAAGCAATTTAGCTGAGGGCTTTGAATTGAGGAGGATGCTTTGATATCCCACCAGAAACTGAAGGGGAGATCCCCGACAACTCCTGCTCTCGTCGGGGATCTGAGGTGCTTAGTTCTTGATCCAGGTAAGTTTTATTTCCTGGGAAAAAACTGTCTTAGGATGTACAAAACCTTGACCGTACTAATGTAATTTTCTAGTAAAGCTTAAAGCAGAAATTAGGTAAATCCTATCACGTGGATTCTAATGACTTTAAAATCTTTTTTTCTTCTTACAAAGGATTTTATGAAATGGATAAATCACCTAGACTACTTGAACTTGATGTTTTCAGAGGAATCGCTGCTCTGGGTGTTGTTTTATACCATTACACAATCCAGTACAACAAGTCATATGGTCATTCACCAGAAGTCCTAATTTCTTTCCCTTTTGGAACATATGGAATCGAGTTGTTCTTTATGATTAGTGGCTTTGTAATATTTATGAGTTTGGAAAAAACTAAAAGGGGCAGGGATTTTTTAGTTGGGCGTTTTTCACGACTTTATCCAGCTTACTGGGTGGCTGTTTTTTTAACTTTCACTATTGTTACTGTCGCCAATCTTCCAATTAACCAAGTCGATGGAAATGGCTTAGTAAAGCTTACTTGGCGTGATGCCTTAGTAAATTTAACGATGTTACAAGGATTTTTTAATGTACCGAATGTGGATGGAGCTTACTGGACTTTAGCTGTCGAACTTAGTTTTTATATTATTATGTTCGCTATCTATAAAGCTAAGCTGCTGAAGCATATAGACACAATTGCAATCGGCTGGCTCTTACTTTTAGTAGTAAGCATTGTGTTAGAAAAGCAATTCGCTATATTTTTAGATCCAAGAATTACGACTTTTTTTTGGCTTGGTCGTCCCCACTTATCAGTATATGCCAACTTATTTATAGTGGGTATGATGTTTTACAAAATCTATTCTGAGGGGGATTCTATTAAAAAATATGCTATTATCCTAGGCTGTCTATTAGTCTACAAACTTCAGCATTATGGCTGGGAAACAGCGATTTTGATAGCATTAATTATAATATTTCATTTAATGCTGAGAGGAAAACTTGCTTTTATCAATCAAAAGCCGCTGCTCTTTTTCGGTACAATATCCTATACTCTTTATCTAATTCATCAAAACATTGGTTATGTAATTATCAGAGCGCTTTATAAATTTGGGATAAATCCTAACACAAGCATATTCATTGCATTGGTATCATCCATATTCTTGGCGAGTACAATTACATTCCTAGTGGAAAGACCCATGATGCGTCTGATCAGAGAACAGTACAAGACCAGAATTTTAAACCAAACTTCGGTTGAGTCTAGCCTAAGCATTGCCAATAAATTGAAGGAAGAAAAACCCCTGAAGCCTCGCTAATGTTAGCTTTTGCGTATTAAAAAATAGAGGAGCGATCGCGCTTTTTTCTATAGCCCGCGTTAGCGAAGCGTGCTTTGTTTGTGTAGCCACAGGCTAGAAGCCTGTGGGGGGAAAGAGGGGATTAGATAATTGATATTACATCATGCTTAGGGACATCAGTTCATCAGCCATCTCAAAGTTAGCGGTAACATTTTGAACATCGTCTATATCTTCCAAAGCATCCATCAACTTCAGGAGCGATCGCGCTAAATCTGGGTCTGTCACTTCTACTGTATTCCCAGGAATCCAGCGCAATTCTGCTTCGAGCACGGGCCAGCCTTTTTCCTTCAAAGTTTGATTCAGGTTTTCCAGATTGCTTATCTCCGTAAATACCTCAGCAGTGTCAGTATCAATTTGTACATCATCTGCGCCCCCTTCCAAGGAAGCTTCCAACAACTGATCTTCGGCAATTGCACCATCGAGAGTGACAACGCCCTTTTGCTCAAACATCCAGGATACACAGCCAGTTTCACCTAAATTCCCACCATTTTTGGTGAAGGCCCTACGGAGGTCAGCAGCAGTACGATTGCGATTGTCTGTGAGCGCTTCAATCAAAATAGCGACGCCACCGGGACCGTAACCTTCGTAGCGAATCTCTTCGAGACTGTAGCCATCGTTACCCAGATGTCCGGAACCTTTAGCAATCGCTCGTTCAATATTTTCATTGGGAATTCCAGCCGCTTTCGCCTTTTCTACCGCATTGCGCAACTGAAAATTTCCTTCTGGATCTGGGACGCCGGTACGGGAAGCCACAATAATTTCCCGTGAGAGCTTAGCAAAGGTCTTACCCTTAACGGCGTCAACTCTGGCTTTCTGGCGCTTAATGTTCGCCCATTTACTGTGTCCTGCCATAATATCAAATACTGACAACAAGTAACAAACAATAAATAACAAACAACTAATTTAAACTAATTTGTGTGGCCAATGGGCAGAACCAAACATTTACCTGTTACTAGAAATTCTTGAAACTCGTGGGCTGGCACTGGGGGGCTAAACAAATATCCTTGTATTTCATCACATTGATGTTGGTAGACAAAAGCTAGTTCTGATTCTGTCTCTACACCCTCAGCAATCAATCTTAGATTCAGGCTTTTTGCCATTTCTATGATAGCTTTTGTAATTGCCTCCTTGTTGGATTTTTTACCAATTTTATGTATAAAAGAGCGATCAATTTTTAAAATATCGAAATCAAATTGTTGCAAGTAACTCAAAGAAGAATAGCCCGTACCAAAATCATCCATAGCGATTTCCACACCTAAAGCCTTCAAAGCCTTTAACCGACCGATCGCTACCTCAGTATTTTGTACTAGCATACTTTCAGTAAGCTCTAACTCTATACATTTAGGGTCAATACCTGTTGCGATCAAGATCTGAACTAACTGTTTACGCAAGTCTATTTGACTGAATTGACGACTCGATAAATTCACCGCTATTCGTAAAGAATCAAAACCAGCATTTTGCCAAAGTTTGACTTGCTTACAGGCAGTATGCAACACCCATTCACCAATAGCAATAATTAAACCTGTTTCTTCAGCTATAGGAATAAATTTTGCTGGTGAAATCATACCTCGCTCTGGATGTTGCCAGCGAATTAGGGCTTCTGCGCCGACGATTTGCCCTGTCTGAAGATTGACTTTTGGTTGATAGTAAACTATAAGTTCGTCTCTTTCTAAGGCATAGCGCAGTGTTGTTTGTAAGGCAAGGCGTTCTGAGGAACCGACATTCAATGCTGCTGTGTAAAATTCATGTTGATCGCCTCCCTGCTGCTTTGCTTGATTTAGCGCTGTGTTGGCAGAGCGAAGTAAATGTTCAATGTCAGCACCATCACGGGGATAAATTGCCAGTCCAATACTGGCGGTGATAAAGATTTCTTGATCATTAAGAAAAAAGGTTTGGGATATCCTAGATAGGATGTTTTGGGCGACGTTAATCGCGTCTTGTTTGTCCTCAGTTGTTGCTAGGATAATGGCAAATTTATCGGTATTTAAGCGAACGATTGTATTGGGAGAGCTAACACAAGAGGTGAGACGAGATGCAACAGCTTTGAGCAATAAGTCGCCGAAACTGTGTCCCAAGTTATCGTTGATTTGGTTGAATCTGTCTAATCCAAAACACAAAACTGTTACCACACAATGCTCACCAGTGCAGGCAAATTGCATCTGCTTAAACCGTTCTCGCAACGATAGCTGATTTGGTAGGTTAGTTAAGCTGTCATGGTGAATTAAGTAATTTAGTTGTTCTTTCGCTTTCAGCAGTTCGGTGTTATAACGCTGTTGCACAGCGGCTTGTTTTTTGAGTCGGCTGGCGATCGCCCCTAGTAGTTCCGCTCTAGTAAACGGCTTGGTAATATAATCATCTGCTCCCATTTCCATCCCTTGACGAAAATCAGTTTTGGTAGCTTTTGCTGTTAAAAAAATAAAGGGAATCGACGCCATAACTGAGTCTTGACGCAGTGCTGTTAGTACGCCAAAACCGTCTATTTCAGGCATCATCACGTCACACAAAATCAAATCTGGCTCTCTAGCTTTTGCTAAGTCGATACCAATGTAACCATTTTTAGCCTCAATCACCTCGAATCCTGCTGCTTCTAAGAGTTCCAGAATATTTTCTCGGACGTGTTCTTCATCTTCAATTAATAGAATTTTTTTCATCATGGGAGTGTCGAGTTATACATTGGCAGCGTGATTGAACTAGAGAAGATGCAATGGGTAGTGCTTTATCTTTGAATTTATAAGGGCTTTTCGTTGATGGAGTAGAACAATTAATTATTAATTATTAATTATTAATTATTAATTATTAATTATTACCTTTTACCTTTTACCTTTTACCCAATCCTCCATCACACATATTGACAGAGTGACAGTAAAAGTAGTGGCTACCCTGATTTCCTGCTTGTCGGCAATCTGAGCTTGCTAGATTTTCCTACCAATGGCTACTATTATCTCAAGATTACTGACTGGCCAATCGTTGTTTGGACTACGCACCTCTTGGGACAAGCAGTAAGCAGATCGCCTTCAGTAGTTCTGTGAGGGCAAACGGCTTGGTGATGTAAGCATTTGCTCCTAATTCTATACCCCGTTTCAAATCGCTTTTGGCAGCTTTAGCTGTCAGAAACATAAAAGGAATCCTTGCTGTGGTTGGTTCGGCACGCAAGGCCGTTAGGACACCATAGCCGTCTAGTTCCGGCATCCTGATGTCACACAAAATCAGATCGGGATGCTGCTGTTGGGCCTTAGCAAGACCAATCAAACCATTTTCCGCCGAGATCGCATTAAATCCCTCTACCTCAAGTAATTCCAGAATGTTTTCTCGCACACTTTCCTCATCTTCAATTACCAAAATCTTCGTCATTGGTTTCCTGTAAAGCAATTCCAGAAGGTTTTTTTCGGAATTTTTCCTCATCTTTAATAATCAAAGTCTTCGTCAATTGTTCCCTAGATGGACAGTTATGGAGGCTTTGGTCAGGGGTCGTTTGAACCAAAGTGTTGACAACGATTTCGCTTTTGGCGACAATTTTGCTCCCTTTGAAGATTTTATTGCACTGTTATTTGTCCTGTCTCTCATGTAAATTAAGGCTCTAAGTATTTTTTTACTTGTAACCTGCCACTTCAATTTGACTTAAGTCGCACCCTTTCTAGTTATGTCTGTCAAATGTTATACAAACGCAACTTTTAAGGAGCTGCTGTGGAATTTTTGGGTCAATATAAAACGATGGTCGATCTTGAAAATCTACCTGTTCGTCTTAGGGGGATGTCAACTACAAGCGCATCCTACTGATGCCAGTGTAATACAGCTAACGCTGTGGCATGGGGTGAATCCAAAGCCAAATCGCGCTGTATTACAAGCTTTGGTGACTAAATTTAACTGCTAATGTGGGGATTACTGAGTTACCTCAGACTTGGGATGAGTTGCGCCTAGTTGCGAAAAAGTTGACTGATGATACGAATGGTGATCTTAGGGCGGATCGGTATGGCTTACTTTTGCCTTTGGGTAAGGGTGAGTGGACGGTTTTTAGTGGCTACTATTTCTCTGGAGTGGTGGCTAAAACTTGACTAATACCCAAATTTATGGTGAAGAAAATGTTGATTTGGTAAATTTGATTAAGAGTTAATTAGATTATAACTTATACCATTTATCTCTCGAAATTATTCAAAAAGCTCTGTGTTCCTCTGGGTAAAAAAATATATTATTTCAATGCAAATGTATTGGATTTACTGTACTTGCATAAAAATGACAGGCAAGATGCCTGTCCTACAAAAAAAGCAAGTTAGATGAGCAACAAGTCAAATCCTAGAGGCACAAATCGCAGCACCAATTAGCCCAACTTGCGGGTTTAAGACAACGTGTATCGGCACTCTTTCTAGTAAAGAACTCACCCGCCCTTTTTGACCGAAAGCTCGCAGAAATTGACCTTCTTTAATCAATACTAGAATCTTGGCGGCTATACCTCCAGCCACATAAAGACCACCATAAGGTAAAAGTTTGAGCGCAAGATTCCCCGCTTCGGCACCATAAGCTTCAATAAACATTTGTAAGGTATGTTCGCAGAGGCGATCGCGTTTTTCCAGGGCTGCTTTAGCGATCGCTGCTGCTGGATCTACACTTTTTTCAAGACGCCCAGTTTCATGTTCCCAAGTTTGGATAATTTGGGCAATTTCGGGTGATTCTGGAGCAAAATTCCGATCTCTCAAAAATTGGTAAATTGCCACTACACCTTGTCCGGAAACGACGCGCTCGACTGAAATGCGCTGTATATCATACTTTTCTCGCAAATATTGCAGTAGCTGGAATTCCAGTCCGTTGCGGGGTGCAAAGTCGGCATGTCCACCTTCTGAGGGAAAGACTTGATAACCATTAGCTTGCTGAATCAGAAAGCCTTGTCCTAAACCTGTCCCAGCACCAATTACAGCAATCGGTGCATCAAGATTAGGCGTTCCCGGTTGCAGGGTATACAAATCTTTCGTGTCCAATCCCAGTACACCGTAACCGACGGCGACAAAATCATTAATCAAGGTAATTCTGGGGATTTCTAGTTCTTTCTCTAAGCGTTTAGCTTCCAGAAACCAGTCAAGATTGGTGAGTACTGAGGTATCATTAAGCACCGGGCCTGCGATCGCAAAACAAGCTTTGTCTGGGTTTTCACTCTTACCCAACTGTTGCCCCGCTACGGACAAAAAACGCTGTACTATTGGCACCAAATCAGGAAAATCCCGACTGGAATAAATCGCCTCGTAGAGTGTGTGCCACGATTTTTCCGGTGAATCTTCCACCAGTCGCAAAATTGTCTTTGTACCGCCGATATCGCCAGCCAGTAGTAATGTCATGCCTCTTTATTTGCTGTTAGATATTATTAGACCACAGGAATTTTGACAGGTAACAAATATTTCTAACGTCCGCCAAAAGTTAAGTAATTTACAACCTGTCAGGCTTTGCTAAAATGGCGGAATACTTGCTTTAATTAAACCGGATGACTTCCTCTGTTTGACTGAGGTGGGAGATGTCTCCATTCAGTTCCATCAACCATTTTTGTTGTTGATGCACCAGTTTTACCAAGCAGCACAGAGAAGCATTAATTTCTGGCGTTCCACCAAGTAAGCCTTGGGTGGTGCCAACAACGGATGCTCCGTGACCTACAAGTAGCATATCTTCTGAAAATTCTGCTGTCAGTAGTCGTGCTGTTTGAGCGGTGCGTTCTAGTACCATCTCGTTGGTTTCCGGATAGCAAGCAATTACGCGGGATGTATAACTGCTGTCAATTCGGGGAAATTTCTCTTGCAATAATTCAATGGGCATTCTTTCGGGATCGCTTGTCATCCACGCGGGATTGAGCCATTCACTAAGCCCTAATTCCAGCTTGATGGACAAGTCTAGGGCTTCTGCTACCTGGTAAGCTGTTTGTACTGTTCGCAAAAAGGGTGAGGCGAAAATATGTACGATTCCTTCCCCAACTAGGCGTTTTCCCAGTTGTTTGGCTTGTACTAAACCATCTGATGAAAGTGGTGGATCGTAGGGTCGTTCTGCAGTATTGAACCATTCAGGGTTAACAAAGTCGAGACGGTTTCCGTGTCTTGCGATCCAGACAGTTTGGGACATTTTTTGAAGGATTGGGTAATTGGTAATTGGTAATTGGTAATGGGTAATTGGTAATGGGTAATGGGTAATACTCTCCCCGTCTCCCCCAGCTCCCCCAGCTTCCCATCTTGTTGAGCCTTTCTCTCTATCACATTTGGTAGAGAAAATCTACTACATAAAGTCTCATAAGTTGCAACCTGATACATTTTGGCGTAAACTGATTTAGTTGTCTGATGCATCTTTAGCTTGATTTTTAAGCATTGATGCCGACGCTTGGCTTATCCAAGTAATACCCAGCAAGCTTTTGTAGCCTCGGTTTCTAAGATTTTTCTCATTTTGTTTTCCAGGATGCAATTGTTTCCTCATGCCCTGGGTAATCTCATAAATAATGGCTTTTAGCATAAATGACACTGACTATCCGTTCAAATTTGACAATCCTTATTCTAAGAAATGTTACAATATTTAACTTGAAGGGCGCTTTACTTAAAAACTGTTATGACGATAATGAATTTAATAACTGTGGCTGCTTTGGCATTAGCTCGCTTCAGAATTTTTGTTTCGGTCGATTTGGGCTGGTCGTAATGTCTATCTTCGATGCCAATTTGTCTGTTCTCGTCAAACAAAACTTAGATTGCGTCTCATAAAGACTCAGCTACCGCTACCAGGCGGTTAACTTGGCATAAAAACCAGCATTTTTGCTTTAACATCATTCATACCAGATCGGGCGCTATGAAAACTGCTCAGACCTCTACAGACTTAGTTCGTACTTACCTGCGAGAAATTGGTCGCGTACCTCTGCTGACCCACGAGCAGGAAATTCTCTATGGAAAACAGGTACAGCGGTTAACCGCTTTACAGGAAGCGCAAGAATCCCTCTGGGAACAGCTTGGTCATGAGCCAACGCTTGCCGAATGGGCCGAAGCTTGTTCACTTTCAGAAACTGAGTTGCAATCTAGCATCAGAAGTGGTGAAATAGCAAAGCGCAAGATGGTGGAAGCAAATTTGCGACTGGTGGTTTCAGTGGCGAAGAAGTACATCAAACGCAATGTGGATTTGCTGGACTTAATTCAAGAAGGCACAATTGGGATGCAACGGGGTGTGGAAAAATTTGACCCCACCAAAGGTTATCGTTTTTCCACTTATGCTTACTGGTGGATTCGTCAAGCAATTACTCGCGCGATCGCTGAAAAAGGACGCACAATTCGCCTCCCGATCCACATCACCGAAAAACTCAACAAAATTAAAAAAGCTCAGCGTCAACTGGCCCAAGAACACGGACGTGCAGCAACGGCCTCGGAATTAGCCAAAGAGTTGGAGTTGACGCCGAAACAGGTCCGAGAGTACCTAGAACAAGCGCGTTTACCCCTATCCCTGGATCTGCGTGT
This sequence comes from Potamolinea sp., assembly GCA_042408245.1. Classification (GTDB taxonomy): domain Bacteria; phylum Cyanobacteriota; class Cyanobacteriia; order Cyanobacteriales; family Coleofasciculaceae; genus Potamolinea. Next base: position 40,124 of record JAYFMV010000055.1, read on the forward strand.
GGGAGATAACCAGGATACTGAACTGGTGGAGTTGCTGGAAGATACTGGCCCTTCGCCAGAAGACTTTGTAACTCATTCTTCCATGCAAGTTGACCTAGAAAAGTTGATGGCAGATTTGACCCCTCAACAGCGAGAAGTTTTGGCGCTACGTTTTGGTTTGGCGGATGGACAAGCCATGACCCTTGCTAAAATTGGCGATCGCCTGAGGCATCAGCCGCGAAAGAGTGCGACAAATCGAACGGGAAGCACTAGCCAAGCTTCGTAAGCGCAAAACTGATATACGCGAATACATCGCAGCTAGCTAAGAGTAGTTAATCCAGAAGGCTCTCTTCCTCAGATCCCCGACTTCTTGAAGAAGTCGGGGATCTGGCATTGGGGGTAATATGTAAAAGAATCCGATGTGAATGGTTCGGTTCCACCTACTGTGTTATTGGGCAAGCGTTGTTACCGAGAAATTGGGAGTAGCGCCCCGTCCTTCTAGGACGGCTTGATCTTATTTTACTATATTTATCTAGCATTGTAGTAGATAAATATGTTATAATCAGAACATGATAGTAAGAGAAGCCAAGCTAAAGAACGGTATAACAGAACAGTACGCCGCCATTGATGAGGCTATCCGTACAGCACAGTTTATTAGAAATAAAGCCGTGCGTTTTTGGATGGATAATCAAGGGGCTAGCAAAGCTGTTTTGTACGCCTTATGCAAGGATTTAGCTAAGGAGTTTCCTTTTGCAAAGAAGTTAAACTCTGCTGCTAGACAAGCTAGTGCTGAACGGGCTTGGGCTGCTATCTCTAGCTTCTATTCCCGATGCAGAAAAGGTGCGGGAAAGAAGGGCTATCCAAAGTTCAAGAAACATTGTCGCTCGGTAGAATACAAAGTTTCAGGCTGGAAGTTGTCAGATGATTGTAAATCAATCACTTTCACTGATGGCTTTGAGGCTGGAACTTTCTCTATATTTTGCAACAATGAAACTCAAAAGGACTTGCATAGATTAAAGATTAATCGGGTGCGAGTAGTAAGAAGAGCAGACGGTTATTATGCTCAGTTTTGCTTTGATGCCGACCGTAAAGAGAAGGGGGAATATACAGGCAATGTTGTCGGGTTAGATTTGGGGTTAAAGTTTTTCACCAAAGACCAAAACGATAACGCCGTGATATATCCACAATTCCTGCGGAAGTCCCAAAAGCGACTGAAGAAAGCCCAACGCCGTCTGAGTAAGAAATTTGTGAAGGGAGCCAAACCCCAATCAAATAATTATCACAAGCAAAGGAAAAAACTGGGTAAAATCCATCTAAAAATTCAGAGGCAGCGTAAAGACTGGGCAATTAAGCAAGCTCGGTGCGTAGTCCACTCTAACGATGTGGTTGTCTATGAAGATTTGAAGATTGCCAATATGGTCAAGAATCATCATTTGGCTAAGTCAATTTCTGACGCTAGTTGGTGTCAATTCACTCAATGGCTGGACTACTACGGAAAGATTTGGGATAAAGTAGTTGTGGCTGTATCGCCTAACTACACTTCCCAAGATTGTTCTAACTGTGGCCATAGAGCCAGGAAAGCCCTCAGTACCAGAACACACTCATGTCCTAATTGCAAAATTGAACTGTGCCGTGATACCAATGCGGCTCTCAATATTTTGCAAAAGGGAATGAATCTACTGGGTACGGAGTGGCAAAAAAACGGTACTTCTGGGCAAGAAGAATCCGCCTCGGAAGAGGGAAAGCATGGGGAGAAGACCGCCTCTACTATTGAAGGGAAACCCAATATAGCAAGTGGACTTCCGTGAACCATGAATTAGAATCCCCGTACCTTCAGGTCGGGGAGTATGTCAAATTTATTTTCATAGAGACACAGTAGAGTAGAAAAAAAACAAGCTGATCTTTCTTTTCTTCGGTGGGACGATGGGGAAGAGCCAGCAATAGGAGGTATAAGGTGAACAAAACATCCAATTCCGTTCCTGAATTTTTTGAAGGCGATGCTGATACTAACTTGCTCTGGGATTACGTGCAGTCCATGAGTCCAGATACGATTGCTCGCTTGTCAAAACCGATGTCTACTGAAGTATTTCAAGTAATGGAACGCAATATTGTGGGATTGTTGGGAAACCTTCCCTCAGAACACTTTGGCGTTTCTGTCAGTACAAGCCGTGAAAACTTGGGACGTTTGTTGGCTTCAGCAATGATGAGTGGTTATTTCTTGCGAAATGCTGAACAGCGCATGGTGTTTGAGAAGTCTCTGCAAACAACGGAATCTCATACTTCAGATGCAGGACAATAAATAGCTAAATCTTCTACAGGAAATACTGTAATTGAGACAAAATCAAACATCGGCACCTCAGCAAATGAGTCTGCCGATTTTCACTATTTAGACAGAAAGCTCAGCTAATATAAAGTGTTTTGTCTGCAACCTAATAACTAATGTTCAATGAACCCTTGCCTCACAAAAATATCGGTGTAGCAGTAATTTGGAACAAACAGCGAGAAATTTTAATTGATCGCCGGCGTCCTGGAGGCTCAATGGGTGGTTTGTGGGAGTTTCCTGGCGGCAAAATTGAGTTGGGTGAAACGGTTGAGGAATGTATCAAACGGGAAATTCTGGAAGAACTGGGAATAGAGATTGTAGTGGGCGATCGCCTAATTACGATCAATTATGCCTACAGCCAGTATCTAATTACCCTCAACGTACATCACTGTCATCACTTCACAGGTATTCCTCAACCGATTGAATCTGATGAAATCCGCTGGGTTACTTTAGAAGAAATAGACCAGTTTCCTTTCCCTAAAGCCAACATTCAGATTATCAACGCCTTGCGTCAAGAAATTAAAAATTAGCTCTTAATTTTGTACCATTTAGCCTCAGTTATCCGAGACCATAGTCGCCTTATCAGCTAAGTTAAGAAAGCGGCTGTGATTGCAACACTTTTGATCATTAATAAGATTAATGTCCATAGTGCGACCTTGAAAATCGAACTTGCTTACAATTGTTTCAGGTATTTTCCCTGAGTTGACTTTGACAACTGAGCAGATTATTGGGGCTGAGGTAATTCAATGACTGTTAGCAAAAATCAATTCTACATTTCTCCAGAAGATTACCTAGAGGGAGAACAAGTTAGCCCGATTAAACACGAGTATAGACGCGGACACGTCTACGCAATGGTAGGGGCAAAGAAACCTCATATTGTTATTGCAGGTAACTTAGTTACTCTGTTCAATAATCATTTACAGGATAGTCCTTGCCTTGTTCTTACCTCGGATATTAAAGTCAGACTTGAAGCAGCCAATTGCTATTACTATCCAGATGTTGCTGTTACCTGTGATGAAAGAGATACAAACTCTACAGAAGATTTTATTCTCTATCCATCTTTAATAATTGAAGTGCTATCTCCCTCAACAGCCGCATTTGATAGAGGTGAAAAATTTGCTGATTATCAAACGTCACCATCTTTACGGGAATATGTGTTGATTAATCAATCTGAGATGATTGTTGAATGTTTTCGTATTTCTGAGTCAGGGAGTTGGGTTTCTCAAACTTATGGAATAGGAGATGAAGTTTACTTCGATAGTATAGATTTTCGCTGTGATATTGCGGCGATTTATCGCAAAGTTCCGGGAGTTGCGAAGGGTGATTAAAGAATTCGTAAGTATGATAGAAGTTTACAAGCATTGATAAAAATGCACAGATCTCATCTTTATGAAACAGACTTTTATGCTTGGACTCAAGAGCAGGTGACGCAGCTCAAAGCTCAACAATGGGAGCAATTAGACACCGTTAACTTGATTGAGGAAATTGAGTCTTTGGGTAGGAAAGAGCGACAAGAGCTGAGAAATCGACTGGGATTGTTGTTAGGGCACCTCTTGAAATGGCAATTTCAACCTGATAAACGTAGTAATAGTTGGTTGGGTACAATTCGAGAGCAACGTGTTCAAATTAAGCTGCTTTTGCAGGATAGTCCTAGTTTGAAACCCTATCTAAATGAGGTTTTTCTTGATGCTTACGAACTAGGTTTAGCTTTAGCAATTCGAGAGACTTTGTTGGGTGAACAGGTTTTTCCAGAAGAATGTATCTATACTTTAGAGCAAGTTATGAATCCTGAATTCCTACCGGAATCCAATTAGGTTGATAGTTAAGGGAAGCGAATACCCGACTGATAATATGGACATTAACCAACAAGATCTTCTGAATGGTGAAAGCCTGCTCCTAAGCAAAGCAGCCAATGCTGTCATCAGGATCAGCGATTATGGATTGAAGCGCCTTCCATATGATCAATTGATGTCAGTCGTTGGTTTTAAAGGCCAGGAAGCAATTGGTGGAAAGTTACACGTAACAAACTACCGCTTGGTTTTCAAGTCTCACCCTTTGAACCGCGTCACAGGCAAGTTCAGCATATTTATTCCCACCATACACAGTGTGCGTGATGCATCGCTAATGCTAACAAAGAAAATCGAAATCACAACTCAGACAGAAACTCTAGAGTTTGTGGTATGGGGTATCCCATCACTGCTCCAGGTTATCAATTCCTCAGCAAGCGCTCTTACTGATGAGCAAAAGACAAATATCAGACAGTATGCAATGACGAATTACGAAAAAATAGGAGATGGTCTTACTCTCTCTAAAGTTATGAACAAGATTGGGTTGAATCCAAACATGGTAAACCAAGTTCTCGAAATTGCCCAAGACCCTATCAGCCTCTCAAGTGTCTTGAACTTACTTGAACTCTTGGAAATGTTTGCCAAGGAAGAAGATGAATGATTAATGCTGATTGAGTACAATTTACAAAATTTTGGTCTTAGACTGATAAGCTTAGGTTAGAATTATATTTAAAAAGAACTAAGTCTGAGAGTCTTTGAGAAAAATGATAGGCATTTATGGTTGATAGTTTATATAAACCGAGTAGTCTTTCGGCGGAAGAAAAACCCTTCAGAGTCTATTTCCATCAATTGATGTCTGAGTTTGGGGTTGAATATGAAATCTGGGTTCGGAATGATGATTTCAGTCGAACGATAGCAGCAGGTGTAGTAAACCGTTCCTCAGAAGTAGTTGCGATTATCTACTTCCGATATGGTGGCGTTGCTATTCCTAATCCACTCAGCACAACAGTAATTAAGACAGTGCGAGATCACCTCATATCAGCAACTACAGAAGACTTGCAAATGAACTGTCCATGTCAATCTCAACAGATACAGCGGTTACGGCTGTTATGAGGTACAGTCAGACCTAACCCCCAACCCCCTTCCCTTCAAGGGAATGGGGTTAATGTCAAAGCCTCTCTCCTTAAAGGAGAGAGGTTTGGAGAGAGGTAAATGTACCGCATTACAGAGGAAACCGCTGTATAAGAAACTGCCGCCCCAAAGGAATATCATCTCCAGCTTCATAAGCTGTCTCAATCCACAATTCCCGCGCTTCATTGATATTTGCGATCCGAAGGAATCCCGTTAGGGTTATCGTTTCATCCAATGCTACTAGAACATTTTGCTCAGATTTCCCTAACAAGAGATCACCCAGATTGCTAGTTATGGAAGATGTGAAACTTAACTGTACTTTCGCTAATAAACATTACTTACTGCTATTAAAAATTTGTTTTGCAGTTAGTCGTAATTCGGAAAAAATTGAGGAAACGATCTGCTCATTATCCCGAAATAGTCGCTTTTGATATTCTTCTTCAACCAGAGTACAAACTGTAATAGTCGGCTGTTTGGGTTTCCCAATATATTCTCTTCCGCCAATCCCAAGATAGTCTACAATCCAATATTCGGGAACACCTAAAATCGCGTAGTCTTCAACTTTTCTAGCGTAATCGTTCTGCCAGTTTGTACTCACAACTTCAACCACCAGCTTGATTGAGGTTGCTAATGTAATTACAGGCTCTTTTTGCCATAAAGGTTCATTAACCAGCCGAGATTGGTCTAACACAATCAGATCAGGACGAAAAGCTGTCTCTGTTCCTAATAGTTTAATCAAACATCGATGGGGAATAAAGTAAGCAGCATCCTGATGGTCAATCTCTACATTAAGTTTTCGCCCAATAAAAGCAGTTACTTGCTCGTGAGGTCCAGTTGGTTCCATATCGATTAATTCCCCATCGATTAGCTCATAGCGCTCGTTGTCGCTGTAACGGTTGATGAATTCATCGACGGTAAGAAGTTGTGGTGCTGATTGAACCATCATCAATCTTCCTGATGCTTTTGGTGTGAAATTATTGCAGCATCTTAGTGCAGTTTTACATAATATTTTAAATCTCAGTAAAACTGTTTTCCTTTCTCTGTATAGATTTAAAAAATTTTGTTTACCCTCTAGCGATAAACCGGCAAGGTAAAGTGAAAACAGCCACCTGTGGGAATGGTATCGGCCCAAATGCGGCCATAATGAGCACGAACAATTCTTTGACAGGATGATAAACCCAAGCCATATCCTTCTTTCGCTTCATCTCGCTTGAGTCGGAAGTGGTCTTCAAAAATGCGATCGCGGTTTTCTTCGGGAATACCAGGGCCATCATCGCAAACAGTGATCTGAATTTTCTGCGTTGTACGGTGGAGCAGCGAAATTTGGATTTTCCCGTCTATCGGTGTGTACTTAATCGCATTATCCAACAAATTGACAATCACCTGACGCACCAAATCTTCATCAGCATAGACAAATGGCAAATCTTGTGGTATATCAGTTTCCACTTGCTGAGATTTAAGCTGAAACTGATCCTTCAGTCAAGAAATTAAAAATTAGTTCTTAACTTTGTGCCATTTAGCCTAAGTTATCAGAGACCATAGCTGTCTTACTAGCCAAGTTAAGAAAGCGGCTGTGATCGCAACACTTTTTATAATTAATAAGATTCATGTCAATCAAGGGGGAACGACGTTGCGTAGCGTCAGCATTTGGGCAATTATTTTAGATAATTAACAAGATCTTGTCTGCAAATGCGAGAACCCTACCCATAACGCCGATTGCTGTACTTGATAAACCTGCAATCCGCTGTATGCGGAGATCGCGATCGCTCTTTGGTCACGTCAACTAGAACTAAAACCAAGTTCCGTCTAGCAATTTGGGAGATAAGTTTATGGACCCTCTTTCGTGTATTCTTTTAGCATTGGCAAATGGCGCAGCAAACTTCGCAGCAAGTAAACTAGCACAAGACGTAGCAAATAAAGCAGTACAAACGGCTGCCGATTTAGTAGTTCCAGATGCTTACAATAGCTTAAAAGCTTTGATTAAGCGTAAGTTTGAGAGCCAAGGCAAATCAGATTCAGCTACTATTTTGGATAAGTACGAGGAGAAGCCCGAAAAAACGAAAGCTCTTTTAGAAGATGAATTAAAAGAGGCTGGGGCTGATCAAGACGAGGAAATTATTAAAGCAGCTCAAAAGTTACTGGAACAATTAAATCCTCAAGAAGCAGCAGAGGGCAAATTTAATATTCAAATTTCTGGCGGTACAGTTCAGGGTTTGACACAGCAAAATACTGGCACGATAACTCAAAATTACAGCTAATTAAAATGCTGAAATAGGGTGTTGAAAAATGACTTCTGAAAATTTTGCCAATCGTGTTGAAATTTCTGGGGGTAACGTTCAGGGGTTTATCCAAGAAAATCACGGAACTGTCACTCAATACTTCATTTCTCAAGTATCTGAATTACTGACTGGGCCAGCATCCAGTACCGAAAAACCCTTGACTCAGCAGGAATACCGCCAGAGGCAAGTCTTACTCAGTAAAGTCAAAGAGTATTGGATCGAAGGGGTTTTAAACAAGTCATTGCATACTGAAGCAATGATTGAACTTGGTTTGGAAGAGCGATCGGACGCAATAGAGCGTCCGTTTAGTGGCTTCGAGGAACTACCAGAAGAGTCCAGACAAATTCTGCCTACAGAGACAGACGCAACTGAGTTCTTCAGTCAGATGGGAGAAGGGCGGACTCTGTTGATTTTAGGCGAACCCGGTGCGGGTAAAACCATAACCCTCCTGAAACTGGCACAGAATTTGATTGACCGTGCCCAAAAAGGTTTGAGTCGGCTGATTCCAGTGGTGTTGAGTTTATCTTCTTGGGGGAGTAAGAAACAAGCGATCGCTCCTTGGCTAATTGAGGAACTGTACAGTAAGTATCAAGTTTCCAAGAGTCTGGGAAAAACTTTGATTGAAGAGCAACAACTGCTGTTGCTTTTGGATGGTTTGGACGAGGTAAAAGTTGATCGTCGCGAAGCTTGCGTCCAAGCTATCAACCAATTTATGCAAGAGCATGGACAGACTGAGATGGTTGTCTGTAGTCGTATTGCAGAGTATGAAGATCTCTCTAACCGTCTGCAATTGCTTGGAGCAATCTTTATCCGCTCTTTGACTCCTGAACAGGTTAACCAATATTTGGACAAAGCTGGCGAGCAATTGCAAGCCGTGAAAACTGTAATTCAGGAAGATACTGTACTGCAAGAGTTAGCCAAGTCACCCCTAACACTCAGCGTGATGACTCTGGCTTATCAAGGTAAGAAGCTTGAAGAACTCCGACAGACAGGTTCACTGAAAGAACGTCGTCAAAACCTGTTTGATGCTTATATTAAGCGGATGTTTAAGCAGGAAAAAATTGGTAAACCCGGCAAATATAACTCTCCCTATCAGAATCAGCAAACTAAATTGTGGCTAATTTGGCTGGCGCAAAGGATGTCTCAAGCGTCTCAAACAATTTTTCTAATTGAGCAAATGCAGCCGACTTGGTTGCCAAGTAAGGCTCAAAGAATTCTTTATAAAATTGGAGCCTCACTATTTTTTGTCTTGGTTTCTCTGCTGATTTCTGTATTAGTTGCTGTATTTGCTAGTGTAGTAACTTATCCAATTATGACCCTGGCCAATAAACCGATAAAACTCGGTGATTTTATGGTTCTTGGACTGCTTAAGGGACTAAATCAAGGTCTAATTATCGGGATAATCTATGGTTTAATTCTCTTGCTAACTAAAGGAAGAATTCAGCTTGTTGAAAGCCTCAAATGGTCTTGGAAAGAAGCACAAAGAAGCCTGAAGGTTGGGCTAATTTTTGCTCTAATAGTAGGGCTAATAATTGGACTTATTTTTGGGATAAGTTACGAGCTGATGGTAGCGAAGATGGGAGAGGTTATCGCTGCCCCGAAATCAGTACCGATGCCAGGACTGATGTTAGGGCTGGGTGGAGGATTATTTCATGGTGTGAGTGGAGGACTAATTTATTGCCTGAGCCAAGGTTTTAAAGGCTCAAAAATAGAAACAAAAACTTTGCCGAATCAAGGCATCTGGGAATCTGCTAGAAGCGCTATATTTTTGGGAATGATTGGAGGTGTAATAGGCGGAATTTTGTCAGTAATTTTTGCACTGACTTTTATGCTTGTTTTTGCGTTGAAACAAAACCTGATAGGTAATTTGATAGAAGCACTGATAGGGGGAGCGGTTTATGGGCTATTTATTGGGCTTATTTTTGGAGGAATTACAGCCTGTATTCAACATTTTACCTTGCGTCTTATCCTTTACTTCAACAATTACATTACCTGGAACTATTCCCGCTTCCTCGACTACGCCACGGAGCGCATTTTTCTGCAAAAGGTTGGCGGAGGTTACATTTTCATCCATCGGATGCTACTAGAACATTTCGCTCAGACTTCCGTAAAACGAGATGACCCAGATTGCTAGTTAGGGAAGATATGATTGCGACTCATATTCAAATTGGAAAGATGTCTTAAATATTTCTCGAAAATGCGCTGATTATCCAGAGCGATCTGCTTGCTTTACTGGCTTGCGCTATCTCCACACTAACACTAACATTCCCTACTCAACACAGACACAATGTACTGATTGAGACTCACATTTTCCCCTTCAGCTTCCTCGGCTAAACGACGATGCAAAGATTTAGGCATCCGCAAAAGTAACTTACCACTGTAAGTTTCATCATTACTGGGTAAAGGAATATCATCTCCAGCTTCATAAGCTGTCTCAATCCACAATTCCCGCGCTTCATTGATATTTGCGATCGTTTCATCCAACGTTTCACCTTGAGTGAGACATCCAGGCAAATCTTTAATCTGAGCCACATATCCCCCCTCTGGATCGGGATAAAGTGTTACTGGATACTGAAGATTTAAATAATATTCTAGTGGTTGCTTTTCAATCGGCTTATTCTTCTGGTTGAGTGTCTTCATCAGTCCATTCATCTAAGTTCAATAGTTCAACAATTTGCTGTACATAAATTCCCTTTACTTTCTGTCCACCTTTTTTAGGTATTGTGATTTTTCTACCTTGTGAATCTCTAAAACTATGATGGCTACCCTTAGACCTTTTCTCTTCAAAACCAAAAGCTTCGAGAAGGTAGTACACGTCTTCAAACCGCACTTCCGGTGGTTGGTTAAGGAATTGTTCTATTAATTTCTTTAACTTGCCCATCGAACAATAGTATCATTGGTAGTATCATAACAACATTCCAAATGTACCATCCGCCTGAAAGTCTACTCTCCCAAGTCGAAGCTGCACCCCACCCAAAAGATCGCCCCACTGAAAAATTTTGGCGATTAAACTGGGAACTAGAAGTAGAGATGGAGATTCCAACCCTCTAGCGATAAACCGGCAAGGTAAAGTGAAAACAGCCACCTGTGGGAACTGTATCAGCCCAAATGCGGCCATAATGAGCGCGAACAATTCTTTGACAGGATGATAAACCTAAGCCATATCCTTCTTTCGCTTCATCTCGCTTGAGTCGGAAATGGTCTTCAAAAATGCGATCGCGATTTTCTTCGGGAATACCAGGGCCATCATCGTAAACAGTGACCTGAATTTTCTGCGTTGTACGGTGAAGCAGCGAAATTTGGATTTTCCCGTCTATCGGTGTGTACTTAATCGCATTATCCAACAAATTGACAATCACCTGACGCACCAAATCTTCATCAGCATAGACAAATGGCAAATCTTGTGGTATATCAGTTTCCACTTGCTGAGATTTAAGCTGAAACTGATCCTTCATTTGAGCAAGGATCTCCTCACAGAGTTGCCCCAAATGCAGTTTATGAGGTCGGATATTAAATTCAGCGCTGGCGCCTCTGGCACCTTCCAGGAGATCCGTAATCATCCGCTCCATGCTACGAAATTGGTTACGCGCTTGGTATAGCAACCGTGCTTTGAGCGCTGGATTCAACCCAGAAAGAGAACCCTCCTGCTGCTTTTTTTCGTCCAATTCCATAGTTTCCAGGGCAAGGGAGGCAGCAGTCAAAGGGCTACGCAAGTCGTGAGCTAACATTGACATCACCTGGTCTTTGAAGCGCAACTGATCGAGCAGTTCTTCTTTTTCTTGTTTGAGTCGAAAGATTTCGTCGGAAAGTCGAATCATTTCCACCCCACAAGCAAAAGAAGTCGTTGTTGATAGCGACATCTCAGCGGAGGTGGATGAACTGGGTGGTGACTGTAAAGTTACACTTTGAGAAACTCCCGCTTGATTTTCCTCAATAGAGCGTTGCCAGCGAGGCCACCAATTCTTCAACTGAGCAACCAAATTACTCCCAGCCAGGATTTGTCTGGGTTCCGGATGAATTTTAATCAGCGCTGGTGTTGCCACAAGCTTAAAATGTTCAGCTAGATAAGGCTGTTCCCCAACATCTACCACCATGAGTTCAAAGGGATACTCTGCCCTCAAAGTAGTGAGATAACTGCGGATTCGCTGGATATGTTTCCGGGCACTGAGACGTTCATCGACAAACAGCAGTAGCTGTAGCGAGGTTTCCGAATCAGCGGCATTTTCAGGATCTGCCTGCATGCAATTTGGTGTTAGCACTATGGACAAACAGGTTAAAGATTCAACAACAGTGAGATTTAGTCTCTGTTGCTGGTGACACGAACTTCCTTACAACAATTTAATATCAATTTTAGATTTTAGGCACTACTTACACCTTCTAATGTGGGATCAGCAGGTAAGCTCGACCTGCCCCTTTCATTCTAAAATCTTAAAAGACTGTAAAATTTCCTAATCTTGCGTCACTTCTAGTTATCCATCGCATATTCACGACTCCTATTTAATTATGGCTACTGGCTACGTCGCTCTCGTCCTTCACGCCCATCTACCTTTTGTCCGGCATCCCGAAAGTGACTACGTACTCGAAGAAGAGTGGCTATTTGAAGCCATTACTGAAACATACATCCCTTTGCTGCACGTATTTGAAGGGTTAAAGCGAGATGGTGTTGATTTCAAAATAACCATGAGCATGACACCGCCGTTGGTGTCAATGCTACGTGACCCTTTGTTACAAGAGCGTTACAACGCACACCTAACTCTATTAGAGGAACTGGTTGAAAAGGAAGTCGATCATAACAAACACAACGGTCATATCCGTTACCTAGCTGAATACTACGTTAAAGAGTTCAGCATGATTCGCCAAACCTGGGAGCGCTATAAAGGGCGACCTAGTAATGGCATTTAAGCAATTCTTAGATAGCAACAACCTGGAAATCATCACTTGCGGTGCCACCCACGGCTACTTCCCGCTGATGAAGATGTACCCTGAAGCAGTTTGGGCACAAATTCAGGTAGCTTGCGAACATTATGAGCAGAACTTTGGGCGTCCCCCCAAAGGCATTTGGTTGCCAGAATGTGCTTACTACGAAGGCGTTGATCGGATGCTGGCTGATGCTGGCTTGCGCTACTTCCTCACCGATGGACATGGTATTTTATACGCTCGTCCCCGACCACGTTTTGGGACTTATGCTCCAATCTACACTGAAAGTGGGGTTGCTGTCTTTGGTCGCGATCACGAGTCGTCACAGCAGGTCTGGTCTTCAGAAGTCGGATATCCAGGTGCTGCTGAATATCGCGAATTTTACAAGGATTTGGGCTGGGAAGCAGAATACGAATACATTAAGCCCTATATCATGCCCAATGGGCAGCGCAAGAATACAGGTATTAAATATCACAAAATTACAGGACGTGGCTTGGGCTTAGGCGATAAGCAACTCTATGACCCCTATTGGGCACGTGAAAAATCAGCCGAACACGCTGCTAATTTCATGTTTAACCGGGAGCAGCAGTCTGGTCATCTGGCTGCTATAATGCAGCGCCCTCCAATTATTGTTTCTCCCTATGACGCAGAATTATTTGGTCACTGGTGGTACGAGGGCCCTTGGTTCATCGATTACCTGTTCCGCAAGTCTTGGTTTGACCAAAATACCTACGACATGACGCACCTTGCTGATTATTTGCAGAATCATCCGACACAGCAAGTTTGTCGTCCTTCCCAATCTAGCTGGGGTTTCAAGGGATTCCACGAATACTGGCTCAATGAGACAAATGCTTGGATTTATCCCCACCTCCACAAAGCTGCTGAACGGATGATTGAGTTAGGCCGTCGGGAACCTGCTGATGAGTTGGAGTGGAAAGCTCTTAACCAAGCAGCGCGAGAATTATTGTTAGCGCAATCTTCCGACTGGGCGTTTATTATGCGAACGGGAACGATGGTACCTTATGCGGTACGTCGCACGCGATCGCACTTGATGCGCTTTAACAAAATCTACGACGATATCAAGCTAGGTAAAGGTATCGATAGCGGTTGGTTAGAAAAGGTCGAGGAAATCGACAACATCTTCCCCGAAATCAACTATCGCGTTTACCGTCCGTTGTAACAGCAATAGATCTGTTGCAAAATTCTAAATGTATCTGTAGGGGCTAAGCATTTGCGCCCGGATTTATCGGTGAAATCCAGATTTTTATACGCAAATGCTGACGCTCGAAGACTCGCTAACGCTGTGCGCTAAGAGCGCCCCGCTTCGCTAACGCTAACGCCCTTCCAAGGATTTATACAAGAGGTCTAATTGAGTAGTAGCGTGGGCAATATTTTGCCCACCTGATTGAACTATCTAAAGGCTATCCGGATCAAATTCAATTTTAAATTTAAAAATTAAGTTGAAGTTCTGATTAAGTACTTTCTTAAAAACCAACAGCATTTTCTGCTAACTTTTGCTCGTTCCAAAGTTTATCCCAGTATTGTGTCCAAATCTGGCAGAAAAATGGATAAATTTTCTTGTGATATTGCTCTTGGTGTTTGGTGCAGTCTTCTTCAATATCCAACCACAATTTACGCAGTTGTTGACAAGTGGAGCACTTTTGAATCTGACAAGCAACAGCATTTTGCCATTGTTTTAATTTTCGGTAACTGATGAATTGTCCGCCTTTGTCTTGGCGATGGACAAAGATGACATATTCCCAACATTCGACACGCAAAATGAGGCGTTTGGGAATTTTTAGTAATTGAGCGATGCCAGAAATACTGATACGGAATTTCTGACGAGGTTGGAGGCGACCAAACAATTTTGTCATGGCAATTTCACTCCATTTTTAGTTTGGGATAGTACGGTTTCTATTTGTCAGTCAAAGTTGAGTTTTCTGCAGTTACGTCAAACATGATTTCGTAGTCTGCATCTGGATTATTTGCTTTCAATATTTGCATATGGCCTTCTGCATCGCTACGGCGACGAAAGCGAATGATTACTTTTGAGCGCATATCAGGGAACGGACGGATGATGCACCACGGATGCAGCTTATCTTTGTACGTCATAGATATTCGTTTGGGTAGATGGATCTTTGAGTAAAGGCGATCGCCCTTCAAGTGATCGCTTGCTGTTTTTCACTGAATCCAATTTTAGCATAACATAAAAATGTTTTTTATTTAAAAGTTATGCAGTTTAAAATCAAGAGCAATATTGGTGTCTATGCGATAATGCAAGCGTATTCATGCCACATCCAGAAGGCAATGATCAAGAAACGCGGCAGACCGAAGTCAGACAAAGAGACGAAAACTGTAGCGATGAGGATGACTCCGGAAGATTGGGATCTTCTGCAATCCAAAGCAGAAAAATTAGGCATGACGAGGACAGAACTGATAAGCCGATTTGCCCAAGGAGAAGTTCAGACCGACACACTAATACTGAGCAAGGAAAGATTTTTGGGGGAATCCTTGGCCAATTAATCGCCGAAAACGACGATCAATTGGCTGAATACCGCTCAAAGATAGAAAAGCTGGAGAAGAGACGCCATCAGCTTCAGGAGTTGTACGCGCAATTACAGCAAGAGATAGACGAAGCTCTTGATGACGAATTATCTGATGAGGTTGAATGAGCTTGAGAATATTCATCATGAATTGTTGTCTGACAAGATACAGACATGAGGGATGTAGGCGATCTCGAACTTATTGATGAGACACTAACAATGAAAGGCCAGTCAAGCACGCCGTATCCTGACGGAGCAAGCCTTATCGGCTGGTCTTTTATGCTGTTTACCAACATGAACTTTAGCTCCTGTGCTATGGCTTTGTCAAGAGCTAAAGTTCAAGAACTTTAGCTCTGTTATGATTGACTCCAACGAAGGGAAATCTCCATTGAGATTATTTAGAGAAGCTGCTGAACTAACCCGAACTGAACTGGGAAGGCGTATCGGAGTTTCTGATCGCCAAATTTACGACTGGGAAAATGGAATCAAAATGCCAAGAATTGACCGAGCAGTGGCTCTAGCTCGTGAGTTAAAAGTTCCCATGAAGAAAGTTTGTCTGGCGATCGGCATTGATGTAACTGGTGTTCCTGATGACCAACCATCGTGACTTTCCACTAAAGACGCAACGCTCCCGCAAACTGAGGACGAAAGCGAATCGATAACTTGTGAGCGCATCTCAGGGAACGGACGGATGATGCACCACGGATGCAGCTTATCTTTGTACGTCATAAGGACTCCAGGCGATCGCCTAAATGCGATCGCTCTATAGTTTTGCTAGACATGACACCCGACCAGAACAGACGCTTACCGTTCAATTGGGAACGGAGAGTTAGCAGAGACCTGCTGATTGGTGGTAAGGGTGACAATTTATGTAAGACACTGAGAAAGGTTAGGCAACTCAAGGCAACTAATGCTTTTTGGTTACCAGCCCTTTTGTTATTTCTCCTTACCGGAATCTTATTTCCGTTTTATTGATTTGTCAAGAAGTGAGTTTCCGGAATTTCATTTCCGCTATGACCGAAGATCAGCAAACGCAAAAGAAGTTGGAGTCTCCACTGAAGAGATTGAGGCTACAGATGGGGTTAACGCAAGCCGAGTTAGCTAGACGGATTGGAGTATCAGATAGAGCTGTTCGCGGTTGGGAGAAAGGCGAGTATCCACCCACGCTAACTATTTCTCAAATTAGGGCTTTATGCCGAGAGTTAGGTGTAACATTTGATGAGCTTCCTGACGACCTTGGACCACCGCGAGCGTAATCAACGGGATGACAGCAGAACGACAGCAAGAGCAACGCACTGATTATGATAGCCCTTGGAAAGAAGTTATCGAGAGCTACTTTCCCCAATTTTTAGAGTTCTTTTTCCCCCTAGCTTATCGGGAAATCGACTGGGCACAACCTTACGAATTTCTGGATACAGAACTACAACAACTAGAACCAGATGCAGAAATTGGGAAGCGCTTGGTAGATAAAGTAGCAAAAGTTTGGCTAATTGGAGGTGAAGAAGCTTGGGTATTAGTTCATGTAGAAGTTCAAGGGCAGTATGAGCGAGAATTTGCCCAGCGGATGTACACTTACAATTACCGTTTGTTTGACCGCCACAAACAGCGAGTTATCAGCTTAGCTGTTTTAGCAGATGAAGAGAGAAATTGGCGACCTGCAAGTTACGGATATGAACTTGGGGGGTGTCGCGTCAGTTTAGAGTTTCCTACAGTCAAACTTTTGGACTATGAAGACGATTGGGAAAACCTAGAGCAAAGTACCAATCCCTTCGGGATAATCGTCATGGCGCATCTGAAAACTAAGGCGACGCATCGAAACCCAGAGAGTCGTCTAAACTGGAAATTAAGCCTGGTGAGAAGGCTGTATGAACGGGGTTACAGTCGACAAGACATTATAGAGTTATTTCGGTTTATTGACTGGTTGATGGTTTTACCAGAAGAGTTAACGCTTAGTTTTAAAGAAGTCGCAAAAAGTTACGAGGAGGTAGGTAGAATGCGTTTTGTATCATATCTTGAGGAACTCGCTATCGAGCATGGAATTGAGAAAGGAATTCTCAGAAAAGGGCGAGAGGATGTGATTGAAATCCTGGAGATACGATTTGGAGGAGTGCCAAGTTCGATTGTTGAGGTTATTAATGGTATAAATCAGACTACTGTGCTGAAAACGCTTCTCAGGAGAGCAATTTCGATTGAATCTGTAGTAGAATTTCAGCAATTTTTGGAGCAAGTTTTGTCTGAGGAATGAGTAATTGTGGCGATTATATAGAGTGCGATCCCAATGTGTAACCGCACTCTGCCTATTTCTGCCTAATTTGTAATGACTCTTGTTCAGGCTTAATTTCATCGCTGGCTATTTTTTTGTCAACTTCTCTGTATAAATATGCGTAAGCTTTTGGTATATTAGATTCAGTAATAGGAGGTTTGTCTCCACGAATAATAGTTGTATATGCCTCACGATCGCCATATTTGTTAGTAGGTAGTACTTTGAAATATACATCACCCTCTTCATCAGGGTTGATCAGCATTTTTTGTACTTTCTTCGCAAGTACTGGATTACTTTTTAGTATAATGTTGCGTAAAGCACAAAATAACAACGAAATAGTTGTCAGCCTTTGCTGTCCATCCACAAGTTTAAAAGCAGGAATTACGCCATTTATTGTGCCGTCATTGATGACAACTAATGAACCCAAAAAATGCTCGAGTTCTTTTTCTGGTTGATATTCTTCATAAATAGCAAATGCATCTTCAAGAAGTATTTTCCAGTTACTTTCTTCCCAGCTATATTCACGCTGAAAATAAGGCAACACATAATGAATATCTCCACCACCACTGAAAACTTTTGATATCTTAAAACTATCTGCTTTCATTTCGTTAAATCTCTTCTCTATAAATGGACATTCGGACGGGCGGGCCTTTATAGCTAAATTGCTGTACAATCAGCCTACCATGACAAAAAGTGCTAATTCTCCTGGTGTTTACTAAGGCGATTACGCAAAATGCCCTCCTTTTGGGAACGATCGCACTCTTTCAACCATCAACACTCAATCGATCGCTATCCCTGAACTACCAGCAAAACCTGCAATCCTTCCTAGGAAAAAAATCCAGTGTTTCAGGAATCAGCATCCCCTAACAGGTAGATATCTGTAAACAGATTAGCAATTCTCAAAATCCTGGAGGAAAGTCCGTGGGCCTGTGGGACAAAATTAGTAGCCAGTTTATCGATATCATCGAATGGCTAGACTCAAGCAACGATACGATCGCCTATCGCTTTGAGCGCTACAACAACGAAATCAAAATGGGCGCTAAACTGACAGTACGCCCTGGTCAAGTAGCCGTCTTCGTCAACGAAGGTCAAGTAGCGGACGTATTCCAACCAGGAATGTACGAACTCTCCACCCGAAACTTACCAGTTCTGAGCACGTTACAAGGCTGGAAATATGGCTTCAACTCCCCATTTAAAGCAGAAGTTTACTTCTTCAACACCAAAAGTTTTACTAACTTAAAATGGGGAACTTCTAACCCCCTGACAATTCGCGATCCAGAACTTGGCCCCGTGCGTTTGCGTGCTTTTGGTAGCTACAACATTAAAGTTCATGATCCAGCCGAACTTTTGAAGCAATTAGTCAGCACCGATGGACTTTTCCAAGTAGATGAAGTCAGCGAACATCTGCGTAACATGATCGTCAGCGCTTTTGCTACTTGGATTGGTAGAGGACAAATCTCCCTCTTCGATCTTGCCGCTCACTATCGAGAATTGGGCGACAATGTAAGAACAGGAATGCAAGAGGAGATGCAAAGTTTCGGGTTACAGCTAACCCAATTGTTGATTGAAAATATCTCCCTACCACCAGAAGTTGAAGCAGCACTTGATAAACGTGCTTCAATGGGAGTTTTAGGAAACTTAGACCAATATACTAAGTATCAAGCTGCTAACGCGATTGAAGAATCAGCTAAAAATCCTGGTGGTGGAAATTCCGCTTTAGACTTTGGTGTTGGTTTAGCAATGAGTCAGCAATTGGTAGGTTCAATCCACCACCAACAACAACAATCTCCTCAAGTTGCGCCACCGCCCCCACCACAACAAACCCAGTGGTATATTACTCAAAATGGTCAACAGTTAGGCCCATTTGCCTTAAATCAATTGACACAACAAGGATTGACTCCTCAAACCTATGTTTGGCATTCTGGACTTTCTGGTTGGAAGCCAGGCATCAGAAGTACCTGAACTCTCTTCTCTCATGGTTTCCGCACCACCTCCACCACCTCAGACACAGTGGTATATTGCCCAAAATAGTCAGCAGTTGGGGCCGTTTGGTTTTAATCAGTTACTACAGCAAGGTTTGACATCTCAAACTCTTGTTTGGACAGCGGGACAAAATGGCTGGAAACAAGCATTAGAAGTACCAGAACTTTCGTCTCTTCTTGGTTCAGTACCACCTCCACCACCGATAGGTTGATTGGGAATTGTACAAGAAGTTCTGTGAGTTTTGTCGGTTTGTTGTAAGTTGTTATTAGTCATTAGTCATTAGTTGTTGGTTTTTAACTAATAGACCTCTTGCCAAAGTCGATTTTTAGCTGTAGGGGCTAAGCATTTGCGCCCGAATTTATCGGTTAAATCAGGGTTTTTATCCGCAAATGCTTAGCCCTTATCAGATTTAGGCAAGAGGTCTAATGACTAAACTTCTTGAATAAATCTTAGTTTGAGGTAATGAACCGCAGATGCACGCAGATGCACGCAGATGAAGACAGAATAATTGATTAGTTGTAAGGGATGATCTGGATTTTGGTAAGAGACCTACTAATTACTTATGAAAAAAAACAAGGAATATAAACGAATTTAATATGGTAAGTACTCCTGAAACAGCAGTCAAAAAGTTTCCTTGTCCGAGTTGCGGTGCTAATTTAGAATTCAATCCTAAGCATGGCAAACTTAAGTGTCCTTACTGCGGTTGGGAAGATGCAATTCCTGAAACTGCTGAACAGGTACAGGAACGTTCTTATGAGGAATATCTCAACAAAAATCGCACTCGTCTTGCTACACTTTCTTCCACAGCACTTGAAGTACAATGCTCCGATTGTGGAGCAAATGTTACTTTTGAACCACCCCATGTAGCAGGTAAATGTCCTTTTTGTGCTGCTAGTATTGTCGCACAACCGAAGCTTTCTGACCCAACTCTCGCACCAGAAGAAATTGTCCCTTTTAGTATTTCTAGTAAAGTTGCTAGGGAAAATATTCAACGTTGGATAGGTAAGCGTTGGTTTGCACCAACAGCACTCAAGCAGTTAGCACAACAAGAAAAACTTCAAGGGGTATATTTGCCTTTCTGGACTTATGATTCTTACACAACAAGTCATTACACTGGCGAACGTGGCGAACATTACTATGTGACTGAAAATTACACGGAAACTAACGATAAAGGGGAAACGGAAACCAAAACTCGCGAAGTAAAACATACTCGTTGGTATTTTGTTTCGGGTACGGTTTCGCGCTTTTTTGATGATGTTTTGGTTCCAGGAACTAAGTTAGTAAATCTCAAGCGTCTTGATGCGTTGGAACCTTGGAATTTAGATCAGTCTCTACGTACTTATGATCCATCTTATTTAGCAGGTTTTGAAGCACAGCGCTCGCAAGTTTCTCTGAAAGATGGCTTTGAGACTGCTAAGGACATTATGACAGGTACAATTCGCTCTGATGTCAATCATGATATCGGTGGCGATGAACAACGGATTAACAACATTTCAACTGCTTACAGTGCGATTACTTTTAAGCATATTTTATTGCCTGTTTGGATGTCTTGTTACCGCTACCAAAATAAGCAATATCAGGTGATGGTAAATGCAATTACTGGGGAAGTACAAGGCGATCGCCCTTACAGTGTTTGGAAAATTTCTGGTGCTGTGCTGGCTGCGATCGCGCTCATTGCTGGTATCTTTGTATTGTTTCATCAAGGTAAGTCTAAGCATCGGCCACAGATCAAGCCACATCCGAAGCCTGCACAGGTACTTAATCGTTCCTCAAATCTTGCACCAAATCAGCCAAATACAGTGCAATCGGGAGATGCATTGCAACAGGCGGTGAATTCGGCTACAAATGCTGCAAACTTAGCTCAATCGGCAAGAAATTGCCAACACAATAGTTGTCAAAAAGCATTGTAAATAAAAGCTGTTTTTCCCAGTGATTACTATTGCTGAGGATTAAAATAATCCTCTCTATGTTGAAAGAAATCCCATGATGCATCCTATCTTCCACTTCTGGAGAGCTGGCTATCTTCTCCTTGGGTGTTTAGCAACGGCTAGCTCTGTACAAGCGCAAATCGTTCCAGATAATACGCTTCCTGTGAATTCTATTGTGACTCAGGGATGCACGGTTTGTAGGATTGACGGGGGAATCAAGAGAGGAGTTAATTTATTTCACAGTTTCAGCGAGTTTTCTGTACCGACAGGAGGTGAGGCGTTTTTCAATAATGCCTTGCAGATTCAGAATATCTTCAGTCGGGTAACGGGGAATTCGGTATCTAATATTGATGGATTGCTTCGCACGAATGGGACGGCTAATTTATTTTTCCTCAATCCCAATGGAGTGATTTTTGGTCAAAATGCTCGGCTAGAAATTGGGGGTTCGTTTTTGGCAACGACAGCGAACAGTTTTAAGTTTCCCAATGGTAGTAAGTTTAGTGCAACCAATCCGCAAGCACCGCCATTGTTGAGGATGAATATAACTCCAGGGGTGCAGTTTGGAGCAAATCAACCAAAGACAACCATTACTAATTCTGGGAATTTAACAGTCGGGAAAGATTTGACACTATCGGCTGGCAATCTGGATTTACAAGGACAACTTCTTGCTGGTAGGAATTTAACGCTACAAGCTCAAGATACTGTGAAAGTGCGCGATTCTTCCACAAGTCCTTTTATTGCTTCAGCGAAGGTCAATCTGTTGCTTCAGGGGAATCAATCAGTAGATATTTTTGCCTTAAATCATCCCAAGAGTGGCTTGTTTTCCGGTGGAAATATGGTGTTGCGAAGTGCCAACACTGTTGGAGGAGATGCTCACTATTGGAGTGGGGGGAGTTTTCGGATTGAAAAATTGGATGGCAGTTTGGGGGGTTTAAATAGTCCCTATGACCCAATTATTCGCTCTCTGGGAGATGTCAGTTTTGATGCTTACCAAGGAACTTCATTACATATTTTGGCAGGGGGTGCGGTAAATATCGGCACTGTCGTCATTACAGGTACAGAAACAGGGGCTGTTGGTGTTGACTATCTTCAGGGGAAGGTATCGTTATCCAATGGAAAGGAAATATCCATTAATGGTAGTCTTCAGCCAACTCTTGATATTAGAGCGGGTGTAGCTCCAGCATTTATTGGTGTTCCTGGAGTTACGGGCTTTAATCCCGCTACAGATGGATTTTTTGGTCAACCCTCTCTAACTGCTACGCCAACGAGTGCGAATATTACTATCGGCGATGTCCAGATTTTTCCTCCCAATGGACAGGTTTTTATTACTAATCAGTACCAACCGAATACTGCATTGCCAGGGGGAGACATCACTATAACAGGAGCAGGGGTATTTAATTTTGGCATTGATGCCCGTGGTTTTGGGGGGAATGGAAGTTCCGTCATTCTTGACTCAAGAAACAATATAGTAATTGCCAACACCGGTATTGATTCCTCTTCTACTTCTATCGCTGGTAATTCTGGTAATATCACCCTGCTTGCTAACGAGACTGTCTTGTTAACAAATAGCATCGTCTTCAGTGACACTTTGGGAGCAGAGAAAGGGGGCGATATTAATATCCAGGCAAAGCAATTGCTAGTTACTGATGGCGCACAGGTTGGTGCTAGTACCTTGGGCGAAGGTAAGGGAGGTAGTTTGATAGTGAATGCCTCCGAAACTGTGCAAGTCATTGGGACCTCTGCCGATGGTCAGTTTAACAGTGGATTGTTTGTTGAAACTAAAGGCAAGGGAGATGGGGGAAATGCGGAGATTACCACTCCTGGGTTGCTGGTTAAAGATGGCGCAGTAGTGAGTGTTAGTACATTCGGTGAAGGCAAGGGAGGTAGTTTGATAGTAAATGCCTCCGAAACTGTGCAATTGATTGGTATCTCTGCTAATGGTCAGTTTAAAAGTGGCTTAGTTGCACAAACTTTTGGCAAGGGAGATGGAGGAAATGTGGAGATTACCACTCCTCAATTACTCGTTAAAGATGGCGCAGTGGTGAGTACTGGTACCTTAGATGAAGGTAAGGGAGGTAGTTTGATAGTGAATGCCTCCGAAACTGTGCAATTGATTGGTACATCTGCCAATGGTCAGTTTCCTAGTGGCTTGGCTTCTGAAGCTAAAGGCAAGGGAAATGGGGGAAATGTAGAGATTACCACTCCTTGGTTGTTGGTTACTGATGGTGCGCTGGTAAATGTTGGTACCTATAGTGAGGGCAACGCAGGTAGTTTGATAGTGAATGCCTCTGAGGCAGTGCAACTGATTGGTACATCTGCCAATGGTCAGTTTCGCAGTAGCTTGGCTGCTCAAACTGATGGCAAGGGAGATGGGGGAAAGGTGGAGATTACCACTTCTGGGTTGCTGGTTACTGATGGCGCAGCAGTAAGTGTTAGTACATTCGGTGAAGGCAAGGGAGGTAGTTTGATAGTAAATGCCTCTGACGCAGTGCAATTGATTGGCAGCTCTGCCGATGGTCAGTTTAGCAGTAGCTTGTTTGCTCAAACTTTTGGCAAGGGAGATGGAGGGAATGTGCAGATTACCACTCCTTGGTTGTTGGTTACCGACGGCGCAGGGGTGAGTGCTAGTACCTTAGGTGAAGGCAAGGGAGGTAGTTTGATTGTGAATGCCTCTGACGCAGTGCAACTGATGGGTACATCTGCCAATGGTCAGTTTTCCAGTAGCTTGGCTGCTCAAACTAAAGGCATAGGAAATGGGGGGAATGTGCAGATTACCACTCCCCAGTTACTCGTTAAAGATGGCGCAGTGGTGAGCGCTAGTACTAAAAGTGAAGGCAATGGAGGTAGTGTGATTATTAATGCCTCTGAACAAGTACAACTGAGTGGAACGGGTGGTTTATTTGTTAATGCCACTAATGGCGGTACTGCTGGAGATTTGACCGTTACAACTAACAAAATGTCCGTCACTGATGGCGCACAAGTCAACGTCAGCAGCCCTCAAGGACAAGCAGGTAACTTGAACATTACCGCTAATACCCTCACTCTCAACCGAGGCACACTCTCTGCTGTCACCGGCACCAGTGGGACTGAAGGCGGAGCCAATATCAACCTAAAAGGTTTAGAATTACTGCGGATGGACAATGAAAGCCTGATTTCCGCCAGCGCCCTCGCCAATGCCAACGGTGGCAACGTCACCATCGACTCCACCTTAATCGCTGCCACACCTCGAAGGGGGCCCGAAGGCAGCGACATCATCGCCAACGCCGAACAAGGCAATGGGGGACGAGTCGATGTCACCACTCAAGGACTGTTCGGCATCAAATTTCGACCCCAACGCACCCCCAACAACGACATTACCGTTAGTTCCACCTTCGGTTTATCAGGGACATATATCCTCAACACACCCGGCATTGACCCCAGTCGGGGCTTAGGCCAGTTGCCCACTAACGTGGTCGATGCCTCACAACAGATTGACCGGCGTTGTACTCCCCAAGCCGCAAACCAAGGCAGTAGCTTTGTCGTTACCGGACGTGGTGGTATTCCACCCAACCCCAACGATACGCTACAAAGTGAGTCTGTAATCACACCCAACTGGGTCATCCTCGACTCCAAGAAGGAGAATAACACGCCCCCAACACCAACAACTCCCAAAAATTCTGCCCCAAAACAACTTGTAGAAGCCCAAGCATGGAGCTTTAATGAGCAAGGGCAGGTTATCCTCACGGCTGAAGCACCGAACGTGACACCTCATAATGCTTGGCAAGCTCCAGTACAGTGTCCAATCGATGCTGATAATAAATACCAATTCTAAGGTTTCACTTTATTAATTACCAATTTCCATTTTCTACCAAGGACTGCCAAATATTGTAAAAGCAGCCCAATAATAGGGATGGGAGAAATTTTTATCTTGAGTTTCTGCTAGTGTTGGTGGCAAAAATATATTTGTCCTAGTAGTTTGTAACTGACCATTTTCTATGTGTATTTGCCCTTTTAACATTGCTATTTGGGCAAAACGTAGTGCTTCTGCTTTAGTAGAATTAGTTTTCAAATTCTGATAAAACTCTGTCATCAGCCCTAAAGTTCCTTCATCGTTAACGTTCCATAAACTAGCAATAACTGACTTAACTTTTGCCTGAACTGCTAAACCTGCAAAGCCTAATTCTGCATTTTTATCACCTATGGCTGTTTTACAAGCACTCAGCACTAAAAGAGCTACTTGTGGATTATTCCAATTTAACTGTCTCATCTTATCCAGTGTTAGTTTGGCATCCCAAAACTGAATATAAGAATCGCTTGGTGACCCAGTTTGGAAATTAGCGTGAGTCGCTAGGTGAATAATTTTATATGATTGTATTTGGCGTTGCGACTGGAGATTATTTAAGGTAAATTCTTGGTTAAGGAGGGTTTTTCCTTGCCACAGTTTTTTTGTAATAGTTGATAATTCTACTGGTACTGCTGGTAAGGAATTTTGCTCGAAAAATTCAGAAGCACCCATTGCTAGCACTTGCGAATTCCTGATATCAGCGTAAGTTGTGTCGGTAAATTTGAAAGCTGGAATGCGTCCAATACTGTACTTTTCAATCAAGAATTGTTGTCCATCATGTAATGCTGCTACTGGTGCTGTGCGCAAACCAACACCTGTACAAAATATTAAAGTATCTATGTTATTAGTTTTAAGTTCGGCTTCTATTGGTGCAACTATCCATTGATAAAGTTGCTTGGCTGCGGGCAAATATTGGTTAGTGTTGATACTTTTGGGAGTTATGATAGATTGGGTTAACTCTTTTGCCTGATTAAGTAAGACTTCTTGGTTAGCTTCTGAAACTTGTTTGTAAACCGCTTTTCCTCCAGCAGGAATTAACACCAGTTCCAGATGCTGTGACCGTGGGATAACGTAGAGTAAGGCGGACTTTTTCCCAGTTTGAAGGGCGATTTTATCCAAAGTATCCGCCACATACTGAGCGGTTGTTGCCCGATCTGAAAAGTTTACCCCAAAGTAATCTTCATATTGCTTTTCCCAGGTTTGCTCAATTTGCGTTACCACCTCAGATGAGTTGTTTTGCGCAACATTTATCCTGGAAGAAGTGTTAACAGCTTCTGCTTGGGGAATATACGGTTGAGTCAGGGAAAGTTTGGTAGCAATGTCGGGATTTGAGATATTTGTTTGTGCCTGCACCGTTTCTCTGCTGATGTTTATGGTGAGGTACACTGCTGCTAGGAACAAGCTAATGCTAGTCAATATTTTTTTCATAGCAGCCTCTAAAAGTCATTAATTTACACATAAGATGTTTTTACGAAAAATACCTCAATCCCAAGATAGATTTTGAGCGCATTTTTTTTTCTTAAAGGTAATTTAAGTAAGAAAAAAGAACAAGCAAGATGCTTATCCTACTATGAATAATTGAGCATAGATTATTAATCTGCTTCAAAAAATTACAATTACATAAAACCAATGTTTTTTTAATTTCTTAGTTCTACTATAGGGCGCATCCAATACATTTTTATCTGACCTGTAGTAGATTATCTCCTTAGTTCCATCTCCAAATCCAATTGTGCTATGAATGAATCTAACTTTCAGTTCTCCAGGCTTTCTCTCTACCTCGACTGTTCCTTTCCATGAAAGACCTTTATACTCTGGAGGAAGGTTTATTCTTTCTTTGAAAAAATCTTTTGCTGCTAAACGACTCCGTTCACTTCCTAATTTACCTGACTCAATCATTGACACAATTTCTTGTCGCTGTTTTTCATAAGAGTAGAAGTTATTAACAGGCTCCATTTGATACCATCTATGATAAACAATAAACAACAGAAGACAAAAACTCAGTAAGTTTACTGCAACTGCCAGATTGAAGAGGAGTTTTTGGTTGCGCTGATTTTTGATTTTTCTAATAAAGCTTCTCAGTAAACTCACATTAATTGCTACTACATAAAATATAAATGGGACAGAAAGACCAAAGGACATAACAGAATCAGGTGGAGTAATTTTCCACAATGTAACTACAGAAGTGCTAGCATTAAATAAGAAAATAACCGTAAAATAAAACAAACAAAAATATATCAATAACTTTCCTGGAACATTGCTTAATCTGAGAATATTTGAAATGTTTACCGGCAAGATAAATATAAATATGAACAATCCCAAGCCGAGTAATTGCTCGAAAGATTCAGGCATCAGATTTTTCCTATTTTTTCTAAATTTATTAGAATATATAACAGAAGATTTAGAGTTTACCAACCTAACTTTTGAGGTGACATTCCGAGAAACTCGCGAATTAGATTGACGGTTTCCAGTTTTTTCGTAACAGCCGAACTTTGACTGACATTTAAGGATAAGTCTTTGCCAGATTTCCAAATAATCGCTATCTGATAATCTGCATTTGCATCCTGATTCCAGCTTGTAGATTTAACCTGAATGTCCAAAATGTCTGTAATTGAGTACAAACTTAATTTAGTATTAATCAAGCTACGTTGTTTAATCACCAAACTGTTAGAAGTTTTATCAAAATGGTAGATGAAAATTTTTCCAGCAAAAAGCAATACTAAACTAGCTGTAATTAGGTTCAGTAAAATAAATAATGGCACCCACCAGAGGTAAATCAACCAGGTAACATACAGATGCATTATTACGATGAGTAAAATAATTCCTAGCATCCAACTAGCTGTAACCAGCCAAACTGTATAGGGACGATGCCGTAGTTTCAGTTGTGTTTTTGTTTTCTCTAAAATAACCATTGTTTACAGCTCCAGAGAATCCGTGTCAAGTGAATGTATCTCTGGTGAAGTGGAACTTATGCAGGATTCTTCTGGATTTTTTACTAAACTTCAGAGGAAAGATGCCTATCCTACTAGGAAATTTATCAAAAAAAAAGACAGGCTAAAAAGCCTGTCCTACGAGGAATAATTGAAAGTAGAACTTAGAAGTTCATTTCAGCAGCTTGTACTTTCTCAACTTGCTTCTTCTTCAGAACCAACATCACTTGAGAGAGCATAATTCCACCGATGAACACCATTAACCAACCAACCCGTGCGGGGTCTTGTAAGACAATTTCAGCATCAGTCTGACCAAATCCACCAACATTAGGATTAGTTGTCAGGGCTTCAGCAGCTTTCACTTCCTGACCTTCAGAGACAATTAACTCTGGCCCTGCGGGAATTGCATCAACAACTGTCTTGCCATCTGCTGTCTTAATAGTGACTTCATAGCCACCGTCTTCTAGTTTGGCAATTTGAGTAATTGTGCCTGCTTTAGAAGCATTGTAGACAGTATTGTTGCTCTTGTCTCCTGTGGGTAAAACCTGACCACGACCACGGTTTGCGCCTACATGAATGGGATACTTACCGAAGTAAATTCCTTTGTCAGTTTTAGGGTTTGGAGACAGAACAGGGAAAGTAATTTCTTGATATTCTTCGCCCGGTAAAGGACCGATAATTACTACATTGTTCTCGCCATCCTTGTAAGGTTGGAAGTAAAGTCCTTCAACTTTTTCCTTCATTTCTTCAGGAATGCGATCTTCTGGGGCAATTTGGAAGCCATCTGGCAACATTATTACTGCGCCGACATTCAATCCGCCTTTGGAACCATCACCCAAAACTTGCTGCGAATTCAGGTCATAAGGAATTTTCACCACAGCTTCAAATACCGTATCCGGCTTGACAGATTGGGGAAATTCTACTTCTGTAGGTTTAGCAGCTAAGTGACAGTTAGCACAAACAATTTTTCCTGTAGCTTCGCGAGGAGTTTCAGGAGCTGTTTGTTGCGCCCAAAAAGGATAAGCAGCAGCAGACTGGGGAAGCGTAAAATCACTGGCAAAGAAAAAAGCGACGGTTGCCAAAGCAAGCACAACGGTTCTAGTAATCATCCGTTTGCTGCTGTTGAACATCACCGATAAAGAAGGTGTTCTCATCTCAAAAGCCAAAAAAAAACTCAAAACTCAAAAGTTAGTCAATGGTCATTAGTTATTAGTCATTGGTCATTAGTCATTAGCTCAAAACAAAAAACTAAGGACAAAGGACTAATAACAAAGAACTAATAACAAAGGAAATTAAGTCCACCAAGGGGCTTCGCCAGTGCGGAAGTCGGTTTCTGTCCACGGGGTAAAGGCAACCTTATCATCTTCTGTAATAGTGGCATGAGCCAATTCTAAAGATAAAGGTGCTGGTCCACGCACAACTTTGCCTTCATTGTTGTACTGAGAACCGTGACAAGGACAGATAAATTTGTTCTCGTTGCCATTCCAAGGCACAACACATCCCAAGTGGGTACAGACGGCATTGATACCGTAGTTGGCCAGGCTTTTGTCCTCTGTGACCACAATGTAGGTGGGGTCGCCTTTGAGACCTTGAGCGAGGGCGCGATCGCCTGGATTACGACTAGCTACAAAGTCGCTGACGACGATATCATTACCCAAAGCGTCTTTAGCAGTCACACCGCCGCCGCTACCGCCACTCGAAGGTGGGATAAAGAACTTGATGACTGGATAAAGCCCCCCTATGGCGGTGCCTGTAATCGCACCAAACGTTAGGAGGTTCATAAATTGACGACGGCCCCCATATCGGGAACGTCTGCAGAGCCAGAAACTTGAGCCATAACTGAACGCCTGAGGGTATATTTTTTTTAACAACTCTGGAGATTTTCCCAGAATTTTTTAATCCCTGCTTGTTTTATTTCGAGGACTTCAATATTGAGCAGGGTTGCTAAAATCCTTTCACTAGAAGGGATTTAAGACTTGAGATGTAGGTATTATTACATTCTTTTACAGCGTATCATCAAGTCAAGAAGTGTCGGCTTTGTAACAAAATGTAAACATAATGAGATAAAAAAGGGTATGACAGGACAGGACTTACGTCAACTCTTGCTAAATAAGTGGGGACGCTCTTATGACATTCAGATCCGACGTACTCAGGGTAAAATCTTCGTTCTGGTGATGTGGAAGTACCTAGAACAGGCGTCTTTCCCGCTTTCCGAAGCCGAATACTTGGATCACCTCAACACAGTGGCCCATTATCTCCATGCTTGGGGTGGGACAACCCAGGTGCAAGTTTATATCCAGAACACCCGCGATCGCCCGCGACTGGGAAAAGCTGTCAGTATTCCCCTAGAGTTGGGAGAACGGGGGTCAGAATGGTTGTTGGAAGATTTTTAAAAACGTTTTAATTTAACTATGACTAACAAAACTTTAGGACTAGACGAGCGCCTCTACGATTACTTGCTTTCAGTTTCTCTACGAGAGCCAGAAATCCTCCGCCAACTGCGAGAAGAAACTGCCAATCATCCGATGGGTAGGATGCAAATTGCACCAGATCAAGGGCAATTTATGGCACTTCTCGTTCAGTTAATCGGAGCCAAAAAAGTACTAGAAATCGGTGTTTTTACAGGCTATAGTAGCCTAGTTGTTGCCCTATCACTTCCTTCAGACGGCAAGATAATTGCTTGCGATATCAGCGCAGAAGATACAAATATTGCTCGTCGCTATTGGGAGAAAGCTGGCGTCGCGGACAAGATCGAACTGCGATTAGCACCAGCTCTACAAACTTTGGATGAGTTGATAGCATCGGTCGAGATTAATAGTTTTGATTTCGTTTTTATCGATGCTGATAAAAGGAACTATCCAGAATATTATGAACGAGCGCTTCAGCTTGTCAGGATTGGCGGCTTAATTGCTATTGATAACGTTTTATGGAGTGGAAAAGTTGCTGACCCACAAGTTGAGGATAACCA
>JAYFMV010000056.1:0-82863 GCA_042408245.1 Potamolinea sp.
CTAAGCCGGTCAATGGTTGGGATGTGTCTGCTGGTTTGAATTACACCCGTACCAGCATTCGGGATAGCAACGGTAAGATTACTCCCGTGGATGCGCAAGGTAATCAACTGTCTTTCAGCGGGACTGGTGTGGATGACTTGGTTACCGTATCTGCTGGGATTAGTAAAGATCAGCGAGACAATCCCAATAATCCGACTCAAGGTTCGGTGATGAGTTTCACCACATCACAATCTATACCCATAGGTAGTGGAAGTATTTTGATGAATCAGGTAAAAGCCAACTACTCTCTTTACACACCAGTGAATTTGCTTAATACCAAAAACTCACAAGTGCTGGCTTTTAATGTCCAGGGTGGCACAACAATTGGTGATTTGCCGCCTTATATGGCTTTCAATGTCGGTGGTTTAAATTCGGTACGGGGTTATGGAACTGGTGATGTTGCTAGCGGACGCAGCTATGTTTTAGCATCTGCTGAGTATCGCGTTCCGATCTTCAATCCAGTCGGTGCTGTTTTGTTTGCTGACTTTGGTTCTGATTTAGGTTCTGGTAATACTGTACCGGGAGAACCAGGAGTTGTGCGCGGTAAACCTGGAACTGGTTTTGGTTATGGTGCTGGATTGCGCTTTGATTCACCTGTGGGGATTATTCGCGCTGATTATGGCTTCACTGACCAAGGTGATAGTCGGCTTCAGTTTGGCTTGGGTCAACGCTTCTAAGGTTCACTATTTTGATTGTGGTAAAACTAGATTTGTAAGCGCTTAAATCCTCTTATCTTATAGATATAGGTAAGCACTTGATGAATCTTGAGGAAGCAATGGTATATCCCTTCGATCCGGATGAAAGTTTGCCCTTCGATGAAGATAACGACCCCTTTGGTCGTACTCTGGAAGACTTCACCATGACTGGCAAACTACGCAGTTTTCACGAGGCTTTTGACAGCAGTATCCGTGCCATCTTACAGAATTGCCTGTTCCGCATCCACGATGAAGACGGTGTTCTCACCTTCCAGATTCTTTGTCCTAACGAAGCTGTTCAAAAACGCCTCTATATCAAGCGAGAAAAGATCCGCAACACTTTGAAATGGCTTTGGCGAGAGATCGACTTTTATGCTATCTGTGTGGAGAAAGATGGCTTGCAGTGTAAGGTGATGGACATAGAAGCCTACAGAGGCGGAGTTTAAGCGAATCTCCCTAAAAGCCGCAATAATTCAGGAAGCACAAACCCAGTATTCTGGATTCTGTCTCCTGAATTTTTTTTCACCACTTTTGATCAGGGCGATCGCCTGGAACACTAGACCTCTACTTTTTTGCTAATCCTCGCGGTGCCGTCCTTCCCATCTCTGTTTGGTTGAGAAGCGAGATCGATTGCTAAAAAACACCGATGTTGTTTGAAAGGGACGATACTAAGAATAGTTTGAACATTCTTCAATACATATTTCACTTTTATATTCAGCAGTGTTTCTAGCCAAAGATTGACTTACTTGTAACTGATAAACCCTTCTGGGCTAGATAATTCCGCTTTCATAACTTCATAAACCTGCAATCTGCTGTGCTACACATTAACCAATAATTTCTCTTTCTCGAATTCCCATAGTACGACTTCGTGGTTCAGCGCTAACACCAATAGGATCAATAAGCACAAATACTCCTAATGGGAGGATACCTGTAAACGCCTTATGTCCCTTTCCTTTACCCTAGAACAATTTTTTAGTGTAGATGATTGAGCTATTCATCTAACCCTAACAGTACTCGTTCAAGTTGCTGTCGTTGAGAGTCATCTAGCCCTAGTTCGTCATTTGAAGCTTCTCTCAATCTTTCTTGTACTTCATTCCTCCAAGTATCCAAAAGACTTGGTTCTACAGCGAGACTTTTGACGGATTGCTTAATCATATTCAAAGCTTCCTCAAAATTACCTTCTTTAACGGTAAAGATCGTTACGGCAGCCATAACTTCGTGAATCTGCTCTGTTTCAGATCTCTCCCTATTTTGCAGAAAGTCGTTTAACTTTTCTCCAAATTTATCAAAGTCTTCAATATTCATGTCTTGAAAAGATATCTCACTCGTAAGTTATTTACCTTTTGGTTTTCAAGAGAAAGGAAACTTGATCTATTCTCTTACGTAACTAATGCAGTCTATATTCACAATACATCACAGATTATAATTATGAAAATCCTAGTTAGGAAAAGTTTCACTAAGCGCCAAAACAAGGTTAAATTAATCAAATTAACCAATTTTTTTGCTAGATTAATGGGCTTATCTACACTGCTTGTAGGATTGAGTTACAATCAAACGCCAGTTAGAGGTCAAGTTTGCTACGCACAAAAAGAAGATGGCTCAATTTTAGATTTAAGTTACTTATGTCAAGAAAAGCCCATCTACAAAGAAGCTACATCGTTTACATCATTGCCCATAGAGCAACAAAAAGCTATATTAGCCGCTTTGTCAAAAGAGCTAAATCAAGCTTGTAACCAACTTCCAGGTAAGTGCGAGTCTAATGTTGAGTTGATCAATACAATGAAGAAAATGTGTAGTCGCCCAGGTCATTGTCCTAACTATCTTAATGAAATTCTTCAAAACTATCCACTCAAGTAGAAGGCAGAACTTTATGAATATCTCTCTCAAACCCGAACACGAGCAGTTCATTCAATCTCAAATTCAAAATGGGAAATTTACGAATGCAGATGAGGTAATTAATGAAGCATTTAAACTTTTGGAACGGGAGTGTCGGATTGAAGAACTCCGTCAAAAGATTGCCATCGGAACTCAGCAAATTGCTAGAGGTCAAGTCACTGATGATGAGATAGTCTTTGCTAGATTACAAGACAAAATTAATCGTAATTGAAGGTGACAGCAGAGCAATCGGCCTGCTCTTCCCATGAAAATAATAGCAACTATGATTACCCCTCATCCTTAGCTGACTCACCAAGATAAAGCCTAATGAACTCCTGTGCGGCCTCTGGATTAATTTTTCCCAGTCCATCCCGAATCTCCAGCATCGTTTCAGCTACAGGATCTCTAATTTCACTTACCCAACGGCTAACATTAGAACGCCTGATACCCATTGCTACAGCTAGCTGATTTTGGGTAATTCCGTAAATTTCCAATACCTGTTTAAGTGCTTTGCCTGCTTTTCCCATGCCTCAGATTTTGTCAGAGGCTCATAACCGAGTAAATGGTTCCTTTTAGTTACGCTTACTGTATGATGTTATTGGTAACTAATAGGAAACATTACCCTAACTAGGAGACTTGGACGCTACTGCGTCCCGCTTCGAGATTATGACTTATCTAGAAAGGCTACATCCCTGGTGCATCATTCGTCCGTTTCCAGATATGCGCTCAAAAATTATTGGGCGTTTTCGTCGCCGAGTTGACGCAGAAGGTCATCTGCAAGTTCTCAAGCAAATGATGCCAACGGTTGGGTTTGAAATCATCTTTGATGTAACGCTAGAGCAAACTGACTCCCAAGATATTCACGAACCCCTGTAAGATTTAAACCTACCCCAATCATCAATAGACCTCTTGCATAAATCCCAGAAGGGCGTAGCATTTGCGTATAAAAATTTGGATTTCACCGATAAATCCGGGCGCAAATGCTACGCCCCTACAGCTAAAAATCGACTTTTGCAATCTTGTCTAATAATCTTCAATACCCTGCCTAGGCAGGCTTTGTTTATGTGCCCGCGTTGCTCGCACCCTTAAGGGTGTCG
The DNA here is from genome assembly GCA_042408245.1 of Potamolinea sp. Lineage (GTDB taxonomy): Bacteria > Cyanobacteriota > Cyanobacteriia > Cyanobacteriales > Coleofasciculaceae > Potamolinea. The sequence continues at coordinate 3,707 of JAYFMV010000056.1, forward strand.
GTCTGTCTGAAAACAAAACCCCGCAATCATCACTGATTACAGGGCTTGTTAAATTTGGTGGCGGGAGGCGGATTTGAACCACCGACCTTCGGGTTATGAGCCCGACGAGCTACCAGGCTGCTCTATCCCGCGTCACTTCACTTACTTAATATAACCCGCCTTCCTGAAAATAGCAACCCCTAAAGCCAAGAAAGTTCGCCAAGTACTTCCAAACGCTTGAACTCACTGAGTTTCATGAAACTTTCCGCTAAAGTTTCCGACACAGAAGGCGTAATCCAGCTCATTTGCTTCAGCAGATGGATAGCAACAGCATACTTAGCTCGTGAAGATCCATCCATCACCTTAATAGCCAAACCCATCCCTTCACCAATGCGACCCATACATTGAACTCCTTCGGCCCCAGCTTTACTGACAACCTCTCCTTGAGACAATCGCATCAGTTCAGTATCGAAAGCGCCTGCTCCTGCTACCATTTCTGGGTGATGAGTCATCGAGCGGACAATACGCTCCATTCCCAAATTTTCACCAGAGGCCAACTGAGCATACAAGGACGCCATTTGACGAAGCTGTACAAAGTAAGTAGGTGCACCACAGTCATCGTGGGCCCTAATTAACTCTTCTCCCGGCATTTTCATCAACTCAGCAACTTGACTCAAGACCAGTTTTTGTACCGGATGGTTGTACTGTAAATAAGAACTGAGCGGCCACTGTCTTTGCTGACAAACAGCCAACATTCCGGCGTGTTTGCCAGAACAGTTATACTCTAGTGGACTTTGCTTACCTTCAGGAATTGGACATTGCAGCGCTGATGGATCAACATCAGAGCGCCAAAGTATGTTAAAAGCTTGCCTAACCTGTTCAACCCTACCGTGATGGGAACTACACATAATAGCCAAATCACGGTCATTTAGGTTGTAGCGTTCCAGCGTGCCGGTGGTGGTAACAGCCAGAGCCTGAAAAGGTTTAAGAGCAGAGCGAATAAAGGTTGCGGTTTCTGGATTACCAGCAGCGGATAAGGTACGCCCCCGATTATCACAAAGGACGGCTTGAACTCGGTGCGTCGATTCTACGAGACCTTCTCGTAGCAAATGGACTTCTATGGTTGGCGTTTGAGTACGTTTTCCCCTTGTCATGCGTAAGACTCTAACACGGTAAGAGGACAAGATAATGGCAATGCCAGCATGGCAGATTTCACTTTAATTAACGGCTGAGGACTTAGACAAAATTCCAAATTAGGCTACCACTAAAAACCCATAGAGCAAGAATACCGAACGTCCGTTTTAGACGTTGCAAAATTGGTTGGACTTGAAAAGAGACAATTAGGCGATCGCGCGTCAAAATTTCTGGTGGCTTTGTCCAAGTTTGACCGTCATACCAGCCTGACTCCTCATAGAATATTGTCTCTCTCAACAGGCGATCGCGCACATAAGACCAGCCTAAATAGAGCCGCAATAAAGTTAAAGCCAAAAGTACAGCAGCACCAGCAGAGCCACATAGCATAAAATGGACCAAATGCTTCTGAAGCGGGAAACTTGAGTCCGCCAATGGCCCGGCTATGAGCCAGCTCCAGGCCCAAACCCAAGCTAGTTTGATAATATAGGCTCTCAAGTCCAGCCTAACCCAGCCAAAGAACCAGGAATCGTTTAATTCCTGGTACTCATTAATCGGCTGTTGTTCTGTTGGAACCGGACAGACAGAAACAGAAGATTCCATCATCTTTTTAATCGCTGAACGCTTGGGATGCTTCAAATGCAATCTTTTCGCCGTGTCCCCAGAATGCTTCCAGATTATAGAACTCCCGCTCTTGAGGTAGCAAGATATGAACGATCACCTCGCCATAATCCTGAACTACCCAGCTACCCTCTGCTTGTCCTTCAGTGCGTAGAGGTAGCCTGTGCCACTCCTCCTGTACTTTGTGTTCAATTGACTGAGCAATTGCCCTTACCTGCGCCTTAGAGAAGCCAGTAGCAATGATAAAGTAATCCGTCAGGTAAGATATTTCTGCCACTCGCAGCATCAAAATATCCTCAGCCTTGCGGTCATCTGCTGCTTGAGCAATAGTCAAAGCCAGTTGAGGGGTGTTATCGAGTTTTTGGTTATCGGTAGCAATTAAGGTAGAAGGCATTTGTAGTTGATCTCTCATCAAAACCTCAGTGAATTGGGAATTGGGGGTTGTGGGTTGTGGGTTGTGGGTTGTGGAAGGGGAAGGGGACTGGGGAAGGGGACTGGGGACTGGGGACTGGGGACTGGTGGTTTCTCTTACCAATTACCCGTTACCCGTTACCTTCTCTTGTAGCATCAAATTGCTTTGTTGTATTACAAAGTTACAGTTTTTCTGGGAAGGTCTGGTGGTTGAGTTTTTTGGCTTGACATAGACAGTGCCCAATTGCGAGTCAATATCGTCCGTGGGTGAACCTGACAACGGCTATCAAGCAAGAATCTCAAAGAATAGTCAGAAGTTAGCCAAACCGCCTTGTAAAGGTCTTGTCGGCTAACTTGCCGTAAGGCTTCCAACTCTGGTGTATTACCGCGTCCAGGCTCTAGACTATCAGAAATAAAGACAACACAAGCTAAGCTACTCATACCAGGACAGCCTAAAGTGTGATGGCGAATTGCTTCCAACACAGCTTCATCTTGCATGCCAAATTCGTCTCTAGCGACAATCGCACTAACATCGGCGTGCAAGAGATGAGGAGTGCTTTCAAATACAGGGTCTAATTCTATACCCTCAACACTGGCCATTTGCAACAAGATATTAGGCTTAAAGTATTTAGCCAAGTCATGCATCAACCCGGCACAAGCAGCCTTTTCCTCATCAAGTCCATAATGCTTTGCCAGTTGAACGGACATACTCTCAACACCCAAGATATGCTCAATCCGAGAAGCAGGAACGTTATCTGCTAACCAGGCTAAGACCCGCTCGCGCATCAAATAAAAAACTCCTAAAAGAAAGGTCTAGTAACGTTTTGCCCAGTGACAACAAGGAGAAAATGATTGCTATCTTTCTCTATTTTAGCTCGCTCTCAACTCCAAGCTTTCCAACAGAACGAAAGACTTGTTCATACTGATTGAGAGCTTGTTCCAGTGAGAAATTTTCAATAGCGTACTGTCTACCTTTCTCACCCAACCTTTTCACCGTATCGGGTTGGTGATACAACTCCAAAATAGTAGCAGCTAGCGCCTCTGGATCTTCTGGAGGGACAACAAGACCGCCACCACTTTGTTTAACAACTCTAGCAGCACTACCATCTTCAGGAACAGAAGCCACGATCGCACTACCGCTTGCCAGTAGTACTTGTATTTTGGAGGGCATATTGAAGGAAATTACATTGTGTTTTTGTATCACTAATCCCACATCCGCTGCTGCTAGCATTTCTGGGAGTTGTTCGCGAGGTTGCAGTGGTAGGAAGGTGACATTACTTGTTCCACAGTCCTCACAGCAATGTTCCAATCCGTGCAAAGCTTCTATTTCTCCGACAATCACAAAGGCAATGTCGGGAATTTTATACAAAAGAGTTGCGGCCTTGATTACCGTTTCCAAGCCTTGAGTGAGGGCAATGTTACCGGCATAGAGTACGACAAATTTATCAGTGAGTTGATGTTCGGTGAGGAATTTGTTGTTTTCTTTCGGCAAGGGGTGGATGAAATTGACATCAACCCAGTTGGGAATTTCCACAATTTTATAATCGGGAACGCCCTTGGACTGCAAATGCTTCACAAATTCATCAGCAATGACAGTCGTGATGGTTGCTGTTCGGTAGGCAAACTTTTCTAAGGCTTCAAAGATGCGAATGAGTTTTTTATTTTTCAGCAGTCCCACACGAACTGCGGCATCGGGCAAAATGTCTTGGAGATTTAACACTACAGGAGTGTTGTGTATCCATCCCAAAAAAGCTGCTGGGACACAAACTGGTAGAGGTGGTGCGGTAATGAAAATCACATCGGGTCGCTTACCCCTGAGAGCATGGATAAAGCTGGTAAGCACAAAGCTAACTTCCAGCAATAAGCGATCCAGCAAATTTGGTTTGGGTCGAACCCAGACAAAACTGCGCTGTATTGCAACGCCATTGGTGAGTTCAGTGAGATACAACTTACCCCGGTACTCTTCATAAATCCGACGTTGAGGATAGTTCGGCATTCCGGTAACAACGCGAACTTGGTGCCCTTTTTTGACTAAACCTTCCGCCAGTTCCGTGATCAGGGGGGCAATCCCAATTGGCTCTGGATAATAGTTATAGGAATAAATCAGGATGCGCATAACTTGAGGTGGCTATCTGAGTAGATACTTCCCGAGTTATTGGGATTGTCTCTCCAGGCTAGCTGACCATCCGCCAAAGGTGTTTGAAGATTCCTTACGGATTTCAAGGCCCTGTAAGCATTTCAAGCGCTTACATAGAGAGCGGTGCGGCTACATTTGACAATGCCCCCATCAGCAGAAATCTACTACTTGTGAGCTCTCGGTACTCAATAGCAGGAAACTCTCTTAGAACTCTCAACAAGAGAATGTCTGTTGTTTCAATCTTGTTGAGAATATCCTAGTGTCTTGGTTCAAGACTTCTGCAGTAATGCACCCTGGGCGATAGCGAAGCGAGTAAAGAGCAAAGCGCAGATCGCACAGCGCAAGTCCCACTCGTTGCTGTTCGCTCGCTTTTTAATCCTTTAGCTAGATGCTGAATGTTCTATCATACGCACTCATGTCAAGCTTTGGTGATGTGACTTCAGGGTGATACAAATTAGTAAACAGTAAGCCAAAATTGATCGCAGAATCCCATTTAACCAGGAGAAGACCATGAATATGTCCCGTTTGCGGAAAATTTTAGCTCCCTTGCTACTCAGCATTTTATTGCTGGTGACTTCCTGTGCCCAACCTCCCTCTCGTTTTGACAAGGCGCAACAGGAAAGCAGCCAGCAGAAAAGCGGTCAAGCTGTGGCCAAAAATGCCACACAAGGGGCCGAGTTCAATAAGTTTTTCCCAGCAGCAGGTAACGGCTACGATCGTGTCTATACTCAGGAGAAAAAAGGCTTTTCAGAAGCTAAGTTGAGAAAGGATGGTAAGGATATTGCCATGCTGGCTATTTCTGATACCAAAACTGATGCCAAAAGTAGCGCCAGTCTCGATGCAACAGCGAAATACAAGAACAGTACTAAAAAAATTGCTGGCTATCCAGCAGCTACCCTAGGAAATACTCAAACCAGCATTTTGGTAAATAACCGCTACCAGGTGAAAGTAATCTCCCGCGATCCATCTTTTACGGCGAGCGATCGCGAAGCTTGGTTGCAAAAATTTGACTTGAATGGTTTGTCAAAACTTCAGTAGATCCTGAAGCTTAAGTTAAAACTCTCATCTTGTATAAATTTCTTCTGTTACAAAGATTACAACGAAGATAAGGAGCTTGTCCGTGAGCAAATCAATTTTTCAAATGGTTGATGAACTGCCCACCGGTGGTATAACTGTTTCGGCGCTAAGGGCGTTAGACTTTGCAGTTCCTGGTGAGTGGAACAATTTGGTAGGTTTTGTTAACACGATTCGCGCCGTCACCGGTGAAACAGATGAAGAATTGATACAACAGATAGGCGATCGCGCGGTATATCTCTACAACGACCGCTCTCAGGGATATCAACGGGCCATGTGGCTGTACCAAACCGTTGACAAAACTGATTATGCTCTTGGTGCGGCTGCTTTAGCCAACAAAGTTGCTGAGAAAATTCCCTTGATGGGTTTTTTAGGCAACATCACACCGAAAGCTGAAAAAGCACAGACTATCGATTTGTGCTTGAAATTAGTGGTAGAGTTGGTCGCCTTTTGCCAAATTAACGGCATCCCTGGAGATAGTATTGGAGACTTTGTGGCGTCTTTAGGTGAATACAGCGGCGAATCTTTGATGCGGATGGCGGCGCTAGTTTGTTTTGATGGTCTGATTCCCCTCGGTCCCCATTTTATCAACAATGCCCTATCAACTTTCTCCCAGATGAGTCCTTCTGAACTGGAACAAAATCAGACTTACAGCAGCATCAAGGACTCCATTCCTGGCGATAATTCTGCTGGTAAGCTGAATTTTATTGGTCAGAGCTTTGACTCAGTTAAGGGCTGGATGAGTGGTTTTGTCGAAGATCGAGGTTTAAGTCCCGAAGGCGTTGCTAATAACCTGCAAGGGTTTATTGACTTTTCTGGGGACAAATTAGACTATCTGGGAGCGTTTCTGGATGTGTCTACTAACTATTACGAGCATACAGGCACTCAAACCCTGGCAAGACGCCTAATTGAGCGAGCTGTTGCTGAACTTTAGGGCAGGTTTTCTAACCTTCTAGCATCGCTTGGTAGAGCGAAGTGAAACCCAACCCCCCGATTGACAACCAATGTTGGGTTTCGGTAAGTCAACCCAAACTACCGGTAAGTAGGATTTTGGTAGAGAAAACAGCCCCTAACGGTTTTTGCGCATCAGCAGACAATTCCGACCGTCCGATTGGCGCTCGTAAGAAACCTCGTCTGTCAATTGATGCATAAAAAGTACTCCTCTACCTCCTTCTTCCTTGAGGGGATCATACTCCTCCCCGCAGAGGGCTTCCAGCTTTTCTTGAAGCTTGGCTTCAAAATCAAATGGCGGTCCATGATCCCAAATCCGCATATCCAGAGAATCAGTAAACAGCTTCAACTCAAGCTCGATGAGGGTTGTTGGGGGTAAGCCTTGATGAGCGTGACGCACCGCATTTGTGAAGCCTTCGACAAAAGCAAGTTGACACGGCGACCAAAATGGCTGAGTTAGTAGTGGTGAACAGAATTCTTCAAACCAGGGCAAAACTACTTCTGTCACAGCGTTCAAGTCCGTCTCCACCTGAAGACGGGCTTCTTTGATCGGTTTATCATTGTGCATGAACCGAAAAGGGGACCAGGTTTTTTTATTTAGCGCCACTATCTTTAGTAAAAACAACCAAGATTGTTTTGATAATTAGCTTGAGGTCATACGCTAGGCTCCAGTTTTTCTGGTAGCGCAAATCAAGCTTAATGATGTCTTCAAAATTGCGTACTTGCGATCGCCCATTTACCTGCCACTCGCCAGTCATACCGGGTTTAACATCCAAACGTTGCCACTCCGGCACCTCATAGATGTCAACTTCATTCGGTGTAGGTGGTCTGGTGCCAACCAAACTCATCTCGTTTTTCAGAACATTCCAGAACTGAGGTAGTTCATCCAAACTGGTTTTACGTAAGATGCGACCCACTGGCGTAATTCTGGGATCATTTTCCATTTTAAAGGTCTTACTGTCGGATTGTTGATTTTCAGCTACGAGTTCTTTGAGTCTTGCTTCAGCATCAACATACATTGAGCGGAATTTCCAAATCGTAAACTGCCTTCCCATCCAACCCAGACGAGTTTGACCAAATAAAATTGGCCCTGGACTGCTAAGTTTAATTGCCAGCGCAATGGGAATAAAGGCAAGGGCAGTAATTCCCAAACCGACAATTGCCCCTACAACATCTAGAAAGCGCTTTACCTTAGATTGTACAGAAGGGTGAGTAGCTGGGGGCTGATTTTCTGAGCGCTTGTTATTTTGCGGTCTGGCTTCGCTCTGTGGCTCAATGGTCAAAACCTTGTCTAGTGAAGTCATTTGCAAAACTGCCATGACTTGGGGAAGCACTCCCCTCAGTATCACTTCCACCCCTTGTAGCTTGGTGTTTTTTTTATTCGCAACCAGTGCACCGATACCGCTGCTGTCGATAAAAGTAGTCTGGCTGAAATCAAAAATTATCTCTTTGGGAAGAGACTTTTCATGAAGAATTTGCTGACAGCTTTCTTTAAAAGCCACAGCTTCTATCCCAGCCAAACGCACGGGTATCTGCATTACAGCTGTATCGTTTGAGAAAGTTACCTTGAAATTCGTTTCGGACACTGGGTCAAGCATAGAGTTCTGGTACTTAGCTGTAAGCTATGTTCTGAACCAATATTTTGTCTCACAATCTTCCAATTCGCCAAATATGTGGTTCAAGGGCATGCTGAATTTTAAACGAAGCGCACTCTCAGGCGGAGAGTGCACAAAATAGCCGCTTTCCCGCTAACACGAGCGCTCAGGTATAATCCTGTTCCTCGCGTTGGGCTTTGACTTTTGCCTTAGCTTGAGAAGCGCTCTTTTTCAGCGCCGTAAGCCTTGCTTCGTATTTCTGTCGTTGACGCCGGCTGGGAGTCGTTTCAATCATGGTTTTCAAGGCGCTACCGAGACTCTTGTAGGCGTTGGGTAGGGTGTAGCCAAAGCGAGTGGCCAGGGCGATCGCTTTTTCGTCGGCCTCGGTCATTGCTTTTAAGGTTTTCTCTCCATTATTCTTCTGATACAGTCGGTAGCCGGAAACTCCACACAGTCCCAAAGCCAACAACAGCAATAAGCCATCTTGTACCCAAAGTTCTCCCACAGCACCACCCAAACCAATAGCTAGGGCTGCCATTTCCCAGCCATCTTTGGGGATGGTGTCATTTTGAACTCTGGCTACTTCGTGCCAAAACAGTAAGTTACGCTGGTCAAGAGCTAGCTGCTCCCATTTCACCAAGTCAATTTGAATCTCAACTTCGTCTCTGCCAATCTCTTCTGTGCGTAGCAGGGGGGGATTGACTTCAGTGGTGCCTTCCACCATTACCCAACTCTGCAATTCTGGTGGCAGTATCGTTTTCAGACGCCGAAGTTCGCTCATTTCGGCTCTGGCAGAAGAGGTTGCATAGGATGTCATAAATCTGCCCCTAGGAAAATCAAAACTATAAATATAGAATATCAATTGGAAGTGTTGCATCCTCCCAGCACCAAGTGCAAGCACTATCAGCCTAAGAGAGTTTTTTCTTTGATGAAAGCAGCGATTTTAGCTGGCTTGCTACCTTAATGTTAAGACTTTCCGCTCTAAAGGGGACAAATCTCTGTTCGACAATGACCTCACATACTGGGCTAAGCGAAATAGCGATAAATATACAGGGAGTAGCAAAGAAACGGAGTGAATTGGAGTAATACTCTATTGACTTCGGGAGTAACATCCCTGCTGCACCAGAATAAGAGCCAACAGCTCTACGCTGCTTGAGGTCATAACCTTAATAGGATTCGCTAGTCCTAAGCGGTTTGGTAAATAGAACATTGCCTAGTTTCTGAAGGCGAAAAACTACTACCAACTACAAATCTCAAGAGCATTTTCAAAGCAAACGTTACCCACAAGGCGAAGCAGAAATGCCAACAAAGAAACAACAGAACTGGGTATTTCAAATTAAGGTCGATAAACAACCGTTAGACATGATTCACCCAGGCAGATGTCGAGAATTACAAAACCGTGGAAAGCTTGCCAGTTTTCGCAGATTTCCCTATGTTGTAATCCAACAGAAAACGATTGACATCCCCCAGACAAAGGAATACATTCTCAAAATTGACCCAGGTAGTCAAGGGACAGGATTTGCCATCCAGTGTGGTGATGAAATCTTGTTTCGAGCAGAACTAAATCACCGAGGGGAGGCAATTAAATCCGACTTAATAAAACGAGCAGGATTTAGACTTGGCAGACGTTCCCGCCATCTACGCTACAGAAAGAAACGTTTTAATCGTCGCCAGCCAGAAGGGTGGCTAGCACCTTCAATCCGACACCGAGTCTTAACAGTTGAAACCTGGATTAAACGATTCATGCGTTATTGTCCAATTACCTGCATCGAAATTGAGCAAGTAAAGTTTGATACGCAAAAACTAGCTAAAGAGTGAAATCACAGGGGAAGAATATCAACAAGGCACATTATTTGGCTACGAAATCCGCGAGTATTTACTACAGAAGTGGGAGAGAAAGTGTGCTTATTGCGGTGTTGAAAATGTGTCGCTAGAAGTCGAACACATCAAACCCAAATCGAAAGGAGGAAGTAACCGCGTTGGTAATTTAACTCTAGCTTGTCATGAATGCAACACGAAGAAAGGCAATTTAGATATTCATGATTTCTTGACTAAAAAACCGGATGTTTTGAAGCGAATTTTAGAGAATGCTACAAAACCTTTACTTGATGCAGCAGCAGTCAGTTCAACCAGATACGCAATTGTGAAAATGGCTAAATCTATTTGCGAAAACGTGAAGTGTTGGAGTGGTGCAACAACCAAGATGAACCGTGTAAGGCAGAAACTTGAAAAGACTCACAGCCTTGATGCTGCCTGTGTTGGCGAATCCGGTGCAAGCATTCAAATTAGGACGGATTCGCCAATATTGATCACCTGTAAAGGTCATGGCAGTCGTCAATCTAGAAGAGTTAATGCTTCTGGCTTCCCAGCCGTATTGAATGCCAAAGAGGTTTTCAATCACGTTAAGGCGGGTGATGTAGTCAGGTTTCTCTTGAACAAAGACCGAAAAAAACTCAAGGCTGGAATTTATACATCAAGGGTTAAAACTCCTACCAAAAAAGGTTTTGAGGTTTTGATCAATGGTGCAAGGATAACTTTATCAAGCATGAGCAATGTCGTTTTTGTACACAGAAGCGATGGTTATAGCTATGGATTTTGATTTATGTGGTTTAACTCTGATTTACTCCAATAAAACGGTTTCTAGTGATTGGACATCAATTTCACTTCTACGCTAGTTGGTGCAAGCTGGCTCCTTTGCCAGTAACTACGATGAACTTAGAATCTTTGCGCCTAAAGACGCGGATATTGTCATTTCGATTTTGGATTTTGGATTTTGGATTTTGGATTTTGGATTTTGGATTTTGGATTTTGGATTTTGGATTTTGGATTTTGGATTTTTCCCAGGTCTGAATTTGGCTTAAAATAAGGAAAAATTTGGCTTTTTCCAGGTCTGAATTTGGCTTGTGACCAAATTTCTCTCGGTCAAAATTAGAGTTTCGGTTATTTGTTAAAATTTTCAGTATTTTCAACTAAAAATCATAGCAGTGACTAACAGTATGAACTGAGCTAAGTTAGTGTAAGTGTTGCCCGCGCCTGAAAATTATGATTAATATTTTTTCTCAACAATTTTCTATCTCCTATAAAATTATCAAAAACTTTATAAAAAAAAACTATCTTTGCCAAAAAAATAATTAACAATAAGAATGTGCCTGTCAATCAAAGCTTAATTTGCGGTCGTCCTGAGTCATTAGCCATTAATAACTAAGGACTCATCAAGTACATAGTTTTTTTACATTAAAAACTTAAATGCTTGATGACGACAAAGTGTAAACAGCTCCGAAAGTCTATAGCAAAGCAGCCTAGTTTGTGTCTATATTCTGTCTATTTTCATTGTGGCGCTACATCAAAGCATCCAAAATCAAATTATCAAGCCAAAATAGATTAAAGCGATTGTTTACTCTGTGCGGATGCAACTGTAGGGAATATGGACACTCAATTGCTCAAAGTTCTCTTGGTTGAGGACAACTGCAAACAAGCTGAACTTTTCAAAGAGTTATTGTCAGAAGCCAAGGAGATCGACTTTGAGCTGACCCACGTTCAGCGGCTCAATGAAACCCTTGAGAGGTTAAAGCAAGAGAGCTTTGATGTGATTCTCTTGGATCTCTGGTTGCCAGACAGTCAAGGACTAGAGACTGTGGCAAAAGTGCGGTCTTTTCTTGCTAGCAGCACAGGCGTGCCGCAAGAATATTTGTATGCCGCAACAATAGGCTATAAGGAAACGACCCATAGCATAGCGCCTAAAATTCCTCCCATCTCCTCATCTGGTCATCTCCCCCTCTCCCCATCTCCCCTCACCGCAATTGTGGTGCTGAGTGGTCTTAATGATGAAGATTTAGCCGTCCAAGCAATTCGTTCAGGAGCGCAGGATTATCTGATCAAGGGGCTGGTGGATGGCAAAAGGCTCGTCAAGGCTTTGCGCTATGCAATTGAGCGAACTCAGATGCTTGCTTTACTTTCGGAGAGAGAGGAACAATATGCGCTGGCAATTAGTGGCAGCCAAGTAGGTGTTTGGCAGGTAAATTTCCTGACAAGATTTGTCTATGTTTCTCAAAGCATGAAAACCCTATTAGGCTATGAGCAGCATGAAATTGGTATTTCTCCAGAAGATTGGCTCAATGCTGTACATCCAGATGACCAGCAAGCTGTACTCGAAGCAGCACTAGCTCATCTGCAAGGGTTAACTTCCGATGTGGAAATTGAACACCGAGTACTGCATAAGGATGGTAGCTACAGATGGGTTCTCTCTCGCGGCAAGGCTTACAGAGATGATAAGGGAAAACCCTGTCGCCTTGCTGGTACCAGTACTGATATCACTGGACGCAAGCAGGCCGAAGGACAAATTGCTAAGCGAGAATCTTATTTAGCAGCGATCGTGGAGGTACAGCAAAGGTTGTTAGCGTTTAAGGATAAAAATAATGGTTACCAGTCCATCCTAGAAACCTTGGGGGAAGCTACGGGTGCGAATCGGGTTTACATCTTTGAGAACCATCACTCTGCTACAGGTGATCTGCTGATGAGTCAGCGTGCCCAGTGGTATACGCCGAATGTCTCACCTGAAATTGTTAACTCTCTGCTGATTAATCTTCCTTATGATCCGTTCTTTTCACGCTGGCGACAGATATTAGCGCGTTCTGAGATTATTACAGGAATTGTCGCCGATTTTCCCCAGCCAGAGCGGCTGATTCTGGAACCCCAAGGAATTCTGTCTATTTTGATTTTGCCCTTGATTGTGAGTGGCGAATTCTTTGGGTTTATCGGATTTGATAACTGTACCGAAGCTCGTACTTGGGAATCCTCAGAAGTCGCATTGTTACAGGCCGCTGCATCAGCTATTTCCCTGTGGCAAGAGCGTAAGAAGGCCCAGGAAACGACGAAGGCCAGCGAGGAGCGCTTCCGGACTTTGGTCAGTCATATCCCTGGTGCTGTTTATCAATGTGTCTGTGATTCTTTGAGAACAATCTCGTTTATTAGTGAGGCGATCGCTAATATTTCTGGCTACCCGGTTGCTGATTTTATCAACAACCAGGTGCGAAGTCTCAGCAGCATTATCCATCCCGATGACCGATTAAGGGTGGAGCAAGCGATCCTTGAGGCGATGGAAACAACTACACCTTATCGCCTAGAGTACCGAATTCTTCATCTTGATGGCAGCGTCCGATGGGTTCAGGACCGAGGACAAATTATTGATGCAACGGATGCTAGGGAAGAAGAACGATCTGGTTGCGGCTGTTTTCTGGATGGCTTAATTTTGGATATCAGCGATCGCGTATCAGCCGAGGTGGCACTGCAAAGCACGAAGCAGCAAACTGTAAGCATTGTGGAAAGCCTCACTGATGCCTTTTTTGCCCTAAATCAACAGTGGGAATTTACCTATATTAATCGCCAAGCGCAAGTGCTTTTACACAAAACTGGTGAGGAACTTTTCGGCAAGAATTTGTGGGATGAGTTTCCTCAATATATTGATTCTGATATCTTCCTACAGTTCCACAAAGCAGCAACAGAGCAGGTAGCAGTTGTCTTTGAAAAATATAATCCTCAAGAAAACACTTGGTACGAAGTACGATCTTACCCCTCACCCGATGGACTTTGTGTTTACTTGCACGATATTAGCGATCGAAAGCAGGTGGAAAATCGGCTCGACAGAGAACGCCAGCAACTGCGACTTCTGATTGCCAATGCACCGGTAGCGATGGCCATGTTTGATACCGAGATGTGCTTTCTCGTCAATTCTCAGAAGTGGTTAGACGATTATGGTTTAGAGAGACAGTCAATTATTGGTCGCACCCTTTGTGAGGTTTTCTCAGATTTCCCAAAACGTTGGCGAAGTGTGATTCAACGTGCTCTGGCTGGCGAAATTCAATCCCAAACAGAGGATAAATGGGAGCGTACAGATGGCTCAACAATCTATCTCCGTTGGGCGGTTCAACCCTGGTATACACCAGAAGGTTCAGTAGGCGGTGTCGTGATTGTTACCGACAGCATTAATGAATTAGTGGAAGCTAGAGAAGCGGCAATTGAAACTTCCCGACTCAAGTCCCAATTCCTGGCGAATATGAGTCACGAAATCCGTACTCCGATGAATGGGGTGTTGGGTATGACTCAATTGCTGTTGCAAACTGACCTTAATTCGGAGCAATTGGACTTTGTGCAAACTTTACGAGTAAGTGGTCAAAATTTGCTGACGCTAATTAATGACATCCTAGATTTCTCCAAGCTGGAAGCTGATGAGATGCGTCTGGAGATGCTGGAATTTGACTTAAATAGTTGCCTGGAAGATGTGACAGATTTACTAGCAACACTAGCTCAAAATAAGGACATTGAACTGGCTGTTTTGATTGATGCTGAGGTCCCGCGAAAGTTACAGGGAGATGCGGGTCGTCTGCGACAGGTTCTCACTAATTTGGTCGGAAATGGCATTAAGTTCACTCCTAAAGGAGAAGTTGTCATTCAAGCTTCCTTAGAATTTGAGACGGCTACCCATGCTTGGATTCGCTTTGCTGTCACGGATACAGGTATTGGTATCGCTCCTGCAGACCAGAAGAAACTGTTCCGTTCTTTCTCACAAGTGGATACCAGTACTACGCGACAGTATGGGGGAACTGGTTTAGGGCTGGCGATTTGCAAGCAGTTAGTAGAGTTGATGGGAGGTGAAATTGGCGTCGAAAGTAGAGGAGGTGCTTTTGTACCGGGTAGGTGGTCGGTGAAGGCTTCCAAAGATTTATTCCTTCAGGAGGATGCGGGAACGTCCAGGATTAGTAAGTTGGAGCTTGAAGAATGGTTGCTCTTTAGTAGGTTAGAAGCCTTCAACCTCCCACCTGCAAGTTCTAGGGGGTCAACTTTTTGGTTTACGGTGCCACTGGCGAAAGTTGCAGATGCTGCTGTAACTGGAGGTGCTTCTTCTCTCCCACTGACAGGAAAAAGTCTGCTGATTGTCAGCGCTAATGCCACGATTAGAAAAGTGGTGTGCAATCTTGCTAGTTTTTGGGGAATGCAGGTAGAGGAAGCTTCAAGTACCGCAGAAGCCATCAATTCTTATCAGTTGAAAGACCCTATTGATGTGGCGATTGTTGACTTAAATCTCCTGGAGAGGGAAAGCAGAACCTTCACAGAATTGCTGGCAAAAGAGCCGAAAATGCAACAAACAAAATGGTTGCTGATGAACTCAGTGGCCGAGCGCTCGGCGCTACGCAGCAACGCTAGCTCCGAAGGAGCCGCTGGGCTATTTTCATCATACCAGAAGGGCTGTACGTTACCGCAAGCTAAACCTTTCTGGGAACTTGGGTTTAGTGGCTATATTACTAAGCCTTTGAAAGCTTCTAAGTTGTTGGGTTGTCTGAGGGAAGTTTTGAAAGTTGTTAGCGAAAGCGTTGCGGGGCCGACACCAAGTAGCAATGTTGAATATGAAGCTTGTAGCCTAGAGGTAACGAGGGGGAGTATCGAAGCTACTTGTGGGAAGAAACTACTACAACAAAACCATAGATCAGAAATCCCTGGAAGCTTCAAACATCAAGTTAGCGACCCGGCGCCCGTGAAAATTCTTGTAGTAGAAGATACCCAAATTAACCAAAAAGTTGTGATCAATCAACTCAAAGTTTTGGGATATGACGCAGATTGTGCAGTGAATGGCAAAGACGCACTCGACAATTTGGTACTGAATATAGCTAAAGGTTCCCCTTACGATATTGTCTTAATGGATTGTCAAATGCCGGTAATTGATGGCTACGAAGCTACTCGACTACTGCGCATTTTGGAAGGTTCCGAGCGCCAGACTGTAGTCATCGCAATGACAGCTAATGCTATGGTTGGCGATCGCGAAAAGTGTCTGGCTGCTGACATGGATGACTACATCAGTAAACCAGTGACACTGGAAGCCTTAGAGATGGTTTTGGAGCGCTGGGTACGTTCTCGCGTCTGGGATTTGGGGATTGCAATCGCTGATTCACCACGTCAGCGCGTTAGTCTCTCACATCTAATTCCCTCCGAAGATTTACCTGTGAATTTGGAGATTTTAAACGAACTTTCGCGAGGAGATACTGAGTTTCAGCGAGAACTTTTAGAAGTTTTTCTGGAAGATGCTTTAACTCACATAGAAGAAATGAAAATAGCGATCGCCACGGGGGATTTTGTCACCCTAATCCGTCGTGCTCACCAACTCAAAGGTGCGAGTGCAACAGTCGCCATCCGCAAGATGCCAGAAATTGCCGCAAGCATCGAACAAATGGCTCAAGAAAATCAGTTATTTGGTGCAGATACACTGCTAATTGAGCTAGAGCAGATTCTGGAACTTATCCAATCTTTCATCGCCAAACATCAGGAATTACCTGTAAACTTCTAATTTTTTTAAGTAGTTCTGATGTTCGCTGTACTGAGTAATATCGAATCCGAATAATTGGAATAATATGTTTTTTTAACGCAGAGAGCGCAGAGGGGGACGCAGAGAAACGCAGAGGTTTTTGAATAATTCC
Organism: Potamolinea sp.; assembly: GCA_042408245.1. Lineage (GTDB taxonomy): Bacteria > Cyanobacteriota > Cyanobacteriia > Cyanobacteriales > Coleofasciculaceae > Potamolinea. Next base: position 20,071 of record JAYFMV010000056.1, read on the forward strand.
GATAGGGAAATGACATAATTTTTCTTTCCTCTGCTTACCAAATTAAAAATAATCTAGCTTAAATTTGCCGCGCAATTAATTTAGCAAATACCCCCTCCTGCGCTGCCAATTCCTCATAAGAACCAGCTTGTACAACTCGTCCCGACTGAATTACATAAATCCGGTCAGCATTGCGAATTGTACTGAGTCGATGAGCAATTACCACTCGCGTCACCTGCAACTTATCCAAACTTTCGCTAACAATTGCCTGAGTGCGATTATCGAGAGCGCTAGTTGCTTCATCAAACAATAAAATTGAAGGTTTCAATACCAGCGATCGCGCAATTAAAAGTCGCTGTCTTTGTCCCCCAGAAAGATTAGTACCCCCCTCACTAATCACAGTATGCATCCCCATCGGCATTCCCCTAATATCCTCAGCCAAACCAGACATTTCCGCAGCTTCCCAAGCCTCATCCATCGTAATCAAGGCTCCCGCAGATATATTTTCAAACATCGAATTCGACATAATTCGACCATTTTGCATCACCACTCCTAATTGGCGACGTACTGCATAAATATCCAATCCCGCTAAATCTTGACCATCATAAGAAATCGTTCCTGATATCGGAATTTCAAACCCCAGCAACATCCTTAATATCGTTGATTTCCCACTCCCAGAAGGCCCAACAAAAGCAATAAATTCTCCAGGATTAGCATAGATACTGACATTATCCAAGATAAGTGGACCATCATCTCGGTAGCGAAAAGTAACGCGCTCTACTGCCATTTTGCCAGAGAGTCTACCAGGGTCTGCGGAACTTGGGTCTAGTTCTGGTGTAGCTTCTAAAATTGGCTTAGCCCGTTCCCAAAGAATTACTACTGCTAAAACATCAATGATTGTATTACTTAAAGTACTAGCCCCAGTAATAAACGTACCAAAAGCAGCATTAAATGCTAAAAAACTACCAGTAGATAAGGCAGTTACCCCCTGAGTTTGAGATTGGGAAATTAAAGCAACTGCTAACCAAAAAAGCACAACAGAACTGAAGATTGGTAGTGATGTGTTGAACAGTTGTACAATGTCTTCAAGTTGCTGATTAATGAGTACCAATTTTTGCTGCTGACTATATTTTTTGCTCCAATAAGCAAAAGCGCGTTCCTGGGCTCCCGCTACCTTAAGTTTGGCAACTCCACCAATTAGCTGTACCATGATGCCAAAGATGTCTGCTTTTAGTTCTTGTAGAGGACGCGATTGACGCAAACTGAAAATTCCCAAGACAGTTGTAAAGACAATTACTACTAACGCTAAAGCAGCAGCCAAGAGAGCTAATTGGCTACTGTAGTAAAACAATAAACCTAAATTTAGTAGGGAAAAGAAACTGGTAAAAATGGTTTGCAGAGTTGTCCCGCTAAGTTTGCTCCTGATTTCACTGATTGCGGAAACGCGGGATTCTAAATCGCCGGTGGAATATTGCCGAAAGAAAGGTACGCTGAGTTTTAAGAGTCTATCCCAGACTGCTGCTTGAGTGGAAGAATCTGCAATAGTTTCCACTCTCATAATTGCAATTCCCCTTGCTAGCTGAAACGCTGCTGAACCAAAAGCTGCTGCTAAAGGTGCTAAACTAATTTGCCATAATAAGCTGTGGTTAGCGTCAGGAATCGCATTGTCAATTAACAGGCCAGTGGCCCAGGGTGTAATCATTCCTAAGACGGTAGAAGCGACTCCAGCTAACAAAATTACCAGTAAATCTTTGCTGGTACCTTTGCTTCCAAATTTCAGGAGATCGAGGCTTTTATGTAGTTTATCGGGAAGGGGACGATAAAACATATAGGCGATCGGGTCTAGTGTCGCGGCCCGATTGGCCTCTACTAAAGTACGTGTGCGATCTTGGGGATTAAATATTTCGTAGCTTTTTCCTCGAAGAAGCAAAGCTACGGGGTTTTTGTCGCCAAGGGTATATGCTAGTAGCGGCCCTGAATCTTGTGTCCACCAGTTATCTACAAGTATGACTTGTCGCATCCGAATTCTGGAAGCACGGGCGATCGCCTCTAGTTCATTTACTCTTTGCAAATTTTCCGATTGAGGTGGAGGATTGATTTTAATACCCAAAGCATGGCCAACGGCACCTACTGCTACAAGTAATGCACTTCCTCCCGTACTGATACTAATTTCCTGGGACTTGAGAACAGATGCTAATTCCTGACTTGCATCTTTTAACATCTGTTGATTGAGGCGTTCCCGTTCGCGAAACCTGATTAATTCTTCTTGCATTTCCTGTTGTTCAATCAGGGAAATGTAGCGGAAGAAATAACTATAAAAATAATTCAAACTCGCCAACAATCTATCTAAATCTCGGATATATTCTGTGTTGTAACACTCTAGTTCAACAGTATCAGTTGCTTCTAGCCACATTCCCTCACCGAGAGGTAACATTTTAGATTCCTGTGACAGAGAAAGTTGGAGATTTCCCATCAATTTGGCTTCCCCTTGTACAACTTGCACCCAAATCACCGTATCTCGTTTAGGTTTGAGTTTTTGTCCTTTACTCAAGGTTAAGTGTTGGACTCCTTCGGTTTCTTGTGAAATTACTGGAGTTGTACCATGAGATAGCCAGTTACCTAGTTTGTGAATCCAACTTTCTAGAAGTTTTCCTGTGTCTGTTTTGTAGTGACTGAACAATTCCTGAAACTCAACTTGAGGCACTTTTTGCAGTACTGTTTCTTCCACTGCTACAGCGTTTAAGCTACGTTGCTTATCTTGGCAATTTGTATGAACACCAAAAACAACTTCTCCAGGTTTTACGGTGAATAGGTAACGACGTTGACCAACGATTTTACCTTCTTTGAGGGTAACGGCAAAAAGCGCGATCGCTCCCGACTCTACTACCCAAATAGTCTCTTGCTCATTGAGTTGCAAAGTTTGGTTACTCTTTAAATGATAAAGTTGCTCCAAATTTTTCAGGTTTTGTGTCCATTGCATGAGCCTAGTCTCTCACAACTTTTGCCGATTGCTGATTTAATTTTATTAACTAACTTCGATGCTGATTTCTCCAATTTTTAGGAGTCAGTCCGTGAACTTGGCGAAATTGACGAATGAAATGTTCTGTCCCTTGATAACCAACTGCTATAGCAACCTGTTTTACTAACTGGTTAGTTTCTAGGAGTAATAAACGTGCTTCTTTCATCCGGTACTCTTTAATCCACTGATTGACACTTTTTCCAGTTTCTTGCTGCACTAAATTAGTTAAATAAGCGCAGGAGTAACCAACTGCTTGAGCCACTTCTCTGAGACTAATCTGACTTCGATAGTTAGCTTCAATGAAACGAAAAACATTTTTAACTTGGTCAGGATGTATGCGTTGTAACCACTCGCTGGGACTGTCGCTGATTTCAGATTCTTGGTAATTCAGCAGAATTTTCCAGTGATGGGAAAAGTAAACTTTTTGGGTTTGCAGATTCAAATTACACAATTTATCATCAGCCTCAATTTTGAGAGAAGTTGGCGATTGCGTGTCGTGAATTAATAACCTGGGATTGGCTATTTTTGGCAAAGCTGGTAAAGTTGTCTGTAACTGTGCGTCAAGTAGTTCAGGCTGATAGATTACTTCTGTAAGCAGTTTCTTGTTTCCCATGATATTTATGGCGAAATTTTGATATGGAGCTTACTCTAGCCGCGACTATATAGGTAGATACCTTGTTATACGTCACTTCACTAACATAAACTATCTATCAACTGCTCTCAGAAAAAATACGTAAATTAATGTAACAATCTAAGCTTTTAAGGTAAATATTTTTAAATCTACCGTAGTAGAGACGTGCCGCAGAAATATCTCTACTTGTTACTTCACTTGCACACAATTTTGTATTAAATTTTTGGCGTTGCTGAATCGAAGTATGAATTTTCAAGAAGCAATTCATGAATTGCTTCTACCGCCTTAGTAACTTGTAGGGTGGGCTTTGCTTCCCAGACTTTTGCAGTCTTCTTGCAGAAAAAATCATGGAAATACCCACCTATTTAAGCTCACATCCAAAGGGTAGCCCAAGCAGGACGTTGTGACTCCGATTCCTTCCGTGCATCGTGGATGAAACCTACGATGTCTAAATATCCTCCTGGTAGTTCTTGGTTGTTGGGAAGAGGCACAATTGGCCCCCTGACAGCTAAACTCAACAACCTGCCATTTATTTCCAACAAAATTTTGCGTGATGTGAGTTCATCTGCTACCGGCTGAATCTCATTCCAAGAAACATCAAGTCCGTAATCTTTACGCATTGCCTCAATTAATTCCCACTGTGTCAGAGCGCGATCGCAGACCATATATACCTGATATGCTAGCCCTTCTAAAATAATCTCATCTTCAGTAGCACAAGGTCTGGTATCAACGATTTTGAGGCGCTGATCATCATCTTCAATTATTTGCAAAACAGGCGGATCATCAGAATTGAACAGCGTTATCCACTGATTTATCCATTCTTTTAGTTCTTTATACTCTGGACTCAATCGAATTTCCTTATGATCAGATTTACCACCATTTCCCTTTGATAATTTATCCCCAGATAACTGACTGTAATCCTCAAAATAGTACGCCAAATCAGCCATCGCCTCTAGTGAGAGCGGATAAACATAAGAATAGGCTCTATTTGGCAATAATTTTAGTCCATAATCCTCTGGTTTTTCGTGATAAAGACTAAAGCGATCATATCGGAGTGGAGATATACCGGATGGGGGTTGCAAATGTACAATCCAAGGTAGCCATTGCAATACCTCCCCGTACCACTTAGCGGACTCTCCGGGAACACCAGCCAGGAAATTCCAATAGACATAAATTGCAAATTCCCGACTCCACTTCAGCAACTGGACATTGATTACAGCAGAGTTACCTTTGTTAAGCAACTTCAAGGCCGAATCATGCATACTTTCAATACCTGGTTGAATAGATCGAACACCAGCTTTCACCAGTTGTTGCACTTGTTGGCGCTTCAAATTTGCCTTAGTTTCATAAAAGATTAAATACGGTTCTTTCAAAGCTGCAAAGATAGGAAGCACCGTATTAATGTGAGCAATGTCCAAGATATTATCGACAACTTGGAAATTGCGCATACCATACCGTTGCGACAGTTGCAGGAATTCATCCACGACGCGAGTTGGCGATTTCGAGCGATAGGTCATCCCTCCCCCATTCAGTCCGCAGAAGGTACAATGGCTTTTTTGCCCCCACCAACAGCCTCGCGAAGTTTCAACCGGTAGCCCAGGTTCGACATATGGGGCAATTTTAGAGAGACGGAGGGCTTGAAAATAATCGTCATAGTCGGGGATTGGCACTCCCATCCAAATCCTCCACAGACGCTCTAGGCGCTTCTTTGGCGAGTATACTGATGGGTCGATGTGCAGGGCCAATAACACCGTAGGGTAACTCTCTAGGGCTCGATATCGCGACCTTTGTCTAAAAGCTTGCGGCACAGCTTAGCAAACAAGTCATCACCTTCTCCCGACGCGACAAAATCCACCCAAGGAAACTCCCTGTGGGTAGCTAGTCCCATTGGCCCCTCGCAGTTTGCACCACCCATAAGTGTAATAATCTCTGGGTTAAGCTGTTTGATTCTGCGCAGCAAAGCTAAAGATGCACAGTGCTGTTGAAACATTGAACTACAGCTAACAATGCGAGGCTGCATTTCCAGAATTGACTGTGCTACTCGCTCGATGAACGCCGAAGCGCGATCGCGAACCCACTGCAGCTTTTGGGGCTTGATGGGATTTTGATCAGACACTATTTTGTCTAAATAATCTGAGTTGTCGGCTTGAAATTCTGGAAATGCTACTCCCGAAAATGTCCATTCACCCATCAAATCTTGGGAAGGACTTTCAGCAATTGCTGCATATTTGTAGAGTCCAATTTCTTCGGCAAACCAGATGTTTGGATAGAGAGCGATCGCTGCAATATCCTTCTGTATCAAGCTAGCCTTGAGTAACCCAAGAGCGATTGATGGTCGTTCAATTCCAGCGTAGGGCATTAAGACTAAGCATACATCAACCATTGCTTTCTTCCTTCAAATTTCTTGAGTTACTATTTCCAGATTTTCTTGGGCTAAAACTTCTGTGATCGGGTTTCTTTCCAAATTGTATATACTGTTTAATTTTTCGATTAATTTCTTTTCAATAAATTCACATTGTTCGTCCGGAGTGAACCCACTCAGTCTGGACCGACAAATATCTATCACTTGAGGCTCTACTTGTTTGTTGATCAACCAATCTCCCAAGGTATCGATTCTCTGAACAATTTCCTCTTCTGATACTTTGAGTTTTTTCTGTTTTTCGGTAATTGCTTCAGGCTGTGATGAGTTAAAACTTAGATAATATTTTCCCTCTTCAACTTTGGTTTTTATCCCACTTCCGAAAGCCAAACGCAAAAAATGATACTTGTCGTTTTTAAATGAATCATATTGCTCTTTTGCGACTTGTACTTCTCCTTTATGTTGATATCCCAGAGGATTACAGGAAAAATAATCTAAATCAATATCTAATACAACTGCTTGACTTTCGGGAAATTCATCCAGCGTTTGGCGAGCTTGAAACTGAGCATTTTTAAAGTCTGGATTAAAAAAAGCTAAGCTTCCCAGATCACAATTTCTTTTTGTTTTCAAAATTTTTCCTTCTTCATTGTGGGAATAAACAAGAATAGATTTTTGGTTTTCTCTTCGCTCATCGTTAGTTTGATAGAGCCAGTATATATGACTAAATATACCTTGATAAATGGCTGCAACAATAAAGTTATCAATAGTCAGTTCATTATAGGTAAATTTATAAATATCTAGCAAATCATCTGTCAAGGATTTAAGTGAACAATTGAATTTTGGTACAGCCATGTCTGAGTGTTGATCTACATGGAGTAAAGTATTATTATGCTTGGGAATTAATTTATTGATAATTGCATAATTCCAAACCCAAAAAGCTTCGTGATGCTCTTCAAGAATGAAAAGCTGAATATTTTTCATTTATGTCAGCCCAGAATTAGTGATTTATCGGTTCTCTCTTCCCCAACCTTATTCTAATTCTCTCTAGTTTTCGTCGTCTAAAAGTCCATTGTTGAACATCAGATTCAGCGATTGGAATATATGAGTTGAAGGAATACCGTAGAGATTGAACAATGAAGAAATTTCTTCAGCAGTACTGTTTCCTTTATGTATGACTTCTCCTAATTGTTTGAGGTAGGGAGCATTGCGAAACTTGTAGGTTTTGAATCTAGTTGAGACTTGAAAACCATCAGATAAGCTCTCATAGTTGAGGTCACGACGGAAGCCGATTTTATCATTAAGCCTCACAGTGAGCGGCATATGTCTGTCGATCATTCCCTCTAGGAGAATTCTCAAGTCATCAATGCTGGTAAAAGTACCTTCTTCATAAATTCGATAACCTAAAGGCCAGCGATCATCAGCATTACAAGGAGTAATAAGTTTAACGCTACTTTCTACCATGTTGAACAGAAAACCGCTGACACAGGAATTAGTTCCTGGAAGTGAATCATCCAACGGTTCCTGATTTTTTAAAGCCTTTTTCTGGTTGTATTCACGAGCACGACCGGAATTAGCTTTAATGTGGTTAGCCTCTGGATTTTGGAGAGCTAATTTGACAAAAGTTAACTCTTCTGGACTAAATTCTTGGTAAACTTGATCTAGCATCTTCAAAGAAATAATCGAGAAGCGATTGATCAAGCAACCAGACTCTTGGGAAAGTTTAAGCAGCGCTCTTGTGCGAGCTGGATCTTTCAAAGCTAGAGCAGTTGTAGTTTGGGGAAAAGCTCCCAAGATTTGGTTAAAATCACTACAGAATTTTTCATAATCTGGATTATCCAATGGATCTGATGCCCAGTAACAAAAACTTGCCTTAGCAGCGTCTCCGTGTAACTCTTTCAGTAATTCTAGTACTTCACACCAGCGCTTGGCATTTTCCTGGCTGTAGGTGAAAATATCAGCCAAACGAGGTGCAGAAACAGAGCAAAACCAGCATCCCACAGAACAGCCTTTGCTGAGTTCAAAAGCAGCCGTCATATGGGCGATTTCATCATGAGCTGACTTAGTTATCTGACTGGAAAAACGAGCAATTTGCCGCGATCGCCATGCTTTAAAACGAGGTTCTTTGTTAGAGAAGGCAATGTTATCGAATGTATGACGCTTTCTTTTTCTGTAAAACTTTTGACAAGGTTCTACAGATAGAAAATCTAGTTCTCCAATCTTTCCATGTTCAAGTAACTGAGCGATTAAAGAGCTAATTTTATCAGAGCTAATGTTCAGGTTATACTTAGCAACAGCTTGATAGGGTTCTTGCAAAAACTGTTGCTGAAAATCTGGCTCTGCTTCCCATCTTTCGTAAAGGCGTTTAAGATGACTTCCTCTTATTAATTCTTGCTCTATTTCTGCATCGGATAATTCTTCAATCAGATGCAAATTCTCGGTTTCCCAACCCTGAAGGAAGCGTTTCAAGTTACTGATATCCGTGAGTAGCTTGTTTCTCTCTACTAAACTAGGATTAGCAATGTTCATTTTGTTGAAACTCCTTCTTAACTTTTCAGGTCAAGGCGAGAATGGAGTACTAAGAAAATAGGTGAATAGCAAGCAGGGAAAGGAAGTTTCACCACTTACAACTGTGGGATTAAAAGCCAGGGAATTAAGTCCCTGGCTAATAGTTTAAGTCCTCGCTTTGTGGACTAAATAGAAAGCTAGACTTTTTTACACTGGACAAGATTGCAAAAGTCGAAATGTGTTTGTAGGGGCTCCCGAATTTGGGCGAAAAATGAGCGGTTAAACCCAAGGTTTTATGTCCTTATCTACGTCCTTCAAGGATTTTTGCAATCTTGTCTACTTAGGTAGCAGCTTCGATCTGGCCTCTGATTCTAACGCTAGGCTTACCACCTGCGACAGCTTCCAGTTCTTCATCAGACAATTCTTCCTCAACCTGTGGAGGAACTGGGTTTGGAGGTAGCACTATTTTGATGACTCCTGCAGGTTCATCAACTACCTCAACTTTCAAATTGTCTGGCAATTTCTGTCCAGCTTCTTTAGCATAAACAGCTTTGGGATTGGCTAGCAATTCTTGGCGAAATGCTTCATCTTCCCAGGCTTTGATGATCAATTTGCGTTCAAATTCTGACCTTTTGGCTAAAGCTTCAGAGATGGCTTGTTTAACTTCTGGATTCATATATCCTCCTATTGAAACTTATTGAACAGCTTCGATCTGGCCTCTGACTGTAACGCTAGGCTTACCACCTGCTACAGCTTCCAGTTCTTCATCAGATAATTCTTCCTCAACCTGTGGAGGAACTGGGTTTGGAGGTAGAACTATTTTGATGACACCTGCAGGTTCATCAACTACCTCAATTTGCAAATTGGCTGGTAATTCCCGTCCAGCTTCTTTAGCATAAACAGCCTTGGGATTGGCTAGCAATTCTTGCCGAAATGCTTCATCTTCCCAAGCTTTGATGATCAATTGGCGTTCAAATTCTGACCTTTTTGCTAAAGCTTCAGAGATGGCTTGTTTAATTTCTGGATTCATATATCCTCCTATTCAGGAATATTTCAACAAATTAGGCTATTTATGTAGTCAACATAGAACAGCTTTTTTAATACAAAAAAACACTACTTACTTTAATGAAAAATATTTGATCAATCTAAGTAAATTTCTTAAAATAGCGATGACCAGTTAGGAAGATTATCCTCTATTTTGAGTTTAGGGTTAGAGAAATTATTCAGCTTCGATTTTGAACTATCCACAGGAGACTGACCCCAGATTTCTATTTCTCGATCCAGAATTTTTTCTAAACTCTGATTACCAGGAATTTTTAACTGAATTGGCTCTTCTATTTTAATAGCTTCGGGACGAACAACTCCTAAAGGATTTACCGAATATATTTTCTGAAAACTACGAGTATAACCTCCCAGGTATACATAGTCCCATCCTTTAGTTTGTTGAAGCAGACTATAAAAGCTTGAAGCTGTAATGTAAGTGAAAAAATTGGCTAAAGGATTTCGCCCTTCCACAGCTTTAATAGTCAGTTCCGAAAAGTCAAAATACCATTTTTGACTGCTGTTGGGAAAAACGACTTCTAATTGATAAATTACCTGCCATCTGCAATGTTCTCGAAACAATTTCTCTCTATTTTCATTCATGAAGCTTGGCAAATTAATAGAGATTTCTTCCTTAATCACCTCCTTCATAACTTCTAAATCGTAGTTATCTGGATTGGAATCTTTCAAATTGCAGCCTACATTGACAGGTGAAAAATCCAGGCTTTCCCGATCATCGACGAGGGTTTGTACATATTCACACTTGCCAGCTAAGTGGTGGAATTCACCCTGCTCAAATATCAAAACATCTCCGGGGTCTAAGGAAAATATATTTTCCTCCAATCCTGGACAAGCCAGCTTTGCATCTCGACAAAACTTTTCGCGGGTTACCGGAAAAACAACTTGATTTAACCAAGAAGATTCATTGATATATTTGAAACCATTCGCTCCTGGTGCGAGTGCTTTTGGTTGAATTAAACTGATATTACCCAGCAGCTTCCCATATCCTGAATAAGGAAAAGATATACTTTGATTTGTTTGATAGTTCACCTCTAAATTTGGCTGCCATCTTGCTAATAAAAAATCGATGTTGGAATAGCGAGATAATACGAAATTAATTGTGTTTGGGCTGACAACTGTATCTACATGATTCCAACATACACCTGATTGATCTGCTAACACGATGCCATGTTCAGGGACGCGATATTCTGATCGGGTTGCTAGTAAACTGGTAGAACCAATTTTTACTTCTGCAAAATCTTTCAGATAATGGATTCGTGAATATCCCAGCTTACGGAGATAGTTTTCTATTAATTTATCTCTGGGAATGAATACATCAACTGTTTTTGGCAGATAGGCAAGAGAACGAAGATCAAAGTGATCTAGATGCTGGTGAGAGATAATTAGTAAGTCAAACTCTGGCAATAATTCATGAATTACTTCTCGCTTAGGACAGACATCAAATAGCCCTTCTTGATGGGGGTCCCAAAGTACCGGATCGATCAAAATTCGACAATCTTTTGTCTCTATAAAGAGAGAAGCATGACCAATCATGTGAATTTCCATTGATCCTGGTTTCCCACACTTATGTAAATGCCTTTTTGTGAGCGAAATACCGCCTTATTTCAGCCCAAACTTTTAAAACCTCACACCAATACCGATTCCGACCCCAACACCAGGTTTACCACCTGCTACGGCCTCTAGCTCTTCGTCTGATAATTCTTCCTCAGCTTCCACGGTAACGGGCTTTTGAGGTAATACTATTTTGATGACTCCAGGGGGTTCATCAACAATCTCAATTTGCCAATTGTCTGGGATTTCGCGCCCCATTTCTTTGCCATAAACTGCTTTTGGATTGCTGAGCAATTCTTGCCGAAACGCTTCATCTTCCCATGCTTTAATGATTAAGCCTCGCTCAAATTCTGACTTTTGTGCTAGGGCTTCAGAGATGGCTTGTTTAATTTCGGGCTTCATATAACCTCATCTTCCCAAACTGTAGGGATTAGTTTGTGATACGCCTTGGATCTTGGTTACAAGCTGAACTTTTTGAGAAAGGACTTACTGAGTGTTTGCCCCTCTCACGATTCAGTATAAAAGCTCTAGGGAGTGAAGGAGTTGATGGATTTTTCGCTAATAATTGATAGATTTTTCGCTCTTGCTAATTTACTTTTGTCCACCTACTTAGCTGTTCTTGCAATAGTTAGTAATCCCTCTCTGATCAAACGACGAACCAAAACCAACTTGCTATTGTCGCTAATACTGGGGAGAGATTTGACAGTAAATTCTTCTTTTTCAGCAATAAAACTAAGTGCTGGCGCGATATATCCAGGCCCAGTTACTGCATTACCAGGAAATTGAATAATCACTGTATCCTCTTTTTTTGAGATATTACAAATCATGCCTTTTCTCTTAGCTACTCTGGTATTTAGATCAATTTTGTTGATCTCATCCAAATGGATAAAATGACCATCTGGTAGGGGAGACATCGTATCGATAAAACGTTTTGTGATGCGTTCTACTGCATCTTCACTGCTGGCTTTATTTGCGAAAAGTTCAAGTAATTCAGCTAATTGGTTTTTCATAAACTCCATCATTTCACCTTGATTTATGAAGCCAACAGGTAGCGCTTTGCGAAAGAGAATGTTTTCTTCTGTCGCAGATGCGAGAGCCTGAACTATCAATTCAGACCACCTAAAAACGGAGACTCCAACTGTGAGATGGAGCGAGGAGTTTTCTAAAGTTTGTGCTTCATGAATATAGCCACGAGGAATGTATAAAAAGTCGCCAGCATTCAGAACAAACTCATGGGAGGGGTCCTTTAGTGTTTCCTTCGGTACTGGTTGTCTGTTCTCAACAAGAGGTAATTCTAAAAAGCTATCATAGATGCGCCAAAGTTTAGAACCTTCTATTTGGAGAATAAAGACATCGTGGGTATCAAAATGCGGCGGAAATCCTTGGGAATTTTTAGGTGTAAGGTACATATTGATATGCACGGGATGATTAAAAAAAATCTCCAGATTTTTGCATAAGGTGGCAATAGGTAGACTGCGTTGGTGAATTTCTTGTAAACACAAACTATTACCTTGATAGTAAGCATTGTAAAGTTCATTAATGCTAGGAGCTGCATTACTATCGATATAGCTGGCTTGTCTTGCTACCTTATTTTGAGACAAAGATTTTTCTTCTATCTTAACCAGTCTGAAGTCTGAATATTTCAGTCCGCTAAAGCCGATTATCGAGTCAATTTCTTTGATTGAAAAAAGGTTTAAATAGTAATCAGCTTCTCCTCTAGGAAGAATAAGGGGCTTCTGCTCCCAGTATTCTTTTACGAAGGTGTCTGTGTCTAATGGCTGAATCAATCTTTCAAAATCGAAATCTATTTTAGACATTACTTGCATTCCCTAAAGTGTACAAAACTAAGGCTTTTATAAATTGCTACTTTTGTTCTTCCTCTTGTCCTTCACTTTTGAGTAAGCGAGAGTAAACTCCTGACTGCTGCGATAGAGTTTCGTGAGTTCCTCGCTGTACAACTTTTCCTTGTTCAAAGACGATGATTTCATCACAATCTCGAATTGTACTTAAGCGGTGCGCCACGATAATACAAGTGCATCCCCGACGACGCAAATTTTGATCAATAATATGTTCAGACTCGGTATCTAAAGCGCTGGTAGCTTCATCCATCACCAGAATTGAAGGATTATTCACCAAGGATCTAGCAATTTCTAAACGTTGTCTTTGTCCTCCACTTAAGTTAGTCGCACCTTCTAACAATTGCGCTTCCAAGCTTCCGGGAATTGAAAGAATAACATCGTAAATAGCTGCATCTTCGCAAGCTTGGATGATTTGTCTGGTGGGAACTGTGCTATCCCATAAGGTCAAGTTTTCCCTAATTGTACCAGCAAATAAAAATATATCTTGCTCTACCATTGCCACTGAATTAGTTAAGATATGGCGCGGAATCTGTGTTCTGGATTTACCGTCAAAACATATTTCTCCCTCCCAAGGTTCGTAGAGTCCACAGACTAATTTTGCTAGGGTAGATTTGCCCGATCCGCTACCTCCAACTAAGGCTACTCTTTGTCCTGGTTGCAGTGAGAAATTAAAGTCTTTAATTAATGGATCAGCAACACGACTGTAGCCAAAGGTAACGTTGCGTAATTCAACATATCCTTCCAGACGAAGTGACTCGGTAATTTTGTGAATAGAATTTTTATCTACACTTTCCCCACTCTCCTGAGTTGAATTCTGTAAGACATCATCTAAACGATTTAAGTAACCTTCAAGTTCTTGGAGAGTACTACCAAAATTCACAAGCTTGGTGACAGGTTCCAGGAAACTTAGCAATAAGCTTTGGAAGGCGACTAAATCCCCGATACTGAGATTTCCCTGGATAACTTGTAAACCACCAACTAGCAAAAGCATGGTGTTTGCTATGGCTGTGAGAAATGGCGGTAATACTCCGAGGGTTTGGTTAGTAACGCTCAAATCTTTCTGAATGTTCACAGCTTGAGCGTAATAACCAGCCCACTTGGAAAAGAAGTCTGATTCTAAACCAGAAGCTTTCAAAGTTTCCATGCTCTGAAGTCCAGAAATGGACACACCTGCAACTTTTCCGTAGGCTTGCGATAGTTGCATATTAGCATCAACACGCTGACGGGATACTAACTGTAATGTCAGGATATTGATGGCTGCAAAAAATAAGCCAATCAGGGTAAGTGGGATGTTGTAGAAAAACATGACTATGGCATAAATTAGCGCCATTACGACATCAATAATTGTAGCGGTGAGTCGTCCGGAAATGACATCGGCAACTTTGTCATTGAGACTAATGCGATCGCTAATTTCTCCCGCAAAACGTTGCGCATAAAAACTCACAGGAAGATGGAGAATATGCCAGAGAAATTTGCTGGACATTTCCACTCCCAATTTGATTTTCAGCAGTCGTAAAGCTCGCAGTTGTAGCCAATGGATTAGCCCTCGCAATATTGCTGTAAGTAGCATTCCTAGTAATAGGGGACGCAGCCAATCTGACCTTCCTTCAATTAAAATTTCATCGACAAATATTTTGCCGAATACAGGAACCGCTAACTGTGGTAACACTAGGAGAAATCCCGCTAGCACGCAGTACATTAGTGGGGTAACCGAACTAGCCAAGCGCTCGCGTAGGGAATTAAAAATACTCTGTTTACGACCGCCTTTTTTAAATTGTTCGTCCGGTTCCATCACCAATACTACGCCGGTGTAGCCTTCATCAAACTCCTGAAAAGATACATTTCTCGGCCCAGTTCCAGGGTCATTGAGATAAACTCGACCCTTAACAAATCCCTCAACTACTAGGAAGTGGTTGAAGTTCCAAAAAACAATATAGGGAGGGGTTAGTTCCTGAACAGAACTCAATTGTTTTTTAAACCCTTTGGCTTTCAGTCCATAATTTCTCGCAGCTTTCAAAACATTGGATGCTTTACTACCATCGCGAGAGACGCCACACTCCCGACGCAGTTCGGCGAGAGGTATAATTTTTCCGTAGTAACCCAACATAATCCCTAAAGCAGCCGCTCCACACTCTACTGCTTCCATCTGTAGCAAGGTTGGAGTTCTGACTCTGTTAGGTGCTTTCTTTTTGAAAAACTTAGTAGCAATTCCCATGACTTTAACTAACTCAGTCCAAAAAAACCTCTCAAGAAAGGTAAGACAAAGGTAATAGGTGGAACCTCTGCAACCGTTGCTTTAACCGTGGTAGGAGTTCCCGAAGACATTTTCATTTGAGGCCCTTTAGAAGAAGACCACGAATAACCACTGAAGGTTGAAGAATCTGGTTTTAGCTGAGCAATTACTTCTAGATGTGAGCCTTTTGAAACTAAACTTTCTACGAGTTCTAAATTGCCCAAACTTACAGTTGCTCCCTCTTTGCTGATGGGAAATGTAGAGACTGTATTTACGGTCGCTTTGATACCACCATAACGTTCACGCTTGACAGTTGTGGGAGTTATTTGAAGCTCAACTTGTTGATTTTTTCCTTTCAAATCTTTCATTTTTTGCTCGATTTTCTTGCCATCTTGAACAGGAAAATAAGTAACTGCAACTAAGTTTTCTGAGTTCTCTTCTGCTTCAATAGATGCAAGGCGTAAACCGGGACTAAAAACTTGTCCTGGGTTGGCTGTGAGCTCTAAAACACGTCCGTTGTAAGGACTGGTAATTTTGCTGTTTCCCTGCAATTGCACTTCCAACTGAGCGATTGTTCGCTTGACTTCCTGAATTTGATTTTGCCTAGTTGTTGAAGATTCAAGATTTTGTTGTTTCAGCGTTGGGATTTTGCTGTCCAGGTTTCGCAGTTGCGCTTTAATTTCGGAGATGGAATTTAGGTTATCTCGGTAGTATCTTTCTGCTTCAGTTTCTTTGCCATCAAGTTCTCGGAGTTGGGCTTGAAGTGCAGAAACGTTGTTGAGGTTATCTCGGTAACTTTTTTCTGCTTCAGTTTGTTTAGAGTCTAGTTCGGTTCGTCGAGTTCTTAAGTTAGCCATTTTGGCTTCGTTGTCTAGGTAATCCTGTTGTGCTTGTAGAACCAAATCTTCAGAAATTACTGCTATTCTTACCTGATTGCCATTGTTATCTAAAATCGGGTTTCCCTGGCTATCAGTTTCTGGTCTATTGAATAAACTTTTACGAACCTCCAATCTTTTTAACAAAACTTTTTTGGTTTCTTCTGCATTAATTAGTTGACTGTTCAAGGATTCGCGTTCTGCGGCGATCGCTGCTCTATTTGTATCCCGCAGGATAGGAGTTAACGCCTTGGTATTGTCAATACGTTCTAAGATAGTTTTGCGCAGTTGCTGAATAGATGTGGTAACTCTTGCTTGGAGAATTGGCGTCAATATTTCTGTGTTGCGCAGGCGTTCTTGAAGACTCTGGCGCTGCTGTTCAATTGTGCTAAGTTCCAAGTCTACTCGTTGATTTTGAAGCGAATTAACCCCTTGATTTTGAGCCTGCAATTCTTGCATTTTATCTTTCTGTTGCTGCAACTGTTTTTGAGTTTCAATTAAATCAACTGTGGCGATAATATCTCCTTTTTTGAGGTTATCTCCAACTTTCACATTCAACTCTTGAATCCGTCCTGAACTATTTGACTGGATAGGTACAACCTGGCGAGGATAAATGAGTACTCCCTGACCGCTAACAGTGATAGGAATTCGTCCAAGAATACTCCAAAGGAAGGCTAAACCTACCAAGGAACCGAGTGCTGCTAGAGGTAGCCAGTCTTTAGAACTGACTACTTTCATGAGCTGATCTAAACGTTCGGGGGAAGATAAACGTTCTAGTGATTCTTGTCTAAATAAACTTTTCTGTTCTGCCATGATTAATCACCTTTTTTATTGGGTTGTTAATTGTTAGTTGTTGGTTGTACAGCCCTAGTGGCATGAAAACCGGGCATAAAAACGGTTGTTAGTTGTTAATTGTAAGAATGACCAATGACCAATTACCAATGACCAATGACCAATGACCAATTACCAATTACCAATTACCCATTACCAATTACCCATTACCAATTACCATTAACTTAACTATTCCTGAGACGACTGAGCATCCATTTAAATTTCGTTCCTGCTAGTGACATCTGATCCATCACACTGAGGTCTAATTCATCCTCATATTCAATATTTTCGTCAAGCAATTGACCTGGATTGTATGTACGTCTACCATAACCAATGCGATTAATGAGTGAGCGCATTCGCTCAGATAAGAGAGCAGAAATGGCTCGATAAAATCGAGCCGCAAATCTGACATCTTGCTCTAGTTTTACCGTCAATTGTTGTCGTGGAATCGATAAAACCAGGGAATTTTCAAAAGCTTTCACCGTATTAGGAGCTGTCCCCATCTCAATGAAGGCTGTTTCTCCTACTATCTCTCCTTTTGATAATCTAGCAATCTCTCTTTCTGTGCTTTCGCTTACCCCCAAATTAGCAAAAGCAAGAGTCAAAGGATTGTTGTTTCCTTCAGTTACAAAAACCTTCAATGTTCCATTCAGGATGATGTACAGTGCATCTATAGGTCTTCCCTCTTGGATGAGTACCGTACCTACCGAAATTTCTTGCTGACGCCCCATAGCGATAATCCAATCAAGGTCACTATCACTAAATTCACTAAATACAAATAACACTTCCTTAAGTGATTCGCTTTGGCTGATTTTTCCGCGATCTAGTTGACTGACTATTCTCCGTAATCTGTCGGCAAGCATAATCGCAACGACGCGATAAAAATGGGCAGCAAAAGCTACATCTTCTTGCAACTTTTTTGTCAGTTGTTGTCGCTCAATTGACAATACAAGAGATTTTTCAGCAGCACGAATTGTAGCAGCCGGTGGACGAGTTTCCAATAATGAATCTTCTCCCGCAATCTCTCCACTAGACAGTCTGGCGATTTCCCTTCCTGAAATTTCGCCTCCTTCCAAAGCTGCAAAAGCACTAGCCAAGAGGTCGCTTTCTCCTTGAGATTGGGAGACAGCTACTGTCAAACTTCCATCCAGGAGGACGCATAACCTGTCAACTGCTCTCCCTTGTTCAATTAGTACAGTGCCGGCTGTAACTTCCTCCTGCTTTCCTGTAGCAATCATCCAATCAATGTCGCTATTACTTAGTTCCCTGAGTAGTACTTCTGTCATCGTCTAATTTTCCTATATTTTGTTAAAGCGAGGGCTGATATTGCCTTACTTTCAGTTAATTTATACGAGACAAATACAGAATTTTTTCACAAAATTTGGTACAAGCAGCTTCTCTCCAATAGCATTAGAGTAAGGAATTAATCTGAAACAAAAGAACGTCCGCTATTTTACTCTTCCTGGCGCTTGACCACGTTGTAACCCAAATTTTATACCAATAACTGCACGGCGTTAAATACTTCGCCACCTCTGGCTTTCACAGCAACAAATATTAATAAAATTATGTGGTTTTGGTTTCTAAACTTTAAATAAGGTAATATGCCTATTTAAGTGCTCTTTGTCCCTTGATATTGGTAATGAGTGAAATTCTTGCCTTTGTTACCCATCACCCATTCCCCATTACCCATTCCCCATACACTGTGTTGAAAGCTTGGCAAATATAAGTTTGGGCCTCCTCAGAAGCCAACTCTTCCAGAGTCAAGGAACAGAGAGCAATCAGCATGACAATTGGATTAATTTTATTTGGCTGCTGTCTTTCAAAAGATTCTAGATTTCTCGCAGCAGAAAAAATTAAAACTTGCAAGATTTTGAAACCTCCTTCTGAGAGGCTACCTCTATAGTTTTGCAACCTACCTCCCTCTCGGTAATTAGGAAACGATTCCAAACCCATAAAGCGCAAAAACCAATCAGCTCGATAGCGGTCAATAGCGCTAACAATTCCTCTGTAGTCGGCAATTAATTCATCAATTAAGTTGTTACGCATCGAGTTAAATAGACGCCGCGTGAAGTAGTGGGTGCATTCATGTTCGAGGCGAATTTTTAGGGAGAGTTGTAACCATTCTTCGTCACAAAGTTCTAAATCTTGAGCTGATACATCGCTGTACGGCCCTTGACTTAAAATCATAAATCTATCTTGATACAATTCTTTTTGTGGAATGAGTCGTTTAAACTCAACTTCCCATTGAGTTTGGGTACTGCAATCGGGATGATTTGCTTGCCATTGTTGCCGATATTGGCGAATTCTATCCCAGTTGTTGAAACCAGCTATCATACAAGCTCCCATAGAAGCAGGAACAAATTTCGGTTCATTTTGCCTGGTGATCGCTTGTACTAAGAGAACAAAATCTTCTCGGTTTCCAGCAATTAGAATTGGTATGGCTCCAGCTAGGCTTTGATGTATTAGTAACTGCAATTTTTCAGGTTCTTTCAATGGTAAATTTGTTGCTTGGGCAATGCTATCAACGATCATTCCTTTGCGGGTCGCAGCGCGATACATCTCTGTTTGGCTGATTCCCTCTTGGACGGGAAATCTTAACTGCACAAGTCGTTTTTTTAAAGCCTCAAAAACACCGCTGCTTTTAGCTTCTGCTAAATACTTTTCCCAGGTAGCAATATGAGGTTCAGACGCAAGGTGAAATATGAGGGGTAAAGCCAAACTGGCTGTGTTAAAGACATTTTCGTTATAAGCAAGCAACTCCTCAGTTTCTGAAGCATTGGCACCGTAAGCTTTGAGGATGTTGGTTCTAATTTCTTTTCTTTCCATCAAAAATTCTTCCAATTAGCAGTTAAAATATATTTGGCTGCTGATATTACTTATTGTCGTATAAAACTCTTGATTAATGTAATTAATGTGAAGTTAGAAAAAGTTTTGATAAATAGGCTGAGAAGTACCTTAAATAAACTGATTGGCTCTTACTGAAGAAGAAATCATGTCAAAAACTCCAAGGAAAGCTTTACGATTTGGGCAAACAGTGGCTGTAGCGGCTTGGGTATCAGTATTCGCTGCTGTAGCTTCTCAAATTCCAGCATTTGCCACTCAAGCAACTCCCGACTCTAAGAACAGCAATTTTAATACTCAACAGAATCTCTATCTATCACAAGCTGTTCCCCCTCACATACGCGCCCCTTGACCAAGACAAAGTGAATGAGGCTGTGGGGCTAATTGAAGACATCTGGGAAAAGGATTATGAAAATTACTTTGGAACGAATTTCACTGACAAGTCAGTAACAGTTAAAGACATCGCAAATGCTTTTGGGAAAGTGGCGATGCAAACAGGAAAAAAGCCAGCTTTGATTTACGTGATACCACGACCACAGCAACTAGAACTTGTGTTAGTTACGCCTAGTGGTCAACCAATTCACAAGCGTGTTCCCGAAGCATCTCGTGATGCTTTACTTAAGCAAGTGCAGACCCTGAGAATTGCGATCACGAAGCCTAGCTTGAGGAACACCACTAATTATCTACCAGCAGCCCAACAACTCTATCAGTGGATTATTGCGCCACTGGAGTCAGAATTGAAAGCTCAAAATATAGAAACTTTGCTTTTTTGTATGGGTGCTGGTTTGCGAACTCTACCCCTAGCAACTTTGCATGATGGGAAACAGTTTCTTGTGGAAAAATATAGCACTGCTCGTGTCCCTGCTTTCAAATTAACTGATTTAGTTTACACGGATTTAAGAAATTCCCCAGTTCTAGCAATGGGGATGTCAGAATTTAAGGATAGAGATCCCTTGCCCGCTGTACCTGTAGAATTATCTACAATCATCAAGAATTTGTGGCCAGGTAAATCTTTCCTCAACCAAGAATTCACCCTGGCTAATCTCCAATCGCAACGCGCTTCACAGTTTTATAAAATTATTCACTTGGCCACTCATGCTAGTTTCCGTCCGGGATCACCAAGCAATTCTTATGTTGAATTTTGGGACACAAAGTTAACATTGGATCAGCTCAGAAAACTGCGTTGGAACAATCCACCAGTAGGTTTATTAGTGTTGAGTGGTTGTCAAACAGCGATGGGGGATGAAAAAGCAGAATTAGGTTTTGCCGGCTTAGCTGTTCAGGCAAATGTTACGTCCGCAATTGCAAGTTTGTGGAGTGTCAGCGATGAAGGAACCTTAGCGTTGATGACACAATTTTATCGAGATTTGAAAACTGCACCGATTAAAGCTGAGGCTCTACGTCTTGCTCAAATTGCTATGCTGAAAGGACAGGTGAGTTTGGAAGGCGGTCAGTTGTACACTGAGCAAGGAAAGACACCTCTACCGCCAGAATTAGCAACTTTTGAAAACAAAAATTTATCCCATCCTTATTACTGGGCGGCTTTTACAGTTGTTGGGAGCCCGTGGTAAAGAAGAAAGGGGGAGTAAGTGAAAATTGTCCGATTATTTGGGATTTTGAAATGCTTAACCCCGACGACCAAATAAATTTCTCAGTCCACCTCCACTTTGAGGTTTATCATAGATATGGCTAACAATCCCGCGTATTTCTTTAGTGATTAAGTGGTCTGGATAACGTAAGCAGAACAAGTCACGACTCTGCAATTCCATTATTTCATCACAGTTAGGTACAACTCCCGCAACTGTGGCATTATAAGTAGTTTCTACTTCTTTTCGCACTGAATTTAGATCGAATTTTTGCGGCACTCTGTTCACTACTAAAAGCAGCTTAGCAACCTTCAATTTACGAGCAACTTCTACAGTTACAGCAGTTCCTTGAAAGTCTTGGTGGTCTGGACGCAAAATGATAATCAAAACATCGGAGACAGTAATTGCAACTAAAGTTTCTTCGTTGATTCCAGGATGAGTATCAATGAACAAATAGTCTAAGTTTAAAGCGCTAATTAACTTTTTAAAGCCGTTATTGAGCAAAGCTACGTTGTATCCTTCACGCAAAATGCGACTAATTTCACCTACATTCATGCTGGAAGGAATCAGAAACAACTTACCATTCTTTTGGCTTACCTGCGGGGGAGTGACATCATAAGCCGCTTCTTCAACGTTACAGCGACCCCATAGGTAATCATTCAGAGTTCGATTTATTTTGGCTTGATCCATCCCGAAAAGAACGTGAATTCCTGGGGATTGGATATCCGTATCTACGATCCCAACCCGCAGTCCATAACTGGCTGTGGTAACGGCGAGGTTGGCAGTTGTATTCGATTTACCAGTTCCACCTCTAAACGAGTGAATGGAGATAATTTTAGACATAAAACTCCTTTAAGTTTGATGACATTCTCTAGTTACTGCCCTTGCGTTAATTTTGTTTGAACGCCCTTATCTCTGTCAGTTTGTTCAGCTCTTGTATAACAGCAGAATTGCTATTTTACCAAAAAAAACAAATTAGAGTACAAACAAACTGATGATAACTTAAATTATGCCGTTCAATCCCATCATTTGTCTTGAAGTGAGCGAATCAATTCTTGCAATACATCCCCTTGGTTGCGTCCAGTTTTTTGGCAATATATTTCAAGGATTTTAATCTCTGTATCCGAAATTTCTAAGGTTATCTTATGGATGGTCTCCTCTTGGTTTTTAAGTGCTTCTACCCTTTGCTGCAATTGCTCAAAATAGTCTAATTCTAGACTATCAGATGATGGTTGAGGTGATGAAGCTTCATCAACTTCTGTTGATAGTTGCGAGACATTTTTTAAATGAGGAAAGGCTTCCTGAGTTTCCAGCTCCTGTGCTTGTTGTTGCCATTGCTGAACTCTGTCTATCATTCCCTCATACTCAGACAACTGGCGAGACTTTTCTTCCTCATCAATCTCAATCTTAAAAAATCTTTGAACGCCTCTCTTGATTTTTTTTGCATATCCTCCCTTCTCAAATCTATCAGCTAAAACTACACTTGCTGCTGTTGCAATTAAGCCTAAAGCAGGTGCAGCAATGGGTATCCATCCAGATTGGGTGAAGATGATAAAACTGATTACAAATAATCCTCCAAGTGTTACTATTCCAACTAATCCAAAACTGACTGGATGATGAATGCGCCAAGCCATAATTCCTCCAACTAATGACCATCCTGTTATCCAAAGTACCTCACCCCACTCACTCCAAAACCAAAATAGGGGTCGATTGTTGAGAACTGCACTGAGGATTTGGCTGACAATTTGAGCATGAACAACTACCCCTGGCATTCTAAAGTTTTCCTGTAGAACTGCACTGTAGGGCGTCTGAAAATCATCTTTTTTACTTGGAGCGGTGTAACCAACTAAAACAATTCGATTTTTTACCCAGTTGGGGTCAATTTGACCTTCAAGTACGTCGGTCAGAGTCACTTGTTTGGCTGGTTTTTTAGGAGAGCGGTAGTTGAGCAAAATTTGATATCCCTCGACATCAGCATTTTGGTAGCCACCACTGTTTTTTTCTAAGCGTTTGAATACTTTTGAACCAACTTTAAATTCATTTGTTGGTGTAAATTCAGACTGAATTCCTTGCATTTTTAAGTAACGGATTGCTAGCTGAAAACTCAGTGATAAAAGTGGAGTGGAAGAATCGTCACATATATTTGCATTGACAGGAGAGGAATTTTTGGCAGTGCTTTCTTTGGGAGTGATAAATAACAGACTCCGACGAATCGCTCCATTGAGGTCGATGACTTGATCGGCAAATGCTACTCTGTCTTCTGGAACTCCTGGTGGAGGTGGCACTCCGGGATTAGCCTCGTCACCGGTTTGACACACAGGAATGAGGCGATCGCTCTGCTGTAAACGCTTCAGTAAGTCAGCGCGACCGCTTCCTATGGGAATATCTCTAAAGATATCCAAACCTATCAAGAGCGGTTGATATTTTTCCAGTTTTCCTAATAGTTGATTGAGGTTTTGGTCAGATATTGTCTCTTCTTGAATTTTCTTGATATCTTTCTCAGTGATCGCGACAACAAGTAAACGCTCATCTGGACCTTCATCGGGACGCAATCTTATCATTTGATCAAAAGCTTCTAATTCGATTGCTTCCAGGATTCCTATCTGTCGAAGTCCAGTAAGCATAGCAGTAATTACCACAGTGGTGAGAACCACTCTCGCACCAAAATTCAATACTGCTGTTTGTAGATGGCTTGAGTTCGGTAGTAGAGAACGGATTTTTTGAGAAAAATTAGAAATCATGGCAGTTTGTCACTTTTACGCACTGTATATCGTATAAGTCTAGATATGCTTCATGAAACCCAAATTATTTGAGGCTGGAAAAAAATGGTGATTAATAAGTTTTGCCTACATCGCAGCGCACTTTTGGCTTTATCTCTAGAGCTATTTTCCACAGCGAGTTTTCCAATTTTAGCGCAGGAGCAATTACTCAACCGCCAGGAAATAACTGCTTATTTTACTCAATTTTCGCCTTCTGGGGTAGAGATGTCTCCGATGCGTAATGCTCTAGCACAACGCTTTAAACTACCAAATATTCCAAGTGTAGGAAAACCTCTGCGTCGTACAGGAGCGGCTGTGCGGGGAGGCTGTAACTATTCTACCGCAGACAAGTTAGTTGCTTTGCTACCGGCAATAGAGCCAGTGCTAACTGTTGCAGAATATCCGACAGTCTTTGTGTCTCTTCCTCAAACTACCGCAAAGGAAGCTGAATTTGTCCTGTTAAATGCTAACAAAGATCAGGTACTCTATGAAACAACTATTACACTTCCAAGCAATCCAGGAATTGTTAGTTTTAGTCTACCAAAAGAGGGAAGTTTGCCACCTTTAGAGACAGGGAAAAACTATTACTGGTACTTTTCAGTAATTTGTAATCCTCAAGAACGAGCTGAGGATTTGGTTGCTGAGGGACAGTTTCAACGAGTCGAACTTAGCTCAAAGTTAGCTAGTGATTTAAAAAATGCCTCACTAGGCGATCGCCCAGTTGTTTATGTGGAAGCTGGAATTTGGTATGAGGCTCTCACGACGCTAGCCGAACTACGTCGTTCCTCTCCCAACGATTTAAAAATATCCGCTGATTGGACAGAACTGTTGAAGTCAGTTGGATTAGAAAATATTGCTCAAAAACCCCTAATTCACTAACTGTAATTATGAGCTTGACAAAATCGCAAATCCCCAATTTAAAATCTCCGTCGCGCCGCCGATTTATGATTATCAATGGCGACGACTTTGGATTTTCCAGTGGCGTCAATCAAGCAATTATTAAAGCACACGAACTAGGGGTACTAACCAGTACTAGCCTGATGGTGACTGGGGAAGCAGCTAAAGAAGCTGTGGATTTTGCACACAATTATCCTAATCTTGGGGTGGGCTTACATCTTGTCCTAGTTTGTGGTAAATCAGCACTTTCTCCCAGCGAAATTCCCCATTTAGTTGACTCGGCTGGCAATTTTTCTTCTGACTCCTTCAAGGCTGGATTGCATTACCAATTCAGTCAAGAAGCGCGTCGGGAATTGCGTCTAGAAATTCGCGCCCAGTTGGAAAAGTTTCGCCAAACTGGGCTGAAACTATCTCATGTTGATGGTCATTTACACTTACATTCCCATCCCGTTGTTTTGGGTATCCTGGCTGAATTGGCTGAGGAATTTAATATCAAGGTGATTCGCTTGCCTTCTGAGGAATTACGGTTTACTTTGAAACTTGATAGGAGCAATTTACTAACAAAGTTTCTTTGGTCATTTGTCTTTACTGGGTTACGAAATTATGGGGAAAATTTGCTTAAATCAAAGGGAATCAAGTTCAGTGATCGTGTTTACGGTTTGCTCCAAAGTGGAAGCATAAAAAAAGAATATTTGCAAGGATTAATCCCACAAATTCAAGCGAATTTAGTGGAGATTTATTCCCATCCAGCGATTATAATTCCTGGTGAACCTTTGAATGGCCCACCAGGGTCTGGAGAAGCGGAACTTACGGCTTGGCTAAGTGATTCGGTACGTGATTTATTAGAGGCGAATAATTTTGAATTGACAAACTACAACAGTGTCGGGGACATCTTGTAGGGACATCTTGTAGGGGCATCTTGTAGGGGCATCTTGTAGGTGCGGGTTTAGTAGATCAACTTTGACAAGAACCGATAACATTTGTACAAAACCCGCCCTAATTTTTGACAAGAACCGATAACATTTGTACAAAACCCGCCCTAATTTTTGACAAGAACCGATAACATTTATACAAAACCCGCCCTAATTTTTGACAAGAACCGATAACATTTATACAAAACCCGCCCTAATTTTTGACAAGAACCGATAACATTTATACAAAACCCGCCCTAATTTTTGACAAGAAAGGCGAGGGCGGGTTTTGATTGTTCAATTATCTATTGGTATCCAAGATACTTTGCTAAACCCGCCCCTACCAACTACATAATTTGGATCGAGGGCGGGTTTTGATTGTTCAATTATCTATTGGTATCCAAGATACTTTGCTAAACCCGCCCCTACCAACTACATAATTTGGATCGAGGGCGGGTTTTGATTGTTTAATTATCTATTAGTATCCAAGATTCTTTGCTAAACCCGCCCCTACCAACTACATAATCCATATCAGTCGTATTTGTGTTATTTGCGCCATTGCTTATCATATTCAACCTTCCCATAATCCAGTTTAAGGATGCGGTCTGCCAGATGAAAATAGCGGTCGTCATGACTAATTACTAACACCGTTTTACCACTGTTTTTCAATTGTTGAAGAAACTGAGTGTAGAATATTTCTTTGAACACTGGGTCTTGGTCAGCAGCCCATTCATCAAAAAGATAAATCGGTCTATTTTCCAAGTAAGCTGTCAGCAAAGCTAAGCGTTTTCGCTGTCCTTGGGAAAGAGCAAGAGTAGAAAGTTTCCCATTCTCAACTTTTACCTTCTTCTCTAACTGGAGTTGCTTGAGATATGCTTGTGCTTGAGTATCTAAGTTATCGTTCTCCAATCCTAGCAAGCGCTCAAATAAATAGAAATCTGAAAAAACAACAGAAAAATGCTGACGATACCACTCCCGATTTTCATCATTAATTAGTTGTTCAGCCAGCCAAATTTCTCCAGCTTCAGGGATATAAAGTCCAGTGATCAGCTTAGCTAAAGTAGACTTTCCGCTACCATTTCCACCAACAATAAACACCAGTTCTCCCGGATATAAAGTCAGGTTAATTGGGCCGAGAGTAAAATTGTCATCGCTGTCTGTATGGTAAGGATAAACCACATCCTTTAGTGCTAAACTTTGCCAGGAATCATTCAAAGCAGAGGGAATCGTGGATACTTCAGCACGACTGGCTAAAGACAAGCCAAGAGACTCAATTTTATCCAAAGCAACAGTAGCTTTACTTAAAAGTGGAAGATTATTTACAATATTGTCCATTGGCAACATGATGTAAGCAAAAGTGAAGATGTAGCCGGAGAGAGTTTGCAGGTTGATAGTGACAAGTTTGGGAAGCGCAAATAGCACAAAACCAACCGCGAAAAAGAATAAAAGCTTACCCCAACTAGCAGTGGTTGCAAAAAGTGTTAAACCCTGGACATTGTAACTCCGAAACTTCGCGGCTGTGGATTGAAGGTCTTCTGAGATAAAAACTTGACGGCGTTGATAATGTAGTTTCAATTCTTTGACTCCTCCGGTAATTGTGGCAAAATGCTTAAAGAGAAAATCCTTCTGTTCACGAGCGAGTGCTAATAAGATTCCACCTCTTTTTAGCAACCATTGACAACTACCCATCGCCACTACAAAAAAGCTGAAAACCATCAAAGATACTTGCCAAGAAAGCCAGAATATATAAATCAGACAACCAACTACAATCGCTATGTCTATACAAAAGAAAGGTATGATAAAAATAGTATCAGAAACTGCCTGTACATCTTCGGTGAGAGTTGCTAATAATCGTGGAGTTCCTAACTGTTCCAGATGACTTAACTCTGAAGCAAGAATCTGACGACTCAAGCGTAATCGCAGTTGAAAGATTGCATCCTGAGACAAACGAATTAGCACTATTTGGGAAATAATACTGGTGATCAGTGCGACTATTGCCAGTCCCAAAAAACTCCAGAAGAGAGAGGCGATCGATAATGTGTTATCTTGGCTCACAGCACTACTGATGAGAGCAATTAACGCAGCGC
The DNA here is from genome assembly GCA_042408245.1 of Potamolinea sp. Lineage (GTDB taxonomy): Bacteria > Cyanobacteriota > Cyanobacteriia > Cyanobacteriales > Coleofasciculaceae > Potamolinea. The sequence goes on from JAYFMV010000056.1 coordinate 48,056, forward strand.
TACTGCTACCACTCAGAAAACCGGTAATGACTGCTATTGCTACCATTCCCCAGGAAGAACGGAGGAGAAAGTAAATCAATTTCATGACAATTTATTTAACAACTTTTAGTTTGATTATTGTTGAGCTTGTACTTTTTATTTTGAGCTTATCAGCACTCGGCTTTTACTGTTATGCGATTTATGCGGGCTTAGTTTCCTTTAGTTCCCCCCATCCGATTAATCAAGATTTCCATCCACCTGTTACCATCCTAAAACCTATTTGTGGACTAGATGGCGACGCTTACGAAAATCTCGCTTCATTTTGTCAGCAAGACTATCCAAATTATCAGATTATCTTTGCCGTACAAAATAAGGAAGACCCTGGTAGAGAAGTTGTGGATAAAATCACCGACAACTTCCCGGATTTGGATATTCAGGTGGTAGTCGCAGAACGCATAATTGGTACAAATCTGAAAGTAAGTAATCTAGCCAATGCTGTAACTTTTGCAAAGCATGAAATTATGCTAATTGCTGATAGTGATATACGAGTTGGGAGAGATTACTTGCGGCGAGTAATTCAACCACTGCAAGATACAAGTATTGGTGTTGTTACGTGTCCATATCGTTCCTTAGCCCAGGGGTGGGTAGCGATTCTGGAAGCTTTGGGAACTGCTACGGAATTCCAAGCAGGGGTTTTAGTAAGCCAACACTTGGAAGGGATAAAGTTTGCCCTTGGTTCAACAATTGTAATTCGCAAAAAAGTATTGGAAGCGATTGGCGGATTTCCGGTAATTGCTGATTATCTTGCAGATGATTTTCAACTCGGTTACTTACCAGCACAATTAGGTTACAAGGTTATACTTTCTGACTATGTGGTGGAACACGTTTTAGCAAACTGCACTTTTGCTGATTCTATCAAACGCCAAATCCGTTGGGGCGCGTGGGAAAAGATTTTGCCGTCCTTGGGGTTATTTAGGGTTAATTTTTACCTATGGTACTGCTATGAGTTTGTTGTTTCTAATCTTAACTGGCTGGTCAATTTTCGGTTGGGTTGTATTAGGTATTACCTGGATGACGAGGTTAGTAATGGCCTGGGTTGTTGGTGTAATCTTTCTTAAAGATTCGCTGACTAAAAGTTTCCTATGGCTTGTACCTTTATGGGACATAATTAGTTTTGGGATTTGGTGTTATAGCTTTGTTGGAAATACGATTGAATGGCGAGGGCGGAGATTAAAGTTGACAAAAGGTGGTAAACTAGAGCCTATTAAAATTTAGCAGCTAAGCAGGTAAGCGTAAAAAAAACAAGATAAATTTGTAGGGGCGGGTTTATTGATAACGCCTGACCATAACCAGTTGATCAGGTTCAAAACCAGCCCTCCTGATGTTGGGTTTATTTTCACCCACCCGCTTAGTAGTTAATATCTAATAAATCATCTTCACATCTTGCAAAAACAACTCAGCGTTCTCTGTGTAAATCTCTGCGTCCTCTTCGTTAAAAAAGTCTTTTGAAAAACAGCAAGACGTGAAGAATATTTAATTACTATTAACTCTCACTTCTAGGTAATTATCAATTACCAATTACCCATTCCCCATTCCCCTATCTCTCAATTAACCATTCCAAAAACACTACCAATTGAACGAGTAATATTTTCTGGTTGCATAGCATCCATCGCTGCAGTAGGTTCATAACCGCAATGTACCATACAATCAGCACATTTAGAATTACCACTCTTGCGACCGTACTTACTCCAATCGGTTTTTTCTAACAATTCCTTAAAAGTAGCGTAATGACCTTCATTCAGCAAATAACAAGGTTTTTGCCAACCTAAAACACTGTAACTGGGACTACCCCAAGGCGTACATTCATAGTCCTTTTCACCAGTAAGAAAATCCAAAAATAGTGGGTTGTGATTGAAACTCCAATTTCTCTTACCAGCCTTGAAAGGTGCTAGGATTTCCCGGAAAAGAGCTCGTGTTTGTTCCCGCTTGAGAAAATGATCTTGATCTGGTGCCCACTCGTAACTGTAGCCTGGAGAAATCATCATCCCATCCAGATTTAGTGTTTCGAGAAAGTCAAAGAAATTATGCATTTCTTTGGGGTCAGTCCCCTCAAAAATCGTGGTATTTGTAGTAACACGAAACCCCTTAGCTTTGGCTGCACGAATCGCCTCAACTGCAGTATCAAATACCCCTTTGCGGTCAACACATTTATCATGTTGCTCTCGCAAACCGTCTAAATGTACACTGAAAGTTAAGTAAGGAGAAGGCTGAAACTTAGGTAAACTTTTTTCCAACAATAAGCCATTAGTACACAAGTAAACAAATTTTTTGCGTTCTACCAATCCCCGAACAATCTCATCAATTTGGGGATGTAACAAAGGTTCTCCCCCAGGAATAGATACCACTGGTGCACCGCACTCTTCCACAGCAGCAAAACATTGTTCAGGTGTTAGGTTCTGCTTGAGTACATCTGTTGGATGTTGAATTTTACCACAACCAGAACAGGCTAAGTTACACCGAAACAAAGGTTCTAACATCAAGACAAGTGGAAACTTTTTACGACCTAAAAAACGCTGTGTAACCAGATACTTACCAACTTCAAAAGCTTGTTGTAATTGAATTGCCATAATTGACTCTCACTGTTAATCATTGGTCATTGGTCATTGGTCATTGGTCACTCGTCATTAGTTATTGGACAAACAACAAACAACAAAGGACAAACAACAAACAACAAACATCTAATTTACATATCCTTGAGCTACAAACCAATCTACAGCATCCTTAAGTGCTGTCATTATAGGAGACTGAGGTAAACCTAATTCTCGTACAGCTTTAGAAGCATCATAATACATTCTTTGATGTGCCATACGAACACCATCTAAAGGAACAGAAGGTTGTTTGCCCAAAGGTGCAAGAATTTGTTCATCAATCCAAGCTATACTCAAAGGCAACCAAGCAGGAATGCTACTTTTTGGTGCACTCAAATTAGTGATTTCGGCTAGTTGCTCTAATAGTTGCTTCAGGGTTAGGTTTTGGTGTCCTAAGATGTAGCGATCGCCTTTTTTCCCCTTCTCCAAAGCTAAAAGGTGTCCCCAAGCCACATCGCGTACATCGATAAAATTCAACCCAGTATCTAGGTAAAAAGGCATTTTTCGACGCAAAAAACGCAGGATAATATCACCGGTTGGAGTCGGTTTAATATCCCAAGGGCCTATCGGACTACTAGGATTAACTATTACCACATCTTGACCTAACTCAGCCGCTTGCATTGCTTCTTGTTCAGCGAGAAACTTCGATTTCTTGTAGTGTCCAATTAGTTCATCCAGGGGACTTTGATGAGTTTCATCCACACCCCCCTCAATCCTCCCTAAGAGAGAGGAAGAATTGACACTTGAGACTTCTACACCAATCGCAGCGACGGAACTGGTATAAACAATTCGCTCAATATTTGCTTGCTTCGCTGCTGCTAAAACTTGGCGCGTTCCTAACACATTATCGCGGTAAAGTTGTTCTCGGTCAGCTTGCCAAAGCGAATAGCGAGCCGCAACATGAAAGAGTACCTGACAACCCAGCATCTGTTGCCACAAATCTGGATTATTCAAATCTCCTTTAACAATTTCTACATCCAAACCGCGCAGGTTATCCAAACAACTGTTAGGACGAACCAAGACCCTTACTTTGTATCCTTCTTGTAGCAGTAACCTTACCAGATTAGCACCAATAAAACCCGTCCCACCTGTGACAAATGCACGTATTGCCATCAACCAGACCTCTGAAGCAATCGGTCTAAAAGAGTATAAACTACATTACCACTTAAAATAAGTATCAAACTCATCTGTGCAAATCTCGTGTGCATCTGTGGTTCAAAAAAATTCACCTCCTTCAAATAACTCTTGACACAACAAATTATAAACTGTTCAACATCAATGTTTTAATTTTTGAAAAAATCTTCCGTGTCTAATCTCCACCCCATTCAAACAATTCTAGTTCCTCAAGGTTCAGAATATAAAGCTGTTTGCCGAGGCTTGATGCACCTTAAGTCTCCCAAACCGTTAGTTTTGCCAATTCCTATTGGTTCCAAACCCTTAATTAGCTATCTGAAAAACTTACAACAAACTGGAGAATTTCCCAAAGATTCTCAGCCAAAAGTTTTACTGATGGGTTTATGTGGGAGTTTGTCACCTGATTACCAGATTGGTGACATTGTGGTTTATAAGGAATGCATTTATCACTCGAATAATTCTACACCTTGGCTGCAATTATGTGATACGGAAGTAACAAAATTGCTCTCTGATCAACTGAAAGACAAAGCTTCCTTAGTGAGAGGACTAACAAGCGATCGCCTAATTTACTCTGCTTCAAAGAAACAGCATTTAGGTCAAATCTACAATACTGAAGTTGTGGATATGGAGGGATTTGCTGCTTTGGAAACCCTTACGAAAGCAAGGATAGCAGTAGCAATGCTGCGAGTTGTCAGCGATGATTCTGAACACAATCTTCCTAACCTCAACTCAGCAATCAATACTGATGGAAAGCTTGAACTTTTTCCCTTAGCGATGGGGATGATGCGTCAACCAATTGCGGCAACTCGGCTAATTAGGGGAGCGCTTCAAGGCTTGCGAATGTTGCAAAAAGTTACAACATTGTTGTTTATAGAAAAGTAGTAACTTTCCTCACAAGTTCCTCAACTTAGTTGTTTATAACTATACTTGTTGGACTTAAATGCTGGCAATTGGAGGCAAGATGATAATCAACAATGTTGGTCATTTAATTGGACTTAGCCGCATGGTTATACTCAGCATAGGTGCTATGCTTGTGTTCGCATTCATAACTCTGGCAATCCTACGGGTCAGGGACGACCAAGAAGTTAATAACATTTGGCGATCGCTTGAATCTACACCAACAGAAACTCGCTTCACTCCAGAAATGGTTGCAAAATTACCTCCTCCTGTACAACGCTACTTTTTGCACGCGATTGCACCGGGAACTCCTATTGCTAATTCTGTAAGTTTAGAAATGAGTGGAAGTTTTCGTCTGGGGACTGATAAACCGTGGTTACCGATGCAAGCTAAACAAATTATCTCCGCATCTAAAGGATTTGTTTGGAAACCAGTGATCGGTAGTAGTTTCATGCAAATGGTGGGAGAGGATTATTATGCAAACAAATCGGGTCGAATGCGCTTTTATCTTTGGGGACTGATTCCCTTAGTAAATGCCCAAAATTCTGACATTAATCGTGCTGCTATTGGACGCTTTGTTGGAGAATCTTTTTGGCTACCTTCTGCTTTGTTACCCCAAAGTGGTGTTACTTGGAAGGCAATTGATGACAATACTATTCAAGCTAGTTTAAAGATTGATGATGAACCTGTAACTCTGACAATGGTTATAGATTCTGAGGGAAAACTGCTGAAGCTTTCTTTCCCGCGTTGGGGAGAACACACAGATGATGGTAGCCACACTTACATTCCCTTTGGGGGAGAATATCAGCAAGAAAAGACATTTTCCGGATATACAATTCCCTCTCAGACCAGTGCGGGTTGGTGGTTTGGAACAGACCGTTATTATGAGTTTTTTAGAGCAAAAATTGAACGGGCTGAATTTCGTTGAATTGGAGATTTCCCAATCATAGATCCCCGACTTCTTGGAGAAGTCGGGGATCTGGGGAGTTCAACGTGCGACTTTTAGCAGAAAGCTGAACGTGCGATTGAGCTTGATCTTAGCGCAATCAGGCGATCGCCCATGTGCATCAGGCCTGTAACCAACAACATCCGATGGGTTCACCCACACATAAAGCTTACAGAAGCTTACATGGTCAAGCACACTGGGTAAGCGTCGGTTAACAGTTGTACAGAAGTCATCCAGTTGAGAAAGTGGTCAGAACTGATCAATCGCCAAAAAGGATGAAGGATAAATTGTATTAAGAAATCGTCTTAGAGCCAATAGATTCATCGTTAAATAGACTTCTTGCAGAAGTGGGGAACTCTTAACAAGAAGGAGTGCCAAAACCGAACATTTGCAAGATGTCGAATCTCCTTGGCTTGAATTAACACATCATTAAAGTACAATATGCTTGCCCAAATACGCCGTCTGTTGAATCAGTTTTTTAGGAGAACAAGGACAATCAACAACGAACCACTCAACAAAGTGAGTTTGATTGTCATCATTTTGATTGATATTTTTATCTTGTTCAATGTTTTTGCTGGACTGGATAATATTAGCAGATGGCATATGAGCCCTTCCCAGGCTTATCCCTGTTATAAAGAGTGGGAAAGTTACCGTAAACAAGCCCCTAAAGATAAAGACTTTGACATCATCCAGCGTTCCTTGCCGCCTAACACAAACAATCAACCTAATGTACAGAAATTTTCTCAACAAACCGAAGAAGGACATCTCGGTAAAGTTTCTTCAACCTGTCTGAAGTATGCTAGTTTGAAAGATAAAGTTAACAATACTGCCAATCAGCAAACCATCAAGACTATTGATCAGCAACAAACGAAAATCAGTAAGCTTGATCAAGCAAATCGCAATATTCGTTCCCAATATGACTCAACACTCTTAGAGAAAATTGCAGGTCAGGATCGTGGGAAATCAATTAATGCAGTTGGCCCTGAAAAAGCTAAGCAGGAGTTAGAGCAAAATAACAGCAATATTGCTCAGTCTAAGAAGGAAATTGCTAATCTTAAAACTGCACTGCTTACCAAACCAGAAAGCGTTAGTTTCCTAAGTTTTCTCAAGAATGGAGATAATTTTGGAGATGTTAAAACTGGCTATGACCAGGCTTCATTTTGGTATCCAAGTATTCAACTTGCTTTTCAGACACTCTTCCTGCTACCACTGATTATCCTTGCTTTGTTAGTTCATAAATTTGCTCTACGAAAAGGATATGGACTGATTGCGTTGATGAGCTGGCATTTGCTGGTTATCTTTTTCATCCCGCTGATTCTGAAAGTCTTTGAATTTCTGCAAGTTGGTATAATCTTTCAATTTTTGTTTGATATTATCAGCACCTTGTTTAAGGGATTAGTTTTCCTGATCAACTATCTCTATATCTTGCTGATTCCCCTGATTGGTTTTGGGATTATCAAGTTTGTTCAAAAAGTTGTCTTGAATCCTAAAGCTCAGACAGCCAAAAGAGTGCAAAAATCAGAATGTCTCAGGTGTGCCAGAAGAATTCGGCAACAGGATACCTACTGTCCACACTGCGGTTATTATCAATACGTTGAATGTCGAAATTGTCACAATCTTACTTACAAGAATTTATCCTACTGTAAACACTGTGGAACTTCTCAAGAACTCAGTAACTTATAGTTAGGGTTCCATCACAGTTATCAGCCTAATCGTTAAGGCGTTAATTTATAGGCTGATAATGGTGATATCAACGTTAAACTTACAGCAGTCCCTTTAACAGGATGAAACCTATGAGTTCAGTCACACCTACTATCGATATGACCTTGCCTCTCTGGGGTTTAGTAATTTTTATCGTTTGGATAATGATTGTCGTTATCCTGCTGCTCACAGTCAGAATTCGGCATCTATCTGCTGGTGGATCTGTAAAAGATTTTGGAACACAAAACGACGAAAGTTTGCTTTGGCGACTATTTCGAGTACAGTCCAATTTGATAGAAAACCTTCCTTTATATTTGGGAGTTGTGTTCCTCCTCACAGTTCGGGGTGTATCTGGAATAGCGGTAGATTCACTTGTTGTTTTGTATATCGTATTTAGGCTTGCTCACTCAGGAATTCACATAGCTGGACTCAATCCTATTTTTCGGGTCTTCTGCTTAGCTATTCAGTTCATCTGCTTGCTCTCCTTAACTGCACTGGCAATCTTCTAGTTGAGGAAAAAGAGTTATTACTCACCACGCCAAGATACACAAACAATTATATTTTCAGTGGGAAACTATAGCCTTGAAAATATTGTTTTAACTACTTCATATGGCTAATCTCTTAACTAAACTTGACATTGTTGAGCAAAGTGAATCCAAACTGATTTTCAAAAATAAGCCGGGGATAATTATTAATTTTTTCTTGATATTTTGGGCGCTTGGTTTTGGTGGAATACCTTTAGGAATGATTGTTTTCATTTCCTCTCAGTTTGGCGTAAAAACGCTATCCTGCGAACGAATTGAACCTAAACTAATTGATTGTCTGTGGTCAAAGTCTCAATATCTTGGTTTCGTGCAAACAGTCCCTAATCAACCTATCAAGCAAGTCACTGAGGCAAAGCTTGAGTCGGCACAGTGGTCAAATGGCAAAGGTGGGGGAACTGCAAAAGTTTGGGTTTCCCTGATTACTAAGTCTAGTAAAACTAGATTGTTTGAGGAAGAATATGCAATCGAGTCAGGCTTTAAACCAACATTTCAGCCCGAAGCTGTTCAAAAAATCCAAACTTTTATTAATTCACAGGCTCCCTCATTCAAGATAGCAGAAGATACACGGTTGAGTGAGAGTTTTTGGGGAGTATTAATCTTTTTTTTACCCTTCCCTTTGATTGCAGCTTTGCTACTTTATGGAGGTGTGCGATCGCAAACTATTACCCTGGATAAAACACGCAATTTATACATTCGTGAAATCCATACGTTACTGGGTATTCGCACCAAAACATACAGACTCAACGAGATTCAATCAGTTGAAATGACTGAATATTATAATAATAATTTGCGGTCTTATCAGTTGATGATTGTTCTTCAGTCTGGGGAAAAGTACAAGCTTCCTGGTCATCGAAGTTACAAGCGGGTGAAAGAGGTAACTAATCAATTGCAGGATTTTCTAGGTTTTCGGTATGGGGAGAGTTAATCCTAGTGAAATATGCGAAGTCTTTTCATTGGTTTAAAGAGGGATATGAGTAGTTTTTAGGTCAATCAGAATTAACGCAGATTCTTTAACCTGAACTACTTGGCATCATAGCCGCTTGTTATACTACGGTTGGCACTTTATCGTACTCTTCTTTGTGCAGTTGCAATGCGTCCCACACATCTACCTTTTGCTGAAGATTTAGCCAGAGCATAGGACCATTTCCTAGAGCTTTGCCAATACGTATTGCCATATCGACGGTGATTGGTCTTCGGCCTTGTATGATCTCGTTAACAGTTCGACGAGATACTCCCAAAATTTCTGCAAATCTTGTCTGAGTCATTCCTAAATCGTCAAGAATATCTGAGAGTACCTCGCCAGGATGTACTGGTCTTACTTGTCTACCTTGTATAATGTCCTGTAAGTTTCTCATAATAAAAAACATCTCTTAGATAAAGTCTTCTACTTTCCAATCTCTTGGTTAGGGGGATAGCAAGGCCACCCCCTACAGCCTAGAAATTGTGGTAATTATTTAATTGACTTTTCTCAGTGGTAGTCCTCAAGATCCAGATCATATGCTTCACCATCTTCAAATCTAAAAGTGATACGCCAATTCCCCGATACTTTTATTGACCAAGTTTCTTTTCTATCTCCTTTCAATTCATGTAAATCGTATCCTGGTAATCTAATATCATCTATAATTAATGCTGAATCTATAACTTCAAGTCTTATTCTTATTTTCTTTTCTAACCCTTTAGGAATGCCTTTATTTATATTTTCTTTTAATAGTTTTTCTAGTGCTTTATTCTTAAAGGTTTGGATCATGCTTTTCTCCTATAACCTAGAATTACTGTAACCCATCAGGTTACAGCCGTCAAGTTAGACAGGCTCTTGTTGGTTGAGAGATATATATACAGCGGTTACGGCTGTTATGAGGCACAGTCAGACCTAACCCCCAACAGGGTTCCCACCTCCCCCTACCCCCTCCTACAAGGAGGGGGAAAAGGAATAAGATTTGTTAGTTGGAATGGGGCTAATGTCAAAGCCTCTCTCGGTTAAAAAAATAAATCCGCTTCCCTCTCCTCTTAGGAGAGGGTTAGGGAGAGGTGGAGAGAGGTTTGGAGAGAGGTAAATGTACCGCATTACAGAGGAAACCGCTGTATCGCCACGAGCGCGGCGCTACACTAGGAAGGAGAGAGCAAACAATTTTTATTCAACGCGGCAAGATATCATCAAGTCGAAATTGTAGGTTCGGCAAAATCCCAGAAGCGATATTGACTTGTAACGAAGCTAGAGATTACACCAATCCAATTGAGCCTTCAGTTGCAGGAGGTGAAACAATAGTAAATGTAATCATGAATGTTCTATTAGAGCACGATTTTAAGAAACCTTACACTCAAGTTTTTTTATTGAGACAATTGATAAAGGAGAAGAAGTAATGGTACCGCCTAGTATTTTGGATAAACTAGAAAAGTTGCCCGAATCGTTACAAACGGAAGTGCTCCACTACATCGAGTTTTTACTGGAGAAATATGTAAAAACATCACCTCCAACAGAATTGCCAAAGAAAAAGCGTAAAGCAGGTTTGCTCAAAGGAAAAATTTGGATGTCCGATGACTTTGATGCTCCGCTCGAAGATTTGAAGGACTATATGTAATGTTGCTAGACACTCACGCTTTGCTATGGTTCCTTAATGATGACCCCAAACTGCAACCAGAAGTTAGAGAAATGATTGAGGAGGCTGACAGTGTAGTTGTTAGTATCATCACTCTTTGGGAAATTGCCATTAAACTTGCAATCAGCAAGCTAAATTTGCAGTTTGAATTCCAAGAATTGCCAAGTTTTTTAGAGCAGCTTGAGATAATCACTTTACAACTCACTTTCGCTGATGCACAGTGCTACATTAGCCTGCCATTACATCATCGTGATCCATTCGATCGAATGTTGATTGCTCAGGCAATCAACAACTCTCTAGTAATTGTCAGTCAGGATGCTGCTTTTGATGGCCTATCCAATTCAACGGATATGGTTAGGAAGTAGGTGAGGTTCTTCTACAGCCTTCTTTAGTCATTGGACTTCATGCTTCAAATATCCCTCGTCCAGATAAGCAATGCGATCGGCAATATCCCGAATGCGTGGATCATGAGTCACAATCAGCACAGTGCAGTGTTCTTCCTTTGCCAGGTTACGCAACAATTCCATCACCGCATGACCGCTGTGGGCATCGAGAGAAGCAGTGGGCTCATCTGCCATAATTAACTGGGGATGACCGGCTAAAGCACGAGCGATCGCCACTCGTTGTTTCTGTCCTCCAGACAAATCCTGTGGTTTCTGATGGGCTTTATCTCCTAAGCCAACATGATCAAGCAACATACGCGCTTGATGTCTTGCAGTACGTCCCTTAATACCTTTGAGATTGAGTACTACTTCTACATTTTCTGCTGCAGTCAGTGCGGGAAACAAGTTGAAACTTTGAAAAATAAAGCCGATGTTTTGCAATCGAAACTGCGCTAACTTGGAGCGAGACATTTTAGTAATATCTTCTCCTAGTAAAAACACCCTACCATCAGTCGGCGTCAGCAATCCAGCTATAATTGACAGTAAAGTAGTTTTCCCAGAACCAGAAGGTCCCATCAACAACTGGATACTACCGCGAGGAATTTCCCAGTCAATCCCATTGAGAATTTGAAATAACTGGTTCCCCGACTGAAGCGCCATCTCTACGCTCTTGAGAGCGATAGCATTCTTTGCAGTGGAGACAATTTGCATTTCGCTCTCTCGCACTTTATTTGATTTAATTTGAGAAGCACTCATCGGCTGAATTGTTATAAAAACTACAGTTGAACAGTTTTTTTAGTAACCACTATTCATAGTTTATTACGTTTTGAAAACTATGGCTGGATCTACACGGGTGACTTTTTGAATGGCAAATATTGCTGAGGCTACACACATCAAAAGCGTGATTCCAAACACAATTAATGCTGACTCTGGCGTGATTAAAATTAAAATTGCCTGAGTTGCTGATGTCCAACTTGCTACCCCCACACAAAGAGCAATTCCGGGAAGATAGCCGAGAATCGCCATCCATGCGGCTTGCTCGACAATCACGCTATATATTACCCAATCAGACGCCCCCATTGCTTTAAGTGTTCCAAATTCCTTAATGTGGTCTGATGCAGAAGAGTAAAGAATTTGCCCGACAATCACTACACCAACAATTACCCCCACGACTGCACCAAGACCAAGTATATACCCAATTCCCGATCTTTCCTGCCAGTAACTTTGTGTTTGCTGGGCCATTTGGGTACGAGTGAAAGCGCGGGTATTTGGCAATGCTGCTTCTAGATTCTGCTTAAGGGATTGTAAATCTTCACCCGGCTTAGCACGAATTAGTATAAAGGTAATTGAGTCTGTGTCCGATAATTTTTTGGGTTCAGTAAGCTTACTTAAAGTGGGATTAATATAAGTGTTGGCATTCTCCAGGGAGGTGAAGATAAAATTACCCATCACCAGAGATTTTGTCCCACTTGTTAAACCAACTACCTCGGCTTTGTGGGATTCCAATTTTCCCCAATTACCTACTTTTTTCAGATTCAAACCTTCTAAGCTGCTTTCATCTACCATCATGCTGAAAGGCTTTTTTAGGTCATTTAATTTTCCTTGGGTGACATTCCAGGGAGAGAATAATTGCGCTTCTGGATCAAAGCCAACTACTGTAATTGAGCCAAGGTTTTCATCGCGATCGCGCCACATCATTCCCTGAAGAATTAAAGCTTCGGCTCGTTCTACACCTGCAACTTTTTGAGCTTGGCTAAGTCGCTCAAATGGGAGAGGCAAAGTTAGCTCTAAATGTACCATTTTTTTGGAAGCTACCCAAATATCCGCCTGTGAGTTATCAATTAATAGGGAAGATGAGCTAGCAAAGCCGCGTTGAAGACCAGTTTGAATGGTAACTAAACTAACAGCAAACATAATCCCTGCTTGGGCTACAAGGAAGCGAGGGATGTCTTGAAGTAGGTTTTTACGAGCAATTGAAGGCATAACAAATTTGGTCAATTAATACTTAGCATAGATGGATTTTGGGTTGGGGTGCAAGTTTCTTTTTTTTTAACGCAGAGTACGCTGAGTTGGGCGCAGAGGTACGCCGAGTTTTTGAGAAAGGATATCGGGACAACTGATATTTTACCAGTCCTCTTCAGAGGACTTTAGCTATTAGCCAGGGGTTGGAAACCCTGGCTGATGAATGTCAAGAATCGAGGGATTGATATTGACCTAATGCTATCAGAGGAAAGTATTGTGAATAGAAGTGGTAGTTCAGGTAAAAATGGCGAGGAAATCCGGTTCCTGTAAATTCTGATTCGTGCCAAGTTCCATCTGCTTGTTGGGTTTCTACCAGGTAATTAATTCCTCGCTCAATTGATTCTTTAGCTAAGGAATTAGTGACTTTACTTGCTGCTATTAAACCAATTAATGCCCAAGCTGTTTGTGAGGCTGTACTTTTTCCTTTTCCTTTGAGGGATGGATCGTCATAACTTCTGCAAGTTTCACCCCAGCCACCATCATTATTTTGGCATTTAATTAACCAAGCAGCACCTCTTTCAATACTCTGGCGATAAGTCTGGGGAGAAATGAGAGAAAGTGCTGCTAACGCACCACTGGTCCCGTAGATATAATTTACTCCCCAACGTCCAAACCAACAGCCTTCCGATTCTTGTTCTTGAATTAGATAATCAATGGCTTTTTTCCTACTACCAGCATCAATTGACAAGTTACAACTACCCAACATTTCTAACACCCGCGCTGTTACATCAGCGGTGTTGGGGTCAATCATTGCTTTAAGATCAGCATAGGGCAAAGCATTGAGCCAATCTTGATTATTATTCAGATCAAAAGCCGCCCAACCTCCCGCTTGACACTGCATTGAAACAATCCATTTTAGGGCGCGATTCATAGCAGCTTGCTTCAGCTTTTCATTGGGTAGTTTGACATCATGTAGCGCCATTACTACAACTGCGGAATCATCGACATCTGGATAAAAACGATTTTCAAATTCAAAAGCCCAAGCACCTGGTTTTCCTTGCTTATTCTTGACAGCCCAATCGCCATAATCCAAAATTTGTTTATTCAGCAACCATTGTCCAGCACTTACTAATGCAGGATGATTTGGTTGAATACCAGAATTAACTAAAGCCCGCATTACCCAAGCAGTATCCCACACCGGAGAAACACAAGGCTGCACTCGTAAAGTATCTTCTGTTTCAATCGCAAAACGATCTACCGCTTGCAATCCCCTGGCAACAATGGGATCTGCAACATCATAATTCAGACAGCGTAACGCCAACAGTGAGTTCAGCATTGCAGGAATAATTCCTCCCCAATCTCCGGTAGCTTCTTGGCGTTCTAATATCCATTTTTCGGCGGCTTTGATACCTTCTTCCCGGAAAGGTACTAAGTTCAGATTTTCTGCTAATTTGAAGACATCATCAAGGACGACAAATAAATCAGTCCAATCGGAATTTTTAGGTAACTCAAAGCGAACGTTGTTCACCCCTTCTGTATAAAGTTCGTCCAGAGTGATACCTGGATTAACTTGAAAAACAGGCTTCTGATCAAATACAATTAATAGCGGAACAGTGCTACCCCTCGCCCAACTTGAAAGCTCGTAAATATTGAACACAAAATTGTCAGGTAACAACATCACCCAAGGTGGAATTGAGGGAACACCCCGCCAATCGTAACAGCCAATTAGTGCTAAGTGAAATTTAGTAAAAATGCGACTCTTACTGATGCCTCCCCGTTCTACAATAAAGTCTCGTGCCCGCTTCATCGCTGCATCTGTCTGCGGTACGCCTAACAGCTTCAGGGCCATGTAAGCTTCAATGGAGGTGCTGAGGTTTCCCCCATCGCCGTAGAATAGTTCCCAGCCTCCATGTGAGCGTTGTTCTTGACGCAGGTAAGCCTCAATTTTATGTAAAGGTTTCTCGCTGTCGGTTCCCCAGATTTTGTGCAAGAGAACAAATTCGGCTGTTATAGTGACATTTGATTCTAATTCCGCCCACCAGTACCCTTCTGGGTATTGAATCGAGAGAAAATAGTCTTGGCTTTTGGCGATCGCTTTGGCAATTGTAGATGCTGTAACTTGATCTTGAATTTGCATAACTGGCTACTCAATCAGCAGACATAGTATTGTGTTCCCTGAGATAGAGAATTGGCAATAGGCTAATGAATGTTATTGTATTAGGACTTACATTCCTCTCGTTGGGAATTTGGGTGGGATTACTGGGTTTTCGGGGACGATTTTGGCAAACAGATTGTCAATTAGAGGTACAATCAAGTAAGTGGGAAATTTGGCCTTCTGTTTGTGTTGTGATTCCGGCACGTAATGAAGCTGATTTGTTACCAATCACACTGTACTCAATTCTCAAACAAGATTATCCAGGCAATTTTTCAGTAATTTTGGTGGATGATAGCAGTACGGATGGAACAGGTACTGTAGCCCAAGAAGTTGCCGAAGATTTACATAAAAGTTGGCAAATTAAGGTCATTTCTGCCCAATCACTTCCGGCTAATTGGACTGGTAAACTTTGGGCTATGGAACAAGGTGTTTGTCATTCCCAAAAGCTGACACCAACACCAGATTATTATCTGTTTACAGATGCCGATATTGAACATGATACTGCAAATCTCCGCGAACTTGTGACGAAAGCTAAGCAGGAAAATTTAGATTTAGTCTCTTTCATGGTGCGTTTGCGGTGTGAGAGTTTTTGGGAGAAATTCTTGATTCCTGCTTTCGTGTTTTTCTTTCAAAAACTCTACCCATTTCGCTGGGTTAATAACCCCAACAATTCTACAGCGGCTGCTGCTGGTGGGTGTATTTTAATTGCTAGCGATGCGTTAAATCGTATCGGCGGTATCCAGGTGATTCGCCAAGCTTTAATTGATGATTGTGCTCTTGCTAAAGCTGTAAAATCTTCCTATCCCCAAAAATCCCTTCTTAATCCTCTAACATCCCCCCTAAGAGGGGAAAAGGAAGAGGGTATAATTTGGTTAGGACTGAGTAATTTAACTCGTAGCTTGCGCCCTTATCCTTCCCTAGCTAGTATTTGGAATATGGTTGCTCGTACTGCTTTTACTCAACTTAATTATTCACCGTTACTTTTACTCTCAACTGTACTAGCAATGACCCTGATTTATCTAGTTTCTCCTGTAGCAGCAATCTGGGGTGGCTTGACAGGAAACTGGTTAATTGCGCTTGCTGGTTTATCTGGTTGGTTACTAATGGTTTGCGCTTACTTCCCGATATTAATGTTTTATCAATGTTCGCCCCTGTTGGCTTTTTGCTTACCAATTATTGCCCTTTTCTATACCTTAATGACTGTAGACTCAGCACGGCTTCACTGGGGAGGAAAAGGAGGTGCTTGGAAGGGAAGGGAATATTCCTAAAACTGGGGATTGGGGAGATGGAGAGATGGGGAGCTGGGGAGATGGGGAGATGGGGAGATGGGGAGATGGGGAGACGGGGAGACGGGGAGAATAATTACCAATTACCCATTATCAATTACCAATTACCAATTACCAATTACCAATTACCAATTACCTTGATTTCTGAGGATTTTTAGAAATTTTGTCCAAATTTTGACAGTAATTTATCCTCTTGACAGAGTAAATATTATGATAGTAATTAACAGGTAAGATCATGTCCGATTGGCAACTACATCGTATCAGTTCATAATCGATGGTATCCCAAGAAATCGCCAACCCCTAGGGTAACAACAACGCTAAAACTTACATGGTTCATTGAGGATAGCCACGATGCCAGTCCCAAAGAATCATGTACAATTAACCATTTACGAGGATTATTATGGCAAAATCACTCTTCCAAAAGTCGGTTAGTAAGGTTATGGTTGCCGCAGCAATATCGCTGCCAATGGTAGCATTAGCTAGTCAAAGTGCACTTGCTGGCTATGCAGTACTTGCCTATTCTGATTCAACAGGAAAGTATGCTTGGGGACGCAGCACAGACCTTGAAACAGCCCAAGTTGCGGCAATTTATTACTGCGGTGTAGGTGACTGTAAAGTTATGAATTATGTTAATGGTCAATGTGCGGGTTTTTCTCTGGGGACAAATGGGAAACAAGGGTGGTACGTCGATGAAAACAGCAAGAATGCCCTCAAGAAGGCTGTAGGTTTGTGTACAGAGTATGGCGGAACTAAATGTGATACTTTTCAGATATTTGCTTGCGGAGACAAGTTATATTAATTGCTGTAATTGGGTAATGGGTAATGGGTAATGGGTAATGGGTAATGGGTAATTGGACAACCAACAACCAACAACTAACAACGACAACCAACAACTAACAACTAACAACCAACAACCAACAACTAACGACCAACAACCGACAACCGGCGACCAACAACCGACAACCAACAACCAACAACCGACAACCAACAACCAACAGCCAACAGCCAACGGCCAACAACCGACAACCAACGACCAACAACTAATTCTTAAACAGCCGCTTCAACCATTGAGGAGGTTCGCTCAACAAGACATCCAAAGCCTTCTCAACCAAACCGGAAATATCCTGATCTTCATTATTACCCAGTACGATTACAGTAACGTCGCGATTGGGTAAATAGTGCATTTCTGCACGAAATCCTGTCATTACTCCATTGTGTCCTAATAATTGTCCCCATCCCGTTTTATTGGAAGCGATACCCAATCCGTAGTTGTCATTTTTAAAAAAGGTAAGCATCTGTTTCAGGGATTCGGGAGAGAGTAATTTTGCTTCTGCTAACAAACCATGAATAAATTTTGCTAAATCTGCTGATGTAGAAATTAACCCTCCATCTCCCAAGCCATTTCCCTCATCTAATTGAGTCACATTAGTGCGGGAACCATTGACTTTTCTGTAGCCGTTAGCAAAGCCTCCTGGAATCGTTTCTTGCACTTCCATAAACGTATCTTTCATATTCAGTGGGGTAAGAATACGCGAGCGAATTTCTTTTGTTAAGGTGAAATTGGTGACTTTTTCCACAATTAATTCTAACAAGATGTAGTTAGTATCGGCGTACTCGAATCTCTGTCCGGGAGTACCTACAGGAGGGAGATTGTAGGCATATTTTATGGCTTCGGGTGCTATCCAATTACGAGTGGGGTTTTTTCTTGTTTCAGCATAAAACTCAGGAGTCAGGTAATTAGCTAAACCACTGGTGTGGTTGAGGAGTTGCTCTAATAGTGATTTGATTGCTGTTGGGAAGTTGTGCGATAATTTCTTTTGGCAGGAATTTATTAATAGCATCATCTAATTTTAGTTTTCCTTCTTGAGCTAGTTGCAGCACCACAACCGAAACGAAAGTTTTCGTGATGCTAGCAATGCGAAAACGTGCAGAGATTTCCATCGGTATTCCTGTTTCCACAATAGCTTTCCCTGAAGCTTGTGTCCAAGTCCCATTAGGTGTGGAGATGTACATTACTAATCCTGGGATATTCTGTTGTTTTCTACTGTGTTTCTAACAATTGCTGCAATTTTGAGGCTTTTTCTGAGGGTAATGGTTGCTGGTTGATCACAAGATTTAAGGCTGCCTGGTTTTCTCAGACTGGGAACAGAATTAAGTAATTGTGGATCAATATTATTAGCTGTCGTTTGGCAACTTGCTAAGGTAAGGGAAATTAGGGTTGTGGTTATTGCCAGAATTTTTAGTTTCATGCTTACTCGAAGGGGTAGCTTTAAACAGGTAGTGAGGCGTCGGTATTGGTATTATTACTTACAAAGTATCTCTATCTTTAGGATGTGTTGATTAATACACCCTACTACTTATAGTGTTGAATGGATAACTAAGCATAAGTCCTGAGCATACATGATGGCACTGAATAGCGCACCCCAGACCCTCAGGCAGCCACGGCAGGTGCTGCCGCCGCACGACGCCTTCAAGCTACCTGTAATTTGCGGTGTAGTTCTTTTCGAGACTACTACGATCAAAAAATAGATTTGGGACAGCATTTGCCGTTATCTGTGGATCACGACGACTTGGAGACTGTGGCCTTGTTGGGAATTATCCGGGTGATCAGTCAGTTGAAGCCGATAAAGCGGTTTTGTACAAACTCTAGTATAAAGAGTAAATTCTGAGTGAATCTTTTATCTACCAAGAATACTAAATGTTGACCAGTTGTTTATCCTGATAAGCAATTAGAAAACATGAAAAGCTCAACATAGCTAGTTATTGGGAGAATCAAATGCCTAAGAAGATAGCACTGCTGATTGGGGTTAGTGAGAGCAACGATAACATTTTTTTACATTCGGCTGCTGCCAATAATGTGGCTGCAATGCAAAGAGTTTTACAAGACCCAAACCTAGGTGCTTTTGATCAGGTAGAATCGCTGATCAATCCAAATCTCGAAACAATACAAAAGGCGATTCAAAATGTATTTGCAGGATGTGGCTTAAATGACTTAGCACTGCTATATTTTTCCGGTCACTGTATTATTGATGAGGAGACTCATCTTTACTTTACGTCCAGCATCACTGCTAAAGATAACTTTCAAGCAACTGCGCTACCAGCAAGTTTTGTAAAACAGCAATTAAGTCTTAGCAATGCTGAGCGACAAGTAGTGATTCTTGAGAGTTGCTATAGTGATGCATTTACTGATGGTTTACCAACAAAAAGTGTGGCTGTAAATATCAACAAGGAATTAGCTGACAGAGGGCGAACTATTCTCACTTCTTCCACTTCTATACAAACTTCCTTTGACGAGGAAAAAGCAAGCCTTTCACTATACACACAGTACTTGATTGAGGGGATTGAGACAGGCGAAGCAGACCTAGACAGGGCTGGTTTAATTTACCTTCGTGAATTGCATAATTATGCTAAAGAAAAAGTCCAGAATATTAATCCCCAGATGCAGCCAGATATGATTGGGGATGAGAAAGAATTTGATATTGTACTGACCGTTCTACCGAATCAAGAGCCTGCCAATGGCCTAGAGGCAGAGTATAGCAAAATTGAAGCCAAGTATCGCAAAATTGTTGAAAATTATGGGCGGAATAATGACAATCTTCATATTGTCAATTACACATTGAATAAGAAAGAGAAAACCTTTGGGATAACATCTGACAAAGATGCACCTGATGACCTCAGTTCTGAACGGGGTCTTGATTACACCAAGCTGCGAGATTTGCTGAAAGCTGGCAAATGGAAGGAAGCAGATCAGGAAACTTTAACTCTCATGCTCAAAGCAGCTAATATAGGAAACGAAGAATATTTTAATATCGAGTCAGTTGAAAATTTTCCCTGCGCCGATCTATATACCATAGATAACCTTTGGAGTAAGTATAGCAGTGGGCAATTTGGCTTCAGTTTGCAAAAAGAAATCTGGCGGAATGTTGGGGGTGAACTTGGTCATGACGATACTGGAATTCGAGAAAATTTCGATGACTCTACACCGGGATTGTCGTCAAGTTTAGAAGCAATGTATGACTTTAGTAACTCTAGTTACAAAAATGCAATTTTAACTAAAGTCCAGCACGATAATGTACTTTACGAACAATTTGGTCTGCGCGTGGGTTGGCGCGATCGCAACGGAGTAAAATTGATGAGAGGATGGACAAAATATGAAGACCTTTCTTTTTCCTTAACCTGGGCGCCAGTGGGACACCTTCCGACACTGGCTAGTGGTAAAAAGATTGGGTTCGATGAGTTGAATTTTTGGCGGGTCAGAAGTAGTTTATTCTCTCGGATGGATGCTTGTTGGTTATAGCCTTCAGTAGTTTCAGCAAATTGTAACGATTTGTTGGCATGGCACAGCAAGCTCAACAATTTTGCTGAAATCTACTTGCTTTCTACCACAGATAGCAAAAATCTCCACCTTCCCAACAAACATGAGACGAGAGAACGAGACAGACAAGCTGAGAATTAGAGGAAAATGGAATTGTAGCTTCTTTTTCCCTATCGAACCTTGAGTCAGTCTTACTCCTCCCAACCCAACCCCACACCTCACAACCAAGAGGAAACTCACCTCAACCGCACTCGTAGCAGTTTGCGGGGTGTACTCTCCTGGTATGCTAACTATCGACGCCTACAGAACCATCTCCCAGATGTGGAATTGCAGGCCGCCATGCAAACCGAACTGGAGGTTTTGAAGTCCACCCTTGATAAACTAGACCAAGGACTAATTCGCATCGCTGCCTTTGGTTTAGTCAGTCGCGGAAAATCCGCCGTAGTTAACGCTTTGTTGGGACAAAAAATTCTACAAACTGGCCCCCTTCATGGTGTTACTCAATGGCCAAAATCTGTACGTTGGACACCAATTACTGATGGTAAAGTGCAGATTGAATTAATAGATACTCCCGGATTAGATGAAATTCAGGGAGAAACACGAGCACAGATAGCGCGAGAGGTAGCGACACAAGCTGATTTAATTTTATTTGTCGTCGCTGGTGATATTACCCGTACCGAATATCAGGCGCTTTGCGAATTGCGACAAGCCCACAAACCCCTGATCTTAGTATTTAATAAAATCGACCTATATCCAGAAAAAGACCGCGATACGATCTACCACCAATTGCAACAATTAGGAACAGGTAGTCCTAAAGACAGGCGCTTGCAAAAGATGTTATCACCAGATGAGATAGTTATGGTAGCAGCAGAACCTGCGCCCCTAGAAGTGCGTGTTGAATGGCCAGATGGTGAGGTGACTTATGAATGGGAA
Source organism: Potamolinea sp. (assembly GCA_042408245.1). Taxonomy (GTDB): domain Bacteria; phylum Cyanobacteriota; class Cyanobacteriia; order Cyanobacteriales; family Coleofasciculaceae; genus Potamolinea. The sequence continues at coordinate 69,537 of JAYFMV010000056.1, forward strand.
ACCCCCCCTCCCCAAATAGACGAATTGAAGCAGAAAATTTTCAAGCTACTAAATCGGGAAGGGAGGAGTCTTTTAGCGCTCAATGCTTTATTTCAAGCACGGAAAGTTGAAGCTAATATTGCGAAAAAAACTCTGGAACTGCGCTCATTGGAAGCTGAAGATTTAATCTGGCGCTTCACTAAGTATAAGGCTCTGGCTGTAGCAATTAATCCGATTGGTTTATTGGATGTTTTGGGAGGAACTATTGCTGATTTAGCGTTAATTCGCGCTCTTTCTCGCTTGTATGGTTTACCGATGACTAGCTACGAAGCGGGAAAACTTTGGCGGAAGATCTTAGTTAGTTCTGGGGGGTTACTGTTAGGGGAATTGGCTAGCAGTACGTTGTTGGGGTTGGGGAAAAGTGCTTCTGCTGTTGTTACTACAATTGATAGTCCAAGTGGTATAACTGCATATGCAGGATCTGCGATCGCACAAGCTGGAATTGCTGGTTATGGTGCTTATGCTGTTGGTCATGCAGCACAAGTTTATTTAGAGCAAGGTTGTAGTTGGGGGCCGATGGGACCGAGTACTGTAATTCAAGATATTCTCAATGAGGTTGAGCCAGATACAATACTATATCGTTTGCGGCAGGAATTGGGGCAACAGTTAGGTAAATTCACTGAGTAGTAAAGTACGCTATGTTAACTTACTCTAATCTCCGTATAAACACTTAAGCAAAGTCTTCATGTTATTTCTTAAAAATTTACCTAATCTTTTTAGACCTTAGCAGGTAGAACGTTTAGGCTAATATTGCAGAAATTTACAATGTGGATAAAACCAAGGCTTTCTGACTATGCTAGTAACGTCTACGATCTTTCGCAAAACTTTAGCTATAGTTGGCTTCACTTCGCTTTTTAGTCTGTTTTTGTGTAATTTTACGGCTCTAGCACAAACAGAAAACTTAAAAGCTCCTAAACGCAAACTCTCAACTCAACAGAGCAATTTTACTAAATGTGGTTATAAGAAAAAGGAAATAAATTTAAAGTTTCCTAAATCAAGTCTCGTCTCTCAAAGAACAGAATCAGAAGGAAATCGGGTTGAAGCATTTACTCGTTGTGCTGGATGGTTTCCTTCTATCGGTTTAACAGCCTTGATTCCCAACTCAAATATTGGTACAACTGTTGCAGAATCTCCCAAGTTTTTCTTTTATATTCCTGATGCAGATGTAGCAGGATTAGAAGCAGAGTTTATTCTACGCGATGATAAAAAGGAAGAAGTTTACAAGAAAATTGTTACCCTAAAAGCTAAAGATAGCGACAGCATAATTAGTATCGCTCTTTCCCCTTCCCCTTCTTTACCTCCCTTAGAAGTTGGCAAATCCTACTCCTGGGAATTCGCTATCATCCTTAATAAAACAGATCGCAGTAGCGACCCTTATGTAAATGGTTCGATTACACGAGTTGAAGCAGATTCAGACATTAAGGGAATTTTAGAGAAAACATTAGTTCCTAAGCAGCCTGGTGTTTATGCAGCCAATGGGATTTGGTATGAAGCACTTGCCAGTCTAGCTCAGTTGCGCTGTACTAATCCTAATGATGCAACTATTGCCTCTGATTGGCAATCCCTATTGCAGCAAATTGGACTACCACAAATTGCTACAAAACCTTTAGCACAGTGTAATCCAAATAAAGGCTGAAGGTTGAAGGTTGTTAGTGTAGCGTCCAAGCTTATAGGTTAAAGGCTGAATAACTCTAGCTTAATACTTCCGAGAAGTAGTGTAGTGCTAGGTTTGAATTAGAAAGAAACGATAAATTAGCAAAAGTCCTTAGATGGGCGAAGCATATGCGAATATAAATCGTACTTTACCCAATCAATCTAGGTACAAATGTTGACGATCCTACACATATAAATCGACTTTTAAAAGAAATCTCTTCATCAAGTTAAAGCTTTTTCCGCAGCTTGAGCAATCTGTTTAATTGCTTCTAAATTCGCCGACTCTATTTGGCTATCTATTCCCAGCCAGAGGAGATACTCTATATTACCAGCAGGTCCTTTCATCGGCGACCAAGTTAAGCCTTTGTATCCCCAACCTAACTTTTGTGCGCTTTGTAAAACCTGAAAAATTGCATCAGGCATGGTCATTGGGGTCGCGGACAACACCTTTTTTACCAACGCGCGATCGCCCAACTTCAAACTGTGGCTTTACTAACAATACTAGCTCTTTCGGGTATGTGAGCAATTTCCACAAAGCCTCAAGAATTTTGGTTAGGGAAATAAACGAAACATCCACAACAGCCAAATCAGGATAAATCCCCGATGTCTCTTCTTTGAGGTTTGGGTTAGATGAAATCCCATACAAGTCAGCCGGTTGAAGATTGCGTAAGTTCGTGCGTTCCCTTAAAACTACTCGTTCATCATTGCGCAAATTCCAAGCAACTTGACCATAGCCAACATCAATACCGTAAATTAATTTTGCCCCAGCTTGTAGCAAGCAATCGGTAAAACCTCCTGTGGAAATACCACCATCTAAACAAATACGTCCTTCCACGGGAATGTTAAATACTTGAATTGCTTTAGCAAGTTTTTCACCACCTCTGGAAACGTAAGGAGATTTTTCCTTAATCTGAATTTCTGCTGTTATGTCAATCTCTGTTCCTGGTTTATCAATTATCTGTTGATTTACCCTTACTTCACCAGCACGAATTAGACGCTGTGCTAGTTGTCGCGATGAACACAAATTGAGTTCTACTAATAATGTATCGAGTCGTTGTTTTGCCAAAGTTTTAGGAAGAGTTTTTTAACCGCAAATGTACGCAGATAAACGCAGATGAATACAGAAAATGTTGATGATTATATCTCTTCCTCCGTAGTTAGCATCAAAAAATGAAAAATTCCCAATAACCCGCTACCCATTACCTATTACCCATTACCCATTACCTATTACCCATTCTCTAACTGTTGTACTGTACTAATGGCAACAGCGATCGCCTTAGAGACAGCAAGAGCTTTTTCCTCTAATATGACATTTTCGCCTACAGTACGTTGGGCAACTACGCCGCAAACACAAGCAGCCGCAAAGTTATATACTCCTGCCATTTTAAATAGTGTGCCGCATTCCATCTCATAATTCAAGATATTCAAACGGCGATATTCTTCTGTGATACCTTGAAGCGATCGCCTTAAATATGGATTAGCAGAATCAGTGCGTTCTTGCCCTTCATAAAAAGTATCTACCGACGCCGTAATTCCCATATGATACTCAATTTTGAGTTCCCGTGCGGCTTTAACCAAGCTTACCGTCAGAAAAGGATCTGCTGCTGCTGGATACTCAACTGGTGCTAGATCATTTGCTGCACCTTGCCGACACAAAGCCGCACTACTAATTACAATACTACCAACTGGGACATGAGCTTGAATTGAGCCACAAGTCCCGATGCGAATAATTTTCCTAATTCCCACCTGCACCAATTCATTAACTACAATACTCAGGGAAGGTGCACCCATGCCGCTAGTAGCAGATAAGATAGTGCTACCGTTGGGTAAATTACCCAAATAGCTATTCAGTCCCCGACTTTCTGACAACACATGCACATCTTGCAAATAGTTTTGGGCAATGCTGTAAGCGCGTTCTGGATCGCCTGATAATAGAGCAATAGTAGGAGGGTTTTGTCCAAGGTCATCTCGTCCAAAGCCAATGTGATACAAGCGGTTATGACGCATAAATTAAAGTTGATGAAGCCAGACACCACATCTATTGAAGCACTAAAATCCAGTTGGGAAAATTTGCTGCAATCGTTTATAGTCGATCCGAGAATTAGCCAAAAGATATTTTTTGAGCTAGTAACAGCTTATTCTAGTACGGGTCGGTTTTATCACACATTAAAACATATTCAGCAGATTTTAGAGGCGATTGAACCAATGCGACCGCTGGCTAAAAATTTTTCTGCGATTCAGTTAGCTGCTTGGTTTCATGATGTCGTTTATAACTCTAAATTTCAGGAGAATGAGGAGAGGAGCGCTGAATATACAGCCACTGCATTAACCCAGTTGAAAATACCGATTAATACACTAGAATCAGTCCAAGTTTTGATTTTCAACACCAAAAATCATCAAGCAGCACCATCTGATATTGATAGCCAGATCTTCCTAGATGCAGACTTAGCCATCCTCGGTTCACCTGAATTAGAATATAAAGCTTACACTCAGGCAATCCGTCAAGAATATTCTTGGGTTAATGAGCAATCCTATATAGTTGGGAGACAACAAGTTTTATCTAATTTTTTGCGCAGAGAAAGGATATATTTGACTAAGCAGATGTTCCTTAGTTTAGAAGCAGATGCTCGGCGGAATATGCAAAACGAAATATTAGACTTAAGTAGAAAACAAGACAACTTATGACTAAAAAAACGCACGGAGTAATTGCGGCTGGACATGAAAAAACCGCCGAAGCTGGGATTGAAGTATTGCGTAACGGTGGGAACGCTTTTGATGCCGCAGTTGCAGCTATTTTAGCTTCCTTTGTGACTGAACCAGGACTCACCTCTGCTGCTGGTGGAGGTTTTCTCTTGGCACATACTTCCGCTAATCAAAACATTCTCTTTGATTTCTTTACTCAAACACCCCGTCAGAAAAGAAATCAGAGCGAAATTAATTTTTACCCCGTTGAAGTAGATTTTGGCGGTGCGGTACAAGAGTTTCATATCGGACTTGGTTCAATGGCCGTACCGGGAAATATTGCTGGAGTATTTCATGTCCACAAAAGACTTGGTAGATTGCCTTTTCAGGTTGTTGCTGAACCAGCTATTCACTATGCTAAAAACGGCATTATCTTAAACAAGTTTCAATATTACTGCTTAACTTCCATTCTTCAGCCAATTGTCATCGCTTACCAAGAAGATAGAGAAGTTTTTGCGCTTACCGGCGAGTTAATCGAACCGGATGGAATGTTAGTCATGGGAGAGTTTGCCGATACTTTAGCTTATTTATCCCAAAAAGGAGCGAGAGAATTTTATGAGGGAGAAATTGCTCATCACTTAGTTAAGGATTGCCAGGATTTAGGGGGATATTTAACCCTAGAAGATTTGAAAAGTTATGAAGTGATTGAGAGGGAACCTTTACTGATAGATTATCGTGGTAATACCTTATTAACCAATCCTCCTCCTAGTTCTGGTGGTGCGTTGATTGCTTGTGCACTCAAGCTGTTATCAAAAGTAGATTTAGCTAATCTTGATTTTGGCTGTTCTCGTCATTTAGAAATTCTGGCACGGGTGATGCAGTTAACCAATGAAGCTAGGAAAGATGGCTATGATGCTAATCTCTACCAAGCGGACATTGCTGAGATTTTTTTATCTGACGAACACCTGAGTCAGTACGCACAAAGTTTAACTAACAGCGTCAATAAATGGGGGAGTACGACTCATATTAGTGTGATAGATGGGGAAGGAAATGCAGCCAGCGTTACTACTTCTAATGGGGAAGGTTCTGGTTATGTTATTCCCGGTACTGGGATAATGGTTAATAATATGCTGGGAGAGGAAGATTTAAATCCACATGGCTTCCATCAGTGGCAAGAAAATGTGAGAATTTCTTCAATGATGTCACCAACGATAGTTTTGAAAGATCAGCAGCCAGAGATTGTTTTAGGTTCTGGTGGTTCTAAGCGGATCAGAACTGCTATTTTACAAGTAATTTCTAATATTATAGATTTTCAGATGTCCGTCAATGAAGCGGTAGCAAGTCCGAGAATTCATTGGGAAAATAATGTTTTTCATTTTGAACCAGGATTTCTTGAGGAAGAAGTTAGGAATGCAGGACTTATAGGCACTCATCAGTTAGTACAATGGCAAGAAAAGAATGTATTTTTTGGCGGAGTTCATACCGTACAAGAAACATCAGCAGGGTTAATTGCAGGTACTGGCGATCGCCGTCGGGATGGTGCTGTTGCTAGTTGCTAAATAATAGAGAATAGGGTAAGGATGAAGGATAAAAGTTTTGCCTACTTCCCATTTCATACTTCATCCTTGGACGCTAATACACTTCATAATTTCTGCCCATTGCCCCTTCCCGGCAAATCTGATACAATGACAAATCGAGCGGGTGACTAGCTCAAAAGTAGAGCACTAGACTCTTAATCTAGAGGTTCGGGGTTCAAATCCTTGGTCACCCATTGATTAATTCAAGGCAATTCTCTCCCCTGTAAAATGCCTGACGACTCAAGTCGCGGCTGCAGGAACAAAGCCTGTCTGCACAGGCTAATTTTCGCCAAGGCTGACGCTAATTTGGTATAGCTATATCCTTTAGGATGTGGGATTTTTTTGATAAAGAGAGTGGCCGGGTAGGGAGTGGAAAATATTTGTTTGATTCAGAGTTTGTCTACTCAACCAGTCCCTACAACTAGCTTTTAAGCAACCAGCAATTTATCTAAGAAACCGCGCTTTCCTAAACGTGAAATCGCCGAAGCAACTTGCAATCTTGGAGAACCTAAAGTGTCAGCTATTACAGTGACATCTAGAGAACCAAGGCTTCGTACAATATCTAATACCTTGCGGTCAAACTCCAAATTTTGAAACTCGCTTTTGAGTACAGATGTCATCCGATAAATGACCTCTGTTCCACTGTTAGCGGTTGCACATTGTCCACCTGTTCCAGTGGCTAAAGCCTTAAATGATTGTACCGTAACTTGATTATCTCCCATACATAAAGCATGAATTGTAGCCCGATGATTTTCTGCGGTCGCTGTTACCGACTGCATGGTTAATCCATGAGGATAACTAGCTGGATCTGTATGAGTGAAACTATCCAGATTAGCATCTATTTGGAAACCATGTGGCGGCGCATCACCAACTAATAAGATGAAGCGACAACTATGAGGACGCCATTTCATTTTAGTAGCAGCATCTTGAATACCATCATAAACAGCTTCGGGGAAATCTCCACCACCATTTGCTTCTAGTTGATTGATGTGATTTTGCATCTGCTTCAAATTAGCAGTCAACGGGGAAACACGAGTGATAAAGCTGGTATCTTGTGGGGGATGATCTCGATATTCAACTAAACCGATTTGCAAGTCAATGTTACTATCAGCAGACAGTGAACTAATGGTGTTCAGTAGTTGCTGTTTCGCTGCTTGAATGAAAGAACCCATGCTTCCTGTTGTGTCAATGACAAAACACAGGTCAACATGATTAAGAGCATTTGTCATAATAATTCTCCACTAAGTAGGAGGCGTTATACTTCGTTAACGCAACTCAAAATCTAGGCTTACCTGTCCTCCTAAATCTTCCTCAACAGTCCTCTGATCAAATTTCCTGGAATACAACGGATTTTCCCCTAACCCACCCTCACCAATTGCAATAGACCAGCACACGGTAGTAACTTTAACAATGCCCTGTACGCTTGTAACAATACTGGGCTTCATTTGTCATTTGATAGCACGGCCCCTCGTGCCAAAAAGCTTAACAGGCTTACCCAACTTTACCCTGTTGGCGGGTTTTGCACTCGCTTCTATTACCTTGGCTACCAACTTATTCAATCCATTAATTCAGTATTCCAGTTTGCTTGTTGGATTTTCGTATCTAACTCCCGACAATCTCTAGATAGTTGATCTACTTGCGTTTGCAGTTCAGCAACATTGACAGTACTAAATAACTTAATTTCAGAGGAACTATACCGATCTTGTCTAACAGATGCTTCTTCGACTACAGCATTGTAAACATTGCGCTTGAGCAAGAGTGTATCTCTTTGAGCCAAAGCATCGGATATAGTAATTGTATCTTGCAAATTTGTCAGTGAATTAGTTTTGTTAATTCTCTTAATCAAGTCTGTTAATTCATTCACCGTTGCCTCTAATTCGGCAATTAGTGCTTGCGGATTTTCTGGTGGTGTTTCTCCTTCCTGAACTCTGGCACTTCTTACTAATCTTTGCTTCAATTGCTCTATTCTTTTCTGACAATCTGCTCTGAGAATTAAAGATTCAGCCAACTTCATGGATCTTTCCTCCTTTGACTCTAGCCTCTATTTTTTAACCCAAACCCATACCATCAGTTTCAGATATTAACAATTTCCCTTCCCCGCTATAAAACCAAACATAACCTTCTCCACCACCTTTACCAAAATGTCCTAATTTTCGGTAATCTTCCTCAATTCCATTGGTAAAGCCTTTTACCAGGTCACAATCAGCTATTACTGTTTCACCTTTTCTTATTTCGATAACTCTAGCTGCTGCAGTTGTACCAGCTACAACTGTAGCTATTTGTCCAGATAAAGCTTTGAGAGCAATTCTCCATCTTCCATCACTAGAACCAGCCATTTGTCGGAACTTTAATTTTTTTGTTCCCAAAACTACATTGTCAGAACAAAACTGGAATATCCCATCATCAAATTCCCATTGTTCCAGATCAAAAAGTTCAATCGGCGTGTAATGTAGGAAATTTCCTTTTTTTCTAGGTTCAAGGTAAATCTTACCAGTTCCTTTATAAGTAGGAGCGTTATATTCCATGTCCGTTGTCAAAGATACCCACATATCTCTCAAACGGTTATCAGTCTTATAAATCCCATAAGTTAATTGACCGATACAGCTATGCATCGCGCCTTTTTGAATAATCGCTCCCGAATTATCCAGGTGAATTTCAACTTGCTGAACAAAGGGTATATTCTTAGTGGGATGGTAATATTTGTTAGTTTCTTTATTGATATTATTTTGTAAATACCACAAATCCGTTGGCTCAAGGATCTTGATTTCGTAGTTCATAACTTTCCTGATGAGGTAAATTAGAATTGCTCAAACTTGACCATTACCAATAGTAGCGCACTTCAGGCAATCGCCTGACAATTTTCAACCTACGAACGTCCTTCACCATCTTTGCGGAGCGTTTCAATAAACTCTGGATAATTATCAAGGTCTTCCAGAGACTTAAGAGGAGGCATTTTCACCCAATTTCCTTCGGCTTTTGACCTGTCCACGTAAGCGTAGAAAGCCTGATCGTCATCTAGGTGAGCAAGCATATAAGCTCGTAATTCTTGAATACTCATCTCACTAAAGTTCGGTTTCATCGTCTGAAGTCCCACTCACCATTTCGACTAATTGCGATTTGGGTTTCATTACCCGCTATGATGACTATCTCATCTGTACGCCGATCCCAGCGTACTAAATAAATCGGTATGTAAAACATGGTTAATCTCTGACAAAGAATGAAGCATTGCAAGGCTTGTACTGCTGTAGGAATAGTAGATGCTCCTCAACACTCATAACAGACCATTTTAGCTCACTCCTTCCTCTGTCCAGAAGAACAGCAACTTAAAAGTAGACTCTGTTAAAGTGGCGTAGGAGCGTTTTTCAAAACACCCCTACAACACAGTTGAAATCATTTCCGTTTGCTTAGAGAATTAACCGAGATTAGACTGCAAAAACTCTGCGACCCTCTGCGTTACTCTCTGCGTTCTCTGCGTTAAAAAAAGAATATTCCCAAGCTAGCGGATTTGATATGAAAAATTAATTATCATCTCGTACAGGTAACTGTGTCTCCAAAATCTCCATCAACAACTCTAACCTTGAAGGACGACAAAGCAATGGGACTAAGTTCGGCAAGGAATAGTAATCACCCGCAAAAGTAACCGTATCAAACGTTACCTGAGACTGCTGCAATTGTTGTTCTAAGTAATTGCAATGATTACCAACTTTGACAATAATCACATTTGGTTTCACCTTCAATGCTTCGACAGTAGCTTGGATAAACATTGTTGAAATAAGGCGCAGTATTCTCACCCTCATCTGTAACAATGATGATTTGTTCCACAGCTTGCTGCTGCTTTCGCATTTCCTCCAACGCTACACCAATGCTAGTCATCCCACTCAGGAAATAAGCTGTTGAAAAGCCTTTTCCCAATCCGACAATTGTTTACCCTGCGCTGTCACAGGATATGACTGATTATCGAAAGCATAAACAAACAATTCAGCTTCAGTCACGCCAGAAATCAAAGCAGCAATTTGCTTACCAACTTCCAACGCTTCAGTCATACTAGGACTCTTATCCACAAAAAGTGCAGTAGACTTAGTAATCTTGCCCTTCTGTTTCACCTGCTGATCAACAACCTTCTCAAGCTGTGCAACTGTCGCTTCATCAACATTAGCAACCTCAGCAGCTTTCTTCGCTTTGAAAGCAGAAACTCGGTTAGAAGTAGTTGCTTCTGCAAGTTTCTTGTCAATCAAAGTGCTTTCACCTCAGCATCTTCCATCGCACCCCGCTTCTGGAGAGACTGGAGGTTGTTGATCACCTCTTGCGGTGACATAGTGTTAACCAGCCCTAACAGTAGATTCGGCGTTAATTGCTTCAGTGCACCAACCGCAATTGTGTAAGGAATCTTGTAATCTGCAATCAGCTTAGTTTGCGTTTCTGCTGTCTCTGCCTTAGCCAACTGCTTGAGAGCAAAAGCTAGACTATCTTCAGGAGGAGCATCCTTAAACAATACAGCATTTGCACGCGCCGAAGGCTTAATGTGTAAACTAGCATAGAGATGCTTCATCGCCTTGCGTCCCCGCATAGCCGCGCGATCGAAGAATTCAGCATTCTTCTCCCGTGACTGCAAATAACGCCGTACAGCGGTACGTGTGGAACGCGGTAACTTCTGCTGATGTTGCTTCATGAAATCCACAATTCGCGCTACTTGGTAAGGCGGAAATTCTTGTAACATCATGAAACCTGCATCTCGATGTTCAGTCAAGTTGCTAGTTCAGCAAATTACCAACAAAAACTTCCTTGTGGTCGCGAACATCACCATGATGCTGATACCATACAGCCAGGTGTCCGTAAAAGATGGGGTCAAGTTCCACCATCAACTTGTGTAATTCTGCTACCTTGCTCAATTCGCGGTGTGGAGTGGTAAGCAGACTGTTGAGTAATTCTAAACGCAAATCGCGTTCTACTGTATTCATCACAACTACCTCCTAAAATACCTGTGGACAGGATTTGATTGTTGAGATTATCGAACCTCCCTTAACAAGCAAGGAAATTCCAAATCCCCAATCACAAATCCAAAATTGATAGGAGGCAATTGTCGCGCTCTTGTCTGCGAGTAATTTGGGTGCCGCGCAAGTCGAAAAAGCTTTTGGTTTTTTACCATTGGAAGGGTAAGTATGTAAGCTTTTTACGTTAGGGCGCGGACAACTGCCATTATAAAATAAGGGCGGGTTTAATTCAATTATTGTAAAGAAAAATTAGCTGAATGATTAAACCCGCACCTAAACTAAAGAAACTATCGCTCCTGCTGCTTCCAACTGTTGCTTAATATCCTCAGCAGTTGCAAGCGCAATAGATGATTTCACCACTTGTGGTACTGACTCAACAAATTCTTTTACTTCCTTCAAAGCTAAACCTGTCAAAGTCCTAATCACCTTAAGAATGGCAATTTTCTTATCAGCAGGAACAACATCCAGCACCACGTCAAACTCAGTTTGTACAGGTAGTTCATCCTTGCTTGCATCTCCCTGATCAATGAATGTACTGCAAATGAAGGAAGGAGAGGTATCAACATTAAAAGTCTCTTCAATTTGTTTAACTAACTCAGAGGTTTCACTCGGAGTTAAAGACTTGAGTTGTTCCAAAATTTCAATAGTTTTTACAGACATATAACGACTCCTCCTTTTCATGTAGTCCACACAGGTGAACTTTGTTTGTGTAGTCGCGACTTCTTTTTTATTTAGTCCACACAGGTGAACTTTGTTTGTGTAGTCGCGACTTCTAGTCGTCAGATCTTTTTAATTTAGTCCACAAAGGTGAACTTAGTTTGTGTAGTCGCGACTTCTAGTCGTTAGTCTCCTAAGAATACAAAAGCTAACGCGCAAGTTAAGAAAGCTGTATGTACGGGAGTTGAACCCGGAACATCGATTAACAGTCGATTGCTCAACCACTGAGCAGTATGTAAGCCTATCTTCGTTAGGGCGCGTCAGCTAATCATTTACAAGTACTTAAACTTTAGTGATTTGAGACATAATCCACTTAAGTTCTTTCTTGTTACACTGACGTTTTTTGACAGCATATACTTCCCTTCCATACTCACATTGTCCATGCCAAGGTTTGACAGTAGTTTTCAGGACAACATCTGTAACATCTTGCCAGAGAGGAAACTCTTGAAGCGTGATTAGATACCACAAACCATTCAACTTTCTGTATTGATGGTAGGAGTCTATTACTACTAGATCATCCCGCTTCTTAGGAGGTTCTTTTGCTGCTTTCTCAACTAAACAGAGAATTCCTGTATCAGGGTGAATGTAAAATTCATTTCGCCAATAAGCAAGCGGTTTCTGCTTATATGCTGAACTAATTTTACGGTAAGGAACCCCATCAATTAGCACCACATGTCGCTCTACATAATCCCATAAATGGTCGAGAACATGTTGCCCCGTTACTGTACTGCTATCAAGACGCTGACACAGTTCGCTGTAGATGTCATCCCAACGTTGTCCTACTTTAGAACGTAACAGACGACGTAAGGGCCCTAGATGATCAGAGAGAGCCTTAGTTTTTGCACGACATAAAGGCTCGTATCTACTACCTTCGTAGTTATCGTCGTCAGTGATTTGGAAATTTTTCTTGTCTTTTTTCCAATTTTTATCACTTGAGCCGTAACGAGGGCGTTCAATTACAATTTCATGCAAACGGTGTTCGCTCATTCTTCAATTTTCTTCCTAAAGGTGTATTTGCTCTACTGTTTTGAATGACAGTGTTGGTGAAGTTTTTGAGGAGTAAGTAAGGTCTACAAAGCATTGAATTCACCTCAAGCAAATATCCAAAAGTCATGAAAAAATTGATTGGTTTGTAGAGGTCACCTCGCGCAAGTCGAGAAAGCTGTTTGTTCATACGCAGGGATTGAACCTGCATAATCTTGAGCTTAAATCAAGCGCCTTTACCAATTTGGCTAGTATGTAAGCTTTTTCTGTTAGGGCGCGAAGTGAAATCATTTACCTATCATAATTATGGAAAAACCTCTGCGTACCTCTGCGTTTTCCTCTGCGCTCTCTGCGTTAAAAAAAACATCTTATTTCCCTGAAAAAGGATTCGATATGATGGCAAATTTGGAAAATAGAAAATATGGCAATCGCGCAAGTTAAAGAAGCTTTTTTTACACCTCTCCAAGTAGCGGAGAGGGTAGGAATTGAACCTACTATTCGATTGCTCGAACGTTACCAGTTTGTATGCTTCTCAGGTTAGGGCGCGTACCGTTTCTACTTTCATAAAACTCGACAATTATTGATGATTGTAACCCGCGCAAGTTAGTAAAGCTAGTTCACTTTGGCGCTCTACCATTGAGCTACAGTCCCTTAAGTGGAACTGGTGGGAATTGAACGTGCGAT
>JAYFMV010000057.1:0-21560 GCA_042408245.1 Potamolinea sp.
GGTATCTCCCACATAGATAACCGGCATTTCCAGATCTACCTGATGCTGCTGCTGTAGCTTGTCAACTGTTACCAACAATCCCGTAGGGTCAGGCTTCCCTGGAGCATCCTCCATCGCTATTAACACTGGTGTCTCAAGCCCCAAGCGTCTTTCTAGTACATAGGTCGCAGATCCCTTTGTGGCCCCACTGAAAAATCCCCAAGGAATACTAGCTGCTGTCAAACTTTCCAAATAGCTAGGCTCTAAAAGTAACGGTTCAGTGCAGATATATCCATTCCAATTTTCAGGATCTGTCCCTCGGTAACGGGATTGAAAAAAAGCAACAAGAGTGTCATAGTCAAGAGCAATTTGCTCACGTGTCTGACCTTGAGCCTCAAAGTTACGATAAACTAGCTCCTGTGATGCCTCCCAATCGTTATTCCAGATACCTTCTGATTTGAGTTGGTCAATCTCTAGGGGAGTCGGTCGAAAAGCACCGTTAGTATAATGCTCAACAGTATCTGCAAGGGCTCGTCGGTAAGAGCCACCAACATCACGCACTACCCCATCAATATCGAAAACAACGATTGCAGTCAGTGTTTTTGAGTTAAGATTAGTCACTTTGAATATCAATTCTAGTTAGCACAGGCTACGATAACACAGCTCAGTACTACTGAAATATTCAGCAGTTTGGGAGCAGTGGGTTAGAATTGAGAGTTGTACAGTATTTGCTGAATGCCCGGATTTCCTTGGAGGTGTAATTGTCCAGATTTATTTTAAAAGTTCTCTGGTTGGATGAGAACGTAGCACTAGCAGTGGATCAGGTGGTGGGCAAAGGCACTAGCCCCCTGACTTCTTATTTTTTCTGGCCCCGGAAAGATGCGTGGGAAGAGCTAAAAAATGAGCTAGAAGCTAAGCACTGGATTGCTGAAGCAGATCGCGTTGAACTGCTCAACAAAGCAACAGAAGTGATTAACTACTGGCAAGAAGAAGGTAGACGACGGCCCGATGTCTGAAGCTCAGTCAAAGTTTCCGGAAGTTACTTTTACCGGTAGCGCCTAACTTAGATCAAGTATTTAAGGCAAAAGGCAAAAGAAACAAGTTTTTCCTGCTCTTTTGCCTTTTATATTTTTTAATTTTAACTTCAGGGGAGTTTGAGGGGCTATAAGTCCCGCGTTCTGAAAGGTCAGCGTCGGGATAAATGGAACCCTCAAGACTGTTGAATGGGCTTCGATACCACCGAAACAGCCAATAACTTAGACGACGCACCCAGAACCTTTGTCTAACAATAGTTTTGCGCTATAATTGAGACACAAATCAACTATTTCACAGGATGCCCTTCCGGGCTTGTGTGTGTGAAAGGTAGGCTTATACGTCATTGCATCCACCGCTTTGAGGTTGCCGGAACCACCACGAAAGCAAAGGGATAGTGCAACGCACTCCAAACATTCACAACTCGATACGTTGTACCCAGGGACTCTGGGGAATCAAAACGCCTATGCAGTCGGTCTGTCGGGGAGTAAGTCATGAGGCTGCTCTAGATAAGTGGCGAAACACCTGTAACGGAAGGAACTAGGAATATCCAATCGTGAGATTGGAAGCCCGCGCTGTATGCGTAGCATCAGCGTCGGGAGGATGTCACACCATTCCACCAGCGGCTTGAAACCGAGCACGTGCTCTTTTCAAAGCTTGAGTCGCTTGGATTTTTTCCTGGCGATTTTCGCTGCTTTGGACTTGATTGTAACGGGCTTCTGCTTCTGAAAAAGCAGTACGCGCTGTTTCTTTATCAATCTTGTCACCACGCTCAGCACCGTTGACAAGAATCGTAACTTCGTTGTTTTCGACTTCAGCAAATCCACCCATGAGGGCGATCGCCACCCAACCTTTGCCAGCACGGACGCGCATTACGCCCCGTGTCCAGAGCCGATAACAGGGGAGCGTGACCGCTCAAAATACCCAATTGACCGGTCGTACTGGGTAGAATTACTTCTTCAGCCTCGGAATCCCAAACAGTTTTATCGGGAGCAACTACGCGAACAGTTAAGGTCATTCGATTTTGGATTTTGGATTTTGGATTTTGGATTTTCCCCACTTATGGAATCTGGGGTAACCTGAACTTTGGAAAAAATTTGTTTTTTTCCACGAATAAATTGAGTGCTTGTGACCAAATTTGCATATCTCATGAGCTGCCATTTGTCAAGAGTTAGTTGTCAGAGATTAGGAGTCGGGTGGGACTTGCCCACCCAGACGCAGCGTCAGAAAACTAGCTACCTGACTTGATTTTCTCAGCTTTAGCGATCGCCTCATCAATATCGCCAACCAGGTAGAAAGCCTGCTCCGGTAGAGCATCCAGCTCACCAGACAGGATCATCTTGAAGCCCTTAACAGTTTGCTCAAGATTCACATACTTACCTGGAGAACCAGTAAACACTTCAGCCACAAAGAAAGGCTGCGACAAGAAACGCTCAACCTTGCGAGCGCGAGCCACGATCAAGCGGTCATCTTCAGACAATTCATCCAAGCCCAAAATGGCGATGATGTCCTGAAGTTCCTTGTAACGCTGTAGGGTAGACTGGACTGCACGAGCGGTGTCGTAGTGATCATCACCAACGATCGCTGGTTGCAGCATGGTGGAAGTAGAATCTAGCGGGTCAACTGCGGGGTAAATTCCCTTAGCAGCCAAACCACGAGACAACACCGTTGTTCCATCCAAGTGAGCAAAGGTGGTAGCTGGTGCGGGGTCGGTTAAGTCGTCAGGCAGGCACGTAAACCGCTTGAATCGAGGTAATCGAACCTTCAGTAGTCGAGGTAATCCGCTCTTGCAAATCTCCCATATCGGTAGCCAGAGTCGGCTGATATCCCACAGCAGAAGGCATGCGGCCCAGCAGCGCCGATACTTCAGAACCTGCTTGTACAAAGCGGAAGATGTTGTCGATAAACAACAGCACGTCCTGCTTGTTCACATCCCGGAAGTACTCAGCCATCGTCAGAGCGGAAAGACCCACGCGCATTCTAGCTCCGGGGGGTTCGTTCATCTGACCATAGACCAGGGCGATTTTCGACTCGCCGAGATTTTTTTCGTTAATAACCCCTGACTCTTTCATTTCGTTGTAGAGGTCATTACCTTCGCGGGTGCGCTCACCCACACCACCGAACACAGACACACCACCATGTTGGGTAGCAATGTTGTTGATCAGCTCCATCATGATGACGGTCTTACCAACACCAGCACCACCAAATAGACCAATTTTGCCACCACGTCGATAGGGGGTTAGTAGGTCGATAACCTTGATACCGGTTTCAAAAACCGAAGGTTTGGTTTCCAATTCGGTAAGCTTGGGAGCGTCTCGGTGAATTGGGAAAGTCTCCTGAGCATTCACAGGCCCCATATTGTCTACGGGTTCACCCAACACATTGAAAATCCGTCCCAATGTTGCAGGGCCAACAGGAACGCTAATAGGAGCACCCGTGTCCACCGCTTCCATGCCCCGCACCAAACCGTCAGTGGTGCTCATCGCAACGGCTCGTACCTGATTGTCGCCTAGGAGCTGCTGCACTTCGCAGGTAACGGACACTTCTTGTCCTGCTTGATTTGTGCCTGAAATTTTTAAGGCATTGTAAATCTGCGGCATTTTGCCGCCTGGGTACTCAACATCGACAACTGGGCCGATGATCTTAGTAATAAAGCCAACGTTTGTCTTTTCTGTGGTGGTGACCATGCTGCGCCTATTTTGTAAAGCTACCTTTCAGATAATGGAAGCCAGTCTTAACATTTAGAAATGCCACTATCCAGATTACCACTGAAATGATGCTGAATCTGTCTTGCAATTCGACTCGATCCCCATGTTGTAATCGAAGTGATCGATAAGCAGGGGGAGATGGGAAGAATGGGAGAGGGGGAGGAAGTATGAAGTCTGAAGTATATTAGCGTAGCGGCGCGTAAGCGCAGTATGAAAAACTTTTAACCTGCTCTCACAGGGTCACAGGGTCACCAACTAATTTTCAACTGATGCACACCAGGGAACTAATTATTGAAGCAGGTCGTACAGAAAGCCAGTATTGGAAAGACTTGTGGCGCTATCGCGAGTTATTTTACTTCCTGGCTTGGCGGGATATTATTGTGCGCTACAAACAGACTGCGATCGGCATCGCCTGGGCACTGATTCGACCCTTCTTAACAATGGTTGTCTTTACTATCGTATTTGGCAACCTGGCTAAATTACCATCAGAAGGTGTTCCTTACCCTATTTTGGTATTTTCTGCAATGCTTCCCTGGCAGTTTTTTGCCAGTGCTCTGGCTGAATGTAGCAACAGTTTGATTAGTAATGCTAACTTAATTTCTAAAGTTTATTTCCCTCGCTTAATCGTGCCAGCTAGTGCAGTAATTGTCAGCTTTGTAGACTTCTTAATTTCTGGACTGATTATGCTAGCGCTGATGGCTTGGTACAACTTTGTCCCCAACTGGCGTATTCTGACACTACCGATATTTGTGATGATTGCCTTTGCCGCTTCTATGGGCGCTGGTTTGTGGTTATCAGCTCTCAATGTAAAATATCGCGATTTCCGCTACATTGTCCCGTTTATTGTACAGTTTGGTTTGTATATCTCCCCAGTAGGTTTTAGTAGCAACATTGTCCCCCAAAATTGGCGTCTAATCTACTCTTTAAACCCGATGGTAGGGGTTATTGATGGCTTCCGTTGGGCGATTTTGAAAGGAGACACCACACTATACTTACCCGGATTTCTGCTATCTTTACTATTAGTTACTGTAATCTTTGTTAGTGGAGTTTGGTATTTCCGCAAAACTGAACGTACCTTCGCCGACGAAATTTAAGCAACAAACCTCAACTATGTCAGATACGATCATTCGCGTTGAGAACCTAGGTAAAAAATACATTATCGGTCACAAAAACCCAGAGCGCTACACAGCGTTGCGAGATGTTATTGCTAATGGAACTAAGTCTCTAGGACGCAAGTTGCTAAAACCTTTTGGGAAAAAGATTCCTAACCCATATGTTGAGGATTTTTGGGCGTTGAAGGATGTTTCATTTGAGATTAAAAGAGGCGATCGCGTTGGTATTATTGGTCGTAACGGAGCCGGAAAATCCACACTCTTAAAAATCTTGAGCCGCATTACTGAACCGACAACAGGACGAATTACCATTAAAGGGAGAGTTGCCAGCTTGTTGGAAGTAGGAACAGGTTTTCACCCAGAACTGACAGGTAGAGAAAATATCTATCTTAATGGTGCCATCTTGGGGATGAGCAAGGCGGAGATTAAGAGGAAGTTTGATGAAATTGTCGCCTTTTCTGAAGTAGAAAAGTTTTTAGATACCCCAGTTAAACACTACTCCTCTGGAATGTATGTGCGTTTAGCATTTGCAGTAGCGGCACATTTAGAACCAGAGATTTTAGTAGTAGATGAAGTCCTAGCAGTCGGGGATATAGCGTTTCAGAAAAAGTGTTTGGGGAAGATGGAAGATGTAGGAAAAGAAGGAAGAACCGTTCTGTTCGTTAGTCACAATATGGCAGCAGTAGAGAAACTTTGTCAGCAGGGTATTGTACTTCATCAAGGAAATTTGCAGTATATCGGTAGCCAGACAGAGGCGATAACGCACTACCTAACGGGTTTATCAAATAATCTTGTATGTCTTGGCGATCGCCAAGATCGGCAAGGTTCGGGTGAAGTTAGGGTTGTTGCTATTGAAATCAGAGATGAAAAAGGCAATGTTTTAGAGGCTGTAAAATCTGGTCAAAATATAGACATTTACCTCTATTTTGAATTACATACTGATTTGAAAATCACCAATATTTTAGTTGGGTTACTGGTGGAAACACAACTCGATTTTCCTGTTTTTCTTCAGCATAATCGACTAACTCAAGACAACTTTGGTATACTTCCTGAATCAGGGGCTTTTGTTTGTCGAATAAAAAGCCTTCCTTTAATACCTTCTACTTATAAAATCATGTATAGTGTCATGCCGAACAATGGCTTTGATGGCACTTATATTGACTTTCTTGAAGATGCTATGGACTTGACAGTAATTGAAGGAGATTATTATGGATCTGGTGAGCTACCAAAAAGTACTCACGCTGTTTGTTTAGTCGATGCCAGTTGGCGAATTGAGTCAGGTAATAATAAAAATGCGACATCATCTCAAGCTGTTAGCTAAAAATTTAATTAAATTTACTCCTACACCAGTGAGAATTAGTCTCAGCCAGAAAGTAGATCGACTTCGTAAACTTATTAAAGTTTTTTCCTACGCAAATAATATTGGAATCGAGCAGTTACTCTGGACAATAGAGACTGTTGAATTTGAGTATGGACATTTTTTGTCTTTTGAGCAAAAAAGTTGTTTAGATAAAAGTGGAAATCCAATTCCTTGGTACACATATCCAGCTATAGAATATCTGAATCAACTGGATTTTAGTGACAAAGAAATTTATGAATATGGTGCGGGAAACAGCTCGCTTTTTTGGGCAAAAAAAGCCAAGTGTGTCACCAGTATTGAAGATGAT
The DNA here is from genome assembly GCA_042408245.1 of Potamolinea sp. Classification (GTDB taxonomy): domain Bacteria; phylum Cyanobacteriota; class Cyanobacteriia; order Cyanobacteriales; family Coleofasciculaceae; genus Potamolinea. The sequence continues at coordinate 6,499 of JAYFMV010000057.1, forward strand.
AAAACCTGGTATTGTACCATTCAAGAGAAACAACAAGAAAATCAGGAAATTCTTTTTATAGAAAACGCCGAAGAATATGTAAATTCTATTTTACGAAGCAACAAGAAGTACGACTTGATTATTATTGATGGTAGTTGTAGATTGGCCTGCGCTAAAGTTGCAGTTCAGTGTCTGGTAACAGGGGGATTAATAATACTGGACAATTCTGATTGGTATCCAGAAACCTCAAAATTTCTCAGGGATTCAGGCTTAATTCAAGTTGACTTCACTGGCATGGGCCCCATTAATTACTATACTTGGACTACCTCACTTTTCCTTGGTCGAGATATTACCTTAAAAGCTCGTTCTGAATTCCAGCCAGAATCCGGTATTGCTAGTTTAGTGCAGAGGGTAAGCCCTGAATAACTATCTAGGACTAGCTGAAATTAAAAAATTAACAAATAAATTTACGCTCCCCATGATATCGACTTTAAAGCATATTTTGAGACCATACAAAAGATTTCTTGTTCCAGATAATAAGACGGAACAGGTTTACTATAAATTTTCTTACTCACAGGAGGGAGAAGATATGATACTTTCGCGGATATTTGAAGACAAAAATAATGGCTTTTATGTCGATGTAGGTGCACATCATCCCCAAAGGTTTTCTAATACCTACTACTTTTATTTATTGGGATGGAAGGGGATAAATATTGATGCTATGCCAAACAGCATGAAGCTTTTCCATAAAACTAGACCAAAGGATATAAACTTAGAAAGAGCAATTTCTGATATTCGGCAAACACTAACTTATTATGCTTTTAATGAACCAGCTTTGAATAGTTTTTGTAAAGATTTGGCTGATACCTATAGGAAGTTAAACTATGAGCTAGCCTTTGAAAAAGAAATTCAGACCTACACCCTATCTCAAATCCTAGATGAATACCTCCCTCTCAATCAAACTATTGACTTTCTAAGCATCGATGTAGAGGGACTAGACTACCAAGTGTTAAATTCAAACAACTGGGAGAAGTATAGACCAGCAGTCGTATTGGTTGAGGACTTACAACAAGCATCCATAGATGAAGCTAATCAATCAAAAGTTGCTTGTTTTTTGCGCGAGTACAACTATGTCTTATATTGCAAGACAGCAAATACTTTAATTTTTCTAAAAACCTCATAAACTATGTTAAATACACCTGTTGCCTTCTTAATTTTTAACCGTCCAGATCTGACAGAAATTGTATTTGAAGCAATCCGTCAAGCCAAACCTAAAAAGCTTCTAGTAGTTGCTGATGGGCCACGCTTTCCTGAAGAAGCAGAAAAGTGCCATAAAGCCAGGGAGGTTCTTAAGAAGGTAGACTGGGACTGTGAGGTTTTAACAAACTTCTCAGAAAAAAATCTAGGATGTGGTCTGCGTGTTTCCAGTGGCTTAGATTGGGTGTTTTCAGAAGTTGAAGAGGCGATTATTCTAGAAGATGATTGTCTACCTTCACCATCCTTTTTTTACTTTTGTCAGACACTTCTAGAATACTATCGCCATGATGAACGTATTATGGTGATTAGCGGTGACAACTTTCAGGATGGTCAAAGTAGAACTAATTACAGTTATTACTTCTCCAAATATAATGATAACTGGGGTTGGGCTTCTTGGCGCAGAGCTTGGAATTACTATGACTTTGATATGAAGACATGGCCTGATTACAAAAAATCAAATTTAATTCAGTTATTTTGTGACGATCCGGAGGAACAGAAGTATTGGACAAACAAATTTGACAGCGTATTGGACGGTAGTGTAGATACATGGGACTATCAATGGAGTTATGCTTGCTTTGCTCAGATGGGATTAACAGCAATACCTAACTCAAATCTCATATCAAATCTTGGCTGTCGCGCTGATGCAACTCATACAATAAGCGAAGATATTACCTTAGCCAAATTACCCATAACTGATATTTGGGAAATAAAACACCCATCTTTGGTTATTAGAAATCAAGAAGCTGATGCTTACGCTTGTAAACACGTATTCTTGGGAACGGACAGAAGAAAAAATGATAATTTATTAAAAACAATAAAACAAAAGTTTTCTTTAATAAAGATAAAACTAAAATTCTAGTAATAGTTTTTGTTCGAGACGTGAAACAACAGCATCCTAGTTGTTATTTCAGCATATAACTAACGCCGATATAAATTTTTAACTGAAAGTGAGATACTACGTTACCCTTTTTGATAGTAATTACCTAACTCGCGGCTTAGTGATGTATCGCTCATTACTGCGTCACGGAAGTGAGTTTCATCTTTGGATTATCTGCTTTGATGACTTAGCCTATGAACTCTTAGGTAAGCTGAATCTAGAGAAAGTCACCTTAGTCTCACTAGCGCAGTTTGAAGACGAAGAACTTTTACGAATCAAGCCGCAGCGAACTCGTAAAGAATACTGTTGGACTTGTACGCCGTCCGTAGCATTGTATGTGCTGAATACTGAATCTCATGTTGAGACTATCACATACTTAGATGCGGATTTAATGTTTTTCTCTTCCCCAGAGGCAATCTTTACAGAAGCTGGGAATGCTTCAATAATTCTGACAGAGCATCGTTACCTACCGGACTTTAATGACTCGATTACCAGCGGGATCTATAACGTGCAATTCGTTATGTTTCGCCGTGATTCGGAAGGGTTACGAGCGCTAAAATGGTGGCGCGATCGCTGCTTAGAATGGTGCTTCGCTAGATTTGAAAATAACAAGTTTGGAGACCAGAAATACTTAGATGATTGGACAGAACGTTTTACAGGTGTTCACGTTGTACAATGTCTAGGTGCAGGAGTCGCGCCTTGGAATTCTGCTCAATACTCTATCAAGAAGATAGGAGAGCAAGTGTATGTAGAAAATGAACCTCTGATATTCTATCATTTCCACGCCTTAGTAATTCACCATTTCAATATTGGCTATTGCTGTCAGGTTTATCCCCTAACTCCTGATGTCCGAAACTGGATTTATAGCTTGTATTTTGAGGAAATAGGCAAAAGTTATCAAGAAATTAGGGCAATTGTTAATAGATTTAATTTGGGTATTGTAGACTTTCCCAAGTTGCCTAAACGTCCCGATTCGTTATATAAATTTCTGAGGTATACATTACAGCAAATCAAAGAAGGAAGATATTACCGATGAAGAAATTGCTTACATTATTAAAAATCTCTTAAATGCTTATGAACAGTTGGGCTAAAGTAAAACCAATTTTTCGAGATTTAACTCCTCCCTTAATCTGGCGTAATCTGAGCAAGTTGCGCACCTTAAAATCCGAGCCAAAGCAACAATATATTGAATGGGAATATGTTCCTGAAGGATGGGACGCTTCAGCAACAGATCCGAATATTAAAGGTTGGAATGTTGAGTCAGTATTAGAAGCGTACAAAGCTAACTGGCCGAATTTTCTGAAAAGCCTAGAAGGGAGTTTACCTTTTGGTATTTCCCCTGAATCAGGTTTAGAAATTCGCACGAATTTAATACATCATAACCTCATGATGACTTATGCCTATGCCTTGTCGCTATCTACTCAGCATAAGTCTTCTATTTCTATGTTGGACTGGGGAGGAGCCATTGGTCATTACTACCTGCTAAGCAAGAAATTAATACCAAATTTAGAGGTAGAGTATCACTGCAAAGATGTCCCGATTTTGGCAGAATACGGGCGTATTTTATTTCCTCAAGCACATTTCTATACAGATGAAACTTGCTTGGAGAAAAAATATGATTTTGTTTTAGTCAGCGGTTCTTTCCAATACTTACAGAATTGGGTTTCAGGACTTGAGAAAATGGCAAATGCTACAGCAGGGTACTTGTTTGTTACGCGCTTACCTATTGTTCAGCACGTTCCCTCTTTTGTGATAGTTCAGCGTCCCTACCAATACGGTTACAACACCGAGTATTTAGGTTGGTGTTTCAATCGAGGAGAGTTTCTGCAATATGCACAGAAAAATGGGCTAGAGTTAATGCGAGAATTTGTTGTGGAGCAGCTACCGTCCATACACCTCGCTCCGGAACAACCGGCGCATTGGGGTTTCTTATTCCGTAAGGAGTGATCATGAGCGATGTAATTAATAATTTATTGTTAGAATTGGACATTCATCCAGTTCTGATAGACGTTGGAGCATCTGGTACAACTCCTAAAATTTGGAATAGCATCGCCCAACATTCAATATATGTAGGCTTCGATCCAGATTTGAGAGAAATACAGGAATTTTCTGGCGAGCTATTTCACAGATCAGTCCTCGTGAACGAAGCAATCACGAGCGAAGAAGAAAGTAGTGAAATATTATTTTATCTCACTAAATTTCCCTATAGTTCTAGTGTACTAAAGCCTGATACAAAGTCACTTGAGTATTTTATTTTTTCCGATAGTTTTATCGTCGAAAGAGAAACTAAAGTACGTGCAACTACTTTAAATTCGATTAGAGCACGTCTAGGATTGACAGGAGTGGATTGGCTTAAGACTGACTCTCAAGGAACTGATCTGAGAATTTTTAACAGTTTAAGTAATGATCTTCGTTCCCAAGTTTTAGCAGTTGATATTGAACCAGGTCTCATAGACGCTTACCTAGGCGAAGACTTATTTATTGATGCACAAAAAAGTTTAGTAAAACAAGGATTTTGGCTTTCAAGTCTGAATATTTGTGGAGAAGTAAGGCTAAAAAAATCAACAATAAATAAGCTCGAAACAATTGATAACGAGGTCAATCTTGAACTGATAAACTCTTACCATAAAAAGAGTCCTGGGTGGTGTGAAGCCAGATACTTGAGAACTATAGATTGGTTGGCTCAGGGGAATTTTTCAAAACGTGAATACATTCTGCTAGGGGTATTTTCCCTCTTAGATAGCCAATTGGGATTTGCGATTGAGCTAGCTTTTGAATATGATAGAATCTTTGGCAGAGACAAGTATTCTCAGATAATACTTGATGAGGCGATGTTGCGGCTCAAGCAATTGCGCCCCAAAAAGAAATTGGCGCGAACTATAGCAGGAAAGTTGCTTCCTACACAAATTAAACAATGGCTCAAAGGGGTTATAACTTGAAACTTTTGTTGTTCACAGAGTAGGTCTAGCGTTTGGTTAAACCCAAAAAAAGCTTAAGCCCCATAATACGACGAACACGCATTGATAGTCTGGGTTTTTTCGCTACCAAAAAATACTCCTTTAACCATTTAGACGCTATAGAAAGTGATTGCAACTCTATATCTACTGAGTGTTGCTTTCGTGCCAAAAGATAAAGTGTAGTGTAAGCAGTCATCAACTGTTCACATTGTGTTGGTGTGTAGGAGTGATTTCTCTCTTGTAAGTACTGCTGATTTAATTTAATTGCTGCGTGAATTCCTTCAAACCACTTTTGGGCACTTAAGTTTTGGTTACGGCATTGTGGAGTCTGCATTCGATACAATGCTCCCGTACTTTTGCCATAAGCAACTGTACATTTACTTACCAATTTAAACCAAAAAGTAATATCTTCTGCCAAATACTTATCAAGTTGCTCCGGCCAATAGCAATCGGGAGATAACACAGAACGTTTCACCAAAGCAGCATGAACAGCCCAAGGAGCTAAGATAATAGTAGTATCTCGTAAAACCTGAATTGGTTGTCCAATACCTGCTGGTTGCTGCAGTATCTTCAGCGTAGGATTCTCATCAGTAAATTCCTGCCAACAGCCAGCAATAATTTCAGCATCAGGATTTTGTTGAGCATCTGATAACTGTTGCTCTAAATGATTAGATTCCAGCAAATCATCAGCATCTAAAAACTGAATCCATTCACCTTGAGCTAAGTCTAATCCATAATTTCGCGCTGCACCAGGCCCCTGCTTTGGCGACTGCAAAAGGCGAATTCGTGAATCCTGAAAAGCTTGAGCTTGCTCCCAACTACCATCAGTAGAACCATTATCCACTATTAACATTTCCCAGTCTGAATAAGTCTGAGAAAGTACCGACTGAATCGTATCGACAATATATGCAGCCTTATTATAAAGCGGCGTAATGATAGAAACTGTTGGCATGGTAAGTATCAAATCCAGCTACTTTTTTTTCATCCAAAAACTACCACAACGGTGATATTGTCCTTGCCAATCACTCACCCCCTGCCAAATTTTAGCAACTTCCTGCGGGTAATCTACAGACAGTAAATGATTTGCTAATACTACCTCAAAGTCATGATTGTAGGCGAGAAAAGCTTCCAACATATATTGCTCATTCCACGCCCTACGCTCCTCAATCAGCCATTTTGGGGGATAGTCGTAGGGGAAAAATATATCATGGAAGTGAATCAAAATACCACTAGGAAGATTTGGCAAAATTTCCAAAATTTCCCGACAAACATCACTGCCAAATTTTACGGTATGAGTCGAATCAATAAAAAGGATGTCACCAGCACTTAACTGATCGAAAACCTTCAAATCGATATTTTCAACTTTTTCAGTAATCAGTTCCACCTCTAGATTTGCTTCTGTCAACTGTGGCTCAGGATATGGTTCAATACAAATAATGTTACCAGCCTTACCCTCTTGCTGATTCTTGGAGAGCGCTAGAGCCGCAATTTGAGTAGAATATCCACAGCCTATTTCTATGACTTTTGCAGGTTTGTTTTCTCTCAAGAGTGCGTAGTAAACGGCTGCATCTAATCCGCCATAAAAATCGTTAAAAAAATCGAAACCTAGTTCCTGAATTTCTGCACCATATGCACTTATTTTTTTAACTAAATCAACTTGATTATCTAAATTCCAATCTATACAAGGCGAATAGCGTTTTCTTAGAGCCTGTTCCTGAGTAATTGCTGAAAAATCAGGAAGTGGTTCGTAATAATGGAAAGGACGCAGGTGATAACCCCAACTATCAACTAGGTTGGGATTACTATACAATAACCCAAGAACTTTCTTTATGAGGCGGACAGGCACTAGCTTTAAAATAACTAGCAATAGTTTGCCTAACAAATTATTAACTGTTTTCGCTAACATTGTAGTTTATTTAAACCATTTATAACTTAAATCTTTAACTTTTAATGAAGCTACCTGAGTAAGGCTATCCACAAATTGTTGTTGAATTTTTTCTTGGTTAAACATTCCTTGCGCCATTTCTAAAGCCTTTTTTACCAAACGTTTTTGCTCCTCTGATTGAGTTGCCAGTTCCTCGATTGCTTTCATTAAGTCCTCTGCTACAGGTGATGTTACCACTAAAGCTGACTGATGCTTGCGTGCCCAGCAGACAGCAGAACAATATTCAGGTCCCCAAATGATAATTGGCTTGCCAAACTGACAATATCCTACAAGTTTAGAAGGAAAGCTCGTTTGCATCCGCATCTTGTCTAGCTGGTTGAAAGACATTGCTACTAATAAAGCATTTGCCTTGCTAAGTTCTTGATTTAATCTTGAAACAAAACCGCCATAAATTCCAGTATCTTTAACCTGTTGCAATAGGGATTCTTGCCAATCGGGTTGTGGGCCAAATAACTTTAACTGAAGTCCAGCAATTGTCGAACATGAATTACATAAATCTTGTATCATTGGCCCGTAAATACCAGAAAAATTTCCTGCGTATATTACTGTAAAGGCTTCCTCTCTGTCCGAATTTGCTAGAGATTTTTCTATTACGAATTGCTCTGGAATAGGAAACAAAATTTGTGCGTTTGGGTGTTCTCCTAAAGCTTGTTTCATTTCTTCACTGACACAAAATACCAGTTGGCTTTGTTGGTAAAGCCCCTTGAATCGACTGATTAGAATTTTCCGTGCAAAGGAATGGACATAAGCCATGTCAGGCCACCAATCGTGGAAGAATGTCACTAGGGGAATATTAAATTCTTGAGACATCTTCTGAGCTAGCCAGCATAACTCATGATGAGCAACTGTGAGAATTATGTCAGGCTTTTTATGTTTGATATAATGCTGAAGTTTCTTCGTGTCATGGAAGGTATCAAAACACTGGCGGACATCATGCACCCATTTTGATATTCTTGTTCTTGTCAGTCGATTGAGTAATCGATTGCCTTGAATATCTATAATTTCTTCAGCTAGCAAACCCTGGCAATCATCTGTAGCAATCGCTAAACTAAATTCTGAAGTCCGCGACAAATGTCTATAAAGAACCAATTCACCGCCGGTAGTATCTCGCGGTAGTACTGAAGAGATGAGTAAAATTTTTAAGGCATTCATTCGCCTAAATTTATTGCTAGGGTTGTACGATGTGACAAAGGTATGTGATTCACCATTAAAAAATTATCTTGCCAGCCACAAGCTTAACGATGAATATTGCTCTCACATTGAAAGACTTACCACCTTCACCAGCAGGGAAATCAGGATGGCCTTGGACAATCCAGCATAAAGTATTATCCGAAAAAATGCCTGATGGATCTGAGTGGCCTCGTCTTAGCATTGTTACTCCCAGTTACAATCAAGGAAAATTTCTTGAAGCAACGATTCGCTCCGTCCTCTTGCAGGGTTATCCTAATCTTGAATACATTATCATTGATGGTGGCAGTACTGACCATTCTCTTGAAATTATCAAAAAATACGAAAAATATTTGTTTTACTGGCACTCTCAGAAAGACAGAGGTCAAGGGGATGCAATCAATCAAGGATTAGAAAAAAGTACGGGAGAGATTCTTGGCTGGATTAATAGCGATGATGTTTATGTTCAAGGAACTTTTTCCAAAATAGTGAAAGCCTTTCATTCTCATCCAGGTTATATTGTTGTTCATGGAGATAGAATTTTACTCAATGAAATTGGAGATGTAACAGGCTGGATTCGTCTTCCTTCTTTTGACCCCAAAACCTGCATCTATAATGTCTGTTCGGAAACTGCTTTTTGGCAACGCTCTGCCATGCTGGAAGCAGGACTTCTTAATGCTAGTCTTCGGTTTGCCATTGATTTAGAGTTCTTTTGTCGCCTTTACAAGCATGGTAAATTTCTCAAACTAAAAGAATATTTAGGTTATTTTCGTTGTTACCCTGAAAATAAGAGTTCCACGATTTATCATATAGGTCAAGAGGAAGCAGAAAGAGAATGGAAACAGTTGTTTGGTTCGGAGAAGATAAATAGCGAAGCGCCAGAAAAGAAAAATTTGCTACGGCTTTTAAAACTCAGTGCGGAACTCATTCAACATCCAAGATTAGTTGGGTTACCTTATTTATTGTATCGATTTTCAAAAGGGGGCAGTGAGTAATGCCTGAAATCGGTTATTTTTCTAACTATTTTTAACTCAAAAGACAAGCAAATACCTGCCATTAACAATGCCAAACTCTAGAAAAGTAATTCCAGTGACCAAAAACATACCTTGGTTGATGAAGCTGAAGCCACTATGGTTAAGAGAAAAGTTGTTTTGGAAGCTTTATTATCAGACAAATAACTTTTTTGAACTATTCGAAAAAGCAAGTTTAGAGTTTGCTCCTAATATTTCCTTACAACTAATGCCAACAGACATCAGTCACAAACAGATTGCATTCTTAGGCTTCTGTGAATTATTACCGTCGCGTCGAATTGCACAACTAGCGCAAGCTGGTGGTTTAATGATTGATGTGGGCGCTAATTATGGTTATTACTCATGTATTTGGGCCGCTGCTAATCCTAACAACCGAGTCGTTGCATTTGAAGCATCTCCCAGAAACTTTTCCGCTCTTAAACTTAATCTGAACAATAATGGTTTAGAACCTCAAGTAGAGGTACATCACACAGCTTTAGGTAAAGAGTCTGGAAGCTTACCATTTACCTTGGGGCCAGAGGAACAAAGTGGCTGGGGAGGTCTTTTAGTTGATCGAGAGAAAGGTGGGATTGAGGTATCTGTTGTTTCACTAGACGAGCAGTTTTTAAAAACCGACTATAATCAAATTGATCTACTTAAAATAGATGTAGAAGGTGCAGATACATGGGTGCTTCAGGGAGCAGAACAGTTGTTGCGAGCGCATAAAATCAACCACATCTTTTTTGAGGAAAATCTTGAGCGAATGTCTGCTCTCAAGATTAAACCTGAAGACGCACAGATTCTGCTTCGCGACTGTGGATATCGTCTTGAAAGCTTAGGACCAGAACAATGGTATGCAAGCATTAGATAAAAACCGGGTGTAAGGAATATTGGCTATGGTTGTCAAAAGGCTATTTGATTTACTTAGACGTAGAAATAAAGCTAAAAAATTAGGAGTGGAATTTTCGAGAGCGGCGGATTTTCAAATTCCTAATTACCTGGTTATAAATGGCGCTCGCCAAATGGTAAGTTTACCCCAAGAAAATGGGGGAAAAGTAGCATTTGTAGAAATCCTACTTGATGATTGCTACGGACTTGAAGAGCTGTCTCAACCTATTCTTAAAGTTTTAGATATTGGCGCAAATGTCGGCTTGTTTAGTATTGCCGCACGCAATAAATTTCCGCAAGCCATCATTCATGCTTATGAGCCAAATCCATATCTTGAAAAGCACCTTCAGATTCAAGCTCAAACCGCAGGCTTTGATTACTTCATGGAAGCAGTAGGACTGGAAGATGGAAAAGTAAGTCTTGAGTTTCATGAAGACTCAGTGCAAACACGTTCTACAGTTAATCAAACAGGTGCAATTACTCAGGTGGCTTTTCGTAAGACAATTGAGCGATTAGGAGGTTCTGTAGATCTAGCCAAAGTAGACTGCGAAGGTGCAGAGTGGCTGCTTTTTCAAGACAAAGCAAACTGGCAATTAGTTCAAAACCTTTCTCTGGAATATCATCTCTGGCCAGATCACAAACATGAGGAAGTTAAGCAGGTAATTCAGGGTTTCGGCTTTAAAATAAAAAAACAGATTCCCATTGAAAATTACGGCTTAATAATAGCGCATCGCTTGTAATTAATTGTCAGAATTTTCGCCAGTAAAATTTTGCATTTTTTAGTAAAAAATGTTAGTGTTTTCTCTAGTAACACGCCTACCTCCTGCCATTGATGGGGTTGGTGATTATGGTCTCAATTTAGCTCTTAAATTACGTAAATATTTTAATATAGAAACACATTTTGTAGTAGCAGATATTACTTGGGAAGGAGCAACACAAATAGAAGGATTTGCTATCAGTCAATTGAGGGAATGTTCGGTAAAGAGTCTCTTAGCTGTGCTGCCAAATCAGCGCTTTTTATCAAGCACAATACTGCTGCATTACGTTAACTATGGTTATGCTAAAAGGGGTTGTCCTGTCTGGTTAGTGGATGGTTTGCAACACTGGAAAAATACAAGCATGAATCGATCTTTAGTGACAATGTTTCATGAAACTTATGCATCTGGCCCTCCTTGGACGAGTTCTTTTTGGTTATCACCGCTGCAAAAAAACTTAGCGGCACGTCTGGTGAAAATGAGCGATCGCTGTCTCACCAGTAGGGAAAACTACGCCAAGGTTTTGTCTCAATTAAGTCTCGGCAAACACACCCAAATACCCACTTTACCAGTATTTTCCAACATTGGAGAACCGGAAGAAGTGTCACCTTTGGCAGAACGTAACCGACGCTTGGTAATATTTGGTAGTCCTAGCAGCCGACGACGGGTTTATCAAGAATCTTTTGCTGAACTAGAGCGAACTTGTCAGCTATTAGAAATTGAGGAAATCTTAGACATTGGAACATCAACAAATTTAACTTTATCGACTGTTAGCAACGTGCCTGTAGTAGAAATTGGAAAGCAATCTGCTTCCGAAATCAGTCATTTTCTGTTAAATTCTTTGGCAGGATTTTTTGACTACAACCCTGAATATCTAGCCAAATCCGGCATCTTTGCAGCTTACTGTGCTCATGGGTTGCTTCCAGTCAGCGATCGCTCCAGCGCTTTACCTGTGGATGGACTAGAAGCGGGAAAAAATTACTGGGTGCCAGATGAGCAGATCACAAGTTTGAAGGAATGGGTAGAATTGCAGGCGATCGCAGATCATGCCTACGCCTGGTACCAAAACCATAACTTATATGTACAATGTAAAACTTTTGCTGCACTGCTAGCAAACAAGAAGTAATTGGGTATTATAAACTGAGAACTTACACCATGAACAAAATAGTTTTCTTATGATAAAATATTTACTTCAATTTAAATCACTCTGCCAAAGATTACTCCGAAAGGCTTTCATCTGGAAGCCAATTTATTTTTTTGCTCCTTTTTTATTGGCAATAATTATAGTTTTATGGTTTGCAGGCTTAGCGACTTCCGCCCCCCTCTCCGTAGAAGCTGCTACGAATGACTTTAATGGAGATGGAAAATCCGATATTTTTTGGCGTCATTCGCTCAATGGCAACAATAGATTTTGGTTGATGAACGGGGATAAGATCTTAGGAGATCCAGCCATTCTTACTGTTCCAAATATCAGCGAAAAAGTTGTAGGTGTGGGAGATTTTAATGGAGATGGGAAATACGATGTTCTCTGGAGGAATACTAGATTAGGTAAAAATTACCTCTGGTTGATGAACTCCTCGAATATCATAGCCAAGTTGCCACTACCTGATGTTAACGACCTCAACTGGAAAGTCGCAGGTATTGGAGACTTTAATGGTGATAGAAGATCAGATATTTTTTGGCGTCACTCAACCAATGGTAACCATAGATTATGGCTGATGAACGGTGCGAAAATTATAGGAGACCCAGTGCTACCGGCTCTCTCAATTTTGAGTTGGAAAGTTGCAGGTATTGGAGACTTTAATGGGGATAGAAAATCAGATATCCTCTGGAGGAATGAGAACTTGGGGAAGAATTTCCTCTGGTTGATGGACGCATCAAAAATCGTAGCCCGGTTATCACTGCCCGATGTTAATGACATTAATTGGAAAGTTGCAGGTATTGGTGACTTTAATGGTGACAAAAAATCAGATATTTTCTGGCGTCACTCGACAAATGGTAACCATAGATTCTGGTTGATGAGCAGGGCAAATATCATAGGAGATCCAGTCTTTAAGACTGTTCCAGTTCTCAGTTGGAAAGTTGCATCTATTGGAGATTTTAATGGAGATGGAAAATCCGATATTTTCTGGAGAAATATTAACTTTGGTAAGAATCAACTTTGGTTGATGAACGCCTCAAATATCATATCCGATACTTCTCTACCTGATGCGAATGATATCAATTGGCAAATTGTAGGCAGTGATACTAACTACATTAACCAATCCGATGTGCCGTAACGAAATCCTATGAGTATCAATCAAACTCTTCGTACCCAGCGTCAACTTGCCTCCATTGCCAGCAGCGGTATTAGCACTGAACCTGTTTATACAACATTTGAGCAAGTATTAACACAGCTTGACCTCAAAGGAGAAATTCTGGATTTTGGTGCTGGTAGAGGAAATCTCACTAAGCGTCTTCAGGAATTAGAAAACTTCAGCCGCATCACCGCCATTGATATGATGGAGCGTCCCACCGAAATTGACGAATCTATTAAATGGATTAGTTGGGATTTAAACGAGGCGATCAACATCCCTGCTGAAAGCTTTGATGTCATCGTTTCAGCGGAAGTAATTGAACATTTAGAAAATCCTAGAGCCGTCGCACGGGAATGGTTTCGTTTACTTCGTCCCGGTGGTTGCCTAATTTTTAGCACACCCAATAATGAAAGTTGGCGCTCATTAATCGCACTTCTATTACAAGGACATTTTGTATACTTTGGTGATACCTCATATCCGGCACATATTACCGCACTTCTACGCAAAGATATTGAGCGTATTCTGGGAGAAACTGGCTTTTTTGATGCTAAGTTTGTTTTTACCAATATTGGCACAATTCCTAAATTTCCTACACTACACTGGCAAACAATTTCAGCAGGATTACTTAAGGGTATTCGTTACAGCGATAACTTACTAGCAATCGCTCATAAACAAAAATAAACACAGTAAAAAGGAGTTAATTAAAATGTTTCAATCCATCAATAAATTAGTAAATTACTACACCTACAATTACAATCCTCACATGAAGCACGGTGAGGAAGGCGTCAAACAGTGTGGACACCGAGGTTACATTGGTGGTGACTACGAACGAGAAGGTAACCATCAGTTCAATTACTGCATGGATATGGGTCTTAAACCAAGCGATATCTTAGCTGACATTGGCTGTGGATCACTCCGTCTTGGACGCAAAATTATGCCATATCTTGACGAAGGAAACTACATTGGAATTGATCGCGAACAGCTATTAATCGACTTGGCTCTCAAGCAAGAAATCGAACCTGAGTTAGTTGAACAAAAGAAACCCCAATTTATCGTCACCGACTGTTTTGAATTTGACAAACTCCCCAAGAAACCAACATTCTGCGTGGCGTTCTCCGTGTTTACTCACCTTGATCCTTCAGATATCAAACTGTGTCTGAAAAATTTGCGTCCCCACCTAGATCCAGGTGCTGTCTTCTACGCCACTTTTGGGGACAGCCCAATCCCAATTCCTCAAGTCTACCCTTCTCACAGCCACCGCATCTTTGTTTATACTCACAACCAGATGCGTAAATTTGGGGAAGAAGCAGGTTTTACCGGAAGTTTCCTAGGAAATGAATATTCGCCAAGCCAACAGCGTGTATTCAAGTACGTAGCTGTTTGAAGACGAAACTAAGCACAGAAATTATCCCTTCCCTTGCAACATTTTTGAGCAACTTGCTAGGGAAGAATGTAGATCGCCTTTTTTGGAAAAATGCAACTACCAAATTATCTCAATAGACCAGAGTATATTTTTAGACCTTTTCAGATCTATCGTCGGCTGCTGCGCTCTAGTAACAAAGAAACCAACAAAGTTGAAAATATCCTACTTCCTTGGGGTGTAACAATCAAAATTTGTCCAAGTTCTAATGAAGTAGTTGGCCGTTCCCTCTGGTTAATGGGCATTTATGACTTAGTTGTAACTGAAGTTTTATGGAGATTAATTAAAAGTGATGAAACTGCCATAGACGTTGGTGCAAGTCTGGGCTACATGACAAATATTATGGCAAAAAAAGTAGGAAAAACAGGAAAAGTTTGGTGCTTTGAACCAAATCCAGAAGCATATAAAGAGCTATCTGAAAATGTAGCAAATTGGCACAAAACCCTAGATTGGAATCAAATAAACACTCAACAAATAGCTCTTTCCAACCAATCTGGAGTAGGAGTATTG
>JAYFMV010000058.1:0-29515 GCA_042408245.1 Potamolinea sp.
TGCGCCGCTATCCATCCACATCCGGGCAATTTCCACACTGGCGTTGAGCAATCCTCCCGGATTTCCCCGCAAATCTAACACATAGGCGCTTACCTTCTGCTCGTCGAGCTTCTTAATGGCCTTACGCATTTGATCAGCCGCATGGGAGCTAAATTCATTCAAGCTAATATAGCCGACACGAATTTGGCCTTCCTGCTTGACGCTGTAATGGACAGAGGGAAGTTCGATATTAGCGCGGGTGAGGGAGACATCAAAAACACCCTTACTCTCGCGGGACATTTTCAAAGTGACTGGCGTTCCCACTTCACCCCGGATCAGGGCTGAGGCTTGTTCCAGAGTCATGTCTTTGGTTGGTTTGCCATTAATCGCCAAAATCCCGTCCCCAGCTTTAATATCGGCCTTAGCTGCTGGGGAATTCTCAATTGGTTCAACAACCTTGAGTGTTTTGTTTTTTTCGTCTAGTCCCATGCGAATCCCAACACCTGAAAGCTCACCGGCCGTTTGGCTTGTTAGGGCTTGAAATTGTTCGGGATCAAGAAAGCGAGTGTAGCGATCTCCCAAGAACTTGAGGGCTTCCCGGATCGCTTCGTAGGCCTGCTGTTTTGAGGTGTAGTTTTTGCTGAGAAGCTGTTGTCGCGTTGCTTGCCAATCTACTTTGTTGAAGGTGTTATCAACATATTCTTGGTTAACAATTTGCCAGACTTCATCAACGATATTTTTGGGGCTATCCTGAAGTGCTGCGAAGACTGAACGACCAGAAATCGGCGCAAACAAGGATAAAGCCGCTGTTGTTGCGACCGCTCCGGTGAAGATGACGCCTTTGAGCCAAGGAGATTGTTTCGGGTATTGGTTCATGGAGAGTGGCTATAACGGGGTTGGCGTTAGATGACTGAACATTTATGGTCAGATCGGGCTTTTGTAGGGATACCCAGTGCTCGGATTTTACACTTAGCTGACGCTTTGAAGTTATGGTACCGCTCACCCCAGTGCAACTGGTCTAGCGCCACTATACTCAAATCGCTCAAATAAGCTACAGGTGTTTTGTGCCAGTTTCCTCAGTGTCCTCTGCTCTTGCTCTATACCTCACAAAGGTTCAAAGTTTTTAGCAAAGTCTGATTCATGGGTTATGAACAATGAAAGGTAGACTGATTTCACGCAGCTAGCGCGATTTTCTAGAACTGGTACGAGCCTCAAAGGGCGACGACTTTGGCTATGCTTTGCGATCCTCCTTTTTCGCTGGCTACTGATTAACGCTCTTAGTTTGCAGGTAGCTGCTTCTGAGTCGGTAGATACTTTCTTCTTACTGGGGACAGTATTAGTCGGGAGATCTACGCAACCGAGTTAGCGAAACAACACCCTGAACATCCGTACTTTAAATTTCTCTTTCTCTACGGAAGACCCTTGTATTTTGCTCATTTTTCTACCAGAAAAGGCTACCATCCGCCAAGTATGGTTAGAAAACTATACCGATTTTACCTGTGATAATTTCTACTTTAATATCTAACTCATGTATCAGTGGGGTGTTCGTAAATTGTTTGTAAAATTAATCACTTAACCCCTGTTATCTACCGAGAGATCGGTGGATGGCACAGATTCTCTTGGGCGCTCATGGCGTTTGGCTAGAGCCAGATACTATAGAGGATAAGGGAATTCCTGGTAATCGGGAAGCCTTTCTTTCAACGGGGAGCAATATTGCTCGCAGCTTGGTTTGGGCTGTCCTACGGTTGACAGGCGATACTCCTATCCTAATATCGCTCATTCATTGCAGTTTGCGCCGCTTGGGCTTGAATGGTTGATAAGGGAACTTGGTAGAAATACTGACGCAAAAACTGTTCTTCTTCAACTGCTGCTAGGAAGTCCTCAACTGTATTTTGGGGAAGTTCTGATAGCGTAACTTCTTTAACTCCAGGAACGTAGGCTAGATCGCTGTAATTCCAGCTAATTTCTAAACTCCAGTCTCGGTGTCTCACCTGAAACCCCAGATCAGAAATGGCTACAAGTCCTAGATGAAGAGTGCGATCGCTTAAATCTAGCTTTTCCTGCAGTTGTGCTAGGGTCGCTGATTTACCAGTGCGACTGAGGAATTTAGCAATTCCTACTAACTTTTCCCAGATTTCCTGGGGTGGCTGTGGTACAGGAGGAGGATAGGCGATCGCCAGTTTTCTGTCTACGGCGATCGCTCGTCTAAACCACACTTGCAATTCATCCCAGCTAATCGGACACTCGCTAACTGTGAGGGGGGGATTTTTTCTGTACTCTTCTGAAGAGGGCTGGTTTTGTTGAGAAGTTGTTTGTTGTAGCCTAAGTTTATCTTCTAAACCCGCCCCTACATTACTCTCTATCTCCCCATTTCCCCCGCGCCAGTCTAAAATCCAATCCAGCTTAGTAGGAATGTTGAAAGAACTCGATTCAGCGATGGATTGAAGAGCAATTATACGCACTTCGGGACGTTTTTTGTAGTTGTTGTAGTCAAGTTCAACAATTGCATTACATCTCCCCTTTGGTACTTCGTCTTGATAGTGTCCCCACCAAATACCAGGAAAGCCACTACTGCTGGAGTCATCACAAATTTCCAGCTCAGTTTTAATATATTGTATTTTTCGTCCTTTCCAATCCTGAGTATTCCGATTCCGTACCTCCTCAAACCAACAATTTTGTATAAGCAGTTTCGGGACAGGATTCCCCATTCCGCAAGGTTCTAGTAGCTTAAGTTCGTGAAACAGTTCTTTCCCCAATTGTGATACTTTCACAACTAGATCAACTACTAACGAAGGCGTCATCAATGCACCAGCAAAACCAGATTCTTGTCGCAATTGCTGATTAATTGCTTCTGTAAATAAGGGAATATTCTCAATCGGCAAACTCAAGCCAGCCGCAAAAGGATGTCCGCCAAATCTGTGTAATAAATGTTCTTGTGACTTCACCAATTGGTAAAGGTCGATGTTATTAACAGAACGCGCCGAACCTCTAGCAATTGGGGATTGGGTAAAGTCGGGATTCTCCTGTGTTCCTTTTGTCTCCATTGCCTCCCCAGTTTCTGTACTCAACAAAATAACAGGGCGTCCATATTCTTGGGCGATTTGACCTGCTACTAATCCCAATACACCTACAGCCCATTGGGGGTCTTGTAGCACAATTACACTGGTGGTTGAAAGGTCAAGTTGCTCTAGTTTCTTTTTAACTTGTTGGGTAACATCCTTTTGCAAAGACTTGCGGCGAGTGTTGGCTAATTCCGTATCTTCAGCTAACTGCTTCGTGCGCTTTTCATCAAGGCTTGTCAGTAATTCCACGCAAAATGTTGCCTCTCCGTGAATGCGACTGACAGCGTTAATTCTAGGGCCAAGTCCGAATGAAATATCTGTA
Organism: Potamolinea sp.; assembly: GCA_042408245.1. Lineage (GTDB taxonomy): Bacteria > Cyanobacteriota > Cyanobacteriia > Cyanobacteriales > Coleofasciculaceae > Potamolinea. The sequence goes on from JAYFMV010000058.1 coordinate 3,364, forward strand.
GGGCGATCGCCGTTTTTCTGACATAATTCCAGCAGACGAGCTATACCCGGACGAGAGCGAATTTTTGCTTGTTGTTGCAGCCGTCTAATTCCTAGTTGTGCTAAGTACCGACAATCTCCACTCAGTTGCACCAAGTCAGCAATTAAACCTATTGCTACTAAATCTAATAAGTTTTCTAAAGGCTGTTGAGGAACTTCTGGCAAAGTTTCGTAAAGCGCTTCTACCAACTTGTAAGCAACAGCAACACCGGAAAGATGAAATAGTTGGTGATTGGGGGATAAATAGCGAGGATTGATGATTGCTTTGACAGGAGGACGAACTGCTGGCAAAGTGTGATGGTCAGTGACAATGATATCAATCCCCAACTTTTGAGCATACTCAATTTCACTGATATTTGTGCTGCCAGTATCGCAAGTAACAATTAATCTGCAACCTTGTTTGTGCAAAATGTCAATACCCTGGCAATTTAAACCGTGGGATTCTGTGAGGCGATTGGGAATGTAGTAAATCAGTTGCCACTCGTGCTGAAAAAACTCTCCCAGACCTTCCCAGAGAACTGCTGTAGAGGTGATACCATCGGCGTCAAAGTCCCCCCAAATCGCTACAAGTTCGCCCGTTATACAAGCCTTTTGCAAGCGTTCTACAGCCCATTGCATTTCAATTCCAAAATCAAAAGGACTTGCTGGTTGATAGAAGTCTGGGTTCAAAAAACCAGGTAATTGTTCGGGGTTGTTGATTCCTCGTTGCCACAATAATTGAGCAGCGTGATACCCATCAGAGGCTGGGATGTGGTTTTTGACAGCTTCTAGGAACCATTGGGGTAGGGGGTGCTGTGGCGAGACTTGCCATTGAATTTGCGGATCAGGCATTGTTTTTAGTGGGGAAATATTCAAACAGGAAAATTCCCGATAATAGTGATTATTTTAGGAATTTTTAGCGCTGATGTCGTAAATTGTTCAAAAAAAATCCCCAGCAGTCTAAATCTCTCATAACTGCTGGGGTACTGATCATTTTCTGTTTGATTGCAAGTATAGGCGCAAGTCCAGCCCAATTACATCCGCAAAAACCAGGAAATTTTCCTCCTGTCAAACTTCCGGAATATCCGAGAAATTACTGAAGCTATTTCTTGAGGTTTTAGTTATTGATACTCAAGTTCTGCATTAACTCTCTGTGAAGTAGCGTTGTATATGGTATATGCATCATGAGAGATTCAACAGTCAATAGACCTATTGCAAAATTCAAAATCATGGGTTGAAATAACTCAAATATTCGCTGCTTAGCGTGTATTTATCTGCGTTTATCTGCGTACCCTACGGGAAGCCGCTATCGCGTCTATATCTGCGGTTCATTTTCTCAAATCAAGGATTTATACAAGATGTCTAATATTCTTCTAGAAATACCTCAATTTTCCCGGATGTTGTCATAGAGATAACGGAATAAGAGAAAGTAGATGCACCCTGATGACTAACCTCGGCAATACAAGCTGGGGTTTTTTATTGGATAAGGAAATCCTCAATTTTTCCGGATGTTGTCAGAGAAACAGCGGAATAAGAGAAAGTAGATGCACCCTGATGACTAACCTCGGCAATACAAGCTGGGGTTTTTTATTGGATAAGGAAATCCTCAATTTTTCCGGATGTTGTCAGAGAAATAGCGGAATAAGAGAAAGTAGATGCACCCTGATGACCAACCTCGGCAATTGCGCTGGGGTTTTTTATTGGATGAATGAATTTTCAATTTTCCCGGATGTTGTCATAGAGATAACGGAATAAGAGAAAGTAGATGCACCCTGATGACCAACCTCGGCAATTGCGCTGAGGTTTTTTATTGGATGAATGAATTTTGAATTTTCCCGGATGTTGTCATAGAGATAACGGAATAAGAGAAAGTAGATGCACCCTGATGACCAACCTCGGCAATTGCGCTGGGGTTTTTTATTAGCTAAGTGAATTCTCAATTTTTCCGGAGGGGATGAAAGAAATAGCGGAATAAGAGAAAGTAGATGCACCCTGATGACTAACCTCGGCAATACAAGCCGAGGTTTTTTATTGGATAAGTGATATCAAATCTGGTGAATTAATAGCCTACGATAATTACCCAGAGACAGACGCTTAGCACCACTGCACCTAAATGTTGTGGGAGAAGCGAACGCATTGGCTGACGTGCAATTTTTTGGGTTAGTAACACTGTTAAAAGTACGCCAACAATTAGCGTTGTTCCCTGTAAAAAAGCAATCACCGCTGGGTGAGCGACCAATATGGGCAAACCTTCACCACTCAAGCCAAACGTAGCAAAAGTTACTGGCAAAATTCTGCCACCTTCTCCCAAACCCAGACGCAAATAATGAGCCAAGTTTCCTGCAAGTACTAGGGGCAAATATCCATAAGCTAACTCTACAAAAGGACGGGGTTTGGGATGGATAATTTGAGGATTTAACTTGTGGATTAGTAAGTGAAAGAGTTGCATCCCAGCATAGGCAATTAAGGGGATAGTTGCTGGGATAATTAAAGTTGCTAGAGAGAAACCGAAGTGGGGGAGAAACTTAGTTAAATCCAGGGACAATCCTAACTTTAGTTGTAGCTGGGGTAAACGATGGAGAAATACTCCACTTAACATTAATAACAGCAGCGCTACTTCATAAGTGCGAGGTAAATGAGTTGTCCAAAGTTCAATTCCTGGAGGACGCAAATTTACCTCAACTGAACGATGTGGACAAGCTTTTAAACAAGTCATGCATAATACGCAATCCCGGTTATCTTCTAGTTGAGCGGGGTGAGAGTATAAGGGACATCCAAGGGTCGCCATTCCTTCCCCTTTTTGCGGGCCTCCTTTATAACATTGATAGGTAGTACATTCTGCTGAACAAGTTCCCTGTTGCGCTCGTAACTCAGTCATTGAAAGCTTGGCAAATAGACCATTCATTCCCCCAATTGGACAGAGATATCGACACCAAAACCGCCGCTCAAAAATTGCTGAAAAAATCATTGCTCCAGCAGTTATTAACAGTAGCAAGCAAGCGGAAAGGTAGGCGGTATTTTCTAAATCCCAGAGTTCTTCCCACAAGAAAATTAGGACAAATAACCCAAACAAAAACCATCCTCCCCACTTTTCAGCAGACTCTCGCGGCCAACGCTTTAGTTGACGAGGCCAAAGCCAGAGGGAAAGTTTTTGGGTAACTTCACCATAAATCATGAAGGGACAAACTGCACACCAAAGCCTTCCCACAAAGGGAAAGCCAATCAGAATTAAGGGCCACCACCAAGCCCAAAACATATTTAAAGCAAAGTTTTCTGCACGAGTTTGGGGGCCAAAAAATAACACCCCAACCACAACAGCAAAAAACCATAAGGTAAAGCCGTAATTAATTTTGTCTGGCCACCAATCACTGCGCAAAAAATGCCGTAAATTAGGATAGGCATTGAGGAGATTAAAGCGAAATTGTTTTTTCTTGCTTTGTGATGGCCAGAGAAGTTCTTCTGTTATTTGTTTGGCACCAGCAGATTGAACGATTGCTCGTTCTACAAGATTTTGCAATTCTCTCAAGTTGCCAGGAAAATCATAGGCTTGTAACTGACGCAAGGCTTCTGGGGTTACGCAAGGTTTAGGAATTCCTCTCGCTCGACACAACAGTCCGATATAGTAATTCATTTGTTCGTCGAGATCGGCTTTTCTCACCCGTAGTGGTGGGACTTTAATTAAATGACCAACTAACTTGTCAATTGTGGGCAGCGTTTTTTCAGAAATCATGATGATATGCGCCCGACATTGCAATTTTGGCAGGGATTGTTCTTCTGTTTCTCTCAATGAATCCTTGCCTACTGGGGTGTAAGAACCACTTTTTAGTAACGTCGCTAATTGCGGTATTAATTCTGAGGGAAGTTCCTGAATATTGTTGAGGATTAAACTACCTTGTCCCAAGGCTTCAATCAATCCTGGTTTACCACCAACACGACCGAATAATTCAGCACCACTCGCTTGCATTGTACTGCAATCGACTTTAATTACTGGTTCACGGCGATATGCGGAACCAAAGTGAATTAGAGTCGCCATATTGTCTTTTTCTAGTCCTGGTTCACCAAAAATTAGTACTGATTTTCGGTCTTGTGCTGCTTTTTTAATTTGCTGGCGTAGTCGATCTGCATAGCGACTTTTGCCGACAATCCCTCGTTTTGCCCTATTTACAAGATAAGGTCGCAAGGCGGTTTGACGCTCTTGTTCGTAACTCAATTGAGAGGAAAGTTTGGCTAGTTCAGCAGCAAGTTGCGGGGCGAAAGATTGAGAAATTTCGGGATATTTGGTCAATAATTCGCGAAATTGTGCAGCAGGTATTACCCAAAGCTGACACTCGCTGAGAGTCTTTGTTGTTCTCTGTGCAGGCTGGTCAAATAGCAACTCTTGTAAGTGTATGATTGCTCCAGGGAGCCAGCTTACTCCCCAAGTGGTACCGATTTGGTTGGTGCGATTACTTTCTAGCTGTCCTTGTTGGAGAATGTAGAGATATTCAACAGGTGTGTCTTCTTGAACTAGGCGCTGGTTGGCCAGCACTACTCTTTCTTCCATTACTTGCGCGATCGCCTTCAATACCTCCTCCGACAGAATACCGAAGGCTGTCCGTTCTTTTAACCAAGTCACCAAGTTTGGAAAGGTCATCCTTCACTCTCTCATAAAACTTGGTTTACATTTTAGCGATAATTTATAATTATTTTTAATGAATAAATTTGATAGGTAAGATAAAAAATCGCAAATGCTAGATTTTTCAACACTCTGGGTTCCCTTGGCACTTTTGGGACTAATTATCTTAGCGGCTATATTTTTTAGCCGCAGTAGTTGAATATTGGGGATGGGTAATTGGTAATTGGTAATTGGTAATTGGTAATTGGTAATTGGTAATTGGTAATTGGTAATTGGTAATTGGTAATTGGTACTTGGTAATTGGTAATTGGTAATTGGTAATTAGACAAACAATCAACAACCAGCAACTAACAACCCTTTTCACCCTACATCTAGTAAAAACAGCGACAACAAACTCAAGTAGATAATTAGGGCTAACAAAACAAGCACAAAAGGTGGCTCGAAAAGTACAGGAATATTGGTATCTTCCAAGATACTTGGCAGAAAACTTTCATAGCAGAGAGAATCGCCACAAGCATTATAGTTAAACAAAACAACAAATGCTTGTATGGCCATAATTCTCAGGAAAAATTCTCCCTTAATTTTGACCTTTGTCCGTTGCTTAGCAGTGCGAAAAGTCGCACTGAGAAACAATAAAATTAAACTGACAAGATAAAAAATGGCTCCAATACCTAGGTAGTGAACGATTGCTACCCACCCACCAGATGTCAGCAAGAAAAGTACTTCGCTAATCAGGGCGTAAATTAGATACAAACTAAAAACTACCCAAATGTTAGTTTTAATCATTGGGTTTCTATACCTTAAAACTGTAAGAACAACTGACACGAGTCAGCATCCCACTCAGATGGAAAGCTGTATTAAAAATGGGTAGAGCGAAAATTCCCTGTCAGCATCCCACTCCAATGGGAAACTGTATTAAAAATGAGTAGAGCTAAAAATCCCTGTCAGCATCCCACTCCAAGGGAAAGCTGTATTAAAAATAGGTAGAGCTAAAAAATCCCTGTCAGCATCCCACTCCAAGGGAAACTGTATTAAAAAATGAGTAGAGCTTAAATCCCCTTGCCAAATTCTTGCTCGCGCCGCCCGTGACAATCATGTATCATCGAACTGACGCAGATCTGCTACAGAAGCACAAATTTCTGTATCAAGACTTCAGGCAAAAACTGAATACCGCCGCTGGGTAGGCCAGTTAAATAACTTTTACAGAATTCTACATTTAATCTGGGACAAAATTCGTGAAAAGATTGTAAAGAGAACTTCTGCAAGAAGTTTGGCGTCAGTAACAGTTCCATTCAGTTACTAAAAGTCTGCTAATCCTCACTCACACCAAGTTTTGACTACAGGAACGCAACTGCAATTAAAGAGATTTATTTTACTACCTACAGGTAAAGTTACTGAAATCCGGATTGTTTAACCAAATTTAACTGTTAGCTACATCATAATTTTACAAAAAGATTCGTAGAGCTAACATCGCGGCTACGGTTAATTGAGACACAGGCGAGAAGCCTATGCTAAGAATTTACCAAATTCAGTATCCATTTCCTAGCAATTAAAGCGATACTTCTTGGATATCAGCCAAATTTGGGAGTAACTGTCGATTGCTACTTGTGGAATTTTCCGAGGTGCGCTGACAGCGAATCGCAAAGCTACAATCGCTACACTTTTCAGCAGATACTGGTACTTGAGGAAAGGCAATTCCAGAATCTTGGTAGCGTACCCGCCACTGGGTCAGTTGGGTTAACAACTTAGTTAAATCCTTTCTAGTTTTATCATGTTGTGCTGCATTGTAGGGAAATGTGAGGCTTTGGGGATGCGGCTGCGATTTGACAAACCAGTAACTCATTGAGATTTTTTCTGTGGCATAATCACTTGTTTCTGCCAAAACAAAACGATACAATCGCGTCTGCCAATCTTTAGCTAATTTTTGGCGGTCTTTTGGTTGAGGATAAGTTTTCCAGTCTAAAATTTGGGCGCTATTTTCGTCTTCAATTAATAAGTCGTAAATAACGGTCAGTACATAACCTTGAAAATTCAGGGTGCGGCAATGTTCAGCCTCTCGAAATGTTTCAGGATTAGGCGTTAAAACATCTGCTGCTGCATCCACCAAAGCAGTTACCCAATGTTGTAATTCCCTATCTTCCTCAACTAATGATTCTACGGGTAACCCTAGTTCCCGCTGTTGCATTAAGAGGTGAAAGCGACTTCCCCAATTCAGACGCTCTTGTTGAGTTGGATCAATATGTATTCCTAGCTGATCTAAGTAAATGTGTTGGAATTTACGAGGGCAGCTTTCTAGGATATTTAGCTGCCCTTGAGACAAGGAAATAAGCACAGAGGATGAGGTTTGGACTATCATCCTTTTATGGTATCGTTTATCTTTTTGTTAGGACAAACACGCTCCCTTCATTTCCTCGTCCAATTCGCAAATCTTCATCGAGATAAGTTACATCTAGCCAGCCTCGTTGTTCGCGGTTTTCAATACCAAAGTCAATCGCTGGAAACTTTTTCCCGCTCTCGATTTGTTCGATAAACTCACTCGGAGTCTGATAACCAATTAAGCGCCGCAGACCGATGATCGAGCGCTCAAACTTGACATTAACTCGGCGTTCAGAAACTGGCTCAAACCTCGCTGCAACGCTTACTAAGCCTTCCAGAAAGGGTAAATCGGAGATTTCAGCAATATTGTAAATTTTGGCGTCTCTTGTGCGAATGCATTGGTAGATTTGACCAAGCTGCAAAAGTGGAAATTTGCCAAGGTTCAATAAACTATTACTGGTAGTGTAAAGTAGACGCCAGTTGCCTTCTAAGAGGTTGGGATCCTCTAGGGGTCGAGGAGTGGGGTTACGGTCTTCCAAGCGCGAAACTGCAGCCAGAATTGCTGTTTTATCAGTTTCGGTCGCCAATAATCCACGATTCTTGCCTGCGATCGCTTCTAGTAGTTCCGCTTTGCTAAGCATAAAATAGAATATAGTTCTCTTTACTCCAAAGTACGACGCTAACTTCCTATGTACAACCCTTCTTTACGTGAAGAACCTCGCGAGCAACTAGCAGAAGTCATTCCCCTGAAGCAAGAGACTTCGCTTTTGGATTGGTTAGAAAACAACAATCGTCTTATAGCACGGGAAACAAATGAAAAGGACATCACTGACGATGATGAGGAAATCTCCGATTTGATGGGGGCTGATAACGACCAGTACGAGGATGATGATAGTGATGATCTTGTTGAGGACGAATAGTTAGCTGAGCTGCTATATTGACAACAGATACCTGAAATGGTACTTGCCTGTTACCTAAAGCTGTCGCAGTTGTTTACTAACTCGGAGCAACAAGGTCATGAAGATAAAACAAGTAGTATTAGCAGCACTATTGGTCGCATTTGTTGGGAATATCCCAATCGCGCAAGCGCAACCGCGACCTCCTTATCCCATAGACCGCAACCAAAATTCTCAAATTCGCAAAGAATTTGAAGACCTTCTCGACCGCATCGCGGATAAGGCGGATCGGTTTCGTAAGAGCTTCGATAGAGCACTTGACAATAGCAAGTTGGAGGGACGCGATAACCCTATCGGGATTCCTTCGGATCGCGAAGACAAGCTTAACGAAACGGTTGGTGAATTTAAATCAGAGACGCACCGGATACGCGATCGCTTTAAAGATGGCGAAAGGGTACGGGATGATATCAAACAAATGCTTAGCGATGGTAAGAAGATAGATAATATCATGCGACGCTTGCGCCTAGACAGAGACGCTCAAAATGACTGGACAGCGCTGCGTTCTGACTTGGATAGGCTAGAGGGAATGTTTGGCAAATTTGATAGATTTGACAGACCAAGAAGATAGCTAGTTGTTGTTAGTTGTTGGTTATTAGTTATTTGTTGTTGGTTGTTAGTTAAAAACTAATGACCAATGACTATTTTGTATATCAATCCACAGCTTCTCCACATCTCTGGCTCAACTTGCTGAAGGATGCCTCGAAGTCTAAAGAGGTGAAGTTTTTTTACAATATACCGTCTTTTGCATAAAAATTACCTCAAACTCTAGAGTAGTTAACAGCTACGTAGAGAAAATCGCTTTTGCCAGTCCCTTAGCGAACTAGAGGATATATGGACGATTTAGAAAACTTTACCAAGAAAGCATTTAACTTTTTTGTTGAGGAAGTTAACCAAGCCTTTGAAGAGACTCAAAAAGTGCTAGAAGACGTGGGAAACCAAGTCCAAACGCTAGCAGATGAGATGATTCAAGAAGGTGAGCGTCAATGGAATGAGTGGTTAAACCAACAACAAAATTATTCGAGCCAACCTAGAGAAGAACTACGACGGAAGCTTTGTCCTCTTGTCCACGGAGATTGGAATTTAGCTGAACGACTGCTTGAGTCTGTGAAAAAGAAAAATCCCGGTCATTCAGAAGATTGGTATTGGGAAAAAGTAATTTATGACTTGGAGCGCGATCAATAGACACGACTAAGAACTAATAACTAAGGACTAAAACCCATTTCAGTAAGTCCCTGACGGATGCGTTGGGCTTCATCTGGATTGTTTGTTTCGTGGAGGGCGATCGCTCTTCTAAAAGCTGCTAAACTTTCTGGTACTCTGCCAAGTTTGAGCATAACAACTGCTAAGTTTTGGAAAGCATCGGCATAATCAGGCTTAAGCTGAATCGCTTTTTTGTAAGCAGAAATCGCCTCATCTAATTCTTCCAACCTTTTCAAGGTCATGCCCAAGTTATTATATCCAGCAGCCAAAGTTGGGTCAATCTTCACAACCATTTCATAAGCAGTTTTAGCATTTTTGAAATCGCCAGCATTCAACAACAAATTACCAAAATTGTTGTAAGCACCAAGTTTCAGTTGGGGTAAAATTGGTTGTTGAATTGCAGCTTGATAATGCTTGGCTGCTAAGTTAGGATTTGAGCCGCGAGTGTAAGCATTGCCTAAATGATAATGCAGTTCAAATAATACTGAATCTTCTATCTGAGACGCCTTTAAACCGCGTTTCAGTAATTTGATTCCTTCACTGACTTTATTAATTTGAACATACAACGAACCCAATTTGCTGCAAGTATAAGGGTCAGTGGGATGACTGGCGAGAAATCCTTCCATCGCAATTCTCGCTCTATTATATTTATCCAGGGCCGCGATCGCCTCTGGTTGGTAGCCGTAATGTTCAATCGCGATGGAAGAGAGAGAAACTACTTGCCAATCAGGTTCTCTTTGTAATAAATCTTGCACACTATCATCCACCATTGCATGATAGGGGCGAGAAAAGCGAATTTCTGGGTGATTGCGGAATAAACGGGAAACCAGGGAATAGGGAGATTGAGAGTCCCCAATTTCATGGCGTACTAAATTAATAACAAGGTGACGAGGGCGTTTCATCACTTTTTTGATCTGAGGTACAATTCCAGGGATTAGCACCTCATCCGCATCCAGAACTAACACCCACTTTCCCTGCACATATTTTAAAGCTTCATTCCGGGCAACAGAGAAATCATTACACCATTCAAAGTGATAAACTTTTGCTCCAAATTCTTTAGCAATCTCAACTGTTTTGTCAGTGGAACCAGTATCTAACACTACCATTTCATCCACAACACCTTTAACACTGTTTAAGGTATTTGGTAGGGAAGATTCCTCATTTTTGACAATCATACATAGGCTTAGTTCCATATCAGTTCCATGTATCCCGGATAGCTCAGTTTGGTGGTCAGAAAATTCTAATGATAATTACAAAGCAAGACAGAAAAAAGCTGTCACAGTTAAAAATATCCTGACAGCTTCACAAAATAACCGACTCATTACGAGCAAAAATTATTGCCCTTAATCATCTCAACATTTACTTTGGTTATTTCGCTGGGCTATTCAATTATTTTCTTGGCTTTGTCTGCTAGATTGTCAATTGCTTTTGAGGCTTTATTTTTAGCATCTTCCACTTTTTGGCTAACTTGTGCTTCTATCTGGTTAGCCATTCCTTCGGCTTGCATATCCTGATTTCCTGTTGCTTTACCCAAAGCTTCTTGTGCCTTGCCGACGATATTTTTTGCTTGATTTTCTAAACTCATATTAACCTCACAAGATCTAAAAGTTTTCTTCCCTGATTATACAATTGTATTTTTTGTATTTCATGATAACTTTCGATAATTTTTCTTGAGAAATTAAAAGTATAAAATCTACACCCCACTAAGCTTAAATCCGCTGTACTGTAGAGAATGATTTTTAGCGCTGCTTCTGCTTCATGACGATGAGTAATCCCAGCAAGGTTATAGCAAATGCAAAAAGATGAAAGACCTCAACGCCACCTTGAGGGAACCAAGCTAGTATCCACTCCAACCATAACTGAAAGCTGTTTGCTAAAAGTGTCAGGATACCAACATAAAGCAAAAGTAGAGTTCCTAGCCACCAAGAGAGGTTTAAGGACTTTTTGAGGCTTAGGGAAAGTACTCCCAAAATCCCTAGCAATGGAAAAACGAGGAAGTAGATGAAGTACCAAAACCCTATTTTATCGGGATTAGGAGGTGACAGAAACCAAGCCATGTACAAAGCTCCATTGATACCCATCGTGAAAAGAATTAAAGAATACAGCAATTTAATTTGCATTAGTTCAATCCGGCAGGCTTGAAGGAGCATTAGAGTAATGATATAAGACTGGTCAAACAAAAGTGAATAGAGAAGATTCAGGAGGCATAAGCGATCCATCTAACATACGATGCTGAAATAGCTGACTAATCTTCTATTAGGTGTAACATCAACTCTTCTCAAACTTATTCACACATATCTTTAGCTTTCTTTTGCCAGTTTTGCTTTAGCTTCCAAAACTTATCTAATTCTGTGTGTTGATGCTCTTTGTCTTCAAAGGATTTTTAGCGTCATTTCAAAATCAAAAGACCTATACCACTAAATAATAGTATTAGGGCAACCAGACCAACCATGAATATAGCCCCTAGGATGGGTCCTGCGCTATTCCAACATTGAGCCAAACCATTGGGGGCTGACCCACAGAAGGCCATCGCAAAGAACATAGCAAATGTTAATAAAATTGTACCAGCTAATCCTATTGCACCAACAACAACCAGAAAGTAACCACCTAATTTATTCATAAAGCAGTGATATTCCATGTATAACGGCTTAGTTCAGTTGCCAAACGTAATTTTTTGAAATAAGCCTCTAATGTAACTTGAATTCAGTCAGTTGCAACAAATATAGGTATTTATCAAAGCACTCAACATGAAAAGCCTTAACTTTCTTTGGCCAACTTGGCTTTTGCTTCTAAAATTTATCTAATTATGCCAAGCAGTAATCAGAAAGAGGACGATTTGCCATCGCCTCCATTTTTCCTAAACGTTGAATCAAAAGCCTAACTTTCTTTGGCCAGTTTTGCTTTAGCTTGTTCCCAGAACTGATCTAATTCTGCCAAGGTGTAATCTGAAAGAGGGCGATCTGCCATCGCTTCCATTTTTCCTAAACGTTGAATCAACCGTAAATTGGTTCCCTGCAAACCTTCTGAAGGGTCGAGATCATACCAACGAGCCAGATTAATTAGGGTAAATAGTAAATCTCCTAATTCTGCTTGTTGATGCTCTTTGTCTTCAGTTGCTAACGCTTCTTTAAATTCGGCTAATTCTTCCTGAAATTTATCCCAAACTCCCTCAATATTTTCCCACTCAAAACCAGCATCTGCGGCTTTTTTGGAAATCTTCATCCCTGCCATCAAGGGTGGTAAGCTACGAGCATAACGAGCAAGTTTACGGCTGAGTAACTGAGCCTGTTCTGTTGTTTCTCCCTTCTCAGTAGCTTTGATTTGCTCCCAATTTTTATGGACTTCCTCAATATCTTGAACTTCTACATCTCCAAATACGTGAGGATGTCGGCGGATGAGTTTTTCGGTAATACCTTCAGCCACTTCTTTCATGCTAAATTGTCCTGTTTCACTGGCAATTTGGGCTTGTAGTACTACTTGTAAAAGCAAGTCTCCTAATTCTTCGGCGATCGCCTTTTTCTCTCCACTTTTAATTGCATCCACTACTTCATAAGCTTCTTCGATTACATAAGGAGTCAGGGTTTCGGGTGTTTGGGCTAAATCCCAAGGACAACCACCGTCAGGCGATCGCAATTTGGCGACTACTTCTATTAGTTGTTGCAGTGCTTCCAATGCAGAAGATTCAGGCGTCATAGTGGATAAATGGAAACTTAATGTAGAAAATTACTTTAACATTACTTAATTTTCCGTGGTGTCCGTTTGGGCTTTTTCTTAGCTTTCCTTTTCGAGCGTTTGTAGGCAGAATTAGTCCAGTCACTCAAATAATGACTCATTGCTCCCAGTTCCAAGCCCACAAGCAGAGCGATGCACTCAACTCGATATTGGATGAGTAATATCGCCATATCTTGGGTAAATTGCCGCCAATTTCCTGGAACCTCCCGGAAAAACTGGAAAATTGCCACAATAATTACCCCAATCCCGAAGATCCAGCAAGCGAGATAAAGCACTCGTATGGTAGTACCGATGATCGGCCCGTGGGAAAAAATCGAGCGGTGTTGCATTACCTGTTGATAGGGTATCCAAATCCACCGCAAAAAGCCCCAGCGTTTGAAGGGGAGGGAGTGCAAATCCAAGTCTGGACTCAACATCAGGCCGCTGAAGAGAAAGCCTACAGAAACGCCTAAAGTTATGTTGCCGTTCCGCGTCAGTGCTAGGGTTGAAGCAGTTATCAGCGGTAAGCTCCATAAAGTTATGCGATCGTGTGTTTGACCGGATGGCATTTTTGAAAATTGTGTGCTAATCTAAGTATCATAGCGGGCGGTTAGCTCAGGGGTAGAGCTCCTGCCTTACAAGCAGGCTGCCACTGGTTCGATCCCAGTACCGCCCATAGCCCGCTTCTAAATAATTTTACTGGACGACACTAACAAATTAGTGTTGTCCAACTCGTCGCGATTGCTGATAACAAATTAATGTAGTCCGAAGGGGTAAAATAGCGGAATAATTACCATGAGAAGCGTTAGTCTTTGAGGTATAGATTCGTTTGCAAGCCAAAGAAATTCAGCCTAAACTGAAATCCCTCAGACAGGAAGCATCTTCAATAGACCCCTGCTTAGCGAGAAAATTAGATGAGATAAATCGCTGGGTTAAGGATGTAAAGCCTGGTTCGTTAACTGCTAAAAAATTTGTCATGGCCTTTCTGCTAGAGGTCATCAGAGATTCTAAAGTTTGGCTGAAGATCAAAGCACTACCTTCCCAAGAAGAGCAACAATCGAAATTTGAGCAAATGACACCAAGTGAGAGATATTGGTACAGCTATCTCTTTCCCAAATGGCTAAGCCAAACCGATCCAAAATTTTGGCTCTGGAAACAAAAACTGATGGCAGGGGAGTTTAATCAGGCTGATGATCATGTTATTAAATCTATAGCTACTGAGATTGTGCAACGTGAATGCACTTTTTGGCACTGCTATGTTGTTGATCTTTCAATGGCAACCGATCTAATTGTCAGCAGTAGTCAAAAGAAGCCACTGTGCATACAAGTAACAAGCATTTCTGAGGAATTTTTGCAACAAAAGTATGCCGATTGGGAAAATACTCTCCAGAATTGGGGGATAAACAGAGGACTATTCCTAAGTTACAATCCTAGAATATCTAACTTTGTTAATCAATTAGTCAATATAGCATTAGATAACAGCGATAATCTGAGAGTAGGAAGTTATCTGAAATTTCCTTGATAAGCGCACTGATATTTCATTCACTCACCGTTTTTTAGACCCTACGGAATTACCAACCTCAGCAGTCATGGTCAGCGAAAAACAAAATTCAAGTCAAGATAAATTAGAAGAATTCTCTGAAGCTTTAGCAGAAGCCAGAAAAATGCAGCATGACTGGATGACTCATGGGCTTGACTTTGTTGATCTGTATGTTGAGGATGTGGATGGAGATTGGCTGGAAAAGTGGGGTGAAGACGAAGAGGAGCTAGATACGATTGCATCTCCTTTAATAGGTGACTCAGTTGTAGAATCTTTGACGGCGTTTCTGAAAAGTGATGACTTGGTGGCTGTGAAGGTACGGGAGCGGTTGGGAGAAAAATCGCCTTTAGAATTTGCTACCCAGTTGGAAAAATGCCTGAGCATCCCTGAAGAAGATGACCGGATTTTGGCTGTAAAAAATGCTCTAGCTGGTGGCGTTACTGCTGGAGGAAATAACCGTGATTCTGGTGATGAGAATGAGGAAATTAAATTACTAGATTTAGCAGAGAGTCTGTTGGAAAAATTGGCAGATTTTTTCAATTAAAATCATTGAAATTGTCTTTAAAAATAAGTCAGCGTGGGGTGCTTTTTGAGTCAGTTTTGGCTGAATTGTAACGTGTACTGTTAATTGTTTTGGATTTGCCTAATCAACGCTAGTCGTGACAAAAAGCCATAAATTTCTTTAACCAGGGAGACTTACTGAGCGATATGGGAAAAGGCTTTGGTACTAGAAAAATAAAAAATGGCAAACAGTGTTGCAACGACTATCTCAGCTTCTTAGTTGAAGTATTGCAGGCAACTGGAGGTAGTCATGATCAGCAAAAAGTAGTGTACCAAATTTTACAAGCAAATCTAGACAAACTAGATGAAAATTTGCCTTACCATTTGCGCTACTTGGCAACAACTAAGTTGTGCACAATAGATCCAGAAAAAGCATCTTGGTTCGCAGCCTGTCTTGTTGATTTCAGTAACTTAATTCAGGAATTCCGGCTGGGCAATTTAGCTAACAACCTTGAGATTGCCATTACGGGCTATGAAGTGGCTGCCACTGTTTTTACCTGCGAAGCGTTTCCAGAGGATTGGGCAAGGCTCCAACATAATCTGGCATCTGCCTACTTAAGTAGGATTGAGGGCGACAGAGCAGAGAATCTGGATTTAGCCATCGCAGCATTCCAAGCAGCCTTGCAAGTCCGCACCCGCGATGCATTCCCAGAACAGTGGGCTATGACTCAAAACAACCTGGCTCTAGCCTACGATGACCGGATACGAGGAAACCGAACCGATAACTTAGAACAAGCAATCATTTGCTATCAAAATGCCTTACAGTTTTACACCCGTGAGGAGTTTCCAGAACAATGGGCGCAGATACAAAACAATCTGAGTCTTGCCTACTGGCAGAGGCTTCACGGTGATCAAGCCGAGAATTGCGAAAGTGCAGAAGTACTGGAATTGTCATCATTAACCTCCACTTCTTGTTTACTACCAAATTTTGACTCTCAACTTGACTTCCTTTTACAGGTATTGGATGTAACTCCCAAGCAGAGCAAT
Organism: Potamolinea sp.; assembly: GCA_042408245.1. Classification (GTDB taxonomy): domain Bacteria; phylum Cyanobacteriota; class Cyanobacteriia; order Cyanobacteriales; family Coleofasciculaceae; genus Potamolinea. The sequence goes on from JAYFMV010000058.1 coordinate 19,267, forward strand.
GGTGACCCGCGAGTAGTGTACCCGTTACTGCAAGCAAACTTAGACAAACTGGATGATAACTTAGGCCTACTACTGGGAAACTGGTTAACATCTATCCTGCCAGAAGTGGAACCCATACAAGCACATTATCTTGCCGCAGTTATTTGCAATTTCAGCCGTCTAATTAGCAACTTTCCACTAGGCAGCAAGGCTAGTAACTTGGAGATTGCCGTTAGAGGATACAAAGTCATTACCACTATTTTTTCCCGCGCCTCGTTTCCAGTGGAGTGGGCTAAGATTCAAAACAATCTGGGTACTGTCTACGGAGAGCGGATTCGGGGTAATCGAGCCGAGAACTTGGAGCAGGAGATCGGTTACTACGAAGCAGCTTTGCAAATTTACACCCGCCAAGCATTCCCAAAACAATGGGCTATGACCCAAAACAATCTGGGTACTGCCTACGGTTACCGGATACGTGGGGATCATTTGAAAAATCTGGAAGGGGCGATTACAGCTTACGAATCTGCGCTGCAAGTCTACACCCGTGAAGCGTTTCCTGAATATTGGGCAAATACCCAAAACAATCTCGCAACGGCATATCTTTTTCAGGTTCGGAACGGTGGCGATCCAGTTGAAAACATAGAGAAGATGATCTCGGCTCTTGAATTAGCGTTGCAAGTTCGTACCCGCGAGACTTTGCCCGAACAATGGGCTGCAACCCAAGAAAATCTAGGTATTGCCTATCTATTCCGAATTCGCGGTGATTGGTCACAGAATCAGGAGAAGGCAATCGAAGCTTTTGAAGAAATTTTGCAAGTTCGTGCCCGCGAAGCGTTCCCAGAAATGTGGGCACAGACACATACCAATCTAGGTAATGCCTATATCTCCCGAATTTGTGGAGAGCCAGCTGTAAATCTGCAACAAGCAGTTAATGCCTACAAATCTGCTTTGCAAGTTTTTACCCGCGAAGAATTTCCCGAAAAGTGGGCAATGGCTCAAACCAATCTGGGCAATGCCTATCGCGACCAAGGGCAGATTGCTGAGGCGATAAAGTGTTGTCAGTCAGCCTTAGCAATCTACAAACCCTCTGCTTTTCCCTTCGAGTGCCTCGGAACTGGGCGCAAACTGGGCGAGATCACGTTTGCTACTCGACAGTGGGAAGAAGCTATTAAAGGATATGAGGTGGCTATTGAAGCTGTAGAAACCAGCCGCCGTTGGTCAACCTCCGAATCCCGCCGTCAAGAGATTCTGGCACAAGCCATCGACATCTACCAAAACATGGTGCAAGCCTGCATCAATGCTGGTCAATTAGAAAAAGCTATTGAAACCGTCGAGCGATCGCGTTCCAAACGCCTCGTAGACTTAATTGCGAGTAACGACCTTTACTCTAGTGGTGAAATTACCCCAGAAGTCAAGACATTGTTACAAAAATTTGACAACTTGCAAGAGCAAATTGACCAAGAACGCTCTCAAAACGATGCTGACAATAGTCGAGGATTGATGGGAGTAGGAAGCCGTATCAGCGATCGCGCTACCTTCCAAGCTTACAACGAGGCGATCGCCTCCCTAGAAGCTGAAAAACAACAAATCTGGGAACAACTCAGAAGCCTAGACCCAGTACTAGCTGGCGAAATTCAGGTTAGTCCCCCTGACTTTTCGGCAATGCAGAAACTCATCGACCAACCTACTACCGCCATCCTCAGCTTCTACACTACCAGCAACGACACCCATATTTTTGTTCTGCGGCAAAACCAAATTACCCTACATACTTGCACTGGACAAAGCAGCGAGACATTGCAATCCTGGATTTTCCAAAACTGGTTAAAACCATACATCGAAGATAGCAACAATTGGAACTCTCAAATCAGTGATTTCTTAGTAGAACTGGCTCAACGCTTGCAAATTAGTAACCTAATTTCTCAGCACCTTGAGAGCATCACCGAACTGATTATAGTGCCTCATCTATTGCTGCATCAGATTCCTTTTGCAGCATTACCTATCGAGGATGTAAAACATCCATATCTGGGTGACAAGTTTCTCATTCGCTACACTCCTAATTGCCAAATCTTAGAGTTTTGCAAACAGCGTGGCGAAGTCACAGAAAATCTCACATACGGCACAGTAGAAGATGCCACAAATGACCTACCTTTTGCTAGTTTTGAAGGCGAAAAAATAGCCCAAATGCATCAGATTTCTAGTAATCGAAGATTGAGAGGAAGCAGCCAAGCCACCCGCGACAATTACCGGAAGCTAGCTAAACAAATCCAAGTTCTCCATTCTTGCCACCATGCGGAATCTTGCCTTGATCAACCCCTCAATTCCCAACTGAAATTAGGAGATGGTAATATTACCTTGGGACAACTGATGGTTGAGCGTCTACCTAATCTCTCCGATGTGTTTCTCTCTTGCTGTGAGACAAATCTGGGTTTGCCCGAAATCACAGATGATATTCTTACTCTCTCCACTGGCTTTTTGTGTGCTGGTGCCAGAAGTGTTGTCAGTACCCTCTGGGCCGTCAACGACTTGGCTACAGCGATATTTTCCATCTTCTACTATCAGCATCGACAACAAGGCTGTAGTCGCCCTGAAGCTTTGCGGTTTTCCCAAATCAAATTGCGTGAATTGAAGAGAGAGGAACTGCTCAATAGAGAAGATATCAAAGAATTATCTAGACATACAGAAGCTGGACGAAAGGAAGCAAGGAAGAAGCGCAGCCAATATGAGTTAAATTCAGCAGAATATTGCCAATGGGATCGTCAATATCGGAAGTACGCCCTTAGTTACAAATCAAATTCACAAGGTAAAAAATTCTCAAGACAAAGAATTATTCTCCCATCCTAGCTACTGGGCTGCTTTTACTTGCTCTGGTTTACGCTAATTCCACCTGTCTAGCCTAGCATCGTTAGAAAAGGGCTAAAAAACAATGTACCCCTCCCTCTTTCACCCACAGATCAGGAATCGGGAATGAAGTTTTGCAGTTAATACATTACTTTCGATTTAGTTTTGTAAAAATTATTAAAGCAGATTTTTTTAAACAACCATCCTGCATGGGATTGCATAGGTTCCCCTTCCCTCATAAAATTAATCAAATCGAGAGTTTCTTAATCAACCAGCCTAAGCCCCAAGAGGAAACATGATTAATCGCCCCATTATTCTTGGCATTGTCGGTGATAGCGCTGCTGGAAAAACCACGCTGACGAAAGGTATTGCTCAAGTATTGGGCGAAGATGAAGTTACAGTTATCTGTACGGATGATTATCACCGCTACGATCGCATACAGAGAGTCCAAATGGGAATTTCGGCCCTACATCCGGACTGTAACTATCTCGATATCATGCAGCAGCATTTAAATCTGCTACGTGCCGGACAGCCAATCCTCAAACCAATTTACAATCACGATACTGGCTCTTTTGAGACACCGGAGTATATTAAGCCGAGTAGGTTTGTGATTATTGAGGGATTGCTTGGTTATGCAAGTTTAGGGTCACGGGAGTGCTACGACGTTAAAGTATATTTAGCACCGCCAGAAGCATTACGCACTCAATGGAAAGTTAAGCGCGATACTCGCAAGCGGGGATATACAGAAGAACAGGTTCTTGAACAACTAAGAAAACGGGAATCTGATTCTGAAGAATATATTCGTCCTCAGCGTCAATGGTCAGATATTGTTGTTACATTCTACCCGCCGGATGAAAAATCTGAGCAGACCGATTTATTGCTGAATGTTCGTCTGGTGCTCAGACCAACAATTCCCCATCCAGACTTTACTAGAATTCTCAACCCAGGAAAATCTCATCTCAGTTCAGCAATTCGTTTAGAACTTGATCGCGATATGGGAAAACCTGTTGATGTTCTAGAAATTGATGGACATGCGACTGGTGAACAGGTGAAAGAATTGGAGCGAGTATTGTGTAATGATATTCCTTACTTGGGGAGATTCTGTAGTTTGGAAGGCAATGAAGATATTGGTAAAGTAGTCGGTACAACTGGGGAAACACTTCAGAGTTACCCCCTTGCTTTAACTCAGTTGTTGATTACTTATCATATGCTCAAGGCTGCTGAAATTCATCAGCCAGGTGAAGCAGTTACTGTTTCTTAGTTTCCTGATTAAATTGTGAACAAGAACCGATTACCCCTGTCAGTTGGTAGGGGTATTTGTTATTTACCTACTTTCATAACCTAATGCGCATACATAGCATACATCCATGATTTGTGAAGCGTAGATCCCCGACTTCTTCAAGAAGTCGGGGATCTGAGGCGCAGGTTATCACAAGTAAAGATTACCATTTAGGACAACAAGGCTATCCGTCTCATCTCATTTTTTTAAGCAGCAGGTAGTTTTCGGAACTGAAAAAGCGATGATTGGTAAATATAATCTCGTTACCATTCACTACTAATGAGGCGTATTTATGACCTATAGCCTAAGAATTGCCGATATTCCAAGCAGTGAGCGTCCTCGCGAGCGATTAATGGCTCAAGGAGCGAAAAATCTCGCAACAGCGGAACTGATAGCAATTTTATTAGGTACCGGTCAAGGCAAAGGTAAACTCTCAGCAGTTGGTTTGGGACAATATATCCTACAACAGTTAAGCCAACATCAGCGCGACCCAATAGACGTGTTACGATACATCAATCATCAGGAATTGATGGAGATTCATGGAGTCGGTCCAGCAAAAGCAACAACAATTCTCGCAGCAGTTGAATTAGGAAAACGAGTGTTTCAATCTCGTCCCACAGAGCGCACAATTATAGATAGTCCTGCAGCAGCGGCCGCGTCTCTTAGTCATGAGTTAATGTGGCAAACTCAAGAGAGATTTGCAGTATTATTGTTGGATGTGAAGAATCAATTATTGGGAACTAAAGTCATCACGATTGGTACAGCAACTGAGACATTAGCACATCCCCGTGATATTTTTCGAGAGGTGTTACGTCAGGGAGCGACACGGATAATTATTGCTCACAATCATCCGACTGGGAATGTTGAACCCAGCCAAGAAGATATTGTATTGACAGAACAATTATTGAAAGCAGCACAACTTTTGTGTATTCCTATTTTGGATCATTTGATTTTAGGTGATGGGAATTTTCAGAGTTTGCGACAATTAATTGGCAAATTGTGGGAAGACTATCCCCAGGAAGATTAATCGATACTCCCAACCCCGATTCCAAACCTTGTGATTGCGATCATAGAGACTAGATGAAGGGTTGGGTTAGGGTGTGGAAATGCTTAGCAAATGGGTGACATTGGATGGCTAATATGGAGCAACTCTTAATACTCTACCGAGGGGTAAAAGATTGGAATGAGTGGAGGAAAGAGAACCCTGAAATTAAACCAGATCTAAGGGGAGTCCACCTCATAGTAGCCCCCTTCAGTGGAGCCAACCTCAGTGGAGTCAATCTCAGTGACACTGACCTCAGAGAAGCCAACTTCAATGCTACCCAACTCATTAATGCCAATCTCAGTGGAGCAAACCTCTGGGGAGCTAGTCTCCGTGACGCTGATCTCAGAGAAGCCAACCTCAGTGGAGCTAACCTAAATAGAGCCATCCTCGGTAGAGCCGACCTCCGTTATACCAATCTCAAGGAAGCTAACCTCAGTGGAGCCAACCTCAGTAGAGCTAACCTCCATAAAGCTGACCTCAGTGACGCAGACCTCAAAGAAGCCTATCTCAGGGAAGCCGACCTCATTAAGGCTAACCTCCGTCAAGCTGACCTCCGTCAAGCTGACCTTTTTAGAGCCTACCTGCGTGAGGCCAATCTCTGTGGAGCCAATCTCCAGGACGCCAACCTCAGTGAAACTGACCTCAATGAGAAAGATTTAAGTGGGGTAAATCTCAGTGGAGCCTGTTTGGCAAAAGTTCAAGCCTTGGGTACTAATTTCGAGAAAGCAAAACTCACTGGAGCTTGTCTACAAGATTGGAATATTAACAGCGCCACAAAGTTGGATGATGTAAGTTGCGATTATGTTTACTTAAAGCAAGATCAGCAGGAGCGCTGCCCTCCCACGGAAAACTTTCTTGTTGGAGAGTTTTCTAAGTTATTTCAAGAAATTGATAATACGGTTAATTTAATTTTTCGTCATGGAATTAATTGGAAAGCTTTTGCTATAGCTTTTAATCAAGTAAACACCAAAATACTAGATACCGATGAGCAGGGTGAAATATTCCTCAGAGAGTATAAATTTCTAGGAAATGGGTTAATAGCTCTCAAAGTTACTACACCACCGGGAGTTGACAAAGCCAACCTTCGAGATGAGTTAATGAGTGCCTATCAAAAGATAGTAAGCTTGGAAGGAGAACCGAAAGTTACAAACGAGTTACTTGCACTTCTATATGAGAGACTTTTGTTGCCAAGCTCACAAATCAATTTATACAAAAGTACGCTTATTATTCAAAATAATCAACAAGTAACAGGAGATGTAAAACTCATGTCAGAAACTAATTCAAAAACTAATAAAGAATATACTTTCAATGGCAATGTTGGCAGTGTTGAAAATCAAGGTCATATCGCAAGTTCTGGAAATCAAAACAATATCGGTAACGCCGTTGGGGAAGCTCAAGCCGAGATGAAAAGCATTCAGCACATCCACAACTACGCACCAGAGCACAAGCAAACGCTTGCTGAAGCAGCAGAAGAGATTCAGCAGCTTTTGGATCAACTGCAAACCGAAGGGTATAATCCAGAAACAGCTCAGCAGAAAGTTGCAAGAGATCTAGCAACCAAAGCACAAAGCAACCCTACAGTTAAGAACAAACTGGTAGAGTGGTTTCAATATTTAGGCGATGCCGCTGCTAAGCGTCTAATAGGTGAAGGAGCCGTGACGGTGTTCAAGTTAGTTGCACAATCCCTAGGTATCCCAATACCTTAAAGTATTTGAGTAAAATGCCCAACACCCTAAAGGGTGCGGCTACACAAGCAAGCAAAGTCCGCCTGCGCGGACTACAATGCCGCAGAATCATTATAGCCTGCGCAGGCAGGCTTTGTTTTTGTAGCCCCAGGCTTCAGCCTGTAGGGATATCAATCTTTTTTTCGCTCTTTATGCGGAATTGAGCGATCGCCCCGTGAAGTAGCTTGATATAGCAGCATTACCCTAAACTACTCCTTCCACACTTCAAGAGTATCAGTTACTGTAGGCAAACCCCAATCGACGAAAGAGAAATGCTGTCATCGTTAAACAATCGCTAAGGTTACCATGCCACCTAAAAAAGAAAACTCTGGATGTGGATGTACGAGTATTCCCATTTCATTAATCATAGTTTTGTTAGGTCTTGGTTATTGGGGCTTTACGAATCTAGATAAACTCAATATCGGTCAACTTCTGTCTGAAAATATCAGCAAAATTCTCCCTAATAATCAACAACCAACCACACCTAATTTTACTCCTGCACCGAAGCAACCCGTAGCTGTTGCTAATGATTTTCCTCCACAAGTTATTCCAACTGAGACACCAACAATCAAGCCGCAAGTTTCACCTTTACCTGGACCTGTAGCCCCCAAAAAGTCAACATCTCCTCAAACTCCTTGGGAACAAAAGCAAATCAGGGGAATTTATTTAAGTCGGTATCAAGCGACTAATAATGCTAGCGAACAAACGATTCGGGAACGAGTTCGCTATTATCGCAAACAAGGTATGAATACAATAATTCATGGAGTTTGGGGTAACGGCTGTACGATGTATAACAGTGAAGTTATGCAGCAAACATTCGGATACAAAAGTTGTCCCAACCAATTTCAAGATCAATGGTTAGATTGGCTGATTGATGAGGCGCAAAAACAAGGAATGCAAGTACACGCCTATTTTGAAAAAGGGATAAAAATCGATAAAAATAGCCCGATTTTTGACTTAGCAATTTCTAAAAAGTGGATTGTGCCTGGGGTTGATAAAACCTATGCTGGCATCGATCATTATGTATTGGATGTGGAGATTCCAGAAGTTGCTAACTTATTCAGAAAAATTTCAGTTGAGTTCGTCAAAAAGTATCCAAAAATCAATGCAGTTCAGTGGGATGATTACCTAGGTTATCATGCTGAATTACCAGGGAAAGTTGACCGCACCACCCATTTGACTAAGTTTGTGCAGCAAATGAGAACTGACATGAAAAAAGCTAACCCAAGCGTTAGTTTTGACCTTTGTCATCATAATCCTTATTGGGGTAAACGTTATTTTGCGGCTGATTGGGAAAATTGGAATGTTGACCGAGCTTTCATTCAAGTTTATAACGATGCTAACTTTAACGAAGAGCTAAATTATGCAGTAAATTATGAGGGAGTTGCTATTTCTGATAAGCAGTTGAATCGCTTAAAAGAACTGATTAATAACACCAAAATCAAGAGTGTTTTAGTGTTTCCTTCCTCTGGAAAACCAGAAGAAACGGCTGCTCTTGTTAAAAAGCTTACTCCATAAGTAACTGATGACAGCAGCCCATACTTTATGCTATGATGAGAGTTCATGGGCGATTAGCACAGGGGTAGCGCACTTCCTTCACACGGAAGGGGTCACTGGTTCAAATCCAGTATCGCCCATTACAGAAAACTAGATATAGCAAGGCTTACAGTTTGGTATACCATTTGTCGAGCCTTGTATCGTTGATTGTGTAACTCCTGCCTGTATTCAGCAACGCCAGCATTTACTCTGCTTCACCAATTAGTGTAAATGCCGCCCAATTTTTAGGATTTGGATGTTGTTTCATAGTAGTTAACATCGCTTGTCGCAAAGCTTGAGCTTTGTTAGGATTTTGCTGAATTTGACGATAAAAATCAGTCATCAAAGAAGCAGTTGGCGCATCCGGAACTGACCAAAGCGAAACAATAATACTCGGAACTCCGGCACTAATTAAAGAACGAGACAAACCAACTACTCCATCACCTTTAATATCACCTCGTCCTGTATCACAAGCACTTAAAACAACTAATTCGGCATTCAGTTTTAAATCAAATATTTCCGATGAAGTGAGTAAGCCATTATCGTTACCTTCAGGAGCAAGCGCAATTGCTCCCGGTACACCTAACAGTTTAAAATCATCCAATAAGCCATGTGTTGCCAAGTGAGCAATTCTGGCAGTTTTGAGCTTTTCTATGATAGCGGCTTTGGTGGCAGATGCGCCAATGATAGGTTGAGTATTGAATAATTGTGCGATCGCTTTTGCCTCAGTTTCCGCACCCGGTAAACTAGCTAATTGTTGTAACTTTCCCGTCGCATCAGGAATACTCGGCATCGTGGGATTACCCATGACTAAAGTATCTTTTCCTTGTAAAGGGGATTTATGAATTGCCCCTATCCGTTGTCGTTGTTGATGAGTTAGTTCTAATACTTGAATGGCTGGAGCGGTTAATATAGTGTGTTTTTCAATTAAATATTTGCCTTGTTCATCTTGCAAGGCGGCAAAGGGAACTAAAAATAGGGATGATTGAGGAACGAAGATGACTTTTGAGTTTGGGTCAGTCGGGAGAAATTGTGCGATCGGTTGGATTAATATTTGATGTAGTTGTTGTAATCTTTCTCTTGCTGTTACTGTAGCTTGAGCATTTTCTCCGGAACCTACCGCAATAAGTCCGCCGCGACTTCTGATACCAATCGATTCACGGCTGATGTTAACAAGTTCTGCTAGGGGAGTTTTCAGGGATTTGAGGTCAACTTGTTTAAATGCGATTTCACCTGTAGGTTTGACCACCCAAATATAGAGTACCTTGTTCTCTATCGTTGAATATTGAACTAATGTGGCATTTTGAGTTTTGGCAATTTGTTGAATTTGTTGAATTGTTGGAGGTTTTATTGTTAGTTGATTATTCGGGTTGGAGGATTGGCGCTGTGCTAATAACTCAACAAAAGCTCTGGCTCTTCCTCGTTCAGCAATTTCTAAAGCAGTATTATTCTTATTCTGGGCAACTAAAGCTTCTTGCAGAATACGGTAAGAGAAAGTTTGCGTTTCAAAGATGGCGATTTTCGAGGCATCAGTTAATCCCGGTCGTAGAGACTCCCAAATCTCAATGGCAGGAAATAGAGTTTTTTCGGCATCGGCGTACTGTCCTAGACTGTTGTAAACTGCCCCAAGATTATTGAGAGTAGTCCCTTCTAATGCCTTGTCGCCTACTTCTTTCCTGATCACCAAAGCTTGCTCCAAGTACTTCAAGGCTTGGGGATATTGTCCGAGATTGTTGTAAACTGCCCCAAGATTATTGAGAGTAGTCCCTTCTCCCGCTTTGTTGCCAACTTCTTTCATGATCACCAAGGCTTGCTCATAGTATTTCAAAGCTTGGGGATACTGTCCTA
>JAYFMV010000059.1:0-125926 GCA_042408245.1 Potamolinea sp.
ACGCCTACTTCTGAAGTTGCAACTACCTGGAATTAAAGAAGAGTTGTCCTTGCGGGGAATTGTGGTTTGGCACTCTCAGGAATACGCTGGGATTGAGTTTGAAGCTAGGTTAAGCCAACAAGCTCAAATTCATCAGAGCATGGAATATATCATCGAAGCCCAGGGATTATCTTTGTCGCACTTGCGCTCTTTTCTCAAGGATAAATTGCCTGAGTATATGATACCTTCCGCTTTCGTAATGCTGGACTCTCTGCCATTAACGCCCAACTGTAAGGTAGATCGTAAAGCGTTACCCGCACCTAACCAAGCTAGGTCTGTTTTGGAGGAAGATTTTATTGCTCCTCGAAACGTATTTGAAGAACAATTAGCCCAAATGTGGATAAAGGTTTTGGGTATTCTGCAAGTGAGTATTCATGACAACTTCTTTGAATTAGGGGGAAATTCTCTCCTCAGTGCTCAGATGCTATCTCTGGTAAGAGAAACGTTTCAAGTAGAGCTATCTTTGCTTGCTTTATTTGAGTCTCCTACAATTGCTCTTCTGTCCCAGGAAATTCAAAACCCTACCCTAGGGGAAGTACTTCAGGAAAAGGATACACCTGCTTGTCGCCCAAATGAACACACAATTCAAAAGGGAAAAACCGATTTCCAATTAACTGAATCTTCGTCCTCAAATTTAGTAGGACTGGAAGAGGTGACAGAATTACAAGCGGATGCAATTTTAGAAGCGAGTATTTGTCCGGAAGTTCCTTTTTTTGACTCTGGAAAGCCGCCTCAACGGATATTTTTAACAGGAGCAACTGGTTTTATTGGTGCTTTTTTATTACACGATTTGTTAAAACAAACCCAAGCCAGTATTTATTGTTTAGTCCGTTCTCAAGATAGCGAGGAAGCTAAGCAGAAGATTGCTGCTAATCTGAAACGTTATTTACTGACGGATGAAAATTTAGATACTCGGATTGTTCCTGTGCTTGGGGATTTATCTCAACCTTTATTAGGACTTTCTGAACGACAGTTTCGTAAGTTAGCCAGTGAGATTGATGTCATTTATCACAATGGAGCTTTTGTTAATTTAATTTATCCTTATTCTGCTTTGCGAGCAGCGAATGTTCTGGGAACTAAGGAAATCCTGAAATTAGCAAGTCAAATTAAAGTTAAGCCTGTTCATTTCATCTCAACCCTCGATGTTTTTCAATCTCCTAGCTATGCTGAAATGGAGTTGATTTTAGAAGATGATGAATTGGCTGATGGTGACGGGATTAGTGATGGTTATGCTCAAAGTAAATGGGTAGGTGAAAAGTTAGTAAAAGCTGCTCATACTAAGGGTATTCCGACTTGTATCTATAGACCAGGAATGATTGTAGGACATAGCCAAACTGGAGCAACCAATACAGATGATTTAATTGGCAGATTGATTAAGGGGATAATTCAACTAGGCAGTGCACCAAAATTAGATTTGAAGATGAGTCTAACTCCGGTGGATTATGTTAGCCAATCCATTATTCATTTGTCACAGCAGTCAGAATCTCTGGGTAAGGCTTTTCATTTAGTTAGTCCTCATGCTTTACCTTTCCAGGAATTGGTGAAGGAAATCCGCTCTCTCGGCTATTCTATTGGGTGTACTAATTATGATGAGTGGCAAGCAGAGTTGTTGAAGGTTGTTAGTAATAAGGAAGAAAATGCTTTGAGTCCGTTGTTATTTCTGTTTACAGAATGGCGTGCTGGTAGCAAATTGAGTTATCTAGAAACGGCCGCTTTGGTGTCCCAAGCTTTTGATTGTAGAAATACTTTGGCTGGATTAGCAGGAAGTGCGATCTGCTGTTCAAAAGTTGAGGATAAGTTGCTTAGTGCCTACTTTTCGTAATAGGTCATAGTTTCATGAGCGATCGCCTTCGTTTGATTTTGATTTCGGTAGGATGAACATAGGTTTACAAGAAAGTACACTGAAAGCCCTGTCTCTTTAGAATGGAACCTATGCTGACCACAACAACAGCGGCTGAAACTAGGGTCTTACTCCAGAACATTAGCTGGCAAACGTTTAAAACCATATTGGCTGAAATGGGAGGCGATCTGCGCTAGCTCTTTCAGAGCCGCTTCGCTAACGCAGCAGCGCTTCGCTATCGCTTCTAGGGGATTTATAGGGATGAGGGGCGATGCAAAAGCGCAAGCTACTAAAAGCCGAACACTTTTTTCCTTGCCAAATAGCAGATGAACACTTAGAAGTTGTTAAAGAACCTCGAAGCAATTACGCCAATCAGCACGAGTAAACCCAGGGCCCGTCGAAAGTAGTTAACGCCTTCAAATAGCTCAAGCCATGCCCAAGTAAACAAGGAACCAAAAGCTACTGCATCTAAACCTGTATGGATGTTGCCGCTTGTAACAATTAATTTGAGTACAGTCGCTATAATCCCAACTAAAAGCGGGAGATTGGGCGGTTGAGCAATAACAATATTGCCTTCGCTGTCTCGGAAAGTTTTATCAAATAAGCTATTTTCCATAAAATTAAGTGTACTTTGCACCATTTGCTCAACCATCATCCGTTGGTAGTAAACCTCTTTCGGTTGATGTTGGTGTTTTCTAGGGGAGGGGAGGAAAGATCGCTTTGTTGAGGCGGCTAATTAGTAAATAATGAAATATTAAACCTCGTTCAACCCCAGTCTACGCCGCATTTCTATACTATAAATTCCACCCTCTTCGCGACGACGTGCCCGCGATCGCTCAATCAATTCCAGAAATTTTGGATTGCTACTTAATGCAAGAGTTTCAAGATCAAGGTTTTCAAGAGTGACTAACACTGCAATAGGCTGACCATTATTAGTAATAATCAATGGTTCTTCAGAAAGACCAGAAGTGTACTCAGCTAGTGTTGCGTTTGCTTCTGCGATTTCAACAATTTGCATAAAAAGAGCTTAGCTGGAAGTGAGCCAACCATTCACGCTTGAGTTTCAAATGACAAACAACCAACAACCAACAATTAACAACTAACAACTAACAACTAATCCACCAATTCATTAACCGGGAAACGATCAAGTAACTGGATAGCACGAATTGCATTGCGTCTCAAAGAATCTGAGATTGCAGGTACATGAGGAATTTGTGAAAGGATATCCACAGTTCGACGCAAAATTCTCACAACATCCCCTTCATCCAAACTTGTATTGGCACCTAACTCTGTCCATTCCACACCCAAAGCCCATTGCTCGACAATTCCAGTTAATTCATACTCTAACCAAACTGGCAAAGCTACCTGATAGCGACGCTGTAACTGAAACAATTGACGCCGCATTCCTCTCAAAGTCATCAATGCTTCAACTACTTCCTCTGCTGGTGGATAGTTCGTCCAACTATCAGGACGAGGAGTTTCTGTCACCAGAGAACAAACCGCTGCTGCTAAGTGTTGAGGGTCTAACTTATCAAATTCTCCCGACATTAGCGCCAGTCCAATCCACAATTCATTATCACCCCGAATTGCAGCAGCCGCTTGTCCCAAAGCTGTCGGTTTGACATCTTCCAAACAACCAAACGCCTTTAAAATTTCCATCAAATTGACAAATTCTTGCCAATGTTGGGCTTGATTTGCTCTAAATTCGGATTGAAGATCGTTAATTTCTTCTTGCAATTCTAAGCGGCGTCGGTGACGTTTCAGGAGATTAGAAGGATTCCCCCACTGTCGCAGAGGATGAGTCTCCATTTGGGAGTGTATAGCTTTCACTACTTGTTCCTGTGCGAGTACTTCTGGAGCTACAGTTAGTTCTGGAATAATAGGAAGTGAAGCGGCTATTGCTTCTGTTTCTTCTGTACCGCGTCTGGTTTGACCTGGTTTAAGAGTTAGTTCCGCTGGTAGATCTAAAAATTCTAAATTTCGTGCTGGGATAATTTCACTGTGTAAGCCAAGAACATCAGATGTTGTCGCTATATACCAACGATTATCAGCACTTAAACATACCAAATAAGGCGATTGTCCGGAGCCTTTTTCTTTGGCAATTAATACTGCTGTTACTGGAGAAGATACCTGTACATATCTACCTTTCAAATAGAGGATTGTTCCAGGAATAGCGTAATGTAGCCCACGAACAATTGTTAAGGCTTCCTCCTCTTCTGCTTGATTTAATAGTGTTTTCAGTAATCGCCGTTCTTCTTTCAAACGTTCAGAAAGTTTTTCATATCTTTCCAGTCCTTTGACATCTACAGGTGCTAGTTGAATATCAATTTTTGCTAGTTCTGTGGTGCGATCAGTAATCAACTGTTGCTGAGGTTTGAGATACAGTGTCGCCAAATATTGTGCAAAGCTACGTTCTACCAAATCCTTCGCTTCTGTCAGCGAGTGAGTTTGCAGCAAGTTCAGCACCATCCCATAAGTAGGAGTAAACTGACTCACCAAGGGGTCAGCGCCAGCAGTTGCCAGATAAGCAGCTTCCTTTGCCCCTTCAAATGGCGTCTGTAAGGTCACTACATAGCCCGTAGTATCCATTCCCCTACGTCCGGCACGTCCCGCCATCTGCAAGAATTCAGAAGCCGTCAGCAGCCTGTGGCCTCGGTCTGTACGCTTGGAAAGGGTAGAAATTACAGTGGTGCGTGCGGGCATATTAATCCCTGCTGCCAAAGTTTCTGTAGCAAAAACTACTTTTACTAAACCCATTTGGAACAATTCTTCAACAAAGCCTTTCCATGCTGGTAAAATTCCTGCATGATGGGCAGCAATACCCCGGTGGAGTGGTTCCACTTGTCCGACGCGACCAGCATCGGGATTGCGACTCAAGAATTCCTCAATTCTGGTTTTTAGTTCAGCGGCTTCTCGTGCGTTTACCAGTGACAATTCTCCCATTTCCTCGACAGCCTTATCGCAGCCCCGACGACTGAAGATAAAGTAAATTGTGGGTAGCATATCCCTTTCCCGCAACTGACCCAGGACATAGGTAATACTGGGTGGTTCTGGACGAGCTGCTTTACCTTTGGGTTTCGGACCTTTTGGTTTGAGGCGAGGGTTAATATATTTTTGGTTCCCATCTAGTAAGGGGAAAAGTCCTTTGAGGTTACCAAAATGAAATTGCAAGGGAACGGGGCGAAAATCGGAGTAAATGAGCTCGGTTGGCCCATGTACGAGATTGATCCAGTCTGTCAGTTGGTCGCTATTGGCAACGGTAGCAGAAAGCGCGACTAGCTGGATGTCTGGAGGACAATAGATGATTGACTCTTCCCAAACTGTCCCTCGCTGTCGGTCGTTCATGTAGTGACACTCATCCAGTACCACTGCTTCTACACCTATCAGGGAAGTTCCTACTTCTCCAATCGGTGTACCGTAAAGCATATTGCGGAAAATTTCTGTGGTCATTACCAAGATTGGTGCATCCCGGTTAATAGAGGTATCGCCGGTTAGCAAACCTACATTTTGTGCACCAAATTCCTCGCGGAAATCTCGCAGTTTCTGGTTGGAAAGCGCTTTTAATGGTGTTGTGTAGAAAACGCGACCACCCCGCGACAAGGCACGGTGAATGGTATATTCTCCAATTAGGGTTTTCCCGGAACCGGTGGGAGCACACACCACTACGGAGCGCTCGGCGTTTAAAGCTGCGATCGCCTGTTGCTGAAAGCGATCGAGTTCAAAGGGAAATATGTTGTTCAGGTCGAGGTCTACAGAGTTTGCGGGAACGTTCACACAATGTCTTTCCAATAAGATAGTCGCGGGGATTATAAAATTTTGCTTTCATCCACGCTGCATTTGATTATTGTAAAGCGGGAAACAGATGGCGAGATAGGAGAGATGGGGTGATGGAGTGAATTACTCATTTCTCATTCCCCATCAACCTTAGTTTCGCTGAGTACGCAATCGCACCCATTCCTCCAGTAAAGGGACTTCAAAGCTATAACCACCATTGGTTTTTTCGATGACGTGGTAACGCAAAAGTCTTTTTAGGGGTGCAAGGCTTTGCGGCCCTACAGTTAAATTAGGTTGATGTCCTTGTGATAATGCTAAGAGCAATTCTTGACCGGCTGCGATTTCAGTAGGGGAAGTGCCGGTAAATTCTGTCCAGACGTTTGTAAAATAGGGTTCGCCAAGGGCGAAACTATCAGTTATCGCAGCTTGTAACAAGTCTGATGTCACCAATTGAGTATGACGTAGGTTTGCTTGAGTGACAAGTGCAGAACCGATGAGTTGTAGTAAGTATGGGTGACAGCGGGTGAGGGTGAGAATTTCTGCAACCATACCCTTGTCGTAGCGCAAAGTAAATTCTGGATCGGGATTGATCAGCAAATCTTCGGCTTCATGAGGTTGCAGATAAACCATTTCAATCGGTACAACGCTGATAAAATAACTACTCCAATTGGGGCCAAGTTCGTCTAAAGTTTGGACACCAGAAAAGAGAAAACCCAATTTATCGTAATGCTGAATTAGGTGTCGCAGTTCGTCAAACAAATTCAAACTAATTCGCCCTTGGTTGATAGCAGTACCGATTTTTTCAAATTCATCTAAGTTCAAAAGTAGGCGTCTTTCTCCTAGTCGAAATAATGCTTGTTCTAGCCAGTCTTCTAAAGCAATGTAAGGACTATTGCGAAAAACATCCCGTGAGGGAATAATTGGCAATTCTACACCTTGGCTACGGCTATCGCGATAGATAGTTCTTACCAAACCATAGCAAAATGCTACTTCATCGCTAGTAATTGCAGCACTTTGTAAGTCTAGGTAAACCGGTAGCATATCGCTGGGCAATAGATGGGGTAAATTGAGTAAAAATGAGCTTTTGCCACAGCGACGGGGGCCATGTAGAACTAGGGTAGGACGGTTGCGATCTAGTATAAGGCGATAAATGTTGTCAGCAAAAATTTGACGACCTTTGAACAGTTGGGCGCGATCGCTTTTTAGTGGATTTCCGTACAGAAAGGGGTTAAGTAATTCGCCTTGAGACTGTTTTTTCTGTTCTTCTAACTCTAGATAGATGACTCGCTCCCAACGTTCTAATACTGGTTTCCAGCGTTTAATTGCTGGTGGTTTTAATCCTAATCCGGGTAGTTGTAACTGTAACCTCTCTAGTTGGTTCAAAATTCGTTCTAATCCACGTTCTCTTAAGGCTGCATTTCCTGCTTTAAGGGCTGCATCAACATCTTTAGCAATAGCTTGTAAACGGGGAATAATTATAGAAATTTCAGCTTGAATAACAGGTGAAGATATTTTTAGATCAGGTTTTTCTAATTCAGTTTCTGACTGATAGAAACTTGGCGCCAGCAACGGTAGTAATGGATGTTCTGCTGTTGCTGAAAGTAATAGTTCAGGGACACTGCTTACTTTGAAAAGTTGGTCAGCAACAATTTGAGGTAAGGCTTGTTTAATTGTGTCTTGGAGGCCAGGAAGCGGTGAAGCTTGCATCTGTTGAAAGGTTTTCACTGCTGCGGTTTCATCGATATGGAAAGCGGCTGTTAGGAGGCGATCGTGATTGGGTAGGGGAAGCCAGAGTAATTCACTGCTGTAAGGTGGAAGTAAGCGCAGAATTTGCAGAGGTTTGGGGAGTAAACGGCCCAATATTGGGAGTGAAGGAAAGAGGCTAATTGGTGTCAGTATCAGATAGTCGGGAAGGAGTCGGTAGTAACCAAGTAATGTTACTGGAATTGCCCATAGCGAACTCAATTCCAGACTTTGAAATCCAATTGTTGTTAGCATTACTGAAGTAATTATTCCTAACCACTTTCCTGTTGTTGGTGAGAGGCTAAATGTAATCAGCCAGCAAGCTGGTAGAAACAAAGGTAAGGGTGCAATAGCCACAAGTACCACACCACCCGCCACACCACCCGCCACACCGCCCACTACACCGCCCGCTATACCACTCTCTACATCACTCGCCGCACCACCCGCCACAGCGCCTGCTAAAACCCCCGTCACAACGCCTGCGACAACGCCTGCTACAACACCCGTCACACCGAACGCCACACTCACCGCTACACCGCCTGCGACAACGCCAGCCACACTCACTGCCACTCCAACTGTATCATCAGTACAGTTAGTACTACGAAAGATCAACAGCCCAGTAACTCCACTCACAACCAAAGTAAGAAAAATATTTTTAGTGGCTAACCAACTGGCTAAAAATATACTGATAGTTCCGCCAGTTGTGATGATATTCCGCGCCCAAAAAAGGTAGTTTTTCTCTATTAGCCAAAATCCGAATGGTAGGCTCAGAATTAAAATCAGAGTAGAGATAGCTAGACCTCCTGTTAGCTGTGGTATTTGGGGAAGGAAGCCTAACACTACATTAATAAGTGTTCCAGGTTGTTGTAAAGAATTTAGACTTAACAAAAATGGTACATTAAGCCCTATTGGCAAAAAAAATGAGCTAGTGCCATAAGCAATCATTACAACTATGGGTAATAGCAACCAAACTTGTGGCTGTCTGTAGTTATAAATTGTTAGTGCTAGAGGCAGACTGAGGAACAGCAAAAGCAGGAAGTATTGAGCTAAAAAGCGCAAGTTTGCCCTAAATAGAAGAATTTCAAAGAATTTTGTCTCTGCTCTTTTCCCATTCTTCTCTACAGCAGGTGCCCATTCATTCATTCGTTGCTGAAGTTTTGTAGGGCAGAACATTGCCCAATACCATAACTCCCAAGTTTCACGCAGAAAGCGCTTCATGTTGCTCCTAATGTCAATATTCCTGACGGGAAATCGACTACCAAACGCTTCGTTTTCAGCCATTGACGACCAAGCAAAAATTCTGTGACTCCTTCACCAGCGAAAACAGGAATATCAAACTCTTGTCCATCTATTCGGACTTTTCCTAAATAGATATCAAAATTTGATTCTCCTTTTGCCATACGCAGCTTTTGCTGATCCACATACATCCAGTCAAGCCCCTCTAAATCCTGAATATCGATTGCTAACCAGCCTGAGAAGCCTGTATCTAAAAGAGTATCTACTGGTAGTTCCAATCCGTCAGCAGCAATCAACTCAATTTCAAAAAATAGCTCATCCTCATCACCAAACTTGCCCTCAATCATATCGTGCCAGATACTCCTGTCTCATTGATCCGGAAAACGTGTGGCTTAGAATTTGGGTGCTTCTGATGCACCATTTTTGCTACCACTAATTCATCCTGGTCAATGAAATAATCACCACTCTCAGGCTCAACTGCCAGATACCAGTTGTAGTGAGTCTTCATCAACTCCGGCTGAACTCGATCAAAAACTACTTTGCAGCGCTGATAAGTTGCTGCATTTTCTTCTCTCCACTGGGCTTTCTGTGCTTCTGTCCACTGAATTTCAGGAAATAATCTTCCCCGACGCACGATACGAGTAGGCTTTGTTTCAGTCATTGTTTTTTCTCCTTTTTTTGACTCAAACTATTTATTTTCTATTATCGCTGTTCCCTTACAAACTCAGTAAAAGCACTGCTAAACAAACGATTATCCAAACGCAATAACCCATGACGTTGGAGATTTTTACTAATAGCTAAACTAGGGTAACTCAAGCCTGAAATTCCAGCAAAATGACGCAAAGCGTGCTGTTCCTGTAGTGTCAAATCCTCCCAAAGTTCCTGGAAGCGGGGAGTAGCTTGAAAGATAAACTCTGCTTCTGCTTGTTCCAGTTCCCCATGTTGCCACAGTAACGCTGCTGCCATTTGGGTATAGTAGGGCAAACCTCCAGCTATTTCATCAATCCACTGTAAGGGTACAAGGCCTTGCATCCCTAAATTATCGCCTTCTTTAAACCCATCCAACACCAGACTACGCCAAGCATCCTCCTCTAGAGCACCAAGAATCGTCTGATTAAAAATGTTGCCGAAGGGAGACTCTAGCCTCATAATGTTGTAGATTTCACTCAAGGGACGTTTACTAGCAATAACTAGGGCAAAAAGCTGATTACCAGCCTTAGCACGCCAGTCTCCTCCCCAATCCTGAAATTGTTCTAAGTGTTGGCCAATACACTCAAACTCATCAAACATCACAATTAATCGAAAACCGCGATCGCGCAAATCAATCAAGCCATCTTCAATTTCATATTCATAAGGTTCCTGATTAGCTTCTTCAGACCAAGGCTCGATCTGTGTATATTTGATGATGCTTCGTCTTAGTTCTTTGATGATACCTTCAGGGGTGTGAAGCCTGCGATTTTGCAAATCTAATGTCACAATCAGCGGTTTTTGTTGTGGTACACAAAAAACCTCTGTACGTTCCCTAATATATCGCAACAGCGAACTTTTTCCATTGCGTCGCTGTCCCACAATATTGATACATTGAGCGCTAATTGCACCAATGCGATTTTTCACATCAGCGATCGCCCTTTGTCTTCCATAAAAATGCTTGGCTTGTACTGGATTACCAAACTCAAAAGGATTAATTCCTGTTCGCTGTCGATTTGGTTTTTGTACTACCAGTTGGGGAAAATATGACAAAATTACTGTTGTGGAAACTGCACGTCCACCTAAATCACTGGTGGTACTACGGGAAATATTGACAATTCCACAAACACCGCCAGTACGTAGATTTAGTAAAGGTGAACCACTGAACCCTTCTTTAATTTGGCCTGCTTTCAATTTATGCCACAAAACATTTCCTTTGAAACTTTCACCTTCATACTTAAAGGTTGCTGAATCCCCATCTGAATAATCCTCATAACAATCTTTGGGATAACCAAAAATAAATAAGGGGTCATCAGTTTGGGGAACAGTCTGATCAAAATAGACACAAGGATGATTTGCTACTTCAGTTTCTAACTGCAGAAGTGCCAAATCTAGCTTTGAATCTTCCAGTAATTTCTCAACCTTAGCTGTGTAGTTTTGGTTTTCAGCTTTCCAGAACACATCAATTGGACTAGAACCTGCACCTGCAACAACATGAGAACAGGTGAGAATTAGCCCTGGACTTACAAAAAATCCGGTTCCCTGTTCACCGAAAATTCTCAATCGTACTGTACATTTTTGTAAGTATTTTTCTGGAAGTTCAACCATTATTTACTGACCTTACCTGTCACTAATTACCCCACTCCATTGTTATTTCTAGGTTCGCCTTACTAGCACCTTTGACAATTAAAGCTGTTAGTTCACCAGACTCAACAGCAATTTCTAATCCCAATTTCACGCTAAATTTATCAGGTTTAACTTCCTGCTTGACTTCTGACAAAGTTTCTGATATATCGTTGGCGATCGCCTTAATTACTTTTGTTGCATCTTTGAAAATTCTCGTCCTCGATGAGACTGGCTGTTCACCAATTGGCGTAATTTCAACTTTGATAACAGTACCATCAGACAATTGTAAGGGAATAATTTTTGTTGGGGATTCCATACTATTTCCATGCGGTTTTCCCCAAGATAACTTGTCTTGAGAAGGATGCGTTAATAACGCACCCTATAAGTAAAATTACCGCCGAATACATCTTAATCCTGAACCCGCACTCTAGCCCTTGCTTTTACAAACGTGGCAAAATTTCTGGTAACAAATGTCCTGGAACTTTGGAAAGTGCAAGGTTTTGTCCACTAATTCCACCTTCCCGGTAAAAAGTACGAATAGTTTTCACAATGTAACTCAAGGCAGTTTGGTAGGAATCAGATTGTGCAGCAACGCCTTTACAAGCTTGCAAATGCTGATGTAATGCTGCTTCAAGATGAACTAATTTCGACTCTTGAGATAAGGGTAACCTCGTCTCTGTTGCTAGCTGGTAATGAGCTAATCCCAAATTATTATGAGTGGAAAATACATCGAAATTTACTGGTGCCGAAGGCGTGTTTTGGGCAAGCTGTTGAGCAAGATTAATCGCTTTTTCGTATGCTGAAATACATTGACTTAAGTATTCTACTCGTCGCTCCGGCACATCCGGAAATCTATCAGCCAAATGCCAATAAGCAGTTCCCAAATTATTATGACAAGCCGCACAAGCAGCAGGTGCAGCTTCAGATGTTCGATATTTCAGAGCATCTTGATAAGCAACTATTGCCAACTGTAACCAAGTTTCTGGATGTTCGTATTGAGCAAGATTCCAATATGCTGTACCGAGATTATTTTGAATCATCGCCCAACTCATTGGATCGGATTTTTTGTCGTAATAAGAAAGAGCTTCCGCATAAGCGGCGATCGCGGCTCGTAAATTCTCAATTGGTGCTTGATGTTGACCTAAATTCCAATGTGCTGTCCCCAAATTGTTCTGGGTTGAAGCATACTTGATTGGCTCACTATCAGCACGGCGATAGCGCAAGGCTTCTTCATAAGCGCGTATCGACTGCTGTAAGCTCTCTGCTGGCTCTTGGTGACGAGCTAAATCTCCGTAAGCTGCTCCTAGGTTGTTTTGAATCATTGCGTAGCTGTGAGGCGATTCTTCAGCAGTCAGCTTTGTTAAAGCAAGCTGGTAGGCTTGAATGGCTTGCTCTAGATATGAGAAGCTATGTTCTAAACTCCCTAGACAACGAGATAACATCCAGTACAAATTGCCCAGATCGTTGAGGATATCCGATACCTGGGGTGAGCCATATTCTAAAAATTGCAGTGCTTGTTCGTAAGACTGAATGGCGATCGCTAAATTTTCCTCTGAAGCTTCTCCCTCTTCAATTAGGTGACGATAGTAATTACCCAGATTTAAATAGGCTTGGAATGGCGATTCGTTCTCGGTTGGAGGTTGGAGATTTGGCGGTTGAAGATTTGGCGGTTGGAGATTTGGAGGTTGAAGATTTGGAGGTTGAAGATTTGGCGGTTGAAGGTTTGGAGGTTGAAGAACTGGAATAGCTGAAATATCAATTTTCAAACTTCCTTCTTTCAACTCTTGATCATCAGCTAGGCAGCGTCTGCAAATCTTCCTTGAAAGAAGCCGTTGCTTCATCTGTAGCTGAAGAAATCTGAGAAGTTTCTGGCTTAAAAGCACCAACTGGTGGTAGAGGAGTTGGCTCACCTTCAAACTCAAATATGCCAGTATGCAACCGCCAAAATTCTGGCACAGATTGCTGAATAGTATGAAACCAAGGTCGCGGTAACCAGAACAACAAAGTTGATTCTATGTGCGGCAAATTGCGCTCAATTGTCTGTAAATGTCTGAGGAACAATCTTTGCGCAGTAGGGGATTGTCTGGTTAAGCGTTCAATACCGAGAATCTGAAAGCTGGGAACTGTTGTCAGACTTCGGGATTGAGGATGCTGTACCAACCACTGAGTAACTTGCGCCAGGGGATTGGGGTCGCTTAAGCTTAACTTCAAACTGACCAATTTTGGGGACGCCATAGCTTCCCCTGGTATTTTTGTCAAGTTTGGCCCCAAGTCAGCTTGTAATTTGCCAGCTAGGCGATCGCGCAGGAGCAAGTCATCGCACACAGCCACAAAAACTTGGCGGCGCAAACCAAGACTCAAAGCCAGTTGTAAGCGTTGATAGGTTTGTCTGTTCCAGCTTGAAACTTTATGTGAGGCAGTATCCGTTGCTGTCATAGTGCTAGAGGGAGGAGCTCAGGCGCGATGGTTGCTCTTCAAAAACTAACCAAAGAAGAGATCTCTCATCGCCAGGTGGGTGTCTATCACTCTCTTCCTAGGATTGTTGCCTGGGTCAGGATTTGCTCAGATATCTTAGCTTCTTCGCCGGAAGCCCCACACCATACTGTACTCAGTTGGTGTTGGGATGGATAGGTGGTCAATCGATGGGGTTCAATACCCCGGAGATTGACAACTTTTATATTTCAAGCAAGCTACAATTTTCAGGCACAGGTTAACAAATTACAGCTAACTGCTGCCTGTGCATTGAACCTTGACAACCTAGAATATGGGGTTCCGTCCAGTAACAGACTACTTGTAGTCCTATCTGTGGGCGGGTAAAATTCTAGCAGTACAAGGGTGGACAAAACTTTTTGTATTGTTCCGGTGCGGAAGGGCATCCCGTGTCGTCAATAAAGCTCAGCTAATGTCCTATGCGGTAGCAGGAGTCACTGAGAAGCCTACACCATACTGTACTCAGTTGGTGTAGGAGATGTCACTTAACCGTCCTTTCAATCGTCAGGACTTACGCTTTATTTACCTTTGAACCGCCATATACAGCGGTTTCCTCTGTAATGCGGTACATTTACCTCTCTCCAAACCTCTCTCCTTTAAGGAGAGAGGCTTTGACATAGCCCCCTTCCCTAGAAGGGAACCGGAGCTCATACGAGGAGGTTGGGGGTTAGGTCTGACTGTACCTCATAACAGCCGTAACCGCTGTATGAGTAGGGGCGCATAGTTATAGCTATGCGCCCCTACTGAGTCGTGAGTAGTTATTCAGTACTCACCTCTTACTACTGTGCTCTAATGAAGCTTACGGAGCTGTTTTTGAGTCCTTAAGCCTCTACCTCAACTGGTTCTGGTGCTGCTGCTGCTACTGCTTTCACTTCCTGCGTCATGGTTAGATAACGAATCACTTCCTCGCTGAGGCGCATCGTCCGCTCAATTACTGCCACATGAGCACCAGGTGCTTTGTAGTTCATTTGGATATAGATACCTTCCCGTTGCCGATCAATTTCATATGCTAGACGACGCCGGCCGCGATGTTGAATCTGAACGTCTTGGGCACCTTGCTCGCGCAGCAGGGTTTCGTATTTAGCGATCGTCGCGTCAACCTGCTCTTCTCCCAAATCGGAACGCAGGATGTACATCATTTCGTAATTGTTGCTCACTGGTGTTAATCTCCTTATGGACAACTTGGCCTCTTCGCAACGGATGGACAGCTACCCAAACAGGTTTCTGTCCATCCAACATGAAAAGAAGCAAGGACTTTTCATTTTACTCTTTTCTGTTAATAATTCTAGCTAGCTGCCAGGGTCAATCTACTTTCACATTTGTTAGGAAGGAAAATCTCGCTTTATGGCGCAGCGCTACGTCCGAGTCAAAACCGATCAAGGACAAACCTACTACGGTTTGTTACAACTCACCCGCAGCATCCAAGTCCTGGATGCACCACCTTGGTTACAGGGACAACCGACCAATTTAGTATTGGAACCAGACACTTACCAACTGCTGGCTCCCTGTGCTCCTTCAAAAATTATTGCTGTGGGCAAGAACTATACTGACCATGCAGCAGAAATGGGAACGCCAGTACCAACTGAACCACTCCTGTTTCTCAAACCCCCGACTTCCATCACCGCTGCAGGTCGAGAAATCCAGTATCCTCCTATGTCGCAACGGGTGGACTATGAGGGAGAGTTAGCGCTGGTGATTGGCGAACATTGTGTAGATTGCACCCCCCAACAAGCTCAAAGCAAAATTTGGGGCTACACTATTGCCAATGATGTCACCGCCCGGGATTTACAAAAGCAAGATGGTCAATGGACAAGGGCTAAGGGCTTCAATAGCTTTTGTCCTTTAGGTCCGTGGATTGTGCGAGAACTAAGCGCGGGAGCTAGGTTACAGACCTTTTTGAACGATAATCCTCAAGCTGTACAATCGGCGTTGATCAATCAAATGGTGTTTTCACCAGAATTTCTGGTGTCTTACATTTCTCAGGTGATGACGCTGTTACCAGGAGATATTGTGCTTACCGGTACACCCCAAGGAGTTGGGCCGATGCAGATAGGCGATCGCATCCGCATCGAAATTGAAGGTATCGGTCACCTAGAAAACACTGTTGTTCCCCGAATAACTTCAGTGATGCTTTAGAGCATATAAAAGTGTTTTTTTAGGTTGTTTGTCGGCTGTTCGTGTTAACTAAACCTAAAAGCTAATTGCTCTTAAGGTACTTGTGCGTGAACAGCTTCCGAGAGCGTGGGAATTTCTGCGTAAAGTCCGCGCAGAGATTGCACGACTGAGTAGCCGCAGACTGCAAACGTTCCCAGAAACACGATGTTGAGCAAGGCTTCTGTTACCAAGTTTGCCCCCAACGGCCGCAACAAATACTGCTGTACCAAACTGCACAAAACTAAAAGAATGTCGATAAGAATCGCCTGCATTGTGTTGAAACGAATGAAATGGATAATTCTTTCGTTTCTTACTACTAATAAGAACAACAAGAAAAAAACAACGATACCAGCGAAGGGTATAGAGCTGTAAATGAATAGTACTGGGGCTAGTGGTATTAAAATTACCCGCAACTCCGGAAACTGATTAAACAACAAAGTTCCGAACGGGAGTGCAGAGATTATCGGGAGCAAATAAGGCAGGGAAGCAAAAATCCTGTCTTTAACTGTCGTTGACCCACGCCAAGCCATGATGTGTTCTCCTTGTGGCTGTGAAGAATAATTTTTTCTCACTAAGTACAGGATAACGCAGCAAGTTCTGGTAAATTTGCCGTCCAGAAGCCAGTCAAGCAATAGTTGCCTCAACAATGGTCGCTTACCCATAGGTAGTAAGCTACAGAAGTCGCTGCTTTGGGCGATATGGTTGAGGAAAAGCCAAACTCTAATCTCCACAAGGGACAAGACTATTCTACGTTGGCAACACGAAAGCCCATCTCGCACTCATACTGAGCGGCTTGCTTTTCACTCTTCTTACGCAGCGCATGGCCACAGCAAAGTTTGCCTTGACGCCAACGGGGTTGACCGTTTTTATCTGCAAATAAACAAGTTGGACAAACTTGAGTTGGGGAAAGTATTTGCTCATCCGTAAGAATGACTAACATATGACTACTCCGGTCGATTCTTAATGCCCCTAGCAATATCTTAATTTAAGTCATAGGAGAGAAAATGTACCTCCACATACAGCTTAATGTCTTTTTTGCCGAAAAAATCCTATCTGTGGCTTGAATAGATTCTCAACTGAAGTTTGCCGACACTTGGCATTAGTTAAAGTTTGATATGAAGTTTTGTTACTTTCTCTGCCTTAAACCCAGGAAAGTTATCTAGTTCTTACTCCCAGTTAGGTTGCAAACAGGGTTAAGATCGTTGGCTTAACCGAAAATACAAGCTCAGAAGCCTACCATCTAGGGATAAGGTATACCTTCTAGAGAAGTACAATAACTGACCGAAGCAACGAAACTCAAGCGCATCTCTAGGGATTGACTCAAGTGACTCAAACGAATTTAGACTTTCTCGCTCAAACCGATCCAGCAGTAGCTGAATGTCTCAACCTGGAACTCCAGCGTCAGCGCGACCATTTAGAGCTAATTGCTAGTGAAAACTTCACCTCAGCAGCCGTAATGGCGGCTCAAGGTTCAGTACTGACCAACAAATATGCCGAAGGATTGCCAGCAAAGCGCTACTACGGCGGTTGTGAGTTCATCGACAAAGCAGAACAACTAGCAATTAACCGTGCCAAGGAACTCTTTGGAGCCACTCATGCTAACGTCCAGCCCCATTCGGGTGCTCAAGCCAACTTTGCAGTGTTCCTGGCGCTCCTAGAACCCGGTGACACAATTATGGGCATGGATTTGTCTCATGGCGGACACCTCACCCATGGTTCACCAGTCAATGTGTCCGGTAAATGGTTCAAGGTTTGTCACTACGGTGTCAGTCCCGAAACTGAACAGTTAGACTATGACAAAATTCGGGAAATAGCCCTAAAAGAGCGTCCTAAACTGATAATTTGCGGATATTCTGCTTATCCTCGCCTCATTGACTTTGAAAAATTCCGCAGCATTGCTGATGAAGTCGGAGCTTACCTGCTTGCGGATATTGCTCACATTGCTGGTTTAGTTGCCACAGGACACCATCCTAGCCCGATTCCCCACTGCCATGTGGTCACAACTACCACTCACAAGACGCTACGCGGCCCAAGAGGCGGTTTGATTCTCACCAGTGATGCTGATTTGGGTAAGAAACTGGATAAAGCAGTTTTCCCTGGCTCTCAAGGCGGTCCTTTGGAACACGTAATTGCAGCTAAAGCTGTGGCTTTTGGCGAAGCGCTGAAACCAGCTTTTAAAGATTATTCTGCTCAAGTAATTGCGAATGCCAAAGCATTAGCAACCCAATTACAAAAACGGGATTTCAAGATTGTTTCTAATGGCACTGACAACCATTTAATATTGGTCGATTTGCGTTGTATTAGCATGACTGGTAAGCGTGCTGATCAACTGGTGAGCGGTGTCAATATTACTGCTAACAAAAATACTGTTCCTTTTGACCCTGAATCGCCTTTTGTCACTAGCGGTTTGCGGTTGGGTTCGCCGGCGATGACTACACGGGGGATGGGAGAAGCAGAATTTACAGAAATTGCTGATATTATTGCCGATCGCCTCTTAAATCCAGAAGATGAAACAGTGGCGAGTGAGTGTCTGCGTCGGGTGGCTGCATTATGCGATCGCTTCCCCTTGTATCCTCATCTCAAGAGTCCTGTACCTGCTCTGGCCCATTAAACACTTTTACTCTTTACCAGGAAGTGTCAACTTCTCCCGGTTACTTCGTTGAACCGGGAGCAAGAGCAAGACAAATTCTTGAGCCTTGAGCTGACTAGAAATAAAAAGATCTGAGAACTAATAAATTGCATTTTTAGGAACTATTAGGATGAATATCTCACCGCTACGTATTCCAGGAATAGTTACACTGAGTACCAGTTTGTTGTTAATTTCCTCAGTGGGAGTCCTTAGTGCTACAAGCATTTCCTCAAAAAGTATTGAAGCGGGTGCTATCCCTACAACAGAAGAGCAACCTCAGCAATCGCGCCCTATGCTCTTAGCAGAGACTCAGAACAATTGCCAGAAAAATGAGAGTCTGTTCGTTGCTGCTGAAACCAGAGACTTTTGGGTGAATATTTGTGGTGGGGATAAACCAAGAACCTATGTTGGTGTTGACAAGAGGAACGGTAAATCCATCCGTCTTCGTCTCAAGGAATATGATCCTAAAGGCAATATGTTTGAAGCGTTTAATGGTAATGTTAGTTACCTGCTCATCCGTGGTACAGCAAAGGGAGACTTCTTAACGGTTACTGAGGGCGAGCGAGAGATTCTCAGACAACCAATTATTAGATGGAAATAGCCATACTGGGAGAGAAACGGCAGCAAGGGGTATTCTTAAATCACTTAACAGCATCTTCTTGTGGGTGCGGTTGTTGACTTACTAAGAACCAACAATTAATAACAAACAACCTATGAGTGCTGAAATTATTTGTGTTGGAACCGAGTTACTTTTAGGCGAAATTCTCAATAGCAATTCCCAGTTTTTAGCTCTTGAACTAGCAGACTTGGGGATTCCTCACTACTATCAGACCGTGGTGGGAGATAATCCGGGGCGCTTGCAGCAAGTGTTGGCAATTGCTAGCGATCGCTCTAACATACTGATCTTTACTGGCGGTCTTGGGCCAACGCCAGACGACCTGACAACAGAAGCGCTCGCTGACTTTTTTGGCGTTCCTCTAATTGAACGAGCAGATATTCTAGAAGACATCGTTCAAAAATTTGCCCAGCGGGGGCGAGAAATGACACCCAGCAACCGCAAACAAGCCTTGATTCCCAAAGGGGCTAAAGTGTTACCTAACCCAGGAGGAACAGCCCCCGGTATCATTTGGCAACCTCGGCCCAATTTAACAATTCTCACCTTTCCTGGCGTGTCCAGTGAAATGCAGCAGATGTGGCGAGAAACTGCGATTCCCTATCTGCAAAGTCAGGGTTGGGGAAAGGAAATCATTTATAGCCGCACCTTGAGATTTTGGGGAATTGGAGAGTCAGCTTTGGCTGAAAAAGTAGCTCCCTTGTTTGACAAGACCAACCCCACAGTTGCGCCTTATGCTAGTAAAGGAGAAGTTCGCCTCAGAATTTCCGCCCGCGCTTCAAAAGAAGAAGAAGCACAGCGGTTAATTGAACCAGTAGCGCAAGAAATACGACAGATTGCAGGACTGGATTATTTCGGTGAAGACAGCGATACTCTGGCTTCTGTGGTTGGTAAGTTATTGAGGAAAGCCGATCAAACCCTCAGCGTTGCTGAATCCTGCACGGGTGGAGGTCTTGGTAGTATGCTGACTGAGGTTCCCGGTAGTTCTGATTATTTTTTGGGCGGTGTCATTTCCTATGACAACTCTGTGAAAGCTTCTTTGTTGGGTGTCAAGCAGCCAGACTTGTACGCGGCCGGTGCTGTCAGTAAGGTAGTAGCAATGCAAATGGCCACGGGAGTGCGATCGCTTCTTTCCTCTCACTGGGGACTGAGTATCACCGGCATTGCTGGACCGGATGGCGGAACGGATACCAAACCAGTGGGTTTGGTTTACATCGGTTTGGCGAAACCTGATGGTACTGTGGAATGCTTCAAGCATCAGTTGGGACAAAATCGCACTCGGTCATCAATTCGTCATGCTAGCGCCTGCAATGCCCTTGATCAACTAAGGCGCAGCTTACTTGCTAGAGCCATCAGTTAATTTATAACTTACGATAGAGGTAGGAATACACTAGGCTCCAATCCTCTATTTTCAATCATCTTTTGGTAATAGAGAATTGCTTTTCTTGAGTGTGTTATTATTAAAACAATAAGAAATGCAACACTGGCTGTTTTTTTCTCAGACGGTGTGTGTAATTTAAAAAACGCTCAGGCGAGCCTAAGCTTCTTGCCTTCCTTGTAAAGGAATGACAAGAGCAAAGTTTCAAGCTTGTCCTATTGTTAAAACAAGATACAGGTTGTCTCATAGGAGCTTTCTGTTTAATGGATTATGTAGAGAAGGTACTGGAAAAACTCAAAGAATGGGCCCGCAAGCTCATTGAAACCCTCCTCGGCCCAGAGCCGCAGCCAGAACCAGAACCGATTCCCATCCCTGTAAACGAGCCAGGGCGTCGCCGCAGGTAATAATTGCTTGTGGCTAATCAAACTGAAAACCCCCTGAGTATTCTGGTGCTGCACGGTCCCAATCTTAATCTTTTGGGACGCCGAGAACCAGGAATTTATGGCAGCGTGACAATGGAAGCAATTAACCACCTGTTAGAACAGGAGGCGCAAAAGCTGTTTTGTAGAGTTTTTGCCTTGCAGTCCAATCACGAAGGCGTCTTGGTGGATGCGATTCATAATGCTTTAGGGCAACATCAAGGAATCTTGATTAATGCTGGTGCTTACACTCACACCAGTGTTGCGTTGCGGGATGCTTTGGCTGCAGTAGCGCTACCTGTGGTAGAGGTACATCTTAGTAACATATATCAGCGCGAAGCCTTTCGGCATCACTCCTTCATTGCGCCGGTAGCGGTTGGGCAGATTAGTGGATTTGGGGCCGAGAGTTATAGACTGGGGCTTGTGGCTCTAGTTCATCACCTGAGAAAATCTCTCTAATCTGAATTGATGCGGTACTCACTTTTAAGCCGATTTCGAGGTGCTTTACTAGGCAGCTTTGTCGGAGGTATTCTGGCGAGAGACGGTAAAAGGCAAGTTTTGGGTAAAGCAATGCTCACACTGCCTCAGCCAGGGGACGCAAAACCCCTTCAAATTCTTTCAGATTGGAGCTTTCTTGCTACTTGCGGCATCGAGAGTTTTATTCGCTGTGGCAAGTTGGATCTAGAAGATTGGGTGCTTTACAATACCGAGACACAGCCTTCTTTAGAATTATTAAAAAATACTGCTAGTAGCAGATCGGCAGCAGTGGCGACACTACCAATTGCCCTATTTTTCCACGAAGATGAAGTCAAATTGCGACAGAAATTACTACAGGCGTCGCAGTTTTGGCAGCAGGATGGGGAGGAGTATGAGGGTGTCTTAGCAGTTGGATATGCGATCGCCCTAGCACTCACTGAAAAACTCGACCACACCAGCTTAATTCCCCGTATCCTTAACTATTTGGGAAGCTCACAAACACCTCTGACGCAACAGTTGGAACAGGTACAAATTCTATTAGAACAGGGTGCAGGGTTAGAGAAAACCCTGAAAAACCTGCTCTGTTGCGTCCCAAGTAGAGGCGAAAAGTCAAAAATTCCTGACATATCCATTGCCCTAGCCTTTTACTGTTTTCTGAGTACTCCGGAAGATTTTCGTCTCAGTGTAACCCGTGCCGTCCTTAGCAATTACCAACCCCTCGAAACTGCTACCATCACTGGTGCAATATCTGGGGTTTATAATAGTATTATGGGAATTCCTGTGGGCTGGCGTCTTGCTGCCAATCGATTTAGTAACGGTGAAAAGAGAGTGCTACTAGCAGAACGCCTGCTTGTAGTTTGGTCAGGTATATATGATTTTTCAATTATTGAGAAGTATCCAAATCTGGCTATAGCAGCACCGCGAGTAATTCAGCCGCGATAACAATGTTCTTTCCTGGTAGTACTGACAAAACTAACTATAAGCAGACACACCAGCATGGCTAGAACTAACAATTTCTAGTGTTTCCGTTGGCTATATCAATGCCGATTGCAACGGAGCAGCGAATATTCTTCGCAAAGTAAAGGGAAAGCCTGGACTCGATCTAAGCGGACTTACTAGAGGCGTTTTGACAGCGCCCATTCGGATCAGGCTTTGGTCTATCTGATGCAAGAATCTGCGTCTCTTCACAGCGCAGAGTGTCAACCTCTACCTATAAACGATACTTTTACGCAAGCCTAGGGATATAGAGATAAATTTAGCGAAGTAGATGGGTGAAAATAAACTTAACCTCTTTGAGGCTGGTAACTGGTAATGGTTAGAACAATTCTCTATTACTGTTTACCCAAAACTCTAAGAGCGCAAGAGAGATGTTTTGTGACCCTCACTGATTTAGAGTACATAGATCTGTGGGAAATCAAAACAAACCAGCCTTGCGCTTCCACTGCTACTGTCACCTAAAATGGCGACTATCGTGCTATGAAAACGCTTCATTCGTTGATGCAGCCGCTCATGCATTTGCGACAAACCTCCGAGTATCTGCGCAATTTGTTGTCATTCAGGGTGTCTGACTCCTCTGCGGCTGCCAAGTCTTTAGGCGATGAAACAAAGCCGGATAATTTGCCCAAGCGCTACCCTTTCAATGATATCCCCCTTGGTGCAACCCAAGCTCAGAAAGAACACAGAGAGAAACTTCCTCCAAAGCTGCATAATTGCGCGATACATCGGCTACGCAGACGCAAGACCAGTAAATCAGTAATGTGGTTAGTGGGGGTAGTTTCCCTAACCAGCGTTATGGGAAACCGATTTTACAATCAACCGAAGCTGGATGTCGGTACAGCAGCTCCACAGACAATCCCCGCACCTTATACTACCAGCGTTGAGGACACTAAAACTACCGAAGAAAAGCGTAAGGCGGCCCGTACAGGTTCTGTCCCCGTCTTGATGTTAGACAACACCATCACCCCCAAAATTTTTCAGGATCTTCAGCAAGCTCTCGATAAAGCAGAAGAATTGCGACGCAATAGCGGTCTTTTTCCCTTTACACAGACTACTATTTTGTCAGATTCTACCCAAAGGTATCTACGTCAAAGCAAAGAATGGGAATGGAAAAATATCCTTGCCTTATTGTCAAAAAACGAGATAAATGTCAAGACTTACGCGCCGACAGTGGAACAGCTAGAGCCAGTTGAGAAATCAGTGAATCTATCTTTTACCCAGGCCATCAGCGAACTGCAAAACTACCGCAATCAGTCTTCACCTCAAGCATTTTCTGCTCTCCTAGAATCCATATCTCAAGCGCGTCAGGCTTACGCTCACGGATTGCAACTGCTAAAAGAATCTATTGCTGCTGACTCAAAACCTCACTATGATCCTTCTTTACTCGAACTATCAGATGAGGTTTGGCTTTCTACCCGCAAAGGTATCATGGAGGTATCGAAACGCATCCTTACTCAGGGCATTCCTCCAGGATTACCGCCAAATATATTAGAAGCTGCCGTAAGGATGCAAGTCAGTTCCCTCATCCCGCGCGATACTGAATTTTTAGCAACTAAACTGCTCTTGGGCGTCTTGCAGCCTAACTTAACAGAAGATAAAGAAGAAACGAAACGTAGAGCAGAACAAGCAGCACAAGCAGTGCAGCCAGAGATAGTTTCTGTACAGGAGGATGAAATAATTGTCCGTGCCAATGAGAAAATCACCCAAGCGCAGTTTGTACTGTTGGATAAGTTTGGCTTGAGCCGCAGAGAGATTAACTGGCTTGGTTTAGTGGGATTTGGTGGTCTTGTTGCTGGGAGTGTTGGGATATTTTGGCTGGTGGAGAAGCGAGTGCATCCCAGGTTGCGACGACGCGATCATCTTTTGGTTTTGCTTCTGAGTTTGAGTACGCCGGTGTTAGGGATTTTTAATGTTCCCTATACAGACTTACCTGCGATTGGTTTTTTAGTGGGCAGCTTTTACAGTCCAGTTTTGGGAGTTACGGTTGTCGGTCTGGTGTCGGGGTTATCCACATTCAGTATAAATCTTAGCTGGGAATATTTACTCTCAGGTGCCGCTGCTGGTATGGTAGCAGCCTGGATGGCCGGACGGATGCGATCGCGCGAGGAACTAGCTTTCGGAAGCGGTGCTGTTGGGTTAACTCAGGCAAGTGTCTACCTGTTTTTGAATCTACTTCTTAGTGCCTCTATCGGTTCAGTTTGGCCTACCGTTCTCCAAGAATCGGTTTTGTATGGATTGGCTGGTTTGGCTTGGAGTATTGTGGCCCTGGGAATATCGCCTTACCTGGAACGCTTCTTTGACTTGGTGACGCCAATTCGTCTAGCAGAACTTTCTAATCCCAACCGCCCTCTGTTGAAACGCTTAGCTACCGAGGCTCCTGGAACTTTCCAACACACTTTGTTTGTTGCTTCTCTCGCCGAGGCAGCAGCGCGAGAACTCCACTGTAATGTAGAACTGGTTCGAGCTGGTACATTATACCACGATATCGGCAAAATGCACGACCCTTTGGGATTTATTGAGAATCAAATAGGATCTCCCAACAAGCACGATGAAATAAATGACCCCAAAAAGAGTGCTGAAATTATCAAAAAACACGTTTCTGAAGGATTAGTAATAGCGCGGAAGCATCAGTTACCTCAAGCAATTCGGGACTTTATTCCAGAACACCAGGGAACGCTACTGATTTCCTATTTTTATTTCCAGGCTCAAAAGCTAGCCCAAGCAAATGGTTCTACTGTACTGGAGTTAGACTTTCGCTATGATGGGCCAATTCCCCAGTCACGGGAAACTGGTATTGTGATGCTGGCTGATGCTTGTGAAGCAGCACTGCGATCGATCAAGGATGTCACCCCGGAAAATGCCTTAGCAATGATTAATAAAATTATTCGATCACGCTGGCAGGATAACCAGTTGTTAGATTCCGGACTAACGCGAGAAGATTTAGCAACTATTGCTGAAGTCTTTGTCAGAGTTTGGCAACAGTGTAATCACAAACGTATTGCTTATCCGAAAGCAGCGCTTAACTCTTAATTATCAGGAAAAGCAGATACCAAATATCAGTTTCTCAAGTTATCGCGTAATCTATCGCGTAATCGTATCACCTCATTATTATCCTTTCCAGCAACCATAATTACCGCAGTTGAGTCGCCATTTCCCGTGGTAATACAAGTAATGAAAGCTTGAGCATTATCCGTGTGGCCTCCCACCTAAAATGCGGCAAGGGGGCGGACGCTATAACCAAGGCGGATATATCGAGCCGTAAGGCGATAGCGTAGCGGTAGCGAGTCTTCGAGCGTCGTACCGCCGTAGGTTTAGCGTCCGCCATCGAATTGCCGTCAGAGAATAAATTGAGCGCGAGCGTTTCCTTATTTTCAAAATGCATATTCGTAGCCATCAGCTTTGTGGATTGTTTTCAAATACTTTGGATGCACGTCGAAACTTTTACCTCCAGTTGTTAACTTGAAGCTTGGCTTGAATCTAATAGCAATTCGACCTGTGTAGACTCCTGCATATTTTCCGGTTTTGATAGCAGCTTTCACCAAGTCTCCCGTCTGAAATCCCATGAAGAACTTCTGGCTTGGAGCATAGCGAACGGGGAACCCAAACTTATCGGTTCCGCAGCGCTGCCTTCTTCCATGACCCTTGGCTTTGACGTTCAGTGGCTTTACTTGGTTGAGAAGCAGTCGTTCTGGAGTCGAAGCTCCAACACAAGCTGCATCAGTCCAATGAGTTTTTTCAATTCCCCTGGTTTTACGGTTGAATTTTGTCCGACCTCCGGAACCTACTTCAACAAGCAAGCCTGTCAATTTCAGTCGTCTGTACAGTTCCCATCGGGTTGCATTAACTGCTGTCGCATCCTTAAGTGGTGCTTTCGCTTGAGCTAAAATTCGCTTGAGAACATCTGGTTTTTTCTGTGCGCTAAGAGCGCCCCGCTTCGCTAACAGAAACTCTTCGACAGGTTTATTCCCTTTGGCTTGGTTGCAGGAATGGCAGCTAAGGCAAAGGTTAGTAACTCGATTAGACCCACCCTTGCTTTTTGCAAGAATATGCTCAATCTCGAATGGGACATTTTCAACACCGCAGTAGGCGCATTTTCTACCCCATTTTGTGAGCAAATATTCCTTTACCTCAAATCCGTAAAGCTCGCCTCTTTGATATTCAACCCCGCTAATTTCAGGACTCTGCATTTGTTGCAGGTCAAATTTGACTAACTCTTGAGAGATTGCGGTTACCATGCACAGTTGTCTGATTCGCCTCACCCAAGTTTCTATATTAGAAATGCGACTCTCAAGAGATGGTGGTAGCCAGCCCTGTTTACGGGTTCTGTTTGAGAAGCGAGGCTTACGATAACGGGTTTTTCGGTTACGACGACCTCTTCTTAATGCTCTACGAGACTCAAGAGAGTCTTTTATTTGTTGTCCTCGGTGAGAGATTTCAAGAGCGTTTGTTGCTCGTCCTGTCTCTTCTTGAACAACAGCAATCCCAGTCGTTTTGGAACCTGGGTCAATTTTGATTCGGTGAGGATGGACTGTGGATTCCTCGACGGCTCTATCTTGCAGAACAACAGTAAACGGGTAACGTTTAAATACTTTGGCCCTCCCTTTATTTAGTAATTCTCTAGGCCCGCGCTGGATGGCAGGGATCTAAAGGTTTCAGGTTTTTATCTAGTACGAAAATTCGCATTACTTTGAACTCTCAACAAATTGTTGGTATGGTTGGCCTCGCCAATGTTATAAGAGCTTTTTAAGTCTGAAGCACTGGTTTTTCCTATAGCCTGTTTAACTTCAGACGACAGAGCCTAAAACTGGCACGCATTTCAGGGTGTCATGACTCAACTAACGGAGTTCCTATTGGGAACTAAGGCTGGTCAACACGACTTACAGTTTCCTGCAAGCCTACGATAACCCTTGCGGGTATAGCGTAGGTAGTTAACATCATTTGAGCTTCTTCTAATTCCTTGTAATCTAGTTTCTCTCATGGCTTGTTCCGCATTTCTCAGACAACGTGGAACAGCCACATTTAAAGGCTGTTGCCACCAGTACAAAGCCGGGTAATCAGCTAAGGCAGGCATTGCCACCATCAATGGACTTAAACTTAAAGTTGCGAGAATTGCTTTGTAATTAAACTTCATAGTTTTTAGGGGATTGTGACTACTGAATCTTACTCAAAATTGTAGGCATCTATAAATAGCAAAATCTTGTTAATTGCAGATGATTTATTAATTTTTCTCCCTCTCTCGCTCTCCATCTTCATTAACCGAACATGAGCGGTAGGAGAAACGAGAGTTCTAGAAGGAAGACGCTTTGTAGACCAACTAACCTTTAACACCACTGCTAGTATCTGTAGGTACAATGTAACGCTGCACGAACAGAAACAATATTAGTACAGGAGCAATGGAAATCACTGATCCAGCAGCAATCAAACGCCAATCTAGAGAGAAAGTACCAGCGAGATTCGCGACACCCAAAGGTAGGGTGTAATATTCAGGTCGGTCTAGAACAATCAAAGGCCAAAGGAAATCACTCCAAGAGCCGATGAAAACAAATATTGCCAAAGTTACCAGCGCGGGACGGACTGCAGGCAACATCACATTCCACCACAATCCTAACTCGGAACAGCCATCGATTCGGGCAGCTTCTTCCAGTTCTTTGGGGACGCCTTGAAATGCTTGTCGTAACAAGAAAATCCCAAAAGCAGAGGCAATGCTTGGGAAAATAACGCCTAGATAAGTATTCTTTAAACCTAGCTGCACGGTCAAGATGTAGAGGGGAATCATCACAATCTGGAAGGGAATCATGATGGTAGAGACAATGCCACTGAAAATCAAGTCCCTCCCTCGAAAGTTCAGCCTCGCTAAGGGGTAAGCTGCTAGGGAACAGAATAGCAAATTTAAGCTGACGGTTAGAACGGCAACGACTGTACTGTTAAATAGGTATTGCCCAAAGGGATTGCTTTGCCAGACTGTTATGAAATTTTGCAATGTTGGCTGACTGGGAAATAGCTGGGGTGGGAATTGAAAGATGTTTTCTGTTTGAGATTTTAAGGATGTGCCTAGCAGCCACAGCAGAGGAAAGAGCATGACAAAGGCGATGGCTATTAATAGCGCATACATCCGGATGGTGCGCAACCAATAAGGTTTTGAGTTTTGGCTTTTGGAGTTAATCATCTTGTGGTTTTCAGAAATCTGATTTTGAATTCTCACTCTCTACAATGAGCAGCAATAACTAAATCTAAAATCTGCTGTTTGTTGACGTTGAAATAAAACTTTATTTTTGAAAAATAGCT
This sequence comes from Potamolinea sp., assembly GCA_042408245.1. Lineage (GTDB taxonomy): Bacteria > Cyanobacteriota > Cyanobacteriia > Cyanobacteriales > Coleofasciculaceae > Potamolinea. The sequence continues at coordinate 28,387 of JAYFMV010000059.1, forward strand.
TGACTTAGTAATTGTAATGCCATAATATAGTAATTGTATTTGTCTAACCAAATGCTTGCATACAAGTAGGTGGTTGGAGCGACGAGGACAATGTCCTCGTCGCGAAAAGTTGGAGGGTTGGGAATTGTTGGAAAATTGTAAAATTTATCGCGTCATCTTTAACCCCATTTCTGTACAAACACCTTGCAAGGGTTGATCCCAATCATCAATAGGTAGCTCAGGTAAATAAGCTTCTTCAAAGACAATTCCTATCGTCGGTTTCGATGCCCACTCAACTGAACTGAGCATTCTGTCATAAAATCCGCCACCGTAACCTAAACGGTATCCTCGATAGTCACAAGCAACAGCAGGCACAAGAATTAAATCTACTTGAGCGGGTGGCAAGGTTGGGGAATCGGGATGGGGTTCAAAAATACCATAATTCCCTGTTTGCAAAGGTTCTCCCTTTTTCCATCTGTGCCAGGAGAGAGATTTACCTTCTACACGAGGGAATCCCCATCTGTGATTATCGTTAAATAGGGGGCTTAAGTTGGGTTCTTGTCGAAAACTGAAATAGGCAAGAATTGTCTCGGCTGAGGTAAGGAGGGGTGAGGCTTGGAGGTGGGTTCTTAGGCGATCGCTCTTTGCGGCCCATGCGTCTGGTGGTAGCGATTGTCGAGAAGTGAGGAAATTACGCCTTAATTGGGCTTTATCAGGCTTATGTTCTATTTTGTTGAGCATTTAGACTGTGAGTGTAGCAGACAAGAAAGGTGAGCATTGCCCACCCTCAAGTTAAGCCGCGTGTTGGCGATACCAATCAATAGTATTTTTTAGCCCTTGCTTAAAGTCCACCTGGGCTTTAAAGCCAAAAGCTTGAAGAGCCCTTTGAGTATCTAAACAGCGGCGAGGTTGACCATTTGGTTGATCAGTTTCCCAAACAATTTCGCCGTCAAATTCCATCAATTCGCAAATCAAGGTAATTAAATCGCGAATCGATATTTCATAGCCAGTCCCTAAGTTAACGGGTTCACTATCGTTGTAGGACTGTGTAGCCATAACGATACCCTGTGCGGCATCTGTTGAGTAGAGAAATTCACGAGTAGGACTACCATCGCCCCAAACTGGTAACTGTTTTTCTCCTTTTTGTTGGGCTTCGTAAACTTTGCGGATTAAGGCTGGAATGACATGAGAACTGCTAGGATCGAAGTTATCTTCCGGGCCGTATAAGTTTACTGGTAGCAGGTAGATGCCATTGAAGCCATACTGTTGCCGATAAGCTTGCAACTGCACCAGCAAGGCTTTTTTGGCAATACCATAGGGGGCGTTGGTTTCCTCTGGATAGCCATTCCAGAGGTCATCTTCTTTAAATGGTACGGGAGTAAATTTAGGATAGGCGCAGATGGTACCTACACAGACGAACTTTTCGACATTGGCTTGATATGCTGCATGAATTAGCTGTGCACCCATCATCAAGTTGTCGTAGAAGAGTTCACCTGGCTTTTCCCGATTCAAGCCAATACCGCCAACGTGTGCAGCCAGGTGAATGATGATATCTTGTTCTTGGACTGCTTGTTGGCATTTTTCTAGATAACGGAGATCGTAGTCACGCGATTGGGCGGAGCCCACGCTTCGCGATCGCACTATTGTAATCTTTTCTTGTACGGCTCCAGCCTGACACAGTTGTTGAACTACCACTCGGCCTAGAAAGCCAGCCCCGCCAGTAACCAGAATTCTTTTGTTACTTAAATTCATCGTTGCCATTTGTGATGCAATTCTTGCCCCCATATCCCAACTTTACAGCTAATCAATTGCGATGTTTAAGAGCTATTTTCACTTTAGTAGTTAGCTAGTTCAATCAATCGCGCTACCTACACCCTGACGAATATAAGCATTATCGTCCAATAAATGCTTCCCTTCCGGGTTGGGTGAAGCCAGACCTAAGACTCGCAAGTCTGCTTCTACCATTAAAGCGACTAACTGCTCAAACGTGACCGTTGGTTTCCAACCCAGCTTCTGATCAGCCTTAGTGGGGTCACCGATTAGTAAATCCACTTCCGTAGGGCGTAGATAGCGCTCGTCAAACTCTACATAATCTTGCCAGTTTAAATTGACGTAATTAAAGGAAATATCCAGAAATTCGCGAATTGAGTGGGTTTTTCCAGTGGCGACGACGTAATCATCTGGTTCGTCTTGCTGTAGCATTAGCCACATGGCCTTAACGTAGTCTTTGGCATAGCCCCAGTCTCGCTTGGAGTCGAGATTGCCCAGGAAAAGTTTTTTCTGCTGACCAGCAACAATGCGGGCGATCGCTCTGGTAATCTTGCGGGTGACGAAGGTTTCTCCTCTCCTGGGCGATTCGTGGTTAAACAGAATGCCATTACAGGCAAACATCCCGTAAGATTCGCGGTAATTCACAGTTTGCCAATGGGCATAAAGCTTAGCACAAGCGTAGGGACTGCGCGGATAAAACGGTGTTGTTTCATTTTGCGGTACTTCCTGGACCTTACCGAACATCTCGGAAGAACCCGCTTGATAGAATCGCACGTCAATCTCAGTGCGATGTCGATAGTCTCGAATTGCTTCTAGAAGGCGCAATGTACCCATACCGACGGAATCAACGGTGTATTCCGGTGAGTCAAAGCTAACGCGCACATGGGATTGAGCGCCCAAGTTGTAAATTTCCACAGGCTTGACTAATTCTAAAATCCGGCGCAGGGTTACGCCATCAGTTAAGTCACCGTAGTGGAGAAACAAGCGAGCGTCAGGGCTATGGGGATCTACGTAAATGTGGTCAATGCGGTCTGTATTAAACGTAGAAGTCCGCCGATAAATCCCGTGAACCTCATAGCCTTTCTCAAGTAGCAACTCACTGAGATAAGAACCGTCTTGTCCGGTAATCCCGGTAATTAGCGCTTTCTTGCGTTGTGTCATCCTTCAAGCTTCACTCTAAGAAATATGGGTATTCACAATATTACCTGCAAGGATTGCTATGATTTGCCATCCTAACAAGGGTTGTTGGTCGGGTCTTTGATATTCCTTCCTAAGTTAACTTAAAATCTGAACGAGAGCTGCAAAGAGTGCATTAAGTATAAATAGAGCTTTGGTTTGAGCAATAGTGAGGAGTGAAGAGTCAGGGATGATATCCAGTGTGTCTGAATGCCAATTATTGCTCTTTCTCCCCCTCACTCCCGACGCTCCCTATCCTAAGAAGAGAACACTAGAGTTAATAAGCTCCATTATTTTTGGGAGAAATGATAACGCCAATTGTTCTGATAATTAGCCATAAATCCATCCATAAGTTCCTAAAATTGACGTAATAAACATCTATTTGAACGCGCTGGTTATAGGGAATATCATTGCGTCCTGAAACTTGCCATAAGCCTGTAATTCCTGGCCTAATCGTCAGAACCTTGTCCATATGACGCCCGTATTTGGGGAGTTCTTCTGGCACTAAAGGTCTCGGACCTACAACACTCATATCTCCCATCAAAACATTCCAAAACTGAGGAAACTCATCAAGGCTAGTCAGCCGTAAAAATTTCCCAATTCTTGTAATCCGAGGGTCTTTTTTGAGCTTGAAATTATCCTCGAATTCCTCGCGCAAAGCGGGGGATGTATTGATTAAGTCTAGTAACTTACTGTCTGCGTCTTCTACCATTGTTCGGAATTTAAGGCAAGCAAAGGGTTGGTAATTTTTACCCACACGTTTCTGCACATAAAAAATTGGCCCCGGTGAGCTGATAGCAATCAGTGTTGCTAATAGTAAGTAAACTGGCAAAAACAAAGTCAGAACTGATAGCGAAAACAGGACATCAAATAGCCGCTTGGCGAGATCACCGTCTAAACGATGTCGAGACAGACCTTGTTGTCTGCTACGGGAGACGAGTTGCCAAAATCCTCGCTTCACGAACGCTCTCAACATCTTAACGGAGATAAGTTGGCTTTCGGCAGTCATCTTACTCCTTCACTTCACACCACACCGTCACGATCATAAAGCCACAAGACGCTTGCTATGGCGAATCGTGTTCTAGAAACTGGAATTGGTCACGCCAAAATTGAGATTGGTAGTCCTGATAACAGTGTTCCAGAAACGTCAGGTAGCGCTCGCTAAAAATTTTGGGGGCAAATTTCGCAGCGTAAAGACGGCACATGGCGGGACTAAACGCTTGTTTTGAGGCCTCAAAAGTTTTCACTGCTTCAACTATTGCTTCTGCACTTTGGGTTCTAAAAAATAGACCCGTTCCGCTATCCGGATGTTGCCGAATATCTCTAACTGTTTCTAGTGCTCCACCAGCGCCATAGGCTATTACTGGCGTCCCACAAGCTTGAGCTTCTACTAGGACAATACCAAAATCTTCTATTGCAGCATAGACAAAGGCTTTTGCACTAGCCATATATTGCTCTACTACGCTATCTGCACAGAATCCTAGTACTTGGACATTGGGCCCAGCTAGTTGGCGTATCGCCTCTAACTCTGGCCCTGCGCCAATTACTACCAGCGGGTATCCCAGTTGATTGAAGGCTTCAACAATTAAAGAAACTTGCTTGTAACTCACTAAACGGGAAACTGTCAGATAATAATCTTCTTTTTGAGCGAGGAAGGGAAATCGCTCAATATTGACCGGTGGGTAAATTACTGTCGCTTTACGTCTATAACAGCGCCAGATGCGCTTGGCTGTGTGCACAGAGTTAGCAATGAAGTAATCGACTCGGTTTGCTGAAAGGGTGTCCCACTGACGCAACTGATGCAGCAGATACCGCGTTAGCCAGCCTATTGGGCCGCGCCCCATCCTGCTGCTGCGTAGGTAATCAAATGTCATGTCCCAGGCGTAGCGCATTGGTGTATGGCAATAGCAGATGTGTAACTGTTGCGGTGTGGTCAGGATTCCTTTGGCGACGGCGTGGGATGAGGAGAGGATGACGTCATACTCGCGTAAGTCGAGTTGTTCGATTGCTAATGGTAGCAGTGGTAGATATTTCTGGACGCCGTTGCGGGCTTTGGGCAAATGCTGTAAGAAGGTTTTGCCTATCTTGCGCCCAAACAGATAACTATCGGGATTAGTAGATTCAAAATCAATTAATGCATAAAGATCTGCATCAATGTGTTTCAAGATTTCTTGAACTACCAGTTCTGACCCGCCAGTTGCTTTGGGTGTTAACCACTCATGAACTAGGGCATATTTCACAGATATTGTCCCATAATGCTGATCAATTTAAAAGCTTACAGAAATTAAACAATTCCTCCAAATAACTTTCCTCTGTTGTATCAATTGCCGAGTAAATTTAGGGGCAGTCTAGTCTTATGGCAAGCAATGATTATTAATATAATAAAATATTTACTTAATTTTGCCTAAAATTAGGCAATTGAAAGCTCTCCTGTTTGAGGCGGGGGATGAAAAAAAGGTAGCGACTGTTGTGCAAGGTGGAAAGATCAGCGGTGGGAAACATTGTTAAGCTGTTTTTTCGAGAGCGAAGCGAGTCCGCTTTTTTTGCCTGTGATCAAGCGGTTGCGCTTCCCGATATCAAGGAATTTCCCGACTACGCTTCGAGTCATGTTGGGTGAGTGTCAAACAACAATGGTTAATCTCTCCACAGACTTAACTGAGATAAGCAGTGTTCAATGAGACCCAATCCTCAATTCAATTTCTGGATGGATGAATCATTATTTCTGTGTGCTTTCATCAGAGTTGTATGGCTCGTTGAACTGCAAATCTGGGTCGTCTTTACGGGACGCATTAGTTTTAGGTTTCGGTTTGTTCCCGTTGGTAGAAAAGCCAACAAGTGTGGAAATCCCAAGAACAACAATAGCTAAAAGTTCCATGTGCTTTGCCTCAATGATTGATCTTGCAGAATCAGCCCTCAAATCCTTTTAAGCCAATAGTTTGAGCTTTTTTCAGTTTTAAGGGAAAATGGGTAATGGTTAATTGATGATGGCTTGCAGCCCTGATTGCTGATTCTCCTTAAGCGATGCTCCCTAACTGGATAACGATTACTCATCAATTGGAGTTTATGTGAAATCTATATTCACAAAGTACTGAGGTTGCTCTCAGTTTCAGGGCTCTTCATCAAGGCTTTATATTGGTCTTCGTGACATCCTCCCCCGTCATAATCTCTGATTTGACGGGGGCTTCCCAAGACTCACGACTTGGGTTTCCTGGTTGTTCTCTTGCGAGATTGCGCCACTTGGATGGTGGACTGACTTTCATCAGTCCCCGGTAGATCGGCGGCCCTTGCGCTTTCGCTTCCCGTCTGCCCAACGGTACTAATTAAGGCAATACCTCGATTTCTAATGACTTGACTAGCAGCTACATCCCGGTCGGCTGTGTATCCACAATTGGGACAGTTATGTACTCGCACAGTCAGGTCTTTTTTGACTTCAACACCGCACTCAGGACACTCTTGAGATGTCCCTCTAGCATTAACTTCACAAAAAAACTTTCCTCGCTTCCAACAAACATACTTAACAATATTTCTCAATTGTCCAAACCCAGCATCTAACATATGTTTGCCAAACATCCCCTTAGCACTGATTCGGTAATCTAGGTCTTCCATGAAAACCATGTCACCTGCAGACGCTCGAAGACTCGCTAACGCTGCGCTATCGCAAAGAGCATGAGCTTGCTTGAAGTGAAAATCCTTCCTTGTGTTATCAATTGCGTGGTGAAGTCGAGCTACCATTAGACGCTGTTTCTAGTAATTCTTCGACCGCTTTTGCTTCTTAGAAAGTCTACGTTGCAGCAATTGTCGCGCGAAGACGCGCGCCCGCTTCGCTAACAGCTTGCCTTGTAAACTCTTAAAGAACTTAGGCGGTTTTACGAAAACACCATCGCTAGTTGCTAAAAATGCAGACAGCCCCACGTCAACACCTATGGGATGTCCGTAAGGCATTGGAGAAGGAACAGTGACATTGCACTGAAGGCTGATACTGGCGTACCATCGGTCAGCTTTCCTCAAGATCCTTACCTGCTTAACCGTAAAACCACTAGGGATGGGTCGATGCAAGTTAATGGGAATTGCGCCAATTTTGGGCAACTTAATGTGCAGATTTGTTACTGGATTTTCCTTGAACTGAGGAAACAGTAACGACTTGAACTGACCATATTTCTTGAATCGGGGAAAGCCAAAGCCACGCTCCTGGAAATATTCCCAACCTCGATGTAATTGCTTAACAGCTTGTTGAAGAACTTGGGAAGGCACCTCACTCAAGCGCTTGTATTCCTTCTTAGCTTTTGGCAAGTTGTTAAGTTGTTTGATTTCGTTGGGAAATTTCAAATCAGCAGGCAAGATGTACTCTTTTTCAAGAGAACATCTATCTATCAAACACTTACGACTATTGCACCAATCTTTAATCTCTCGAAGTGCGTAGTTAAATGCACCTCGGCAGATTTCCATCCACTCAATGAGTATCTGTCCTTGAGTGGCATCTGGATAGATTCGGTAGCGGCTCGTCGAGTGTCAGCATTATTCTATTTTAAAATATTTACTGGTTAGATGCGATACATTAAATGTCAAAAGAGGGGTTCAACACCCCCTCTTTTAACCGCCTTGGACTTCGTCCCACAACGCTCGACATCCCGCCACTGTTTTCATGCCCGTAGGGCTGTAACTGTCGGGGGTACGACGCTCGTACAGCCCTTTGGGCATGAAAACCGCGAAGCGTCCCGCAGGGAAGACTCGCTACCGCTGTGCGCTCTTGTGCGCCCCGCTTCGCTATCGCTATCGCCTGTCGGCTCGATATAACCCCCTCTAGCTATAGTGGGGGTCTTCCCAGTGCCTAGATAAATTATTTAAAGCAAAAATATCGAACCGAGTCCCTAATCCCTAATCCCTAATCACCAGTCCCCGTGAATTCTTAATTTTTTGGCGTGCCGCTTTTAATAGTAGGCGTTGTTCAGCGCGAGCGATCGCAGTGTATGTACGTTCCACATCATTCAGATCGACAGAAATTGATGTGATCCCCCACTCCACTAGCTGGTCAATTAATTCAGGATACTGAACTGGTGCCTGACCGCAGATAGAACAAGGAATACCAGCAATGTTTGCTGTAGTAATTATTTGCTTAATTGCCTGCTTGACTACTGGATGACGCCCCGTCAAGTCCTAACCCTATGTGCTCTTGATCTCGGTCAACTGCTAGCAAGAGTTGAGTTAAATCGTTCGTACCAATTGAGATACCCTGAACACCTGCTTTGACATAATCTGGTAACAGAAACAGCACTGAAGGTACTTCTGCCATAATCCAGAGTTGAAAGTGAGGATGGTTGGTTAGTCCAACCCTTTCTACACGGCGTCGGCAAAAGACAAACTCTTCAACGGTACGCACAAAGGGTAACATTAGCTGAACATTGCTATAGCCAAGGGCTTGAACCTGCGCTAAGGCTTCCAGTTCCAAATCGAAGAAGCTGGGGTCACTCAAATAGCGAAGAGTGCCGCGTAGACCTAGCACTGGGTTAACTTCAGGTGCTCCATGTGACGTATCGCCAGCCAGAAATTGAAATTCATGCGATCGCCAATCCAAGGAGCGATAAAACACAGGTCTTGGTGCAAAAACAGCGGCAAACTGTAGAATAAGCTGCTGTAGGCGACCTACCAATTCTGCTTTTTTCCCTTGTCGCAGCCACTCGCTGGGGTGTAGATTTTCCAAAGCGGAAAGCATCATTAATTCTGAGCGTAATAACCCGACTCCATCTACTGGCAAATCAACGATTGTCTCTAGGGAGATGGGTTGAGAGAGGTTAACTAGCAGTTGAGTGGCGATCGGGTATCGGTTCAAAGTACTAGGGTAAGAAGGTGCTTGACTGCTGGTGTAATGCTGCATTCTTGCCGTTTCACCCTCCCTATTCCCAAAGCTATTGATTTCTCCTGTGTCTCCATCCACAAGTAGCAACTCGCCGGTTTGAATTAGTTGGGTAACGCCAACAGCCCTAACAACGGCGGGAATCCCTAATTCTCTGGCAATAATTGCTGCATGACAGGTCATCCCTCCCTGTTCGGTAACAATAGCTACAGACTGCTTTAGCAAAGGTAGCCAATCGGGTGCGACGCTTTGGGCCACCAAAATCTTGCCAGTACCAATCTCAAGAGGGTTTGGGCGATCGCCAATGATCACGAAAGCAGGTGCACTGACTCGTCCTGATGCTGCGGGAAGCCCTCTGACTCTTACGGGGGTGGTGATGGGGTGAGGCACTGATGGGGTGAGGCCTGTAACTTCCCGAGCTCCCATCTGAGGTGTCAATTGGTTGATATACAGTTGTGGTTCACAACTGTTGTCGATTTGGTAAAGCGTCCACTCTAAAGCAAAGATGGGAGTGATTTGGGTAGCGATACGCTGGGATAGTTCAATTAGTTGTTTGAGGTATTTTTCTTCCAGGGCGTACTGTTTTTGTTGCTCTTCGCTGAGAATATATGGCAATGCGCCAATAGTCTCAGGTTGGGATGAATCTTGTTGGTAAGTAAGGCGTCTGGCGCGGATTTTGCTACCGAGGCGCTGTGTTTTGAGTTTGCCTGTTGCTGCTTCTAACTGGTAGTAGTCGGGAAGTACTTCTCCTTTGGCGATCGCTTCAAAATCGCCCCAAGTTGCTTCGATTTGCCAAAAAGCTGACTCGGCTTTGACGGTACCGGAGGCGATCGCTTCCCAAGTTGGTTGTATCAAGACGGCTAAGTTCACCTGCTGTAGCCCGATTCCGTTACGCTGCCAGTAGAATAGGCTTCTAGCGCGAAATAGTTCTGCCCAAACTCGTTTTAAGGCAGTTATGATTGCTTCTGGTTGATGTGGGCAAATGTAGGATTCTAAAATTCCTGTAGGTTGGATTTCTTTTGTTTGAAGGAACTGGTTTATTTTTTCAACTTTGTAGGGGTGATTTTTCTTAGCTGGAGATAAGTCAGGATGAACAAGTGTTTCTTTCCTAGGAACCTGTAACTTTTTAGATGATATCCACAGAGAAGGCTGCAAAAGCATTGCTGGTGCTTGTATCGATTCAGCGGCCGTAGAGAGCGATGATTCCCATCGGGGGGGTAAAGAAGCTGCTGTAATCTGTTGGCGAATTTCTTGGGCGACTTGCTGTAACTGACGTGAATTATCTACATCCACATGAAAGGAAGAATCAGGCAAATCGGCAAGCATTGGTTCCGATTCGCCCAAAATTTCGATAAATTCCCAAAAGGCGATGCTAAAAGCGGTTTGTTTCTCAACTCTTGCTGGAACAACAAAACCAGGCAACACCGGATAGCCACGCTGTAATAGCTGACTCAAATTAAAAGCGTGATTTCCCACCAAGGGGAGATCCGAGGATTGAATGCGATCCAGCCAGTAGAGGTTATCCAAAGTTAGTTGTTGGTTATTTGTTGTTAGTTGTTAGTTGTTGGTTGTTTGTGCAAGTTTTGTGAGCAATAACCAAGCACCAAGCACCAATAACCAACAACCAATGACCACTAATCAACCGGTATTTCGCATTCCTGCAGCAATACCGTTGATAGTTAAGAGTGCGCCGCGTAATAACTCGCCTTTGCTATACCGGGAGTGGACGACTCCGGATGCTGCTTGGTTGCTGTGTTGGCGCAGACGCTTCAGCAAAGATACCTGCAAGAAGCCCAGAGGCACAATCGTACCGTTGCGCAGTTGTACCGAGCGCTGTAATTCTGGGTCTCCATCCAGAAGCTTTTTGTGTCCTGTAATCGTCAGTACTAACTCGCAGGTAAGGTTGAATTCGCGATGCATCTGTTCGTAAAGTTGCTCAAAGCGTTCTCTGTCTTCTGGGCTTGACAATTCGCGCACGTAATGGTGTGCAATTTGCATGTCTACTTTGGCCAGGGTCATTTCTACTTTAGAAATCGCCATTTTGAAGAAAGGCCATTTGAAGTAAAAATAGCGCAGCAGCTTGAGATTTTCCTCTGGTTCTTCCTGTAAAAAGCCTTGTAGAGCTGTTCCCACACCATACCAGGAAGGAAGCAGGAAGCGGCTTTGAGTCCAACTAAATACCCAGGGGATAGCGCGTAGACTCCCTAAATCTTTTTTCCCACCGCGACGCGCTGGACGAGAACTAATTTGTAGCTGGCTAATTTCTTGGATCGGGGTGACTTGGTGGAAGAAATCCACTAAATCAGGTTGTTCGTAAATTAGAGCACGATAATGATTGCGCGATCGCTCCGCTAATTCCTCCATAATCTCATTCCAAGGCTGAATATCATCAAAGCCGGTTCCCAACAAGCTGGCTTGAATTACTGCTGTTGTTACCGTCTCCAGGTGATAAAGAGCCAGTTCTGGTAAAGAGTACTTGGAAGCTAGCACTTCTCCCTGTTCTGTAATCTTAATTCGCCCATTAATACTGCGACCTGGTTGCGCCAAAATTGCTTCATAAGCAGGTCCTCCACCACGGCCGACTGATCCCCCGCGTCCGTGGAAAATACGTAAAGCGACGCCGTAATCTTCAGCCATTTTCTGTAGGGCTTTCTGGGCTTTGTGGATTTCCCAGTTGCTACTCAGGAAGCCAGAATCTTTATTACTGTCTGAGTAGCCCAACATTACCTCTTGTAAAGATGGCTGAGTGCTGGTTGCTGACTGTTCGGTAGAATTTGACTCAAAGCTGGTATATCCTCCAGCGATGCTGGCACGATAGCAAGGTAGCTCAAACAGAAAACTCATTACTGCTGGAGCACGTTTCAAGTCTTCCACTGTTTCAAACAACGGTACTACCATCACGCTGCTTGTACCGGTTTTGGGGTCGTACAAACCTGCTTCTTTTGCCAGCAATAGCACTTCCAGGAGGTCGCTGGCTTGGTTGCTCATGCTGATAATGTAGGTTTGGCAAACTTCAGTACCAAATTCCTGTTGCAGAGAACGCAGCATCCGGAAGGTTTCTATGGTTTCGCAGGTTTTTTCGGAAAATGGCAGTTCCGTGGGGATTAATGGACGTCGGGTTTGCAATTCGGTAGCTAGCCAAATCACCCGCTCTGATTCCGCCAGTTGGTTGTAGGATTTTGGCAAGATTTGCAGATATTCTGCAATCTCGTTCACTGCGTCTGAGTGACGGGTGCTTTCCTGACGAATATCTAAATTTGCTAGGTTAAAGCCATAAATTTCTACCTGACAGATCAAGTTTTCCAAATCGCGACAAGTTAATTTTGTCTCGGTTAGGTTGCGATCAATTAGCCGCAATTCTGCCAAAAAATCTGACCCTGAACGGTAAATTACAGGGTTTATACCTTCGGAAATCTCTTGTTGCAGGCTTTTTTTATTGTAAAGATCTCGCAAGCGCTGGTTGCGATCGCGTGTATTTTCCAGTCGTTGTTGTATATAGGCTAGTTTCAGACGGTAAGGTTCTTGACGATAACGAATTGCCAGTTTTTCGTATACTTCTGGCATTTGAGCACGGTCTTGTTCTAGAGAGTCTAATAGATCTGGTAAGACATCACTCCAGTGCAAGGATAAACTCAACAATCTGCTGAGACGCCCTACCGAGTAAATATATTTCTCTAACACTAAGTCCCGCTGATAACAGGCTGTTTCCCAAGTAACTTGAGGCGTTACTGAAGGGTTTCCATCCCGATCTGATCCCACCCAAGAACCAAATTTACAAAAGTTTTTCGTTGGCGGTTTTAGCCTGGGAAAAGTTCCTTTTAAGGATTGCTTTAGGCGTTGATACAGTTGAGGAATTGCTTCAAATAAGACTTCCTGAAAGTAGTGCAGTGTGTAATCTACTTCATCGAGTACTGTTGGTTTGAATTGATGCAATTCATCGGTTCGCCACCACAGGCGAATTTCTTCCTGTAGTTGTTCGGTATATTCCTCTATTTCCAAGGAAGATGTTAATCCTAATGATCTAAATTCTTCTTCTACTTGGTCTAGTTGTTGCAAAATTTTGGCAATTCGTCGCTGTTTCCCCCGAATTGTGTGACGGACTATTTCTGTAGGGTGAGCTGTGAAGACTAAACTAATGTCTAGATTTTCTATCAATCGCTGAATTTGCTGTGGTGGCATATTCAGTTTTTGTAAGTGGGGAAATAACCAGTGAAATGTCCCTACTTCTTGTCGCGAGGCTTTGTTTTCTTGCCAATTTTTTTCCAGTAAACCTGCCACTGGATCTGCACTTTTGTCACTCTCAGCCTCTGCTGAATTGATTGATGCAAGAGCAGATTTTTCGCTTTCTGTCAAGGAATTTGTTTGGGGACGCGATCGATCTCGGCTACTGTGGGATAATGATTTGTCAGTGGCGCCCGGAGCGTTGTAAGTAGTGCGTCGCGACAACATTTGCGCACGCTGTTCGTAATGCTGTTCTACGATATTGATCAGCTGAAAGTAAAGAGCAAATGCACGAGATGCGCGAATAGCGGAATTTAGATCGAGTTTTTCGATTAGCTTGGGAACGGAAGATTCAGGTAACTCAGTGGCTTGTCCCTCTGGTGAACCTAAATCACGTAGTTGCTTGAGTAAGTCTACCAATTCCTGACCGCATTCGGAGCACAGAACAGATTCCCACAAATCCTCTACAACTTTAAGTCGATGGCGCAGAAATAGATCAGAGGTTGAAGGTACAGCCAATTCCTGATCGGATGAGTGGACAAGGGAACTCATAAGGTCACATCAAAGCTAGACGAAACTTTACATTTTATAGATTACTGTTCCACTGAGTAGTTTTATTGGTAACTATTCATGAGTACTTAGTAAGGTATGCAGGCTCATCCTCAACACTGGATTGGGGACTCTTGATTGGGGATTGGGCACTTAGTCTTGGATTTCTGAATCAGGAAAGTGCAAAATCGGTAAGCGATCGCCTCGAAATACTTCCTCGCTGGCAATTCCTACGGTTTCTAACCAGGAGCCTACTGCTTGCATTGAGAGGACGCCCTAGTAGCACCGGGGCTACTGCTAGGCTTAAAAATAAGTCTGTAGGTATTTCTGATTTAGGTGTATTTGCCGTGGTTTTCTGGTTAACGTAATCTGACATAGTTTAAGAGCTTCTATATATCAAAAACAATTTGCGTCAGTGAGTCACCTAGTCACTCTCACTTTAATCACCATATTAGCGCTGTTGTTATCAAGAGTTGTAAGTTCTGAGTCCTGAGATCTAAGTTCTGAGGAATAAGTTTTGAGCTAATTACTTATTACCTATGCTCCCTTCCCAATTACTCCCAGAAAATTTAAGCCTAAAAATAAACAGGCAATTGTTCCAGAAACACAAATTTCTCCCGATAATATTTTGCCTAAAACTTCTTCTATTGGAACTAAAATAACTTCAATGTCTTCGGTAATATCTAGGTTTTGACTAGCGGAGCAATGGGCATTTGGGGCAATAAATAAATGCATGGCATTAGTATCTTTCACTGGATTGTCATATAATGTTCCTAGCTTAATCAATTCAGTTGCGACATAGCCAGTTTCTTCTTCTAATTCTCGTCTCGCGGCTGTCATTTTATCTTCTGTTTGAGTATTGGGATAACCAGCAGGAAGTTCTAATAATATTTTGCTGACGCCATGCCGATATTGACGAACAAAGACAATTTCTCGTTGCTGTGTAACTGCTATAACAGCTACAAAATCATGTCTAACATTTACAAAAAAATCATCTATAACTTGACCATTAGGTAATTCAACTTCATCTTGTCTAACTTGACACCATTGGTTTTCAAATACCATCTGAGATTTGATGATTTTCCACTTTTGAATGTTGCTCATAAGTTTGTCCTTTTTTCTTTGCTTGTGACTAATTACCAATGACCAATAACTAATGACAAGTTGTTGAATTTGCCTTGGTCGTCCACAATAGCTCCATTAGGGCGCGTTGAATCCTCTTTTGTCTATTGTTGATTTATGTAAGCTCATGTAAAACGTAAAATAAATTTTTGTAAAGTAATATAACAAGAACAAGAAATTTATGCGCATTGGGATTGAAACATTCACCGTACATAAACGCTTCCCCTTAACCATCAGTCGCGGTACAACCTCAGAAACGACGAATATTTGGGTAAGGATCGAACAAGACGGTGTGGAAGGATGGGGAGAAGCATCGCCTTTTTCAATTATTAGGGAAGAACGACAAAGTACCGAAGTACTCTTAAATGCGCTAGAAGAAGCCGCAAGACTCCTGGAAACCTTTACTCCTTGGGAATTACAGAAAATTGAACGAGCGCTAGCTGAACAAGAAATGCCTAGCGCTGCTTGGGCCGCGATTGATTTGGCTGTGCACGACTGGATGGGAAAATGGCTGAGAGTACCCCTGTGGCGTCTGTGGGGGTTGAATCGCCGCCGCATTATACCAACTTCTGTGACAATTGGCATAAATTCCCCGGAGGGTGCACGACAACGGGTACGCGACTGGATGCAATTTACTGGTGTCCAGGTGCTAAAAGTAAAACTAGGGAATCCTGTGGGGATTGATGCTGATCGCGAGATGCTGTTGGCGATTCGGGAAGAAGCACCCCAAGCAGAACTGAGTGTAGATGCAAATGGCGGTTGGAATCTGGAGGAGGCGATCGAAATGACTTGCTGGTTAGCTGCTTTGGGGGTGAGACACGTGGAACAACCTTTAGCAGCGGGGGAAGAGGAGAAGCTACAGATATTATACTCGCTGTCGCCTATCCCGATTTTTGTCGATGAAAGTTGCTTCACTAGCAGCGATATCCCCAAGTTAGCAGACCGCGTGCATGGCATTAATATCAAATTAATGAAGTCGGGAGGTTTAAGCGAAGCAATGCGGATGGTACATACAGCCAAAGCTTGTGGCTTACAGGTGATGTTCGGTTGCTATTCTGACAGTACACTGGCAAATACCGCAGCGTCACAGCTTGCACCTTTGGCTGATTATCTCGATTTAGACAGTCATTTAAACTTTGCGGATGACCCCTTTATTGGTGCTACTTTACAGAATGGGCGTCTGATGCCTAATGATTTACCAGGATTGGGGGTAACTTTGCGGTGCGTCTAACCAATAATCAGCGAGTTGCTATTTTACTCCATGATGGGATTCGCGGTGAAGGTGGCAAAACAGGATTGACATTTTTACGCTATCGTGCTGCAACTGTTGTGGCAGTAATTGACAAGCAGTGCGCTGGGGAATCTTTGTCGGAATTAACGGGAATTGCTTGTCATGCGCCGATTGTCGATTCAGTCGCCTCGGCACTAGCTTATCATCCAGATGTCTTATTAATTGGGATTGCGCCCTCTGGGGGTAAGTTACCGGATGCTTGGAAACTGGAGATAAAGCAGGGAGTAGCTGCTGGTTTGTCAGTAATCAATGGTTTACATACCTTGATGGCGTCTGACCCAGAATTGCAGGGATTATTGCGGGAAAATCAGGTAATTTGGGATATTCGTCAGGAACCTGCGGGTTTGGGTGTCGGGAGTGGTAAAGCGCGATCGCTTACTTGTGGCCGCATCTTAACTGTGGGTACTGATATGGGTGTCGGGAAGATGTCAGCGAGTTTGGAGTTAAATCGCTCGGCCTTGCGTCGGGGAATACGGGCAAAATTCCTAGCCACAGGACAAGCAGGTATCATGATTTCTGGAGAAGGAATACCCCTGGATGCGATCCGAGTAGACTTTGCTGCTGGTGCGGTGGAACAATTGGTTATGAATTCTTGTGATAACCATGACTTGTTGATAGTAGAAGGCCAAGGTTCCCTGTTCCATCCAGCTTCAACAGCAACATTACCACTGATTCGGGGAACACAACCCACTGGCTTAATTTTGGTACATCGCGCTGGACAAACACACATCCGCAATCACCAACACGTACCAATTCCCCCACTACCAGAAGTAATTAAGCTTTACGAAGCAGTAGCTAGCGCTGGGGGTGCTTTTGCGGATGTCAAAGTTAAGGCGATCGCACTTAACACCGGACACTTAGATGATACAGCAGCACAACAGGCGATCGAACAAGTAAAAAAAGATACAGGACTCCCCTGTAGCGACGCGATAAGATTTGGCGCAGATATACTTTTAGACTCTGCGTACTCTGCGTAAACCTCAGCGTCCTCTGCGTTAAAAAATAGATCTCTTGCATACAGCGGTTTCCTCTGTAATGCGGTACGTTCACCTCTCTCCAAACCTCTCTCCTTAAAGGAGAGAGGCTTTGACATTAGCCCCATTCCCTCGAAGGGAAGGGGGTTGGGGGTTAGGTCTGACTGTACCTCATAACAGCCGTAACCGCTGTAAATGTTGATTTGAGATTTGCAACCGCAGATAAACGCAGATAAACGCAGATAAAATTGATGGGTTTATTGAATGAGATAAACTTTTGCAAGAGGTCTAATATACAAATCCATGAATAACAAAGTAGCATTCATCGGCACCGGCTTGATGGGAAAACCAATGATTGAAAAACTTTTGCAGGGTGGGTTAAAAGTAACCGCCTACAATCGTACCAGTGCGAAACTAGAACCACTACGAGAGTTGTGCGTAGAAATTGTCCAGACTCCCCAAGAAGCGATAGCGTCTGCTGATTGTGTAATATTAATGCTGACCAACGCTACAGCTATTCAAGAAGTTCTCTTATCAGAAGCTTCTAGGGCACAATTATCTAATCGTACAGTAATTCAGATGAGTACGATTTCGCCTACAGAAAGTAAGCAAATTCATGACGCTGTAGTTGAAAATGGTGGTGAATATATAGAAGCACCAGTTTTAGGGAGTATCCCACAAGTAAAGTCCGGGGAACTGTTAGTAATAGTGGGTGCTTCTAGGGAACAATTCCACAAGTGGAGTGAGTTGTTGAAACACTTTGGAAAAGAACCGATGTTGATGGGTGCTGTTGGTTCAGCTTCCGCTGCAAAATTGGCGCTGAATCAATTAATTGCTTCACTTACCAGTGCTTTTGCACTTAGTTTAGGATTTGTCCAGCGTCAGGGTGTTGAGGTAGAGCAGTTTATGGGAATTTTACGACAAAGTGCGCTCTATGCCCCGACTTTTGATAAGAAGTTGCGTCCGATGCTTGAGGGTAATTTCGCTAACCCCAATTTTCCTACTAAGCACTTGTTGAAAGACACGAATTTGTTTATAGCTGAAGCTGAATCATTAGGTTTAAATGTCAGCAGTTTGGA
Source organism: Potamolinea sp. (assembly GCA_042408245.1). Lineage (GTDB taxonomy): Bacteria > Cyanobacteriota > Cyanobacteriia > Cyanobacteriales > Coleofasciculaceae > Potamolinea. The sequence goes on from JAYFMV010000059.1 coordinate 46,399, forward strand.
AGGTGTACGTAAGATTTTGGAGATAACGCAGCAGCTTGGTTTGTCTGAGGAAGATTACTCATCGTTGTTTGCTGCAATTAATCCTCAGTAATCTAAACTGTACATAGATCTCAAGACGAAATCACAATCGTTGTAGATCTCCCTAAATCACCCTCTTTACTAATGTCCCCCCTTACCAAGGTAGGATTAGGGGGGTGGAGGGTTTTGAAAAATGTGGCTTATATTCAGCCTTCCAAATTATCCTCACTTACATTGAATAGCTGCTGAAATTCCGTCACTGAACTAATAGTGCTCGCTTGTCTTAGAAGTCGTTTCAGCACAGCTACATCTACAATCTTATTAAGTGCTTCATTCACTGCTGGTGACACCACTTCAAAGCGTGCTTCTAAGACTTCTAACACAGCTTCACGAGCATTTTGTAAGGTTCCTTCTTGGATTCCTTCCTGCTTAGCATGAAGTTCAACTCGACTGAGAAAAGGCATTAGTCTATCCTCCTGATAAAGCCTCAATTCTTGTGTGAATTCCTGCTGCAACTCTTCCGGTAAAACCATCATCCAGTCGATTAACCGAAATAATTGTACTACTTCAGTTCTACTATATCCACGCTCAAAAAGCCTGCGCACTAAGCTACCCTTCCACTGTTTCCGATCTTGCGGCTGTCCACGTGTGGCTTTAGTCTTTAGATGGGCCATGACCAGCGTACCAAAAGGATTGATGCTTTCCTGCAAAGTCTCCCACTGGCTTTCAAAATCCAACAATTTCGCGACTGGAAACCTCAGACTGAGTTCACAACCACCTAAAGCATATCCATAAGAAGATGGACGCCAAGAAGCTCGTTCATCTCCCAATACTGCTAAGCTAATTACTGGCTTACGATATCGATCAAAACAGCGGTAATTATAAACATACATCCGTTCAGCAAAGTCTGACTCTTCTTGACTTTGTACCTCAATATGCACCAAAATCCAAGCCTCTTCTCCCCCAATCCGCCACACCTTAAACAATTTATCAGCTAAACGCTTGCCTACTTCAGCTTCTCGCATCAACTGTTGCAGTTCTTTATCTAGCGATTCAGGAGGAATATTCCAGTCAATTAGGACATAAGTAGCTGGAAAAAAGAATGCTAAAAATTGCTCAAAATATTGCTCGATTGCCTCTTTCCAAGGGCTATCATAGTCAGCTTGTGGTTCACTCACTTTTTCTCTAAGTCCCTACGCAGATAACAATTTACTAGACAAATTAATCCAAAATTTCCAAGACGGCTTTAGGAGAAAGCTTTTCTTTAAACCAAACAATTTTTGCTGGTAGATCCGTTACTTTAACTCCTGCTTTCTCTAAGTTCAATCTTTCAGAAACAGCCAAAATTAAATTATCGCATTCTGCCCGACGTACCTGGAAAAATTTCTTTTGCAAATATTCGGGACGCCAGTAACCAACTATTTCTAATAAGTAAGTACGACCATCGGGATGAACGAGACGAAAGTCGGGAATCATCACACTACCAGGAATGGGAATTAGGTCAACTTCTCTCTCTAAAACCCACTCACTTTTCAAGGAGTCCCAACGGTTAGCAAATGCTGCTTCTAACATACTGTCATATGGCTTACCGGGAGGATAATGAGTTACTAAGCCGCAATCGTCATTGAGACTGAAACGCCCAATTTTCTCTCTCCCTGTATAAGGGTCGCGGCTTTGTAATGTTGCCTTGAGACTCCATTTGGTAACGTGGAGTAAGGCTGGGAGAAGTTTGGCGATCGCTAATCCATAGCGCGTACTTGGCTTAAATAAACTGGTAGGGCCATCAATTGTAATTGTAAATCCGTGGTCAGCATCGCCCTCAATGTAAGTCATCAATTGAAACAGTTTCAAATAGCGGAATAATAGTTTATACTCGCCTGGTACGTTGCGATGTGCATTCAGTGTCATCTCACTTGCACGGTAAAAGATTCCTTGTACTTGAGATAAGTTATATCGATGTAGTAATGCTTCCGGTGTTGGTTCTTCAAATTGGGTAAGAATGCGATTTTCTTGTAAGTCTGCATATAAACCACTACTAATGTGTTGCGGTAAAACTTCGCGGTTCAATTCTTGAGAGAGGGCAAGACTCAGGGTATTTAGTGTTGTTTCTGTTGCTTGAACACTAGGAACGGATTTTGCAGATAGAGAAAAAACTCTTTCTCGCAGTAAAATTGGTTCCAAGGGGCTGATGATTTCAAAGGTAGAAAAACTGCTTTTGAGAATATGTGCTAAGCCTCGTTTCAGACGATAGTCTGGGCTATCACCTTCTAGTTCTAATAACTGTCGATCTAGTTCGCCTTGCTTACCACTGACGGCATTTTTAAAACAGCTAATCAATTCAGTAGCTATTTCACAATTTTTAGCATTAATTGGTAACTCTTTAGGTATAACTTCTTCGCCACTTTGTCGATTGATTAACAGCTCGGTCGGCAGCATAATTACTTAATAGTATCGGCAATTAAAAAAATATTATTATTGGTAGTATAAAAGCAATGCTAACGTTTAATTAAGTGGCCCGATTGTGGGGAAGCCGATGTCAATATTAAGGGAAGTTAAAGATGAGTAGAGTGATGACTGCAGGACGGGATTCTTATGGCGCAATCTACAAACCTCTGGAGGGACGACCAGATAGTTACCACGATTGGTATCAGCAGGGAAATGGCTTGCGTGATGAGAGACGCTATCAAGATGCTCTCGATAGTTATGATAGAGCCTTGGAGTATAAGCCTGATGATTATTGGGCTTGGTACTGGCGAGGGGATATCCTGGAAGTCTTGGGACGCTATGAAGATGCTCTCGCTAGCTACGATAAGGCTTTGGAAGATAAACCTACTGATTATTGGGCTTGGTGTCAGCGTGCTTCTTTACTGCGCCATCTGGAACGCTATGAGGAGGCGATCGCCAATTACAATCAGGCTACCGTCGTGCGACCAAATGACTACTGGGCGTGGTATAATCGCGGGCGCGTTGCTTTGGAAGATTTGGACTGGTATGAGGAGGCGATCGCTTCTTTCGACAAAGCCCTAGAAGCGCGACCTGATGACTATTGGAGTTGGTTTCGTAAAGGTGATGCTTTGCGACATTTGAGATGTTTTCAAGAAGCTGTTAATTGTTACGACCAAGCGTTGGTGTGCGAACCTGATGACTATTGGAGTTGGTTTCGTAAAGGTGATGCTTTACGTCGCTCTTTACATCTGGAAGAAGCAATTACTAGCTATGAAAAAGCTTTGGAGGTCAAACCAACAGATTTCTGGAGTTGGTATCAGCGAGGTGAATTGTTGCGGCGTTTGGGACGATATCAAGAAGCCGCGAATAGCTATAAAAAGGCACTAGAATTTGAACCAGAAGATGAATATTCCTGGTACAACCAAGCTTGTTGTTATGCTTTGTTGGGTAATTCTGAATTAGCGATCGCTAGTTTACAAGAAGCAATTAAACTTAATCTCCGCGAATATCAAGAACTAGCTAAAACTGACTGTGATTTTGATAATTTGCGGGGGAATGAGACGTTTGAGGTTTTGATTTTTGGGTAATGGGTAATTGGTAATGGGTAATGGGTAATGGGTAATGGGTAATTAGGAAATATTCACCCCGTCTCCCAGTCCCCAGTCCCCAGTACCAAATCCCCATCCAAAATTATGTTGGACAACTACCGTTCCAACTGACCCATTTGTGGGAAGTACCAGTTGGTTTTATACCCCAATTTGCATCACTTTCGACTAGATTTGTCCCACTCAAATCAGCACCAATCAAATCAGCACCGATCAGGGAAACGCCATCCAAACAAGCATCTTTGAGAGAGGCCGCACTTAAATCTGCACCGCTAAGTTCAGCATCTGTCAAATTAGCGCCAGTCAGATTAGCTAAATGCAAATTAGCGCAGCGCAAATCAGCACCACTCAAGTCAACACCACTCAAATTTGCACTACTTAAGTCTGCTCCAATTAGGTTGATTTCTGTTAAATTGGCCCCAGTCAAATCAGCGCCACTCAAGTCAGCATTAGTCAGGTTAGCTTGATGGAAAGATGTTCCACTCAAGTCAGCTTCACTCAAATCAGCACGACTCAAATCAGCACGACTCAAATCAGCACGACTGAGATTAACTTTACTGAGGGAAACCTCAGCCAGTTTTGCTTCGTGGAAATCCCAGTCTCTAGCAGCATATCGATTCAAAAGTTCTTGGGTTTTCATATCCAAAGTATCCTAATTTTCGATTTTTATGCGACGTTGAGTTCTGACTTCTTACCTCTTTTATCTAATGAAATCTTCTCAGCCGCCACATCAGTTAGCTGAAACTATCCTCACATCACACGTAAAAGTTAAATTTTCCGCAGAGTCGGTTTTGACAGATAGTTGCTTAATTTTGGTCAGTAATTTTAGTTACTTCCCCACTAAGGATAGAGAACTCTGGGCGTTTTGATACTAACTAGCTGTCTTTAGCTGGTCAACTTGTAGTTAACTTTACCAAAAGTCTACAGCAACCTTTATCTTTTGGTGAGAGTATTTAACAGAAGTTCATGGTATTTGCTTTTACTGACGACGCAAATATTTCTCCTTGATGCGCTGTACCTGTTCTGTGAACTGGGCACCTTTTTCAGGATTGACCATCGCGACAAAATTAGCAAAGCCTTGAATCGAAGCGATCACATCAGAAGAATTTCCCCAGCGCTTACCTTCTAATCCGTCTTTCTCAATTTGATAGAGGGTGGCACGGAATCGTTTTAGCTCTTTTTTAGCAATATTTGGTCGTTCGTTAACGACAACGCCAGTTACTTCCAACTGACTGGATTTCCCTCGCAAAATTCTCGTTTTTTGTTCATTGATAATAAAGCCTTCGTGGGTAACAATAGATTCAGTTCGTCTAAGTATGTTGCAGATATTGCGGAGATTTTCACCGGATGCGGAGAAGGTTAAATCGTCTGCGTAGCGAGTGTAAATAAAGCCCAAATTTTCAGCCATTCCAGTGAGTCGCCGATCAAGGGCGTCTACACAATAAATTGGTAATTGCTGGACTTGCGGGAGAACCTTGGGGTAAGTGGCGTTCTGTTGTGGCTACATGGTAAGTTTTGCCATCTAGTTCTACTTCCTCTGTATCTGTTTGGGTACACAGCAAGCCGAATATTGTTGCAGCAGCTTCTGAGTAGCCAAATGATTGGAAAAGCCCTTTGACGCGCTTGTAGGAAATAGAGGGGAAGAAGTCTTTGAGGTCGAGGTTGATGATGACTTCGGCGCCTACGTGGGGTTGCGCGTTACTGAGAATTGAGCGATTGCGTCTAAATCCGTGGGCTGCGTCGTGTAGCTCTAGTTTTTCTAGTATATTGACAAATATCCAGTTTTGTGCAGCTTTTAAGCGAGGCATGGGAGCACAGATCAGGCGCTCCCCACCTGTCTTTTTGGGGATTTTGAAGCGGATATAGTGGGAAATTAAGCTTGTTTTCCGTGAAAATGCGAGAAAACGCAGTTTTCCGACGCTAATTCCCATTGCTGCTGAAATTTGCCCACTCGTGCTACATACTGGTAATCCATAGCTTTGTAAGCGTTCCTGATCGCAATCGGTGTAGTTAAGTCCCGCTGATACTTCTGGGCCGAGGTAGGTAATCTCTTGTTGCTGTTTCTGTAGCCATGTTTGAGCGCGTTGAAGGCGATCGCTCTCCCGTCGTTCTTTTGTCTCCTGACGCTTACGACGCGACTCCTCCAAGCGTCGTTGAAGCATCTGTTTGCGCAATGCTTCTTCGTTGTGTAATTGTCGGTTTTCGGCTTTAAGTGCGTTCAGTTCCCGTTGGATTTCCTCTCTGCGACGGATTTCATCTGCAGGGTCTTCTGGTATTTCGCCTTGTGCAGGCCAGAAACCATAGCGTATCATCTCTTGCAGGATGAATTCTTCTTTGCCAACTTGTCGAATATGATCGTAGAGTTCCTGACGGGTACGCGGTTGGTCAGACATGGCGATTTTAGATTAAAAGGCTGTGCATTTTATCTACTACAATAACCCTTGTTTTTTCAGCTTGGCTAGTGCATCTTCAGCAGCACGTTTTTCGGCATCTTTTTTACTGGTTCCTTTTCCTTCTCCATATATTTTGTTACCTATAAGTACTCTAGCAAGGAAGACTGGTGAGTGATCTGGTCCTCCTGCTTTTTCTGTTAAATATTTAGGAGGTTGTGGGCTAATGTTAATTTGAGACCATTCCTGAAGTTGATTTTTTGAGTCTACGTTGGAACGAGATACAACTATGTTTTCAGGGACGGAATCAAATAGTTGTTTGACGAAGGTGCGGACTGGTTCAATATTGGAATCGTTGTCGAGATAGTAAGCACCAATGAAAGCTTCAAAGGTGCTACTGAGTAAGTTTGGATTGTTATATCCTCCGTCTAAAATTGCGCCTTTTCCTAGTCGCATTCTAAAATCTAATCCTATGTCGATGGCAAATTTTGCCAGTTGTTTTTCATCTACGAGTGCTGATCGTCTACGAGTCATTTGGTCTTCTCCTATGTCTGGGTGACGACCATAAAGATATTCACCGCTGAGAAAGGTTAGTAAGGCGTCTCCTAAGAATTCTAGACGTTCGTTGTTTTCGTGTTCTTCGGGATTTTCGTTGACATATGAACGATGGGTAAGCGCTAAGCGCAGTAGCTTTTCGTTACGGAATTCTGGAATGGTCATTTTTATCTCTCTTGTTGTGTAAGTCATTAATTGTAGTGAGAATGTACAAGTTTTATTGTCCGAGTTGGAAAAACCCGGTTTCTCAAGGATACCGGGTTTCGGGTATTTTTAGTCAGCTAAAGGTCAAGGAATTTCAAGTAGCTAGTTGCTCTACTTCAACTAAAAACACTTCCTCCTTTTGCCTTCTGATTTTACCCTCTTTTACAACAGCATCAACAAATTTACTGAACTTTAAAAAAGTCTTTCCATCGGGTTTAAGAATAGAGGATACTCCCTGATAGTTGGGGAAACGCTGACTACTACGCATCAGTTTGTTAATGTAACCCAATGCTGTACATTTACCTTTGCTTAACGCTGTTTTGATAGCTTCAAGCAAGCAATCAATAGCATCCTCGTAAGTCATTTTAGATTGAATGGAAGCGATTTTAGGCTCAGCCTTGTCCTCAACTAACTTAAACAATTCGTCTACAAAGTAGAATTCATCAGCCAGCTCTTTCAGCTTTTGTTTTACATTACCTCGTTGAGCAATAATTATGACTTTTTTGCCCAACTTTTGTAAAATCCCAACTGGATTTGCAAAGTCTCCGTCTCCTGAGACAAGGATAACTGTGTCTGGAGGTAAATTGTTTGAAATATCGTCCAACACGTCCGATTTCAATTGATTGTCTGCACTGTTTTTGAGAGGACATGGAACATCAACACAATAAAAACCAAGACTCTCTAGCTTATCCTTTGCAGAAGCTTGGTCTTGACACAGTGAATTATAGTAGACTTTTTTGTGAATCAAATGCCCCTTGAAGTTGGCAAAATCCAGCAAACAATTGGCTTGCTTTTGATTCAACGAAACATTCTGAAGATCCCAATAAATGCCAACAGAAGCTAGACGAATGTCTGTCATCTTAGTATGTCCAGGTATGGGTGAACTGGACAGCATCGATAAATCACACCTCTAAGCGCAGTGGAGAATTGTTCAAGGGATTTATAAACCCTTATAACAAGACTAGCTACCTGGATATGTTGGGTTATAGTCTCAGTAATAGAATTTGTAATATTCTGCCAAGCGTCGTATCAACCAGCTTGCTGAATATTTAGCCAAAAATCTTGTTATCCCTCTGAAAGTCTAGTCAAGAAGTTAACCAGAGTTCAGGCTGAATATTCAGCAAACGGGTTGACCCGACGCTTGGCAGGACACTACAAATCCTACACCTGAGACCGCAACCAACATCCTGCAATTGAGTATGCGGATATTTTTGCTGTCTGCTTATTTTATTGCACACTTCCCAATCTTTGTCAAGGGTTAAATTAGGCAATTCCAATCATTTCCCTACCGGAAAGCAAGCAAAAACCTCCGCGTCCCTCTGCGTTCCTCTCTCTGCGCTCTCTGCGTTAAAAAAAACATTATTCCACAAAGAAAAAATCACGCGCTGCCGCAAGTTGGTTCCCCCTTCGTAAACCTCTCAGGACTAGACTGCTCAACTCCAGCCGGCTCGGTAGGTATCGCTCATTAACTTCACGGAAGTCAAACCGTAATAGCGATACCTACCGAAAGCCGGCACAGTCAAGAGCTGGCTAGTGATGCATGGTTGGACTAAACGCATGGACGGCGATCGCACCGGCCGGATTGCAAGGCTGTTTCCCAACTCAACTGCTGCGCGTGTTTTATCCACACTGACGACTATGTTGCATTCGCAGTGCCAGAATGTGTTCGCAAGGGCCTTTGTACAGCTTGTTTTGCTGATGCCAATTGCAGGTACACTCTGCGTGCATTATACGCTCATCCGCATCAACTGTCAACGAAGGATTAAAAGTCCTGCCGTTTTCTGTGACATCACCTTGGAGAGTAAATGCTTTTGTAGAATCACTGGTGACGGAATTTACCTTAACTGCATTTTCACTCAAGAAGTGGGTTGCTTTTTCTTCGCGCTCGTTGGCAAAACGTAAGCGTTCCATCGGTAAGGGTTCGCGGCTGAGTTCCCGAACTCGGTATACTTGCTTGTTTAAGTCAAAAATAGCACGTCCCGCTTGCGTATATGCACTTAAAGCACCCAGTACAACTGCACGGTTGAGTTTGAGACGGCTTGCGAGAGTGTCTGGATTTTCTACCCAGTTGTGTTTGAGTTCGTCAAAAATCAGTTGCTGTGTCCATGTGTCTACATCAGCGCGAGGTGCCATGAGGTCAAAGTTCCCAGCTTGAGCCCAGTCGTTTGCTGTCCATCCGGATAAACCGAGGGTGAAGGACATATCGCCTAAGTCTGCGACGTAGAATGAAGGCATTCCTGTACCTAACAGGTGTACGGTAAAGTTGTTGGCGATGGGGATGAGTCTTTCTAAGATGTGAATGCGTCGTCGTCCCCAAACTCTAATTACGTTTTCGGATGAACCTGTGTAGAGGGAACGGGGACAATTTACTTCAATTTCCCAAGGTTCAAATACTATTCGTATCGGTTCTCCTGGTTTAAGATGATAACGCATACCACGGGGGCTTTTTTGTTCCTTATTACGCCGCAGTACTAAACAGATATTGTGGATATCCATTGGATGCAAGTCAAATTTTGTCGCTGGTAGAGACATGGCTGAACTTACTTGCAAAAAACCTCTTACCCAACTATCGGGTAAATCAATTTTGACTTCTTTAAAGGTTTCTTCGTTGGTGGTTTGGACTTCAAATCCTGATGGATCTACTTCTAGTTTGGTAGATTTGTAGCTGCGGATTTTCTGGAATTCGTCGTAAAGTGCGGCTGAATAATCGATGTTGGTTGTACCACAAGCGAAGTCGTTGATGTTTTTAAATACTTCGTAACTGGCACCAAGTCGCCCATAGCTAGATTCGTCCTGACTGAAACATTCAAAGAAGATTTCATCTGGGTGGACGGTGATTACTGGATCTAGTACAAACCAAGCATCACGATCTTTTTGATAAAGGTAGTTGAAGTATTGCTGTCTAGCTTGGTAAAAAGGTGCTAGACGTTTGGAACTCTGGTAGCTAAGTTCGTTTAGTTCTGCTTGTAATTGCTTGATTTTGTCGGCGACTCCTTGACGTTGTGCTGCTACCAATTGCCAGTCAATTTCGTGCTGTTTCGCGACCCATTCTTTGTATGCGGTTTTGTCTTTTGGTTGGAAGCGCATATCGGAGACAACAACATCGTGTAAGGCGCTAATTGCTTCGCGAAATGCGACATTTTTACGCAGTTCACCGATAAAATAAGTTGGTGGACGCTTGGTGTCTGGGGAGAAAGACATTTGAGTGCTGTCAGCGCGATCGCTAACAGATGTACTTCCTTTGTAAGCGTAGTTAAATTCCATTTGTTCCTACCTTTACTAATTCGTTAGTTCTGAATGATTCAAAAACCTCTGCGTTTCTCTGCGTCTCCTCTCTCTGCGCTCTCTGCGTTAAAAAACCTCTTATTCCAATCATTAGGATTCGATATAACCATTTCATCAAACTGGATATTCTTTGAACCAGACAGAACTTTTTCAAGCAGCTTGCGCTTTTTCATGAGCAAACCTACACCAACTAATTTCTAACTTCGGAAACTGGTTTTACCTGAATCGGTAAGGAAATATGAGGATATGTTTGGTGAATTTTCAACATTGTCTGTATGGCTTTGGCTTTATCGCCAATTGCCATAGTTAGAGATTGTCGGGTGAGAATTTCAGCGACAAGTTGGGCTGCTTCTTGGCTTTTTTGTGCTTCGGTATCCAGGAAAGCAAAAAGTCGTTGTTTGGCGATGCGACCTCGATTGACGCGAGACAATACACTGATAAAATAGGGTGTGAGTTCTCTCAATCTGTCGGGATTATCTACAGCATAGTTTTCCAGATAGTTAGTGGCAAATAACTGCATATCTGCTGAGGGATGTTCGCTGAATTTGAGTAGGTATTCTTGTCCGTAAGTTTGTTGGAAGTTGCGGGTAACTAAGTCTCGTCCAAACTGACGCACATCTTCACGAATGCTGTCACAGATGCTAATCATTACTTCTGGTGTCCAGTCTTCAGTAGTGAAGGAGTTGGTAAAAGTTTGCAGTGCAAATTCTCGCGAGTCATCCCATTTAGCTTCAAGTAAGCGCACTGCTGATAACTTTTCTTGTGAGTTGCTGCGGATGCGGTCTAAGATTTGTAAGAACATGGTTCTTGCTGCTTCTCGTACTGAGAGAATTTCGTGGTTGGCAAGTTTGACTATTTCTGATGTCTCAAATTCGTGTGTCCAGTTTTGGGAATTAGCAGTTAGCGCTAAACCTCCTAATTCTTGTGCGACTGTAGATTTAGCTTTGAGTAACAGTATCGCTGTTTTTCTACTAATTCCAGACATCCAATCTGGTAAGTCTTCTCGCAACAAATGTAAGATATCGTTGTGAACTCCTTCGTATTTCTCTTTTCTCAGTAAGACGTTAATCAATTCTGTCGCTAACTGTGCCGCAAAGTCTGAATGTTCCCTTCCCAAACGCCGGATAACTGGACGAATACTTTGACACATATCTGCTAGTTCGTGAGTTGTCATGGCTAACAACAATTCGTAGCTTTGCAGGAGGGTTTCGTCAGGTAATTGTCCGAAAATCCTTACACCAATGATGTGTACTGCTTCATGGGGAGATGTGAGGAGTGAGGAAATTAATTCTGAGGGAAGTTCGGAGGCTTTTGTGTTATGATTTAGTAAAATGTTTGCGCCTAGTTCCTGGATTTCTGGCATGGGGTGATGGAGAAGATCCAGTACAACTCCTATTCCCAAGGTACGCAGTTGTGGAGCAAAATAGATTAGCAAAGTGTCTGCAATTTCTTTTACCAGTATTGAGGAATTCTCTGACAAAGGGGATGTTGTCTCAAGCGCTAGTAAATAGACAATAATTCTCCCGATTAGTAATCTTGCTGTTGTCTCGCTAAGCAGGGATGAATTTAGCAAGTTGCGGGCAAAAGCGCGGGTGTCTTCGTTTAGACTGGTGACTAAGGTGAAGAGGAAATAGCTGTCTTCCAGGAAGTTTTGACGTTGCTGTTCAATCCACTGGTAAGCTTGTGTACGTGCTTCGGGAAGTATGCAGTTTACACAAGCTAATATTAGTTCGCGGTTGGCTTCAGCAGGATTATAACGTTCTCTCGCTAGTTCAAAACCTAGCTGTGCTGTTACTTGGTAAGGCTTACTTACCAACTCAATTATTGTATCTAAATCTAGTACGTCCAAAAATTGCTGACAGACTCGCAAGGCTTTGACTGCAAATTGATGAACGATGCGACAATTACTCTCTAAAAGTAGTTGTAAAAGCGCTGTGGGATTTTGTTCCCAAAGTTGGGGAAACGCTTCTTCTCGTACTTCTGGTTCTGGATTTCCAGGTTTGTAATCTTCTCGACAACGCCATGCTTTAGAATTAGACATTAAAACATAGCGAGGACTGTTTTCGTAGAGGATGTGATTCAGAGTTAGATATCCAGCATAGCTATCCCAGTCTCGATGGTATTTTATGCTAGTCCAGCTAGAGCGAACCCAGCGATAAAATATAGTTTGTCTTGCTGGTTCAGCATCTACATCGGAATACTGAAGGAGAATGCTAACAGCCATTTTTACATACTCAGAATTACCTGCTTCCCCTAACTGTTTAAGGGTACGCCAAATTCGTCCAATCAAGTATTTACGAGTATTGCTGCTGTAAGCAATCCTGGAACTCGGATTTTTCAGTTCTTCTGCGATTTGATTACTGATGACTTCATAGCGATGTGTTTGATAGTTGTAATTTCCATAGTTCTTTCTTAAGTATCCTCCGTCTGGAGTATAGATAGAAGGTAAGTCACTACTGAACATCGCCTTTTCTTTCTCCAAACGGTAGGCGATGATGCCAAATACTTCTGCATCGTGACGGTATTCGGCAATTTTAAATATATGACGAATCGGCTTGAAGTAGTTAGGTTGAAAAGGTGCAGTACGCAAAATATCCAGTAAAGCTGGACGTACAGTTTTGTTGTTGATTTGATAGAGGATATCCAGGGAGTTTGTACGGATGATGCTTTCTGTTGTATCTACCTCCTCATTCAGATAGGTCTGTAAGGCGTTAGAAAATTCCTCTGCTGAGTTATTTGTAGCAATTTCCCGTAATTGCGGTGACAGCAAGTTTATGGTTTCAGTACGCAATGCTGCTGCTGTATTTTCATCCGAAAGTTTAAGCAATGCTTCAAAGGCTATCCGACGTACAAAGTCCGGAATTGCATCAGCTTCGTAGAAGTTTCTCAGGACTGGTATCGCAGTTTCATCACCACAGAAACCCAAAGCCCAAGCAATACAATAGTCTCTCAAAGATTCACCAGTACCAATGAGTTGAATTAGTAAGGGTGTGGCTTCGCTGATTTTCAGTTCACCAGCACGCCAAATTGCCCTTTCCAGGGGCCAGTTGTTATTATTTTGATTAGCTAAACGATTGAGAATTGCTTGATGTTGTAAATTGACACCCCCCAACTCACCCGAACTCTGGGGGGAATTTCCTAACGGATTATTGTTAGTTTGTACTTTGACATCCTGATATCCTTTTTTAGCTTTTGAAGCTACCAGTTCATCAAAGATTTTCTGTGCTTGTGCTTGTGGTACAGCTTGAGTGGTTTTTACGCCTTCTTTGAGGTTAGTGCCACGGCGTCCATAACGAAAATTTACCACATACAGATTTTCATCAGTTTGGGACAAATCGACTTCGTAAATTTTATCTGATTTTCCTTCTTGATAGAGCAGGGTTGTCTGTTTAATTAATTTCATAGGAATCACTAGACTTGGTATTTATGCTAAATGCAATATAGTTGTTTTACGAAAAAGCCATCTTTATTTTATCAAAACCTAAAAAGTAATAGTTCAAAAAAATGATTAAGTAATTCAAACAAAAGGATTGTGAGATAATAGTTTATGGCAAAATCATAAAATATCAGTTTATTGAGATTAGTTGTACAGCCACTTATGCCATCTAAAACCTTAAAATATGCTTATTTCCCTGGCTGCGTTGCCCAAGGAGCCTGTAGAGAACTTTACCAATCTACCCAAGCGCTTACTCAAGCATTGGGTATTGAACTAATTGAGTTGAAAAAAGCTGCTTGTTGTGGTTCTGGAACTTTTAAGGAAGATTCTCAATTGTTGGAAGATACGGTAAATGCACGTAATATTGCCCTAGCAGAACAACTAAATTTACCGCTTTTAACTCATTGCAGTACATGTCAGGGTGTAATTGGTCATGTGGATGAGCGGTTAAAGGAGTTTCAACAGACTGATAGTGCCTATGTTGAACAGGTTAATGGTTTGCTGAAAAAGGAGGGCTGTTCACCTTATCAAGGTAGCACTGAAGTCAAACATTTATTATGGGCGTTGGTTGCTGATTATGGAATCGATGCTTTACAAGAAAAGGTTACTCGTAAGCTGAGTGGCTTAAAATGTGCTGCGTTTTATGGCTGTTATTTGCTAAGAGCACAGAAATCTATACCTTATGATGATCCTTTTAAACCGGAATCGATGGAAAATGTATTTCGGGCAATTGGTGCGACTCCAGTTTATTACCGAGGTCGTACTCAGTGTTGTGGTTGGCCGATTTCTAGTTATGCACCGACGCAATCTTTTAAAATGGCGGGGGCGCATATTCAAGAAGCAATTGATGCTGGTGCTGATTGTATGGTAACGCCTTGTCCGTTATGTCATTTAAATCTTGATTCCCGTCAACCAGAGGTGGAAAAGGTGATTGGGCGTAAGCTGGGTTTGCCCGTGTTACATTTACCTCAGTTAGTTTGTTTGGCGCTGGGAATAACGCCTAAACAATTGGGTTTAGATAGACATATTGTATCGACAAGTTCGGTGTTGGATAAATTGGGTAATGGGTAATGGGTAATGGGTAATGGGTGATTGGTAATTGGTGATTGGTGATTGGTGATTGGTAATGGGTGATTGGTGATTGGTGATTGGTGATGGGTGATGGGTAATGGGTGATTGGTGATTGGTGATTGGTGATGGGTGATTGGTGATGGGTAATGGGTGATTGGTGATTGGTGATTGACAGGGAGGGCGAAGCATTTGCGTTGTAAAATTGTCGGTAATATCTAAATATTTCGGCGCAAATGCTTCGCCCCTACACAAATAACCAACAATAAATAAGCAACAATAAATAAGCAACAATAAATAACCAACAACCAACAAGAGATATGAAGATTAATGCGTCTACAGACTCGAATGAAATTATGGAAAATAACGATATTGCTGGAGTAGAATCATCGGGATTAACAGCGGAACAATATCAGCGCAAAATGCAGCGACGCAAGGAAGTACAGGAACAGCGTCTTGCGCAAGCTTCTCAGGAAAAGGGTTTGATTATTGTTAATACTGGCAATGGTAAGGGTAAGACGACAGCAGGGTTAGGGATGGTTTTACGCTCCCTTGGACATGGCTATCGAGTGGCGATTGTACAATTTATCAAGGGAGCTTGGGAACCTGCGGAAAAAGCAGCTTTAGAACATTGGACTTTAGGGAAAAATGGAGAGACGCCTCAGTTAGACTTTCACGCGATGGGGGAAGGTTTCACTTGGGAAACTCAAGACAGAAATCGAGATATTGCTCATGCGAATGCTGCTTGGGAAAAGGCGTTAGGTTTTATCCGCAATCAGGATTTTAGGGTGGTACTTTTGGATGAAGTTAATGTTGCTTTGAAACTGGATTATTTAAATGTTCAGGATGTGATTGCTGGGTTAAAAGAAAAGCCTACGGATTCTCATGTTATTCTAACAGGACGTGGCGCACCAACAGAGTTAATTGAACAAGCAGATTTGGTTACAGAAATGACTTTGGTTAAGCATCCTTTTCGGGAACAAGGTGTTAAGGCACAACCGGGTATTGAGTTTTGATTGGTTGTTAGTTGTACAGACCTGCGGGCATGAAAACAGTTGTTAGTTGTACAGACCTGCGGGCATGAAAACAGTTGTTAGTTGTTTGTCATTTGTCCTGTAGGGGCGTAGCATTTGCACCGAAATATTTGGGTATTACCGACAAATTAACAGCGCAAATGCTACGCCCTTTCTGTCAGTTGTCATTAGTACAATTACCGATTAGCGATTAGCGATTAGCGATTACCTATTACCTATATCTAAAAGGGAGCCAATCAGCCAATAAGTCTCCATTTCTCCCTTACCCTTGACGGTAATAGCTCCCCGTTTTTCAAACACATATTTATCCTTCAATCGTTCATAAGTAGCTGCTGTTACCTGAATGCTTCCGGGTTGGCCTGAAGATTCCATACGGGAAGCAACATTAACAGCATCTCCCCACAAATCATAGATGAATTTTTTTGTGCCAATAACTCCAGCAACGACAACACCTGTATTAATACCAATGCGGATTTGAATGTTCTCGTTTTGTTGTGATTGGAAGCTCTCAACGGCTGCTTGCATTGCTAAAGCCATTTGGGCCATTGCTTGGGCATGATCCTCTCGCGGTATAGGCAAGCCAGCAGCTACCATATAAGCATCGCCAATTGTCTTGATTTTTTCTAATCCCAACTGTTGGGCTAGATCATCAAAAGTAGAAAAAATCTGATTGAGTAAATTGACCAACTCAATCGGTTTTAAGCGAGCCGATAGGGACGTAAAACCGACAAGATCGGCAAACATAATCGTAACTTCATTGAATTGTTGGGCGATGACACCGGGGTTTTGTTTGAGTTGCTGGGCGATCGCCTCTGGTAAAATATTACGCAATAACCGTTCTGATTTTTCTTGTTCTAAACGGAGTGCTTCCTCAGCTTGTTTACGCTCACTGATATCCTGTGCTACCAGAATTGCCGTTTCTTCATTCAAGGGAGAAATTGTCTCTGCTAGCCAAACATCCCGGCCTGCAATCGGTACACAATATTCAACTACGACAGTTTTCTGTCTCGACACAGCCTTGAGGATACCCTGGAGAATCAGATTAGCTTGCTTGGTGGGCAAATCATCATGAAGGTTTCTACCAATCATTGCCGTTGGAGGTTGATACAAATTCCTCGTATTAGTTGGGATAACATTGAGGCATCGTCCAGAAACATCCCTAACGGTAACAATATCCGTCATCGCCGCAAACAGTGCTTTCATTTCAGCTTGTACCTTCTTCTGTTGGAGTACCTGTCCTAACTGAGTCACCACAGCATTAACTAACTTGATTAACCGCTTGTCCTCTGGACGGGATTCCAGCGTGAAGAAATACTAGCACCGCTAAAACTGGGGATGGGGAACTCAGCAAATTACTCCCCTGATTGTTAGTCTGCTCATTTCTGTTCCCAACGGCGATGATTGGTACGCCAAAACCAGCTTTGAAGCCGCATTCTGTCGCTATTTCCAGCCTCAAAAGATCATCTTCACATTCAGTGAGTTCAGCAAACCACTGGGATTGTCCTGTGGAGAAAACTTGTCCTGGGAGTTCTTCACCGGGTAAGAAAGTGAGAACTTCGCTGTAGGATCGGAAACGCTCAATTGCATCAGCCAGGTTTGGCTCATCTCCTAGATATTGACAATACCAACGGGGGCTGCATACTAGGGCTGACTGATCATTAGTGGGAATCCAGGCTTCGCCATAAATCCAATTTGTGGTTTGACACACCCGTTCTAAAGCAACTTCCAGGGCCGTATCAAAATCTGGAGCAGCGTTAATCGCCTGAGAAATAGTTAACAACAGTTGGACTTCTTCTTCAGCTTGTTTGCGTAAGCGCAGCTCGTCGTAGACATCGCTGATATCCTGATGAGAACCAAGCATACGCACAGGCTGACCCTGATCATCCCATTGTGCTTGTCCCCGTGCCAAAATCCATTTATAGCTGCCGTCCTTGCAGCGCAGGCGAGACTCAGCCCTATATAGTGGGGTTTTGCCCTCAAGATGGGCTCTCAGAGCTGACAATTGTCGGCTCAAGATCCTCTGGATGAAGGAGGTTAGACCAAGTATCGTAGCTAAAGTGAATTTCCTGTGCTGTGTAGCCCAGCATTTCTAGTAAACGATCCGAAACAAAGACTTCTCCAGTATTGACATTCCAGTCAAAAATGCCGTCTCCCGTACCCCGTAGGATGAGTTGCCAACGTTCTTCGCTGTGACGCAAGCCAACTTCTGCTTGTATGCGATCTGTAATATCGGTAATTAAGCCTTCCAAGTATAGCAATTGCCCATCAGAGTTGAAAATTCCCTGACCTTGTTCCCACACCCATTTCAATTCTCCTGTTGCCGTAATAATTCGGTAGGTAAGCTGAAAAGTACGGCAATTTTTCAGGGAACTTTGCACCTCATCCCATACTAATTTTCGGTCTTCAGGGTGAATTAGTTGATTGTAAGTAACTAGGTTTTGGGTGGTGAAAGCCTCCGTGTGATAACCTGTCAGTCCATAGCAACCCTCACTGACAAAAAGCATCGTCCAATTTAGATCATTCAAACAACGATAAGCCATACCCGGTAGATTGCTCATCAAGGTCGAGAGAGTACGCTGACTCTCTGCTAGGGCTAATTCTGTCTGTTGGCGTTCTCGTACTTCAATTGCTAAGGAGACTAAATCAGCCAGCGATCGCACAAAATTATGGTCTTCCGGCCTCCAAGAACGAACAGTTCCTACGTGTTCCAGACATACAACTCCTACCGTTTGTGCCTTGATTCTGATAGGTATATCCAGCATGGACACGATACCTAAAGGGGTCAAATAAGACTCAGAAAATTCCTTGGTTCTGGGGTCAGTATGGGCGTCATCTGCTGATATTGGTTCGTCTTGTTGCAAAGCTTGAAAATATGCGGGATAGTCTACCGCTCTTAGTTCAACGCCGGAACTATGTTGGTTACGACTCTTTTCAAAAAGGTCAAGGCAGAGGATCTTAGTAAATGTTTTGTCAAAAAGCCAGACACTAGCGCGTTCAACCCCAATGTTCTCAACAGTTGCTTGTGTGATTTCTTTTAAAGCAACTATTAACTCTCCTTGATTGAGTGCCAGACTTTTAGCTAGTTTGCTCAAGACTAGGTTATGCTTGCGTAGCCTAATCGTACTTTCCTGCAGGGCTTCTTCTGCTCGTTTGCGCTCTTGGATTTCCTGTTCTAGTCGTGTTGTTTGCAAGAGCAATGATGAATGCTGATGCACAATGGTCAGTTGATGTTCTACACGGGCGATCAGTTCTTGATGCTGAAAGGGTTTGGTAATGTAGTCTACACCACCGACATTAAAAGCTTTGACCTTATCCAAGACATCATCCAGAGCGCTGATAAAAATTACCGGAACGTCACGAGTTTCTGCATCTGCCTTAAGTTGAGTACAAACTTCATAGCCATTCAGCCCCGGCATATTAATATCAAGCAAAATTAGATCGGGTCGCACTCTCTTCGTTAACATCAGCGCTAGATGTCCAGAAATAGCCTTGCGAACGTTGTACCCCTGCTTAGTCAGCATTACTGCTAAAAGGCGGAGGTTGTCCGGTGTATCGTCAACAACTAAAATATCTACTTTGGTTGTCTGGGTGCGATCGCTTATCATTAGCTTGTTCAATCAATTAACCGCCGCAAGTGGACAAGGCATTCAACTCTTCTCTTCAACTACAGGCTTGGAGATTGGTTCAAAGGCAGCCGGGCGACATACTTAGAGTTTAAGGGTGTTTTTCTCAAGATGACGGATGTCTGTTGCTCTAACTTTTTGAATAAAAAATTATTAAGCTCCGATAAGGCTTATAAAAATTCACTTAACTGATTTGTACTGAGAACAATAGTTTTAAATAGCTTACTATTGCCATTCGATAGTTAAAGCAGGCATCAAGCGCTGCCAATTATTCAAAGACTTATCTTGCCAAGCGATACTCTGAGAGCCTTTGATAACTAACTGAACTGTTTTCTTCTTACGCACACTAATCACAAACCGCGACAAGACACTCATCCCTGAACTATTAAGAAATTTTAGCTCCTGTAGATTCATTGTAATTGTCGGTGGCTCCTGCTCAGTGAGATCATTTAGTAGCTGTACAATTGGTTCATAATCGGGTATCCCAGCTAGCCGCAGTAAACCTTGGAAGTTCACGGTTGCCGTACCTGTCTCGTAGCATACACTATAATCTTCAGTCTTAATTTCCATACCTGTCAAGCCTTTAACTTACTATTTTGATCAGTCTTATTCTTTATACGACAAGCTGTACCATTGTTGTCAAAGTTACAATTTCCGGGTCTTTTTGGATTGTTTCAATCTTCCAGCCTAACTTCGCTAAATAATCCTTCATCATGGTTAGAATACCGAGACGAGACTCTTCGCTCTCCTCTAATGCACCTTTTTCTAACTGATAAATATATAAATCTTCTAGGTTTGAGTCCTTTAATTCATTAATGAATTCATAGAACTTAGTCAAAACCTCTGAAGAAACACAGTTTGTTGAGAGCAACACCAGTTTATCTTCAAGCAAGTGAAGTCCAAATTTGACTGGGAAATCTGATGTTGGATCGTTAAACTTCATCGCATTATCTATCAATTCATTAGCGATGTAGTTAACAGCATTCTTGAGTTGTACCTGTCTTTTAATACTAGCAGGATCACTCTCTTTAACAGGAAAGAAAGTCGTCAAATAATCTGCAATAAAATCAGCCGACAACCCATTATTTCGCCAGCGCTCCTTTAGGGAAAGCAAGTGAGGACAAAAGCCAATCAGCAAAAATTCATGATTGGTCGGTATATCATTGTGAAAATCGCCAAATATCTCAGTCATACTCACTAAATCCTCTAAAAATACCTATTTTTGCTTCAGTATCACCAAAGTAATATCATCAAAAACCTTCTGTTCCCCAATATGCAACTGTAGATCTGCAATCACAGCTTGTTTAATTCCTTTTTGAGGCGTTCATTGAGGTGTCAGTCCTAATTATTGGTATTCCCAGATGACAATAAAGTAATCAATATTCGATTCGTTAACTAATCACGAATGCAATTTACCCTGACTTCGTTTTATGATGGCATTAATGCTCTATACAGACTGGCAATTGCGGTTAAACGCTTGATACGGCCTCCTCAAATAACTCGTCAATCTCTTGAGCAACTTCTGGGGAATGCCATCTCATGCACTTCGTCACTAATTCATCAAAATTTTGCTTTATATCATACTCGTGAGTTGGAGCAGCCGCAACTTGTTGGAGCCAAGTGGTATGTAGAGTAAACCCAAGATTGAGTTGATGATGGCTGAGTTTGTATTCAGGACTTTCATGTAACTTTCCTGACTTATATTATTGAGCAGTAATTCATGGTTATCACCTTGTTGCATAAGTGAGAGTTAACCACAGACCGATTAAGATTGATCTAATCCTTGACACCGTTGTAAATAGATTTGCACAACTGTATCTTTCGGACAAGTTTGCTCACAAACTGCGAAGAGCTCTGCAGCAGCGGCATAATCGTTATTAAGGTAGAAAGAAATTGCTTCAGTGAACGTGGGTAACGTGGCTAACTTAGCCGCTTTTAGTTCAGGTGGATCGGCATCAAACACCTCATAAATTGTTACATCTTTTGACTTTCCTTTGACGTTGACTTCATCAATAAGGCGAATAGCGTAATCGCGAGGATTTCGTAACAACTGAAACGTTTGGTGAGTAATTAACAGCGACACACCATAATTTTTGGTTAGCCCTTCCATGCGAGATGCTAAATTGACAGCATCGCTAATCACTGTCCCATCCATGCGATTTGGCTCACCCACTGTACCTAACATTAACAATCCTGTATTAATGCCAATACCAATTTGAAGCATTTTGTAGCCAGAATCAGTCCGACGTTCATTATATTCCACCAACTTATTTAACATAGCAATACCAGCTTTTACGGCATTATCAGCACCACCACTAAACAAAGCCATAATCGCATCACCAATGTATTTATCAATAAAGCCCTGATGTTCCCTAATCACAGGACTAATGCAACCGAGGTAAGAGTTAATAAATCTAAAATTGTCCTCTGGGGTCATTTGTTCAGAAAGCGTTGTGAAGTTGCGAATATCGGCAAATAAAACCGACATTTCTTGCTCAACTTGATCGCCCAATTCCACATCTACGATGCTTTTTTTGTTTAAAAATTGCAGAAACTCACTCGGTACAAAGCGTTCAAAAGCTTGATTCAGTTGCACAAGTCTACTTTCATTCTGGCGTACTTCTGCATAGAGTTTGGCATTTTCAATCGAGATAGCCGCTTGAGAGGAAAGAAAGTTGACAATTTCTAAACGTTGGGGGGTAAAAGCTCCCACCGTCAAATTATTTTCCAGATAGACAATACTAATTAATTTTCCCTGATTCACCAAGGGAGTGCACAAAATGGATTTAGGTTGGTGTTGTTGGATGTAGGGATCGGTGTTAAATTTGCCTTCAACAATGGCGTTATTACAGATAACACTTTCTTGGCTACGAGCAACATAGTTGATTATTGAAACTGGCACTCTGGTTTTCAAGGGAAGAGATTGCAAAATAATAATGCTATTTTCGTCTATCGTTCCTGATGCTTCTATCGCAAACTTGCCTCCTCCTTTGAGAATTAAATACCCTGTTTGTGCTCCCGCATTCTCTAAAAGAATTTTCATTAATTTCATCAGCAATTGTTCCAGAAGGATTTCTCCAGAAATTGCCTGAGAAGCTTTAATTACAGTAGATAAATCTAGGTTTTCACTACTTTGATTACCACTGGTTATTGTTACTGTTGTTGTCGAGCTGACACTTCCCCTTAAAGAGGTTTCAGATTTTTGCAAAAGTTGGGGATAGCGAGCTTCTAAATCTTTGACTTTGGCTATGGCTCCCCAGCGGAGATATCGATAATGAGCTTCCTGAAGATAAGTTTTGGCAATCAATTCTTTTTCTTGGCCAAGATAGAATTTAGCAGCAAGTTCGTAAGCGAGAGCTTCTTCTTGGATATACTGATTTTCTTTAGCTAAAGCAATGGCGCGATCGTAGCAATCCATTGCTTTTTGCTGTTTCCCTAAAATCCGATAGCGTTCAGCTTCAACTAAATAAAATTTATGTAAATAGTTCATTGGTGCATAATGCGCCCATTTTTTCATTTTTTTTTGATTGCTTTGTACCTTTCGGTACAGGCGTTCTTGTTGAGATTTAGGTAAAGAAGAATATACCCTGATCCTAGCCAGCGAATCGTAGAAGTAAAATACAGGAACAGCCGGTGAACCTACCCCAGCATCTATGTATCTTTCGACTAACGCAGCATTGTCGAGGGCTTCCTGTTCCTGTTCAAACAAGTAACAAAGTGTAAGTTTGTAAGAGGATAAATAAAAAATTAAGCTGGCATCATTTGCCTCTAGATCAAGTTGTAATGTTTTCGACTCATCGTAAATTTTACCAATTAAAGAACAGGGATTTTCCGCCCTACCCATCAAATTCAAAACAACTTGTCCAATGGGATTAAGAAAGTTAAGAATTTGCTTTTGTTTTAATTTCTGGAAAACTTCGCTGTATTTAGCTGTCTCTCGTTCTACTAAAGCTAATTCTTCTCCTATGTAATAAGAATATTGGCAGTAATCTATTGCACAATAGCCAGAATATTCTAGCTCTAACATTTCCAGACCTATAGAGTAGCCATTTAGCAAAGGTTGTAAAGTTTGCCGTGCGTGCTCCCGCCAGTGTCTGATAAAGTAGTTGACCGTCATCACTATTCTAGTTTCTACATTCCTATTTTTGAGTAGTTTCAACACTCTTAAAGCGAGATTACCAAAGCGATAACCTGACTCAATTTCTCCTAAAATGCCACAGAGAATTAGTCCATACACAGCATACATGACTGCCGACGAGAAACTATTTCCGTATTTAACAGATAAACTGACTCCTTTAAAGGTGAGTAAAGGCATTAAGTTGGGAGAGGACAAATAGGCAGCACTAATTATACTATTGAGAATCTGCATCGCTGCTTTTTTATCGGGAGCAGTCATTTCTGGGAGAGTAAGTAAATTCTCAATTTTTTTCCCTGATAGTATTAACTTTGTTCTCACCAGACCTAAAAGCACATCTAACTTACTGGGATTTTTAGGTAATCTAATACCTAAGAGCTTTAAAACAGCAAGTGCTGTGTTAATGGCTTCTCGTAATTTTTGTTGGGCGATGTAGGTTTTGATTTTCACTTCATAGGCTTTAACTTGGTCTAGGACTCCCTTTGCATGAAGCAGAACAATAGCAACTAAGCTTTCCATCTCCTCAAATTGTCCACACAAATAGGCGGCTTCTGCGGCTTCTACATACAAGTCCAGCGCCATTTCATATTGTGTTTTCCAGCCATCTTTTCCCAGCCATTCCAAGCCTTGTTGCAGATACATCAGTGCTGGTTGATAAGCTGTTGAAGATTTAGCTTTTTGACCGGCAATCAGATTTAATTTAGCAATTTGCTCTCGTTGCTGCTGATGATTGACTAATTCACTACCGTGATTGAGTTGATTGACAATATCGAAAATTTTCTCCTCTATTTGAGATGCGGTTGTAGTTTGTAGAAGTAATTGACCGATCTGGAGGTGTACTCGTTGTTTGAATTCATCGGGAATGAGAGAATAAGCTGCCTGTTGAATGCGGTCATGACCAAACTGATACTTTACATCCAGTTGTTCTGCTTGATTTTTTTCATTCTCTAAGGGTTCTAGTAAAACTATTTTATGCTCGTCTCCAAGCGGCTGAATTAAATTTTCCGTCACAGCCTTTTGTAAATTCAATGCGGTTTCTCGCGCTGACGTTTCAGAAATGACAGCTAGAGTTTTTAATGCAAATTGATTGCCGATACAAGCAGCTAACTTTAATACCTCTTCAGTTTTTGGCGGCAATTTGTGAATTTTTGCCACCATGAGTTCAACTACATTATCAGTAAAGTTCCTTTTATGAACCTGGTCAACTTCCCAAATCCATCGCTTCTGTTCATAGTCAAAATTTAAGAGATTTTCTGTATAGATAGCCTGCAAAAACTCTGTAATAAAGAAGGGATTACCCCCGGTTTTCATCTGGACTAACTCAGCTAAATTCTGGGTAATTTTCTGAGAAGATTTGAGAGTATCTGCCAGCCAGCGATTGACCGTTGCTAACTCCAGAGGTTTGAGAAAAATCTCTTGAATTATTATCCCTTCTTTTTGGATATTTTCCAAAGATAAACGGAAAGGATGAGCAGCATTGACTTCATTATCTCGATAGGCTCCTATCAACAATAATCCAGCATCCGAGCTAGTTAAAAGCAGTTCTATGAGCTTCAGTGATGCTCCATCGGCCCACTGCAGATCGTCGAGGAAGATAACCAGAGGATGTGCGGCATCGGTAAAGACTTTGATAAAATTCTGAAAGACAAAATTAAAGCGTTTTTGTGCTTCAGCGGTCGCTAAATCTAACAGAGGAGCTTGTGGACCGATAATCAATTCTACATCGGGAATGATTTCAATAATAACTCGCCCATTCGCACCGACGGCGCTTAAAATCTTTTCTTTCCATAGGGCTAACTTAGCATCGGTTTCTGTTAATAGTTGTTTAGTTAAGTCTTTAAAGGCTTGGATAATTGCACTGTAGGGAATATTGCGCTGATATTGATCAAATTTACCCGCAATAAAATAGCCGCGTTTAGCGGTGATTGGCTTGTAAATTTCTTGTACTAACGATGATTTTCCAATTCCAGAATAGCCAGCCACTAATAAAAATTCGCTCTGTTCAGTTGTGACTCGTTCAAAGGCTTTCAGAAGAGTCTTAACTTCCTGTTCTCTACCGTATAGTTTTTGGGAAATTTGGAAGCGATCGCACACTTCTTGAGTTCCCAACGGAAAGTTGCTAATCCTCCCACTACTTTTTAACTGCTTGAGACATTCTTCTAAATCTGCTTTCAGTCCCCAAGTACTCTGATAGCGTTCCTCAGCAGTTTTGTCCATCAGTTTTATCACAATTTCAGATAAAACTTGAGGAATTTCAGTCTTGATTTGATGGGGTAGAATTGGTGCTTTGGCAAGATGACAATGGACAAGTTCTAAGACATCTTCACATACAAAGGGCAATTGTCCTGTTAGCAACTCATAAAAGGTTACACCCAAGGAATAAAAGTCCGTCCGATAATCGAGAGAACGATTCATCCTTCCTGTTTGTTCGGGGGAAATATAAGCAAGGGTTCCTTCTAAAACATTGGGGTTTTTCAGGATAGGATTTTCTCGCGACAAGCAGGTAGCAATACCAAAGTCGATAATTTTCAGTTGCTGAGTTTGTCGGTTGTAAACAATATTGGAGAGATTAATATCTTTGTGGATAATATTAGCAGCGTGAATTTCTCCTAAAGCTGTAGTAATTTTGATAGCAATTTTTAGGAAATCTTCTAAAGTTGAGGGGTGTTGCGGCTTTAACGTTGCCAAAGATGCTCCCCCAAAATCCTCCAGAACCATTACCAGAGTATTTTGATAGGTTTCTAACCCATAGGCTTTAATGACTCCTTCCTGGTTCAAAGAACGAGTAATTTCGTACTCTTGTTTATAGCGATTGAGTTCGCCAGAAGTAGGATAATTTTGTTTGAGAACTTTGAGAATGACTGGTTGGTTATTCTGTTCTCGGAGCGAACGATAGAGAAGGGAGGTGGCACTTTCGTATATGGGGGTGAGGATTTGGTAGCCGTCAATTTTGAGCATTGTTATAAAAAGCTTTGGAGTGTCAGGTCCATCAGTCCTAATTAGCGGTATTTCCCGATCATGACAGCAATGTAATCAATTTCCATTCCTTAAGGAGTCGCGAATGGAATTTTCCCTGACTTCTAGTACAGCAGTTTTCTATGACTTCATTAATGCTCTAAACAGATTTACGATCGTGGTTAAACCCTTGGTAGGCCTCCTGAAATAATTCGTCAATGCGTTGAGCAACCTTTTGGGAATGCCATCCCAAGAACTGCTTCACGAATTTATCAAAATCTTGCTTTACATCATACTCGCGAGTTGGAGCAGCAGCAACTTGCTCTCTTCCAATTGGTATGTAGAGTAAAACCAAGATTCTGTTGGGAATGGCTCACTCTATTCTAGTTTGGAAGAGAGCTAGTTCAGGGATGTAGTCAACAACAGCACAATTTTCTTACTTCAGTGCTTTTAAAAGCTGTTTAATTTTAGCGGCTTGGCGGTCTTTGAATTGCTCTGGAAAACGTAACTCAACTGCAATTTTACGAGTGATAAAATCGCTATTTTCCAGAGAAGACAACTCTTCTACTGCTACAATTTGAGCTAAAAATCGCCTAGAAGATAGTGTAACGGTAGCGGCTTCAACAGTATCAGCATTAGTTGCATCTTGAATAAAT
Source organism: Potamolinea sp. (assembly GCA_042408245.1). Lineage (GTDB taxonomy): Bacteria > Cyanobacteriota > Cyanobacteriia > Cyanobacteriales > Coleofasciculaceae > Potamolinea. The sequence continues at coordinate 73,309 of JAYFMV010000059.1, forward strand.
AACAAACCAACAAGAGGTTTTTCTTCCTGCATCTTTGCCAAGTCTTGTTGTTGTAGAGATGTTGTCTCCAAAGTCTCTAGATTGTCAGTAGATATAGCGTTGCCATACAATTCAATCCGTAAACTGGTAGTACTAATTTCCGTTGCTTCTCCTGGATAAAACTTACCTTCCCAGTAAATTTGGGCTGGGGTAAGAATTCCCTTGCGTACCTTTTTACCACTATCTGCTTTAAACTCCCGGAAAGAACGAGTGAGACTGGTAGCAAGAAACTTGAATGAACCCCAAGGATCATCCACTTCTTCCCGGTTTTGGGAATACCATTCTCTGACATCGGAATAGATAACTAAAGCGATCGCATCTTGCTGCGCTTGGGTGAGGTTAGCGAATTCAATTCCTAAGTGAGCTTGATTGTCATTGATAGGAGTTCTGCGAATAATTCGCCCATCAAGAAACGCCCTAGCACCATAATCTCCGATTAACTCAACTTCCACTTCATCGGGTAAATTTGGCCAGCTATCTAAGGCAATTAAAGCACCAGTTTCGGAAACATTTACAGTTTCACCTGTCCAGATCTTATCCATACTATAAATTGTCGCAGAAAGGCGACGCGGCAAGCGGTGTGTTCCTCGCAGTTGCGGTTGCTCGAAGGCGACAAGTATGGCAGCTAGCAGTAAAATTAGGTTAAAGACACACCACATGGCGTTGACAATTACTGCCTCAGAATCCTCTGGACGTAACAGCAACCAGAAGGGAACAGCTACTAAGGAAATGATTACTAAAGCCGTCACTACCAACAACCCGCGCACCTGTTCCCAGTCGAAATAACGTTTAGTAACAGTCAGTCCTTTGTCAGTGACATTAAAACTCCCTAGCTTCGGGTTGACAAGTGCCATGAAGGTCACATATCCAGCCTGAAAAGCCATCGTAAATTCAAAGATTTCGTTCCAAAAAGAAAACCGGACGTGCTTATAAGTGATATAGTTAGCATTGAGGCTGAGTAAAATATGGGGGATAGCGTAGGCTACTGTTTCTGTACCTAAACCTTGGATGGGGTTGATACCAAATAGTAGGAAAAGTGTGGGAGCAATTGCATACATTAAGCGGGGATAGCCATAGAAAAAGTGCGATGTTGCACTGAAATAACAAAGCCGTTGGGCGAGAGTAAGATTCAATTTCTGGTTAAACATTGGGTTTTCTAGGCGCAGAATTTGAGCCATTCCCCTAGCCCAACGTACTTGTTGTCCGACATAAGAAGAAAACTTTTCTGGCGCTAATCCAGCTACCATGATTTTGTCATAGTAGATTGATTTATAACCTAAAGAATGCAGTCGAAATGCTGTGTGACAATCTTCAGTAACTGTCTCAGTGGCAATTCCTCCAACCTGAAGAGCGTACTCTTTTCTAATCACAGCAGCGGAACCACAGAAAAAGGAAGCATTCCAAAAATCATTTCCTTTCTGCAACACTTTATAAAACAGTTCATTGCCAACAGGAACTTTGCCACCAGTTAACAAGTTACGCTCAAAAGGATCTGGATTATAAAACCAGTGGGGAGTCTGCACAAAGGCAACTTTTGGGTCAAAGAAAAAACCGACAGTATGTTGAAGAAACTGTCGAGATGGCATATGGTCGCAGTCAAGAATTAAAACTAAATCGCCATCAGTGCGTTTAAATGCTGTGTTGATATTACCAGCTTTCGCATGTTCATTACTGTCCCGCGTCAGCATAGTTACTCCAATTTCTTCACACATTTGATGCAGCTTTTCTCGTCTGGCTTTGTACTTTTCGGCCCGACCATCATCTAAGACATAAACTCGTTTTTTATCAGCAGGATAGTCGAGGGCGATCGCTGCTAATGCTGTCTTACGAACAATCTCTACATCTTCGTTGTAAGTGGGGATATAAACATCGACATTAAACCACTTATGTTGAGGGAAATTTGCTAGGTCAACTGGTTGGCGTTCCTGAATTTTAATAGTTTGAAAATATGCTAGTACGAGAGTAATGATGGCATAGAGTTCTGCTACATACAGCAAAATGCAAAATAGCCCGTTAATCCAAGTGTTGAAATTCAGGGTGTAAGTAGTCCGGTAATACAAATAACGCATGGTTGTAACCATACTCAGCCACACGAGAAATAGGTGAAGATATTCGCTAGTTTGCTCGTTGGAATCTCTGACTTCAATGCGTACTATAACCTGACCTAGAAAGATTAGGAAGACGGCGATAATGCCCTGTTGCCAGACTTTTATTGGGGTAATAATTAGGGGAATTGAAAGTGCTAACAGTAGCAAAGCAATCAATTTTAACTGTCCAAAACCTGCTCTTCCTAGTAGGCGATCAAAAAAGTTAGGTACAAAATTTACTAACCAAGTAGTTAGGTAAGAACGCGGGCGACGTCTCCGCATTAACCGAGATTTTAAGGAGGAAAACAACATAGGGTAATGGGTAATTGATAATTGATAATTGTACTAATGAAAACTGACTACTGACAACTAATAGGAAGGGCTTAGCATTTGCTTTGTTAGATTGTCGGTAATACCTAAATATTTGGGAGCAAATGCTAAGCCCCTACACAACTGACTGCTGACAATTTACAGGAAGGGTGTAGCATTTGCTTTGTTAGATTGTCGGTAATACCTAAATATTTGGGAGCAAATGCTAAGCCCCTACACAACTGACTACTGACAATTTACAGGAAGGGTGTAGCATTTGCTTTGTTAGATTGTCGGTAATACCTAAATATTTGGGAGCAAATGCTAAGCCCCTACACAACTGACTACTGACAATTTACAGGAAGGGTGTAGCATTTGCTTTGTTAGATTGTCGGTAATACCTAAATATTTGGGAGCAAATGCTAAGCCCCTACACAACTGACTACTGACAATTTACAGGAAGGGTGTAGCATTTGCTTTGTTAGATTGTCGGTAATACCTAAATATTTGGGAGCAAATGCTAAGCCCCTACACAACTGACTACTGACAATTTACAGGAAGGGTGTAGCATTTGCTTTGTTAGATTGTCGGTAATATCTAAGTATTTAGGAGCAAATGCTAAGCCCCTACACAACTGACTACTGACTAATGACTCTTCTTATCAGAAATACGCTTGATATAGAGCTGAGAAATGCCGTAAAGTAGGAGTGCGATCGCCACGATTCCGGCGGGTAACACAAACCAATTTTCCTGAAGAAAACGAGATGCTTGTGAGAGCAAATTTGTATTTTCTAGGCGTTTCTTAGAGGGAGCGCGTTGTAGAAAATCAAGCTTGTAGGCGTCGGGGTCGTAGCTAGAAACATCTTGTCCGGACGCTGAGATTAGCACTGTATCCTCCCGCAATTGAAAGAACCAGGGGTCTTTGCTGATAACTTGTCTTACTTTGTCTAAGCCAGCTTCAGTTTGAGCCGAGAGAGCCAAAATTACACGCTCTTTATTTTCAGGAGACATTACTTCCTTAATCACACCTTCTGTATCTGGCAAAGTTTGGATACTACCTCCATTTGTAGTGCGTAAAAATGCCTCATTCAAGCTAAAATTACCGGATTCAAATGCTTCGGGAAAGGGAAATTTTTCCCGAATACCAATGCCGATCAAATGGTAGGTTTTACGGATGTCGCTAGGCAAAACATCAGCCGTAAAAGCATTTAACTTCAGAGAATCCGACTGACTCAATCTTCCCAAACGTTCGCTAATGCTGAGGAGAGTAAGCAAGTCTGTATTAGAAGGAGAATTCGGCACGACAATTGCTGTACTGGAAAGGTCTTGAGGTGCAGCAAAAGGGAAACCATTTCGCAACAATTCCAGATTTGGCAAGTCTACAGAATTTTCTCTCCGCAAGTCGAAGCTACTATCTGCATAGAGAGTTCCCGTAAGTTGTTGATCCGTTATTAGTCCGCATTGACCTACTTCTTTGGGGTTAAGTCGGAATGCAACTTGAATTTTGGAATTTGGCTTAATCAAGTTAGCGGGGAGGTCAACTTTTAGGGATTGTCGATTTGCGCCATCTTCTGAACTCAATCTGGCGCCACCGATGAACACGTAATCAAGTAACACTTCCACTGCAGAAGTACGAGGATTTATTTGCGGCCCGTAGCTGTAATTCAAGGTCATGGAACTACCCCGCAAAAATCGGTCATCTGGTAATGCTCGAAAATCAAACTCTATACTTGGAGCCCCAGCACCGCGAACAGTAATATCTTCCAAAGGTTTACCGTTGGTTTGTTGCTTCAGTTCGCTAAGTTTAAAGGAATTTTTTTCAGGTAAATAACGAGGCCAATTTCTAGGTGAAGGCGCTGGAATATCCTTCAAATTAGTGACTAAAATTGCCTGTCCGGTGCCAATTTTACTTGTGTCTGGCTGTAGCAAAAACTGCACGGCTTTATTCACACCTTGGGGGCCATTACCGGTGGCGACTAAGACGGGTACACTACCTTTTTTTGCCGCAGTCAAAATCAATACCCCCACTTCTTCTGGTAAGGGATTTTTACTCCCATCCAGAATTTGATTAGTAGAGATTTTAAATGGTAGTTCCAATGATTTTAAGGCTGGTTGGTCAGCAGGAGTACCAATTACTACCAATCGCTCATTTGATTTTACTTGATTGAGATTTTTAACTATGCGAGTATCAATAGGACGAAAGTCAGCGAGTCTGCCTAAACTTGCCTGAAGTCGAGGTGCTGAAGTCAACCAAGCTTCATTTACTTTTGGTAGCAAATAAACAATGCGATTGGTATCTAGACTGAGTTGGTCGAAGAAAGGATAGGGATAGCGAGAGAAATTTAAGGGAATAGGTTGAGGCTGATAAGTGAAGATTAATTTGGAATCGGAGAGAATTTCTGTCCAGAGAGTTGCGTCAGCAGGATCGCTACATTTTGGGTCGTTATTCTGCTGAGCGACAAGAGTTAGTTCATTGTAGTTTTGAATCAGCTTGGATGGAATATTGAAGACAGTTTGACCAATTTGAGACTCTTGGCGGTTGAGCGGTATGCTGCCTATACTGGTGCCATTTACCCTAACAGTTAGGTTAGAACGACTCGCAAGCAATGCTGCTGAATGTTGAAAGCGGATAGCAGCCTTAGCTGATTGAATCTTCCACCCCAATGGACGGGTAAAGCCAATTCTCGCTTCAGAATGGACACCCCGCAAGCGCAAGCGATCGCCCACAACGGGAGAACGATTGAATTCCAAGGTGTACTGACCCGCCCTTAAGGATACAGCAGCCGCTGGACGACTTTTCTGTAATCTTTCTGAGTCGGAAGTATCTTCGGTACTGGCCTCCTCTGAAGGCTCGGTTTCCCTCTCTATAGCCCCTCGCTTGGGCGCTGGAGACTCATCCCCAGAAAGTTCTTCCTCTCTCGGTCTTGGACTCTCTCCTCTTCTCTTAGTCTCTTCTGGAGCCGTCTCAGATTCAGTCGTTTTCTCCCGTCTGGTTGCTGGAGGTGCTTCTTGTTTGGGTTCTGGAGGAGTCTCACGTCGGGGTGGTGGTGCTTCTTGTTTGGGTTCTGGAGGAGTCTCACGTCGGGGTGGTGGTGCTTCCTGTCTGGGTTCTGGAGGAGTCTCCCGTCGGGGTGGTGGCGCTTCCTGTTGGGGTGGGGGTGCTGGTACTGGTTTATAAACAGGCTCCTTGCTGGGAGCTTTGGGTAAAACGTATTGTTTGATTAACTGGTCTTCTTGTTGTTTTAGTCCGCTATCATTTTGAGCAACTACGAGGGTGACACTCATCCCTATCACTAATACTAATGCGCCACAAATTCCTAATAGCCACCGAACTATTTTTTTGTTGTTTTTTGTTCGTTTTTTGTTATTAATCATTGGTGGTAATTGGTAATTGGTAATTGGTAATTGGTAATTGGTAATTGGTAATTGGTAATTGGTAATTGGTAATTGGTAATTGGTAATTGGTAATTGGTAATTGGTAATTGGTAATTGGTAATTGGTAATTGGTAATTGGTAATTGGTAATTGGTAATTGGTAATTGGTAATTGGTAATTGGTAATTGGTAATTGGTAATTGGTAATTGGTAATCAGAAACACTGATCACTGACAGGAAGGGCGTAGCATTTGCGTTGTTAGATTGTCGGTAATACCTAAATATTTTGGAGCAAATGCTACGCCCCTACACAATCAACAACCAACAACCAACAGTCAACAACCAACAGTCAACAACCAACAACCAACAACCAACAACCAACAACCAACAACTAAGGTTTTAGTAATTGAGGATCAATAGCTGTGGTAGGTAGCAATCCTAACCAGGCAAGATTTTGGGTGTAATATGCTGCTTGATCGTCCCAAATTCCCTGTTTATATCGAGGTAACAATTTCGTTTGCAGTTGCTGTTGGGCCATATCTGGATCAATGATACGGAGAGTGGGATAAAGCATGGCATATTGAGAAGTTGTCTCATAATCAACTGTTGGCTTCCCTTGGAGGTCGATTACAGCGGGAAGATTCTGTTTTGAACGCCATGTTGAAAGTAGGTGAGAAGACGCAGTACGCAGATAGCGATCGCCCTCCGGAGAAGCAAACAAAGCAACATCCCAAGCTATTCTCCACCACACCCGATAAGCATCAAAGCTATACACGCTCTTCAAGGGGCTAGAAGCTGGCAGAGGCTCGTATTTACCCGTTTTGGTATCCAGAGCAATCCAATCGCTTGGTAAGCCCACAGAGGACACCTGGGAAGACTTTTCTAAAACCTGATAACTGCTATTTACCAGACTCAGCCAATCACGGTTAGGATCAACTTGGGCAAAGAGGCGAAAAGCATAAGGAGCAAAATAAGAAGGGTTGAGATATATAGTGTTGGATGAAGGTACAAATGCTTCCTTCGGACCTGGTAAAAGATATCGCTTACCTCCCTGAACTGTTGTTGAAAAGTTCCACAAATCCATTAGTTTGCTACGCGCTAATTCCAAGTATTCGGGGCGCTTCCAACGGCGAGATGCCAAAATGAGAGCCGTAATTGCATCAATATCGGCATCACTAGCAAAATTCCTGTCGATCGCCCCCCACTTACCAGCCTCATTTTTGCCCCACTTCCAAGCCCAAAGTTGATCACTAGGTTTACCTGTCTCATCAACACGAAGCAAGTTTTTTTCCGCCCAATTTAAGGTTTGGGCAAAGGTATAGGTATCGTTAATCAACACAGCCCGCAACATGGCGTATGCTTGTCCTTCAGAAGTTGAGCGATCGCTTGCTTGAAAGTCAATCACTCTCCCATCTTGTTGAATGAATTGTTGTCGATATATCGCCCAACTTTCTTCCAAAAGTTCCTGGTTAATTGTACCTACAGGTAAAGATGGGGAAGTCGCGATTAAGGGTTTAGGAGTTGTGATAGGAGATGGAGTATTTTCCCCTTCACTCTTGCTTCCCAATTCAACAGTTTCTGTAGAAGAAGGTACAGGTGTTGGGTTTTCTTCCGGAGTGGAGATCGAAACACAGCCAGCCAACATTAACAAAATTGCTGGATAAGTGAAGTAAAACTTTGTCGTCGTTGGTTGTTTGTTTTTTGTCATTAGTCAGTTGTCAGTTGTCAGTTGTCAGTTGTCAGTTGTCAGTTGTCATTGGTCAGTTGTCATTGGTCAGTTGTCATTACCTATTACCTATTACCCAATTTTTAAAAACGTTCCCAAGGAGGTTGAAACCCTCGTCTTTGTAAAAAACCTTCCTGAATTTGTTGCCTTTGACGCGATAATTCATTGTTAGGGAAACCTTTCTGAAATTGTTCTAATTGCAGTGCTTCCAAGGCTGAAAGTGCCGCTAATTGCTTATCACTAGCTGCAGTCAAACTAATTAATGTCTGACGCAAAGTTAAGTCATTCGGCTTAATTGCCAGCGCTTGAGAATAAAGTTCAGTAGCCGAGTCAAAACGTCGCTGTTGAAAGCGAATTCCACCTAAAGCAGATAGCGCATCCAAGTTGTAAGGCAAAGCTGACAAAATAGTTTCATAAGCTTTACTAGCAAGCTCTAACTCTCCGATACCTTTAGCCAATTCTCCTTGTAAAAAATAATTACCCAGATTGTTGGGATCACGAGCAACTAATTGTGCGACTCTTGCTCGCGCTACTGCTGGATTTCTCTGGGAGATCACCTGAAGCAAGCGCAATTGTACAGGTAAACTATTCGGATCAATTTGAGTGAGTGCATTGTATAAAGCTTCCCTTCTAGGATTAGCAGGGAGTGTCCCAACTAAAGCAAATAATTCTGGTGGTGCACCTGCATTAGGATTTGTCTGTAACCAATAATTTAGAACCGCTTCCCCTTGTGATTCATCTATCAATTTTGCTTTATAAGCCAAACTTGCTCGTGCCAATTGTAGCGTCAAATCTTGGGGATTACGGGCTACTAATTGGTCAAAAATTGCGACAGCTTCAACTGTACGATTCTGTTGCACCCGAATTCCAGAAAGTCCCCGCAAAGCTGCATTGAGAATATCGTTATCAGCTCGATTGCTAGCAATTAAACCTTGATAACGTACAGCAGCAGCTTCCAAGTTTCCCTCCCGACGCTCAATCTCTGCTGCTAGTAATTGTGGTGCTAAGTCTTTTGCACCTTCGGGAGTAGCAGCGTAAGTTGCTAAAGCGGTTCTTGCTCCTATTATGTCTCCCACCTCAAGCAAAAGCTGAGCAATTCTAAAATTCAAGAAGGGAACTCTAACACCAGTAGCTAACAAATTGCGATAGACGAGTATAAATTCGGGGCCAGGAGGATCAATTCCTGCTAAAGTTTCCCCTAATTGTTTAAGCTCGTTCGGATCTGTAGGTAAAGGTTGCAGTACTGGATAAAGTCGCGCTCTTAAGTCTGCTTTTGATATCAAACCTAACTGACTTTCTAGTGTTAGCATTTTGACTATGAGAGTGCGGTCATTTGGTTGGCTTGCTGCTAATTGTCGATAGATTTGTAATGCTGTTAGTCTTTCCTGGGGTAACCCACTGAAGACATCGGCAACTTCTCGCAACAGTCTAATATCTGGATTGAGAGTTTGTGCAAGTGCCTGACGGTAGAGATTGGCAACAGTTGCCGCTAAACTGAAATCGTTAGTTGCATTTCTAATCTCATTGAGCGATCGCACTAAGGGCAATACAGTATCTGCTCGACCCTGCAATGGTACTAAAATAGCCCTAGCTTGATTTATCTGTCCTGAAGCTAAATAAGCCCGCGAAAGTGCAGCACGAGTTTGTATACCTAAATCATCTAGTTTGCTTGCTTCTGTTCGCAATTGGGCTTCAAGTACCTGTACAGCAGCAGTGGGATTGCCAGTTTCTCGCAAAGCACGACTATAGGCGATCGCCGCATATTTAGTAATCGTTCTCCCTGTTTCTAAATAGCGGTTAAATAGTTCCAGTCCTCGAACCGGATTACCGCTGTTGGTGTAGGTTTCTGCAGCACCAAGTATCACTTCTGGAGTGGGATTAGTTTGCAGTACAATCTGATAATCGGCGATCGCCTCAGTAAATTTTTGCTGGTAGTTATAGAGTAACGCCCGTAAACCACGGCCTTCTGTATCATTGGGATTCAAGTTCAGCAAGGTGGTAAGTGCCTCAATACCTTTTACTTGCCATTCCGGTTTATAAGTACCCAAAAGTCCAATTGACTTGAGCGCTAATTGGTTGTTTGGGTCTTGTGCCAATACATTTTGATAAGCTTGCCATGCTTCTGGAATCAATCCCTGTCGTCTGTAGGCGATCGCTAAACCTAATTTTGCTTCCAAAGATTGAGGGTAACTCCGCAATATTGCTTGAAAAGCTTTAATCGCATCAAGCACTCGCCCCTCCCTCAGCAATGTAAAAGGTTCTTGTAGGGGTGGGTTTATTAACCCACCCGGCGGGTTTATTAACCCACCCGGCGGGTTTAAGTTAACCCGCCCGTACACTGTAGCGTTAGTTTGTGCTTGGGCGCAGGTAATGCTTGTCGTCATCGACACACCCATCAATATTCCAACTATTCCTAAACTAATAACTCGGTCATTTGTCATTTGTCATTTGTTGGTTGTTTGTTGTTGTTATTGTTTATTGTTTGTGTAGGGGCGTAGCATTTGCGCCGAAATATTTTGGTATAACCGACAATTTAAAAACGCAAATGCTACGCCCTTATTATCAATTATCAATTATCAATTATCAATTACCAATTACCAATTACCAATTACCAATTATCAATTACCAACTACCAATTACCAATTACCAATTACCAACTACCAATTACCAACTACCAACTACCAATTACCAACTACCAATTACCAATTACCAACTACCAATTAAGGAACCAAAATCCCTCTAGGAGTAACATCGAACTCAGTTTTTACTCGAAAACCCGCATAAGTATCTTCAAAACTATTACGTTGCCCAAGCGTAAAACCAAGCCGAAGATTAGGTAAAAATCGAAAATCATAGAATAATTCCAACACATCTGGAACATCAGCCTTAGCTTCCCGACGCAATTGCTCATTTGATAAATCCCGACCATAAGCTAATCCCAATCGGTCATTCTTGGCAATTAAATCTAAGAAAGTAATCCCAAAACTATAAGTATCCCCCCCACGTTTCAAGGCTTGGTTTTCGTATCGACCATAGCGACCGAATATACCCATATTTAACTGAGGAATAAAGTATTCTGCATTGACACCATAAGAATCTTCACGATCCGATGGTCGTGGCCCCTTTGTACCATCAGGTCTGTTCGCTTGAAAGATTTCCTTAAAGCCATCCCTTAAACCAGCATCTCGATCTGAAGCATAAGTACCGCGAATAATCGCATTACCCATGCGGAGGCCAATTTCACCAGCAAATCCATCTAGTGCAAAGTCACTAAGACTCCGAGACGAGGAAAAAACAGCAGCTTTTGCTTCAATATTATCAGTCAAAGTCCAATTGATCAAAACTGCAGGACGAGAAGAAATTCCAGTAGTACTTAAAGCAGGATTGGTCTGAAAAACTGAGTTAAAGAAATGCGTGGCGCTATCCTTAGCAAAACTATTGCGATCGAAGTAGGAAGTTAAATCTAACTGACCGGCAACCAGACGAAGATTAGGCAAAGCCGTAACAGGTGCAAAGGAAAAATAAAGCTCGTTAATATTCAATCCTTGTCCAGGAGAATCAGCAAAGCGATTTGCGGCACTTGTCAGATCTAGGGTTGCACCAAACAGAAGTTGGGGTGTCAGGGGATATAGTGCACCTAAACGTGCTCTTGCTGAGGAGTCAGGTCCTTGGTTGATATAAAGTCCCTGTAGCTGCAAGGAAGGAGAAGTCAAAGCCGTGCTACGAAATAGTTGTTGGTTGTTAATTGTTGGTTGTTGGTTATTGTTATTGGTGACAGGAGGAACTGGTAAGGCTGGCGGGGTTTGCGGGAAGGGTGGAGATTGTCCCAAAGCTGGATTGTAGTTATTAGGAATTACCGGAATCGGTGTTGCTTGAACTGGTACGAGTGGCGCAGCTTGTGGGTAATATTGAGGCTGTCCCAAAGCTGGATTGTAGTTATTAGGAACTACCGGAATTGGTGTTGCTTGAACTGGTAAGGTTGGCGTCCCTTGTGGGTAGTATTGAGGCTGTCCCAAAGCTGGATTGTAGTTATAACCTACGGGATTGGGATTGAGAGGAAGAGGAAGTGGTAAGGGTGGTGTCGCTTGGGGGTAATATTGAGGCTGTCCCATACCTGGATTGTAGTTATAACCTACAGGATTGGGATTGAGAGGAGGCGGTAAGGGTGGCGCAGCTTGGGGGTAATATTGAGGCTGTCCCATACCTGGATTGTAGTTATTCGGCGACACCGGATACCCCGTTGCTTGTACGGGAACCAGCATAAAGGTTTGTGGCGCGTATTGAGGCTGTCCCATCATCGGGTTATAGTTATTCGACGGCATCGAATACCCTGTTGCTTGTACTGGAACCAGCATCAAGGTTTGGGGAGCGTATTGAGGTTGTCCCATCATCGGGTTATAGCTATTGGATGGCTGCGGATACCCCATACCCGGCATCGGCATTGGCACTTGTTGGTAGTATTGAGGCTGCCCAATCATCGGGTTATAGCTATTCGGCGGCACAGGAAGCCATCTTCCTGAAGTCGGCACTCCTGTTGGCAGTTGTGGAAAGTTAGGGAGTTGCCCGACTTTTGAGCTAGAACCACCAACACCCATGGGGATTGGAGTAGTTGGAACTGGTATGGCTGGTAAGGTTTGTGGAGAGTAAGGCAGTTGCGCCAGCGTTTGCTTGGAAACTGCTAATTCTCCCTCTCCCCCCAGCCTCGCTAATGTCGAACTGGGCTGGATTGATGCACCATCTTCAAGATCGGTGGCATCATGTATGACAGACTGTAATACAGCGCCCGTATTTCCCACTACTCTAACTGCTACAACTGATGGCTCAGGAACATTATTAGAGGATTTCTGGGTGTTGTGATTTACAGTAGTCATCTCTTGAGATATCTGTGTTCCTACTGAGATTGAATCACTATTAGCTAACACTGACAGGGGAGATTCTGTTGGAGATAGCTTGTCCCAAGATGCTTCACCCTCCCCAGACTGGGGTTTCCTGAAATTAGTTTGCTGCTGAGCTTGACTTTTTGCCAAACGAGTTGTTTTTTCAACAGAAGAATTGGCGTGAGCTGGTTTAATAACACTCAATCCCAGCACTAAAGAAAGGGCGACTGAGCCAGCACTAAGTTGGTTAATTAATAGCAGCGGATTCAGGTCAGCAAATCGATGACAATCGGGGACTATTAAGTTCATTGCCCGGTTTGTTTTGTTATTTAATCTTGACGCTGCACCCTGTAGCAACTTTAGCAAAAGCAGTGGTGTTTTGCGACTCATCATACCTCCATTTAATAACTTGTTAACTACCGTCGTGCTTACTCAGCAAATAAAGCAGGTATAGGCGCTAACCAGTTTTAACTGCTTAAAGTACACCTGAGCCAGCTCAAACCGCAATTTATCTCATTTACCCGGAATTTTGAAGGCTTAATTGCCTTTTAATCTAAATACCACAAATAATTGCACCTTAAAAAGCCTATCCCGCTTATCGGAATAAGCAACAACTGGGGGCATCCCATTTCTGTAAATTTACCCTCCGACTGGCAGTCTGGGGCTACAAAAACTCTCTTCCCCTTAATAAAAACTAATAACTTTGTATTTAGCTTGTCGTTTTTTGTCATCAGTAACTGGTCAGCTAGTCAAAACTGAGCCTGACCAGTTACTGATGACAACGAACAATAAAATTGAAAATAAAGTAGTTTTTTTGCTACATTCTTTATTTTTTTTAGCATTTCTATTTCTGTTGAACTACAAATTAGGCAGATAATTGAAATTTGGTAATTGCCTATACATTACTCCTTCACAATTCCCCAAATAAAGGTTATGTGAAGCAGGCTCTTAGAGAAGTTGTATTACACTTTTTTATTTAACCATAGGATTCTGACAATTAATCAATATTCGTGCATCTGTCTGATAGCAGATTTACAATTGGTACTGCCAAGTGCAAAGTCAGAGCTAGCTGCACAAAGCCAGCCTTAACGGACACGGGAAAGTCCCCACCTTCAAAGCAAGCGGGATATATCGAACTGAGAGCGTTGCGGGGCGTACAAGAGGGAACAGGTGAGTACCCGCAACGCTTAAGGTGTTGAAATTGATAGATGGTTTCCTAGTTCAAAGCTCTGCTCTAAATGCTATTACCAAATTGATGAACTACCACTAGATATCAGAGAGTGGGCTTATCCCTCAATCTGGCTTCAACAATACTCATAAAAACACAAGGGAGAGGATTTTTTGGAATCTTCTCCCTTGATTATGTAGCTTGTGGAATTGCTGCAATTGCAGCTATTTTAACAAGGCGCTTTCAAGTGAATGCAGCTTGGCTAATTTTGGGTGGTGCCTTAATTGGTTGGCTGTTTTCTCGCTAGAAATTACTTATTGGTTATTGGTTATTGGTTATTGGTTATTGGTCAAATATGACAAGTGAGACGCCTATCCTACTAACAAACAACAAACAACAAACAACTAACGACCAATTCCCAAAAAGCGGAAACCTGCACTTTCTAGTGCTTCCTTATCTAGAAAATTGCGACCATCAATAATCACAGGACTGTTCATCAACTTAGCCATTTTTACATAGTCTAGCTTCTGGAATTCCTGCCAATCCGTTATCAGTACTAAAGCATCACAGCCATCTGCAAGCCGTTCTGGATCGGTTTCCACAATCACACCAGATAGACCATGACGCATACCAGTTTGGGAAATAATTGGGTCATAAGCTTTAACTTTCGCTCCCAATCTGTTTAGTTGCTCAATCATATTAAGTGAAGGAGCATCCCGCAAATCGTCGGTATCTGGCTTAAAAGTTAAACCTAGTAAACCAACAGTTTTACCTTTGAGGATTTTAAGTTCATGCTGAAGTTTTTCAACAGCAATCAAACGCTGGCGTTGGTTGACACTAACAGTAGCTTTGAGTAATTGAGCTTCGCAGCCATAATCATCAGCAGTATGAATCAAAGCTGAGACATCTTTGGGGAAACAAGAGCCACCCCAGCCAATTCCCGCTTGCAAAAATTTGTTACCAATGCGAGAGTCTAAACCAATTCCTTTAGCCACTTGGGTAATATCAGCCCCGACGCGATCGCAAATGTTAGCAACTTCATTAATAAAACTAATTTTGGTTGCCAAAAAGGAATTTGCCGCGTATTTAATCATCTCCGCTGAGTTGACATCTGTAGCTAACACCGGTACGGGGGGAAGTGATTTATCTTCTGCTACCTTGCGCTCGACAATTGGAGCATAAAGCGCCTCCATCATGGCGATCGCGCGTTTACTGCTGCTTCCCAGCACAATTCTGTCTGGGTTAAACGTGTCGTAAATTGCCGATCCTTCACGCAAGAACTCTGGATTACTGACGACTTCAAACTCGGTAGTAGTCTCTGGCGTTATTTCCTCGCTCACAGGGCCACCAGCGCCAACTAGAGCCACCTGACGTTCAGCAACACCATCAAGTATAAGCATCCGCACCCAGTCCCCGGAGCCAATCGGCACTGTTGACTTATTGACAATCACCTTATAGCCGCCGTTGAGGTTAGCACCAATACCACGGGCTACTGCTTCAACGTAGCGCGTATCGCTTTCACCAGTAGGTAAAGCTGGTGTTCCTACCGCAATAAACAAAATTTCGCCATGAGTCACACCTGCAGCTAAATCTGAGGTAAATTCCAGATTTCCAGACTTACTAGCAGACTGCATAATTTCTGAAAGTCCTGGCTCATAAATGGGCGACTGCCCAGATTTCATTAACTTGACTTTCTCTTCATTATTGTCCACGCAGATCACGTGATGGCCAATATGAGCTAAGCAAGCACCAGTCACTAAACCGACATATCCGGTACCAATTACACAAACACGCATAAAGCATTTTCTCCCTAATACAAGTTAGGAGTCAGAGCATTTTAGTCTCTGCCTCCTGAGTTTATCTGGAATTGTTCAATTCGGCGCTACGAGTTTTTCTTCAGGAGATGATATGCGCTCCCGAAAATCCTCTATTGTCATCCTTAATCCCTCTTGCAAGGGAACAGTCGGTTGCCAACCCAGCAAGGTTTTTGCTTTGGTAATATCCGGTCTGCGGCGTCGTGGATCGTCTTGAGGTAGAGGTTTGAATATAATCTCAGCATCAGGATTTATCTTCTGCACAACAGCTTGAGCTAGTTCCAGAATTGTGTATTCGTCAGGATTCCCTAAATTAATCGGTCCAATATGTTCATTATTCATCAGCCGCATCAATCCTTCCACTAAGTCAGAAACATAGCAGAAACTGCGGGTTTGTGAACCATCTCCATACACTGTTAATGGTTTACCTCGTAGGGATTGAACGACCAAATTACTGACAACTCGACCGTCATTTTCCAGCATTCGACTACCGTAGGTATTAAAAATGCGAGCGACGCGAATATCTACGTTATTTTGCCGATGGTAATCAAAGGACAGGGTTTCCGCGACTCGCTTCCCTTCGTCGTAACAGCTACGAATACCAATGGGATTGACGTTTCCTCGGTAATCTTCTGATTGAGGATGAACTTCCGGATCGCCGTAAACTTCCGAGGTAGAAGATAAGAGAAATCTCGCCTTCACCCGTTTTGCTAACCCCAGCATATTCAGGGTGCCCATGACATTGGTTTTGATTGTCTTGACGGGATTGTACTGATAGTGAACTGGCGAAGCTGGACAAGCGAGGTGGTAGATTTGCTCTACTTCTAACCGAATTGGTTCGGTTACATCGTGGCGAATCATCTCAAAGTTTGGATGACCTAGCCATTTCAGTATGTTGCGCTTGTGACCTGTATAAAAGTTATCTAAACAAATAACTTCATGTCCTTCTGCCATTAAGCGATCGATAAGATGGGAACCGATGAAACCAGCACCACCCGTAACGAGGATTCTCATAGTGTTAAGTACAGCTATACCAAGTTGGCAGAACCATTCTAATCGTCTTCAGCTCTACCCGCCATAATTTAAGCCTAAATTTGCAATGAACTTTTAGTTTAGTCCACTACATTTGAAAAAACTCAGTATTTCTCTATTTTTCGTCAGCGTCTAAAGTCGGAATGAGAGCGAATTCCTTTTTTATACATAGTTATACAGACTTGAGTTCAAGTAATTTTCTATACATCGCTACTGAGTTTTTCAAAATAATCCTTGGCAGTACTTGCTTTTGAACGAACTACTTATTTTTTGAATGCATTACTTGTATTAAAACATACAAGCCACCTTTGCCCTGGCAAGTCAACCAAGCTCTATAGTCCTTATTTTTACGACAAGAGAATTATTTAAAAATCTTCTTTTTTCAGAACAATTATATTATTTTAAATAATACATATTTTTATCTCAAAAAAATATTTTCAATTCCTGAGATTAGCCTTTTTTTTATGGCAGAATGATTTTTTTTAGGTTAATTTAATAAAATCAAAGGCTAGCAAATTACCGCTTGATTAATTTATGAAAACCACCTGTATCATCGACTGCTACAACCATGAATCATTCGTTGTAGAAGCAGTTAATAGTCTGAAAAACCAAACCGTTAAATTTGCTGAAATAATTATTGTTGATGATTGTTCGACAGACAACTCAGCTAAAGTACTCAAAGACAAGTATGCTAATGATGACCAAATAACTTTAATTTTGAAAGATAAAAACCAAGGTCAATTAGCAGCTTTTAATGATGCATTTCTGGCTTCGACTGGTGACGTCATATTTTTTCTAGATTCAGACGATTTGTATCAACCTACATATCTGGAAGAAGCCTTGAATGTTTACGAGACAAACAAGGATTGTGATTTTATCTTTTGTCAACCTGAACGCACAGGAGAGTTGGCACCCGATGTTAAACCATCAAAAATTAAGAGTTCGGTTTATGACTATGGCTATTCAGCAGCTTCAGTTTTTTATCTGCGACGTTGGGTAGGTGACGCAACTTCAACACTCTCAATGCGGCGGCGTATTCTCAGCAAGATCCTACCTCTACCTTACATAGAAGAGTGGATCACAAGAGCTGATGATTGTCTAGTTTATGGTGCCTCTATAGCGGGAGCCAGAAAATTTTTCCTGAATAAACCACTTGTGCAATACAGGTTTCATGGAAACAATACCGTTTTCACATTCAACTTTGACGGTAGCCATTACCTTTATAAGCGAGAACTAAGCTTGGATCGGCTATTTTCCTTGATGTATCAAAGAATGGGTTATAAAATGGATTTAGCTGAACTAGCTGTTATGGAATTCAAGACATTACAAAGTCCGAATCTGGAAGACCTTGATGTATACCTAAAGATTGTCAGACTTTCTAAAATGAGTTTATTTAGAAAGCTTAAGCACATGGCGGACATTCTTTTATATTTCCGCTCTTTCAATAAAAATCCCCAGCCTGAAGCAACCTTAGAAACTAAACCTGAAGTAGCTATGGGTTGAGAATAAAAGTTTGAGCAAGAGGTAAAATTGAACATCTTACCTCTTCCTCTTGTTTGTTTCAGAATAAGAAATCTACTGCGGATCGAGACGTAATACCGCCATAAAAGCTTCTTGGGGAACATCAACAGTACCAACAGCTTTCATCCGTTTCTTACCCTTAGCTTGCTTTTGCAGCAGTTTTTTCTTGCGGGAAATATCGCCACCGTAGCACTTAGCAAGAACGTCTTTGCGTAACGCTGGAATGTGTTCACTAGCGATGATGCGACTACCAATTGCTGCTTGAATAGGAATTTTGAATTGGTGACGGGGAATCAATTCTTTGAGTTTTTCTACTAAGGCACGACCGACATAGTAAGCTTTGTCTCGGTGAACAATCATTGCCAGAGAGTCAACCGCGTCGCCATTGATCAGAATATCCAGCTTAGCAAGGGGATTTTCCCGATAGCCGATAACGTGATATTCCATACTGGCATAGCCGCGAGAACGGGATTTTAATTGATCGAAAAAGTCGGTGACAACTTCTGCTAATGGCAATTCATAGATTAAGGTTGTTCTCCCTTGCGCTAGATATTTCATATCCTTAAAAATGCCACGTCTTCCTTGACAGAGTTCCATCAAAGTACCGACGTAGACTTCTGGAGTAATCATCTCCACCTGAACATAAGGTTCGGCAATTTTTTCCCGTTCTTGAGGTGGTGGTAGAGTGCTGGGATTATCAATCTCGAAGACTTCGCCTTTAATCGTTGTCACTTGATAAACCACAGAAGGCGCTGTTGTAATTAACTCTAGATTGTATTCCCGCTCCAGCCGCTCTTGTACAATTTCCATGTGTAGCAAGCCTAAGAAGCCGCAGCGGAAGCCAAATCCCATAGCGGTAGACGTTTCTGGTTCGTAGTGTAGCGCGGCGTCGTTCAGCCTCAATTTCTCTAAAGCATCCCGCAAATCTTCATACTGATCCGCATCGATGGGGAACAAGCCACAAAATACCATCGGCTTGGCTTCTGCGTAGCCCGGTAAGGGTTCTGCTGCTGGGTTGGCTGCTAAAGTAATGGTATCGCCTACGCGGGCATCTTCTACGGCTTTAATGGCGGCTGCAAAGTAACCTACTTCACCCGCGTGGAGTTCATCAACTTGGACTTGGGTGGGGGAAAGAACGCCGAGTTCATCAATTTCGTACTCTTTCCCTGAGATCATCAAGCGCACCTTGTCGCCTTTTTTGACAGTGCCATCCATGACCCGGAAGTAAACGATGACACCACGGTAAGCGTCGTAGTAGCTATCAAAAATCAACGCCCTTAGCGGTTCCTTTACAGTATCTTTAGGAGGAGGAATCAAATGGACTATTGATTCTAAGATATCATCAATTCCAATGCCTTCCTTTGCCGATGCCTTGATTGCTCCGCTACAATCAAGACCAATGATCTCTTCGATTTCGCTGCTCACCCGTTCCGGTTCTGCTCCCGGCAAATCGATTTTATTGAGAACGGGGATAATTTCTAGGTTGTGTTCTAGGGCTAAGTAAACATTCGCCAAAGTCTGTGCCTCTACCCCCTGGGAAGCATCTACGACTAAAAGTGCGCCTTCGCAGGCCACAAGCGATCGCGATACCTCATAGGAGAAATCCACATGACCAGGTGTGTCTATTAGATTGAGTACATATTCTTGGCCATCCCGTGCCTTGTAGTTCATCCGCGCTGCTTGCAGCTTAATGGTAATACCCCTTTCCCGTTCCAACTCCATGTTGTCTAGGAATTGTTCCTTCATTTCCCGGTCTTTGACTGTTCCAGTTGTCTGCAACAGGCGATCTGCCAAGGTGGATTTCCCGTGGTCAATGTGGGCGATGATCGAGAAATTGCGAATGCGAGACACAGGAACTGAGGTCATAGGTATCGGTGGTAAATAGAAAAAATTGGCAGTAAGATCAGTATTACTTAATGTATTTTATTGTTTTCCCAACCCCTGCGGGTGGCATTCTCAAATAAGGGATAACTTCTGGAGCGACAAAAAGTAAAGTATTGCGGCTATTACTGTCTTTTAACTGCTACTTGGCTCAGAGATGCACTCAATGCTAGTTATCGTATAAATGTATATTAGAGAAACTCTCCAAAACAAATATGAAAGATAATGCTGTCCAGAAAGAACGTTCAGCCGACAAGGAAGAAATTTCTATCCATTTGGATGCTGAACTGTTAGACCAAATCAAGCACCTGACTAACGAGCCGAGCAAGATAATTGAAACGGCAATTCGTCAGTGGCTTAGAGGGGAACGTGAGCGGGATGATGAACTGACTCGCACCCTAGAACGGAATCCACCGGTGCCAATACGAGGCGAATGGAACGATTGAGTGATAAGCGCAAGTAGTCTTGCCTGAAAGCATTGCCTGTGGCAATGATCCGTTGTAGGTGGCATTTACACCAGATCTATAAAAGCTAATTCTGTCGTTACTTGCAATTCCCCTATTTCTTGCCATGATTGCTCCTGCTAACCTTCAATGTCCTCAAACTGGGTATACCAATATGGAATCTGCTCCTGCACAAAGCAAGTCTAGCTTATTGCAGGAGTTAGGGTCTGATCTGGTGTTCACTCAGGATGCATCGGGTCAGTACCGCTCCTTTTATTGGCAAGACGCACAGTTACATGGCCTGATCAATGAGCAAATGGTGGGGCAAACTATAAATGATGGTTTTTGTCCTGTTGCCATTGAAGCTTATCGGGAGCAAATCCAAAAGATTTTGGAGGATCGGACTCCCGAACGTTGTATGCATGCTTTTTGTTACAAAGGGCAATGTTTCCCGTTTGAGTTGGTGATTAGTCCAATTTTACAAGGGGATGGCAAAGCTACTAGCGTTCTGGTTCTGGGTCGCCTCTTGCCTGAAACATCGATTCAAAAAGTGATCGATTCGATGGTGCCTTTAAGTTTAGACCCAAATCAAAAACTACTCACCCAAATTGCTCGGAAAATTCGTCGCACTCTTGATCTAGATACGATTTGGGAGCAAACTGTAAAAAATCTGGGAAAGGCTCTGCAAGTAAGTCGCTGCATCGTCTACTCCTACAAACCAGAGCAGCTAGAACTTAAGGTGGAGGCGGAATATAGCCAAGACGGTGTGGAGTCAATGGTGGGGAAAAAGCTTAACCTACAGTCCCAGCCATATCTCACACAAGCCATCTTTAGTCATGAACCTGTAGTAGCAGATCAAGTCATGACTAAGGATTTAGATCCGCAGTCAATTCTTGTGGTGGCGACTTGTTATCAAGATGAGCCAAATGGCTTGATTAGCCTACAACAGTGCGATCGCTCTCGTCAATGGAGTGAAGCAGAAATTGAGTTGGTACGAGAACTAGCAGAACAAGTAGGTACGGCGATCGCTCATGGCACTCTCTACAAAGAGCTAGAATTAGCCAGCGAAAGAGCTGAAGAAGCATCTCGTCTCAAAAGCGAGTTTCTTGCTAATACTTCCCACGAACTACGCACCCCTCTCAATGGGATGCTAGGGTTTCTCAAGCTTGTCCTAGAAGGGATGGCCGATGACCCAGAAGAACAAGAGCAATTTATCCAAGAAGCTTATCGTTCAGCGATACATTTACTCAACCTGATCAACGATATCCTGGATATCGCTAAGATTGAAGCGGGCAAAATGGAGCTTGAATTAGTCCCTGTCAAGCTTGATGAATTGATGAATAATGTGGATGATTTCACTCGTAATCAGGCGCAACAAAAGAAACTTAGTCTTAATATAGAACTGCCTGATGTTCGGGATGAAGTAATTCTTTATGGAAACTACCAAAGGCTATTGCAGGTGTTATTAAACCTCGTTGGTAACGCTATCAAATTTACTCACGAAGGTGGTGTAACAATTAGTGCTGAGGTAGTTAAGAAAAAGATCAAGGTCAAAGATATGGAACTACCGGGACTGGTAAAAGTGCGAGTTGCTGATACTGGGATCGGAGTTGCACTAGACAAGCAAGATAGGCTTTTTCAATCTTTTAGTCAGGTAGATGGTTCCCTGACTCGCTCATACGGAGGTACGGGTTTAGGGTTGGCAATCTCTCAAAGGTTAGTGGAAACAATGGGAGGAGTGGTTAATTTTTACAGTATGGGTGAAGGGTTGGGTTCAACTGTTACCTTTACGGTTCCTCTGTACCAAGCTCCTGTGATGAGTTCCACCAAGTAAACCGGCTGATTTAAATAGTCAGTGGTCAGTGGTCAGTGGTCAGTTGTCAGTGGTCAGTTGTCAGTGGTCAGTTGTCAGTTGTCAGTGGTCAGTTGTCAGTGGTCAGTTGTCAGTGGTCAGTTGTCAGTTGTCAGTGGTCAGTTGTCAGTTGTCAGTGGTCAGTTGTCAGTGGACAAATAACAAAATCCCCATATTTTGCAAAGTTTTTTAAACTAGAGAGGTTGATTTCATACAGGTTTTATGACAGAGCAAACAAGCGCTCGTGAATTGTTTCAAGCGGCATACGAAAACCGCTACACTTGGGACGAAAACTTCCCTGGCTATAGCGCTGATGTGGAAATCAAGCAAGGTGATGAAGTCTATACAGGTAAAGTTCGCATTAAAGGCGACCTCAGTGTAGAAGTCACCGAGATTGCAGACGAAAAGGTACAAGAAAGCGTCTATAACCAAATGCGGGATATAGTCACTCACCGTAAACGCTCTTCTTTTGAAAAAGCTCACGGTAAGAACCAATTTACCCTAGGGGAACAAGACCACACTGGTGCTGTAGAAATCCTCGTCAAAGGAGATTCGATGGGGTCTAACTACAAAATCCGGGGTACCGAAATTTCTCAGGTAAGTCGGGTGATGGGGCCGATGTCTTTTACGATTAATACCAACAAAAGCCTGGATACAGGAGAAGGCTACGTTTCTGAGGGATACAACGTTATTTTCCGTAATCCTAAAACCGGTGAACTGACTGCCAAACAGGAGTTTAAGGATATTTTCGAGAAAATCGGAGAATATTATATCATGACTCGGCAAGAAGTTCAATCCCTGAAAGGAGATCAGCAGACAACCACTCAGTTCAACTTTTCCAACATCAAGTTACTGGAACCAGCAACAGTTTAACAAGTGAGCGATTAGCGTTACTTGAGAGCGTTACCATAAACACATAGTTGCTGATTGCCGAAAAAAATTACGATAAGGTGAACTATGTCCGAAACATTGGCACTAACTCCTGAAAACGTCGAAACCGTTCTGGATGAGATGCGTCCTTACTTGATGGCAGATGGCGGCAACGTCGAACTTGTAGAATTAGACGGGCCCGTTGTCAAACTGCGGCTTCAGGGGGCTTGTGGGTCTTGCCCAAGCTCCGCCATGACCCTGAGAATGGGTATTGAACGGCGCTTGCGGGAATTCATCCCTGAGATAGCTGAAGTTGAGCAAGTAATGTAAGAAGGTGATTGGGGATTGGGGATTGGGGATTGGGGATTGGGGACTGGGGACTGGGGACTGGGGACTGGGGACTGGGAGACTGGAATAGTTCCAATGACCCATTACCAATGACCCATTACCAATGACCCATTACCCAGTCCCTCGTCCCTAATCCCCATTCCCAATTACCCATCCCCCAGTAATTTTCTTATGTCTCATCCCTTATACGTCGCCTTTGTATGGCATCAGCACCAACCGCTATATAAGTGCCGCGACAGCGCATCGGTAGCCCAAGGGCAATATCGTTTACCTTGGGTGCGTCTACATGGTACAAAAGATTACCTCGATTTGGTGCTACTCCTAGAGCGCTATCCCAAATTGCATCAAACAGTGAACTTGGTGCCTTCGCTGATTTTGCAACTCGAAGATTACATTGCTGGGACAGCCTTAGACCCTTATCTGACAGTCGCGCTGACACCCACAGAACAGCTAGGTATCGAGCAAAAGCAATTCATCATTGAGCATTTCTTTGATGGCAATCACCACACCCTAATTGACCCTCATCCTCGCTATGCAGAACTATACTGGACGCGGCAGGATAAAGGTAGGGCTTGGTGTCTGGAATATTGGAACCAACAAGATTACAGCGACTTGCTGGCATGGCACAACCTTTCCTGGATTGATCCGCTATTTTGGGATGACCCAGAAATTGAAACGTGGTTGAAACAAGGGCGAAACTTTACCTTGGGCGATCGCCAGCGAATTTTCACCAAACAAAAAGAAATCCTAAGTCGCATTATTCCCCAACACCGGAAAATGCAAGATGCTGGTCAACTGGAAGTAACCACAACTCCCTACACTCACCCCATTTTGCCATTATTGGCAGATACTAACGCTGGGCGTCGGGCTGTCCCGAATATGAACTTACCCCAGTCTCGGTTCCGTTGGGAAGAAGATATCCCACGGCACCTAAAGAAATCTTGGGATATGTACAAAGACCGCTTCGGACGTGCTCCCCGTGGCTTGTGGCCCAGTGAACAATCAGTCAGTCCGGAAATTTTACCTTACATTGCTGAGGCTGGGTTTGAGTGGATTTGTTCCGATGAAGCCGTGTTGGGTTGTACTCTGAAACACTTCTTCCACCGGGATGAGGTAGGAAATGTTACTGAACCAGAATTACTTTACCGTCCCTATCGCCTAGAAACACCTTATGGCCCTCTGGCCATTGTCTTTCGTGACCACCGCTTATCTGACTTGATTGGCTTTACCTATGGGTCAATGGACGCCAATCACGCTGCTGGTGATTTAGTAGGACATTTAGAAGCAATTTCCCGTTCCCTCAAACAACGACAACCTGAAGGTGGAACATCCTTAGAACAACCTTGGTTGGTCAATATAGCCCTAGATGGTGAAAACTGCTGGGAGCATTATTACAGAGACGGGATACCCTTCCTGGAAGCTTTGTATCAGAGATTAAGTGACAATCCAGAAATCAAACTGGTAACCGTTGCTGAATTTATCGAACAGTTTCCAGCCACAGAAATTATTCCATCAGAACAGTTACATAGCGGTTCCTGGGTAGATGGTAGCTTCACCACCTGGATTGGTGACCCCGCCAAAAATCGCGCTTGGGACTTGTTAACCCAAGCACGTGAGACTTTAGCTAACCATCCAGAAGCAACAGAGGAAAATAACCCAGAAGCTTGGGAAGCGCTGTATGCTGCAGAAGGTTCTGATTGGTTCTGGTGGTTTGGCGAAGGTCATTCTTCTAACCAAGATGCCATGTTTGACCAGTTGTTCCGGGAACATCTGTGTGCAATTTACAAGGCTTTGAATGAACCAATTCCTGCGAATATCCAGCGACCAGTAGAAATCCACGAAGTTCAAGGAGACCATTTACCACAAAGCTTTATTCATCCTGTGATTAATGGGATTGGTGATGAACAAGATTGGGATAAAGCCGGTCGCATTGAGATTGGCGGTGCACGAGGTACAATGCACCGTAGCAGCGCCATGCAGCGACTGTGGTTTGGTGTGGATCACTTCAACTTCTATCTGAGGTTGGACTTTAAGAGTGGTGTGCAAGTGGGTAAGGATATTCCTGGAGAATTGCACCTGTTGTGGTTCTATGCTGACCGGACAATGCACAATAGTCCTGCACCTTTAGCAGAGTTACCGGATGAATCACCCTTGAATTATCATTTCCATCATCATTTGGGGATTAACCTGCTGACTCAATCTCATTGGTTCCAGGAAGCTGTAGAACATCATTTATGGCATCCTCGTGCTACTCGTGCTCAAGTAGCCCTTGACCAGTGCTTGGAGATTGCGGTACCTTGGGCAGATTTACATATTGAACCAGATTTTCCCCTGCGGCTGGTGTTGATGTTTGCCGATAATGGTATTTTCCGCAGCTATGCACCGGAGAATGCATTAGTTCCGATTACGGCACCTTAATCGGCAGTTAACAGTTATAGTTTTTGTAGAGTCGGTCTTGTGGGAAATGCAAGACCGATATTTTTTATTATTAAAATTTATCATCTTCCTACGGTAATAAAGTTTTAGTGAAGAAGAGAGCAATGTTGTTTATCACTGCTTTCAGGTTACAACCATTGGTCTGCTGGAAGAGCAGAGTGCATTGATCAATGCGATCGCTAGTTATATCGAATCCGTTTGCATTGGAATAATATGTTTTTTAACGCAGAGAGCGCAGAGAGAAACGCTCCAGGTAGCAGAGTTTTTTGAATAATTCCAATACAAACGTAAATTATATGATTTCAAGAATTGAGGGATAAATCAGGATGATTACCGTAATTGCCAACGAGTTCAGAAACACCCTTCTTCCATTAATTCAAAACCGGAGAAAACTCTGGGAAGCAATATTAGTGGGTATTATTTACTTTTGTTTTGCTGAAGCGTCTTTGTTATTTGCAGCCATCAATGGATATGCAACACCTATTTGGCCTTCCTCTGGCATTGCTTTAGCAGCAGTTCTCCTACTAGGCTATCACCTCTGTCCTGGGGTTTTCCTGGGCGGTTGCATGGCTCACTTTCTAGGGGCAAAGCTAACAGTAACGAGTATCTTCAGTGGCCTATTTATAGGTACAGGAAATGCTGTCGGCATCGTCTTAGCAGCATATCTAATCCAACGCAGAAGTGTAAATCAGACGCTCGTTCGTCCTCGGCTTCTACCCTTGGGAGAAGACTCGAAAAAAGCTCTTGGCTATCAGCCATTTAACCAGGTTCAAGATGTTTTCTCCTTTGTGTTACTAGCTGCGCTGCTGAGTCCTATAGCAGATGCAAGCATTAGTGTAACTGCGCTGTGTGTATTCGGCAAAGCACCTTGGTCAGATTATGGCTGGATCTGGTGGACTTGGTGGCTATCAGAAGTTGTCGGAATAATCGTCTTTACTCCTGTGGTTCTAACTTGGAGTCAAGCAGTTAAAAAACCGTGGAAACAATTCAGAAAAAGATTAGCTGAAGCTGCTATCTTAATATTCCTAACTATTGCCATTACTCGGATTAGTTTCGGTGGTGGATATCCAGTTATCTACATGGTGATTCCTTTATTAGTATGGGCAGCATTTCGCTTCGGACAACGAGCAACTACACTACTGGTTGTAATCATATCAGTTATCTCAATAGTGGGAACTGTGCAGGGTTTTGGGCCATTTGCCCGAACCTCTCAAAATGAATCTTTATTGCTGTTGCAATCCTTCGTGGGTGTGATTGCTTTAACCACCCTAATTTTGTCAGCCGTCATCAGCGAAAACGAGCAGGCAAAAACTAGATTGAAACAGGCAAATATTGAATTACAACATCTCGATAAACTCAAAAACGAATTTTTAGCTAACACCTCCCACGAACTGCGCACACCACTTAACGGTATCATCGGTATCGCTGAATCTCTCGTCGATGGTGCAACTGGAGAACTATCCCAAGCTACGCGAACAAACCTCAACTTAATTGTCTCCAGCGGCCGCCGTTTATCCAGTTTAGTAAACGACATTCTCGACTTCTCCAAACTCAGACACAAAAACTTAGAACTGCAACTAAAACCTGTAGATATACGAGCAATTACTAACGTAGTTTTAACTCTCAACCAACCTTTAGCAAAAAGCAAAAACTTGCGACTCATAAACGCTATTGCTGAAGATTCCCTATCCGCACAAGCTGACGAAAATCGCCTACAACAAATTTTGTATAACCTCATCGGTAATGCAATTAAATTCACTCATTCTGGCACTGTAGAAGTTTCTGCAAAACTTGTAGAATCGGGTTTAGCCAATAACTTGGAAAATTCAGCGTTAACTTCCCTACAAAACCCTTTTGTAGGGGCGGGTTTAGCCAATAACTTGGAAAATTCAGCGATAACTTCCCTACAAAACCCGCCCTTACTAGCAATTACCGTTTCCGACACAGGAATTGGCATCCCAGCAGATAAATTTGAGAGCATCTTTGAATCCTTTGAACAAGCAGAAGGTTCTACCTCCAGAGAATACGGAGGAACCGGCTTGGGACTAGCAGTAACCAAACAACTAATTGAATTGCACGGTGGTCAAATTAGTGTGCAATCGAAGCTGGGAGAAGGTTCAAAATTCACCTTTACCTTACCCGTTAATCAAGGTCAAATCAAACAAACTATATCAAGCAGTGTGTTCAAAAATAACATCAATTTTGAGTCCTTAGAACTCCAGCAAACCACCAATAACCTAGACGTACCAGCAACTGACTACAGGTCACAACCAGCAACTAACAACGAGCCAACTATCAAAATTTTAATCGTTGATGATGAGCCAATAAATCTACAGGTATTGGTCAATATTCTCTCCATGCACAATTATGCCATTACCCAAGCTAGTAACGGACAAGAAGCCTTGGAATTGATTGAACAAAATTTTAAGCCAGACATTATTTTACTAGACGTAATGATGCCGAAAATGACAGGTTATGAAGTGACAAAAAAACTGCGGAAACGCTTCTCACCAACAGAACTACCCATTCTTTTATTAACAGCTAAAACTCAAGTTCAAGATATCGTCACTGGCTTAAATTCTGGGGCTAATGATTACTTAAACAAACCAGTTGCCAAAGATGAATTGCTCGCCAGACTCCGTACTCAAATTAATATATGTAGCCTGAGAACGGAAAATATGCGCCTTGCTGCGGAGATAGAAGTTACACGGAAACTCCAACAGATGATCTTGCCAAAAGAGTCAGAACTTAGTGAAATTTCTGGACTAGATATTGCTGGATTTATGGAACCGGCTGAGGAAGTTGGCGGCGATTACTACGACGTGCTGCAACACAAGGGAAGTGTCAAAATTGGCATAGGTGATGTCACTGGACATGGGTTAGAAAGTGGCGTATTGATGTTGATGGCGCAAACGGCTGTTAGAACACTTATGGAAAGTGACCAAACTGATCCGGTACAATTTTTAGATATCCTCAACCGGACACTTTATGGCAATATTCAGCGTATTAATGCCTATAAAAATATGACATTAGCTTTACTAGATTATGCCGATGGATTACTAAAAATTAGCGGTCAACATGAAGACATAATTGTGATAAGATCGGGAGGTAAAGTAGAGCGAATTGATACAAATAATCTCGGTTTCCCTATTGGCTTAGAGAAGAATATCACTGACTTCATCGCACAAAAAGAAGTGCAGTTAAACTCAGATGATGTGGTTGTGTTATATACGGATGGGATAACTGATGCTTTCGACATCAAACAAGAGCAATACGGATTAGATCGGTTAATTGAAGTGGTCAGAAATAACTATCAGCATTCAGTCCAACAAATCAGAAAAATTGTAATTGAGGATGTACGGAGGCACATTGGTCAAGAAAAGGTTTTTGATGATATTACTTTGGTGGTAATTAAGCAAAGGTAAGGAGCTTGTTTAATGATGCTAAGTAGGTAGGTGAAAATAAACACAAAATGGGAAGGGCGGGTTTTGAACATATGATACTGGGAAAGTAGCGACGCTTATCCCTAAACCCGCCCCTACAAATTTATCTTATTTTTTTACACCTAGCTGCTTAGTATTCTTGATGCAAGTGCTAACTTAGAGCTAGCCTTCTTGCATGATCCAGACTAAGAAACTGAGAATTTGTTCGACTGGAGGTAGGGGATAAACAGATAGGTCAATGTTCAGGCTATAAGTCCCAATGCAATAAAAAAGGGATTATTTGTTTTTAATGCAGAGGTCGCAGAGGTTGACGCAGAGGAAGTATAAATTTTAGGAGCAGCAGGTTATGGTATCTATCAAGACTTTGACAAAAGAACAGCTTACTATTGATTTTAATCCAGAAGCTTATGAGAAATTGTTGGGTAAGTATGAGGAATTAACTGATTTCCTGCCGCTTTTGCATGATTTTATTGCCGACCTAGAAAAGAATAAAGACTTATACAATATCAATCCTTATCAGGAGGCTTTTAATAAGGGGATATATATTTTGGGTAAGGATGATTCGACATTAGATATTTTTCCCAGTCCTAAGTTAGCTCTCAAATGCTCTGAGGGTTACTTCGGTGCAGAAGATGTCAAAAAGCAATTTCACCGAATTATTCAATTAACACAAGAGTTTGCTACAAAATTGGATGCTGAGGAAAGAAGTTTACTTCAGATTTGTCCTGTATATTTTCATGTACAAATACGCCAAGCAAATTCTTTCTTTAAACAGATTATGTTTATGGAGAAAGTTGCTGATGGTGTAACTCTGGGACATACTGAAGCTGGCTTTAATGAAGATTTTTGCCGAGTTTTCAACATACCAAGCCTAGAAGAAATTCGCAGTAAACCACAGTTTGATTTACATCGACATCTGGATAAAAATAAGCATCGGCAACTTTTAAAGATTCAAACTGTATATCTTTTCAAGAGGTTACTGCACAAAGGTATCAAAATTTGTAGTTTAAATCAAAAGAATGTCTTGGTTTCTCACGTTCCGGAAACAGGACAGACAAAATACATAATCATCGACCCGACAGAAGACTTTTTCCCACCGCTGTCACCTCTCTACAATTCATTAACTTATCAAATGTGCACCTAGCTTTTAACACAATTTAATGCAAAAAATGATTCAAGAAAAATTAGCAGAAATACTGACTGAGTTACACCAATATATTGAGGAACTATACGGTGAGCGCTTAGTCCAAATTATACTTTTTGGAGAATTTTAATCAACGAATTAACGGGCTACCGTGGTGATGAACTAAATACCACTTAGACGCCATACGCTCAAAAATATTTGTTGCTATTGACTGTGCTTGAACACGTCTACCACTGCTAATTTGCAAAACTTTTTCAATCACAATTAAGTAAGCAATATTGTCACTAATTTCTGTAGAAATAACTTCTATTTCAACCTCAATATAGTTGGTATTTTTAAAGATAATCTCCCAGGATGAGCGAATATCCTTCCAACCACGCAGTACATTTCGTCCAGGGTGAATACAAAGACTAGCAGTACCCTGTGACCATACAAGACTCATCGCTTCCATGTCCTTTTTCTCGAAAGCGCGATAAAAAGCCTCATTTGTCGCTAAAACTTCAGTACGATCATTACTCATGGCTACATTTTGTGGTAAAGCAGAAGCTAAAACAATCCTAGCCAACAAGCAAGCAAATGCTGTAATGGCGAAACTAAGTCACTCTGACCCGTATGATGAAGAAAGCAGCAGGATGGTAACTGAGTGGCATGAGTATTGTTTGGGAACTAGATTTTTATTCGCGTCCGATTTTGGACGAAAATCAGAAAAAGATATGGGAAGTATTAATCTGCGAGAGTGCTTTGGGAAATCACTCCTCATCTGAGGAACTGTTTCAATTTGCTCAATTTTGCCCTAATCAGCAGGTTAATTCCATTTGGTTGCGAACCGCAATTGAAGAAGCAATCGCTAAAAGCAAGCAAACTCCCCAAAAAATTCGCTTCTTTCGGCGTCAGATGAGTAACATGATCGTCAAAGCTTGTGAAGAATTAGGCATCCCCGCCCAAGCAAGCCGTAGGACTTATACTATAGAGCGATGGATAGAACAACGGATACAGGACTTTTATCCCAATCAGCCTGGATATGATCCTTCAGCAGTAGCAGCGTCGTTCGTTCGCTACCAACCCCAGACTCCTGTACCTCTACCAGACGCTTTGGAGGGTCAGA
The DNA here is from genome assembly GCA_042408245.1 of Potamolinea sp. Classification (GTDB taxonomy): domain Bacteria; phylum Cyanobacteriota; class Cyanobacteriia; order Cyanobacteriales; family Coleofasciculaceae; genus Potamolinea. The sequence goes on from JAYFMV010000059.1 coordinate 104,777, forward strand.
AATGGGCGTTTGTGAGTTTGGAAGCTTCAGCTTTTGAGGACATGAATGAGTGGGAAATTGATTTTGGTGAGGCTTTTCCCCTCTCAATGATCGGTCTGACCCCTGAGACTCGTATTCCTGGAATTATTATATTTTCGTCTAGAGCTAAACCTTTGGCTGGTTGGATGTCAGGCTTAGAATTGGCATTCGTGAGATTTGAAAATCAGCCACTTCCTAGATTGTTGTTGGAAACTGGTGCTAGTGATAGTTGGATTTTGGCTAATATCAAAGACCCCAAAATTATCGATGAGGCAAAAGGCTTTGAGTCAGCTAAAGAAAAGGCTGCTATGGTACATTTTCTGGCTGTTCAATCTAGTTCAAATTCCGAAGCCTTTGCCGGATTTTGGCTATTACAAGAGTTAAAGTAGCGCCCTTATGTGCCATTAGTCATTAGGTCATTGGTCATTGGTACAACTGACAGGAAGGGAGAAGCAAAAGCGATTGTTAAATTGTCGGTAATAGCCAAATATTCACAAGCAAATGCTGACGCTCCTTACGTCGCTACCGCTGTGCGCTAAGAGCGCCCCGCAACGCTAACGCTAACTCCCCTACCAACTGACAACTGACAACTGACAACTGACAACTGACAAAGAACAAAAAGGTTTTAGTTATGGGTTATAACGAAATACCAGAAGCACTGCAAGCGTCACAACTTTTAGAGTTAGCTAAATCTTCAGGGGCACAGCACGCAGAGGTTTATCAGTCAAGGTCGCTTTCCAGACCAGTTTTTTTTGAAGCTAACCGACTCAAACAGTTAGAAAGCAGCCAATCGGAAGGGGTGGCGCTACGGCTATGGCAAGATGGCCGTCCGGGACTTGCGGTTGCTTATGGCCCCGTTGAAGCCCAAAATTTAGTGGATCGGGCGATCGCGGTGACGCAATTAGGGGAACCGGAAACTATCGAACTAGCGGACGCTAGGAAGGATTATTATCCCGATTTGGGAAATACTGTGCCGGTGGAAGAATTGGTGACAATGGGTAAGGAGGCGATCGCCCAAATTCGCGACGAATACCCGGATGTTCTCTGTACCGGTCAGTGGGAATGTGAGGAAGAAAAAACCCGATTAGTTAATTCTCAAGGCTTGGATTGTCATTACACTGATACCACTCTTAGCTGTTTCATTGGTGCAGAATGGGTGCGGGGTGATGATTTTTTGAATGTCTATGATGGTGAAACTCAGCGGGGAAAGCTAACTACTGAAAAGGTGGTTCAACAAGTTTTACAACGCCTCAATTGGGCAAAAGAAAATGTTTCCCCTCCTGCTAGTCGTGTACCGGTTTTGTTGACTGCTAAAGCAGCAGATTTGCTTTGGGATACTGTACAAGCTGCTTTGAATGGTAAACGGGTATTGGAAGGGGCTTCTCCTTGGAGTAATCGCCTCAATGAGATAGTAATGTCAGAAAGTTTGACTATTTCTCAGCAACCGGATGCTGGCCCTTACAGTTGTCCTTTTGATGATGAAGGTACGAGTACGCAACCTTTCATGTTTATTCGAGATGGGCGATTGCAGCATTTTTATAGCGATCGCACTACTGGAAGATTACTAGGTACTGGTACTACTGGTAATGGCTTTCGTCCTGGTATGGGTAGCTATCCAACTCCTGGTTTGGTGAATTTCCTAGTTCAACCGGGTAAGGGTTCTCTCGGTGATTTGATTGGACAATTGGATGAGGGTTTGGTCGTAGACCAATTGTTAGGGGGCGGTGCTGATATCTCTGGTGATTTTTCTGTTAACGTTGAGCTGGGTTACCGTGTTCAGAATGGACAGATTATTGGGCGAGTTAAAGACACGATGATTTCAGGGAATGTTTATACAGTGCTCAAGCAATTAATAACACTAGGAGATGATGCTGATTGGAATGGCCCTTGTTATACTCCTTCTTTAATTGTTCACGGAATTTCCACTACAGGCAGAAGTTAGTTTTTTTTGTAGGTTAATAAGTCATGGGTTATAGGTAATATAGCATTCCTAAATGATTTGTGAAGCGTAGATCCCCGACTTCTCTAAGAAGTCGGGGATCTGATTTCTAACCATAACAAACAACTTTTAACAAGTAACAAATGGCAATTTTGCCTGTCTCTCTTCCCAAGCGCTTTCGTCAATGGCTATTACCAAGAAGACGACTAGCTATCGCCGAAGCCTGTCTAATTGGATTAGTATCTGGACTATCAGCCGTATTTCTTAAAAACAGTGCCGGTTGGTTAGGTTCATGGCGCGTTCACGCATCTAACCTGCTACCTGCTATCTTCGTCTTACCAATTATTGGACTCTCTTTAGGATTACTTTGTGGGCTGATAATTGAACGTCTAGAACCAGAAGCAACGGGTAGTGGAATTCCGCAAATCAAAGGTGCACTAGCTGGGTTTCCCATCGTCCTCAATTTACGGCTGGCTTTAGTCAAATTAGTGACAAGCATTTTATCACTATCTGCTGGCCTAACATTGGGACGGCAAGGGCCAACTGTACACATTGGTGCAGCATTAGCAGCACAATTGAGTCATTGGGTGCCAACTTCTCCCGATCATCGACGCCAAATGATTGCAGCGGGTGCGGGTGCTGGGTTAGCGGCTGGTTTTAATGCTCCTTTGGCTGGTATTCTTTTTGTTATTGAAGAATTGCTGCGCGACCTTTCTAACCTAACCTTGGGTACTGCAATTCTTTCTTGCTTCATTGGTGCGGTAGTCTCGCGGGTATTGGGTGGGCGATCTCTGGAGCTCAATTTGCAACTAACTGACCTTCATAGCAGCTTCACGGCGCCAGAAATTCCCTTTTATGTGCTTTTAGGTGTCTTATCTGGGTTGTTGGGTGCTTTGTTCAATCAAGGATTGCTGGCCAGTCTTTCCCTCTACGATCGCCTCAACTTCAGTCTACCTGTGCGTATTGGCTTAGCTGGCATGATTTGTGGCTGTACTGTGGCCCTGCTACCGGATTCCTTCCGTGATAACAATGGTTTACGAGAGTTGTTGATTACAGGTAAAGCAAGTTGGCAATTTACAGGTGTTGCTTTTATCGCCTATTTTATACTTACTCTAGTTTCCTATGGTTCCGGTGCTCCTGGAGGACTGTTTCACCCTTCTCTAGTCTTAGGTGCGGCCCTTGGCTACTTAGTAGGTGTCGGGGAATATCATGTACTGGGATTGAGTTGGCCCACTAGCTACGCTTTAGCGGGTATGGGGTCATTTTTTAGCGCTGTCTCCAAAGTGCCAATGACAGCAATTGTCATCGTCTTTGAGATGACAACCAATTTCAATCTGGTGCTGCCTTTGATGATTTCTTGTGTGATTTCCTATATGATTGCCGATCAGTTGGCAAAAGGGTCACTTTATCAGCGTCTCCTGGAATTGAAAGGCTATACTTTACCCACACAAGCAGCCCAAAAGACTTCCTTAGCTGGGTTGACAGCATCTGACTTGATGCAGAGTAGGGTAGAAACTCTCTCTAGTAAGATGACCCTAGATGAAGCAGTTCAGGCTTTTTCCCGTTCCCACCATCGCGGTTTTCCGGTGGTAGATGACGCTCAATTGGTAGGTATTATCACTCAAACAGACCTGGCCAATGCAACCCAACGTCAGCTAGTGGGGGATAGCATCCTTGCAGAAATCATGACCCAGGAACCGGTCACAGTTATACCAACCGATTCCTTAAGTCAGGTTCTTTATCTACTCAACCGTTACCAAATTAGCCGATTACCAGTTACTGAAGGTCGCAAGTTAGTAGGAATTATCACTCGTGCTGATATTATTCGCGCCGAAGCTGACAAATTAAGTGGTGAAACTGACCAAATTGGCCCACGCCCTGAACCTTCCTATGTAGTGTATCAAACTCGTGCCCCGCAACTAGGGAAAGGCCGTCTCTTGGTTCCCCTAGCTAATCCTCAAACAGCACCAGTATTATTGCAATTAGCGGCAGCTATTGCACGCGATCGCGATTATGAAATTGAATGTTTGCAAGTTATCCCCGTCTCCCGTAGTAACAATCCCGCTCGTACTGAGGTAAAAATTACTAAAAGTCGTCGCTTGCTACGTATGGCGGAAAAATTGGGGAGAGATTGGGGAATCCCTGTCCATACACAGATTAGGGCTTCTCATGATACGGCGCAAGCGATTTTAGAGACAATCAAGGAGCGACATATTAATCTAATTTTTATGGGTTGGAAAGCTGAATCAGCCATGACACCCGGTCGCGTTTTTGGCAATACTGTTGATACGCTGATCAGACTTGCTCCATGCGATTTAGTTTTGGTGAAACTAGGACACAGAGATGAGAAACAAGGGGATGGAACAAGTGTTGCTGCTTGTCCTTTACCTGTAGCTTGGCACCGTTGGTTAGTACCAGTTGCAGGCGGTCCCAATTCTAATTATGCACTGCAACTGTTACCTGCTTTGGCAAGTCTTGCGGTTACACCAAAACTCCAGGTAGTTCAAGTTTTCCCTCCTTCTCAACTCATCCCCGATACAGCGGGATTGGAGGGGGCCGCGTACTTTCTTAGTCAAAAACTAAATACAAACGTTGCTGCGATTCCTGTACGTTCTTATTCTGTTGCTGATGCTGTCATGCGTCTAGCTGATACTCAGCAGTGCGATGTGGTGGTTTTAGGAGCAAGTCGTGAGGGATTATTACAGCAGGTGGTGAATGGGAATATTCCCGAAGCGATCGCACGAGGTGTGAAGAGCACTGTGATTCTGGTACGCAGTGCTCCTGATTTAATATGAGAAAGTGTCTCATTCGCTAAGCTTCTGAATCAGGCTGATTTGAGACATTTTCCAGCCAAACCACTAAATCTGCTTCAGTGGAAAAGTCTAGCAATGCTTCAGCTAAATTTTCTAACTGAACAACAGATAATTGATGAATTCGCTGCTGCAATTGAGGATTAACTGTTCCGATACGGCGAAGAAGTTGACGCATAATCAACCCTAGAGCCTTTTCCTTTTGAACTTCTTGGGTGACTTCCTCCCGCACTTCCTGGGTAAGTTCCTCCCGGACTTCCTCCCGCACTTCCTGATAGTACCTTGTCTTTTTCAGCTCATTGAGTCCAAACATCCTAGCTAACTCCTGACGACTGATCTTGGGCAATTTATACAACACAATCGTCTCTATCAAATCTAGCACTTCCCGTTGAACGATTTCATCTGCCAGTTCTTGCTGTGCTTTGCCAACCAATCGTCGGACTAATTCAGGAGTCCGCTTTTTCGTTTCCACGACTAACTTTATCATGCCAACTCCCAAGGATTGTTCAGCAGCATCCCCTAATTCATTCAAGTACAAACGAGTCACTTGTGAACTTAAGAGTAAAACCTGATATGGCTCTATTTCAGTCGGTTCTAGGCTACGTTTAGCAAACACAACTACTGATCGCCAAGCCTTACTTGGTGAATATAAACGCAGATAAAGAAAAATCTCACTGAAAAAACGAGCGTAAAACTCTGGATCTTTTTGAAATTGAACCTCTAGGAAATAAATCGGTTTTTCCTGGAGATTGGGAACTGGAAGAAATATCCCATCAATACGAAAAGCTGTTTGTTTCAATTCAACACTAGCAAACTCATAAGCACTAGCTTCAGAAGCCTGACGATTGAACAGTTCAAAAAAAGTACCAGGAAAGGTTTGAAATAAGCGATAAAATATAGAATCAGTTTTCATGGTTGCTTAGACTAGCATTCTGTTAGTCTAAGCATTTTTTACCTAATCTAATCAGTTTCCTTAGCAATCGACGTTAAGTGTCATAAATTCTGCTTTCGAGTGCATCTGGATTTTCTTCACAGTATTCCTGGAAAGCAGTTTTTTCGGAATTTTGCTGTTTAGCTTGCTGATGAGCCGCTTCTGCTTGCAATTCTTCGACTTCATCCCAAGCGACAGCACATTCTTTGGAACTAGCTCCTTTTTCTGCACAAATTGCACGAGCATATTCAATCGTTTTTTGAATTTGTTCCTGAATCAAAAGGGATTTTGGACACTCAACAAAATCTGAGTCCACACGCACATAAGGATAAAATCTTACCTAAAATTGAAGGCAATATCAAGGCTAATTGGTATTAGCTAGTAGGTTGAGTCATGCTGTCGCTTTACCCAACAAATACAGAAATGCTGTGTCTCATTACTTCGACCAAACCTACAAAATTGGCGACTAACATTTTGCATCGGTTGCGTCGTCCACCAGGGAATTAATTCCCTGGCTTATAGCTTAAGTCCTCTAAAGAGGACTGAAAGCATTTTGAGCGAAATAAGCTGACGCGCATCTAAATTTGATAATTTAGCATCTGAAACCGTTTGCTGCCTTAAATTGCCCTGTAAAACTAGATAACGAACAGCTTATTTAGTCCTCTTAAGAGGACTTGGACTATTAGCCAGGGGTTTGAACCCCTGGTGGGTTTTGGGACACCAAGAATGGTGTTCTACTGTAGTAACCTGTATAGGATGCAATCTGTCAATTTTAAGCGCTTATTTTCACAGGACTTTGAGGTTCTTCTGCAAGTTCTTTCAATTTCGCTTCCTCTGCCAAAAACGCTGCTAATTGCGTTTCAATCTGCTCTTTAACTATTTGACGATACTCTAAGAAATGCTCAATTTGAGCGCAAACACCCAAATAACTACTCAATCCTCCGGGATTGTGTCGATACATACTCAACAAGTTGCGCCAAAACTGGAAACGAGTCTTTCTCAACACACCTTGTCGCCAACAAATTGTTAGTAACGCCCGAATTACTATCAAATCCACTTGCTTCTTAGTACGCTTTCCTTTATTAGGATAAGTTGCCTCTCCTAATAAGCGATAGTGACGATAAGCGCGGTCTAAAAACTTTTCTGGGTCGTACAATGTCCAAAATGCATCGACATATTCACGAGCAATTTCTTCTAAAGGACGAGTTGGCACAAAGTTCATCAAAGTTGTCTGATTAATATTAGCTGATTCACCTCGCATCCGTCCTTCTTTCTTTAATCGATGCCACAATGCTGTATCAGGTAAAGCTTGCAACATACTGAAGATTGCTGTAGGAATTGCTGTTTTTTCTACAAACTGAACAATACGCGAACCGGCACCCGCTTTTTCTCCATCAAAACCAATAATAAATCCTGCCATCACTCGCAATCCTGAACGAGTAATAGTATGAACAGCATCACTCAACGAGTCTCGCGTATTTTGGAACTTCTGAGTTAGGGCTAAACTCTCCTCATCTGGTGTTTCAATTCCTAAAAATACTGCCCCAAAATTACACTGAACCATCATATCCAACAGTTCTTGGTCTTTGGCCAAATCAACTGATGCTTCTGTGGCAAATGAGAAGGGATATTGATGTTCAACCATCCAGGGTTGTAATTCCTTCATGAACAACTTAACATTGCGTTTGTTGCCAATGAAATTGTCATCCACCATGAAAATACTGCGTCGCCAACCTAACTCATGAAGGCGTTCTAATTCTGCTATAATTTGTGCTGGTGCTTTGGTGCGAGGTTTGCGTCCGTAAAGTACAATAATGTCGCAGAATTCGCATTGAAATGGACAGCCGCGCGAAAACTGCACCGACATTTCCGAATAAGCCTCAAAATCTAGCAAATCAAAACGAGGAATTGGTGTACCGGTAACATCTGGCTTCTCTCCCCCAGAACGGAAAATTCCGCTAGTTTCGCCTTTTTGAATCGCTTCTACAAATAGTGGTAAAGTGATTTCTCCTTCATCCAAAATTAAGTAGTCTGCTCCAGCTTTTTCGGCTTCATGAGGTAAAGCAGTTGGATAAGGGCCACCTACAGCAACAGCTTTTCCACGTCGTTTGGCTTCCTGAATTTGCTTGAGGAAATCTTCCTTTTGCACAATCATTGCTGAGAGAATGACGACATCGGCCCAAGCCCATTCTTCCTCAGTTATCTCACCTACATTCCTATCTACTAATTTAAATTCCCATTCTTGAGGCAAAATTGCGGCGACAGTTACTAAACCCAACGGTGGTAACATCGCTTTACGGCCTAACAATTCCAAAGTTTTCTCAAAAGACCAAAAACTTTTAGGAAATAGGGGATATAGAAGTAAAACTTTCATGTAATTTCCAACCTCACACTAAATTCAGATGCTAGCTTCCAGGAATCTGGTAAAATCAGTTCACCCAACAATTTTTAACAAATCATTGATGTTTATCGGTATGCAATTACAGAACGCACTTGTATTTACCGATTTTCTATCTCTACTACTTCAGCTTGCCATTTGGCTTTTTATCTCATTTCCCTCTCGGAATGATTCAAAAACCTCCGCGTTTCTCTGCGTCTCCTCTCTGCGCTCTCTGCGTTAAAAAAACATATTATTCCTCTCTCCAAGAAATAGCCGAAGCAAGAATACTTGCATCCAGATTCAGACACTATAACACCCCAATAGTTCCCACCAAACTCAAAGCATCCCTATCCAAAAACTACCTGCGTTAATCTACGGTTCAAATCTAATAGACCATAACGCCAAAACCCAGAAAATCTTTGCCTAAGCACCCAAGTATATTGAAGGGAATCAACCCATCCCATTCCTGCTTTGATCACTCTGGCTTGTGTACCCCAGGATAAGGAAATTTTCCACGCTCATAATACCGACGGTAAATTAATTCCAGCTTACCGCCATATTCCTGAATCGATGCTAGTTGACGCCGATAAAGCCCACGAAATGTGTTGGCAAAAAGTAGCGTAAAAATTGCCACACACAAACCACCTACGGTAGATATTAATGCCTCGCTGATTCCTCCTGCAATGGCAGCAGTTTTGCTACCACCAACATCACCAATCTTTAGTCCCCCAAAGGCTTCCATTAAGCCGAGAATTGTCCCCAAAAGCCCCAATAAGGGCGAAACGTTGATTACTGTGTCAAATACTGTGCTGAAACGATTTAGTATTGGTAATTCTGCTTGGGCCGCACTTTCTAGCGCTAGTCGAAATTCTTCTGGGGTGGGTTGTTCCAGTTCCAAGGCCGCGAGAAAAATTCGCGTCATCGGTAAGTCACTGTTTTGTTCTAACTTGTAAAATGCTGCTGCTGGGTCTTGTTGATAGAGTCTAAGTACTTCCCTAATTATCAGCTTTTGGCGCTTGGTAATTCGCTGCCAAAAGATAATGCGCTCTAAAATTAAGGCGATCGCCAGGATGGAGAAGGCCAGGAGAGGCCACATGACTACTCCTCCCAATAAAAATAGAGCGCTTATTGACATTCTGCACTTTTTGTGATATGGATTTAAGGATTATTAGGAACGTGATCGATTTGGGCGTAGCCACTGAAAACGAGCTTTTTCCCCTGAGTTTCCAGGCGATTGACTCGCAACGTGACACCATCCAAATTGAAACGATCCAGATCCACCATATTATTCAAAATCTCAGCGAGTGCATCTGTCAGAATCTGGGAAATGTCCCGTAAATCCTCCGGGACGACATCAGCTTCAAATTTGGGTTCTTCAAAAAGAATGCGCCGACGACGCTCAACTGTTAAGGTACATGACAAACTAACTGGTACTAAACCCAGATTTGGTAAATTAGCCTTGGCAAACAGTCGCACGCGGTTGTTGGGCTGTAATTGTACTTGTACGTCGGTAAAGGAAACTGGATCTCCGCCAGATAAATCGGTTAAACCTGGGTTAGTGAGATTTTCCAGTCGCTTTCTCACCAGTTCGGCTTTGAAGGATTGGTTGATGTCGTCTTCTGTGAGCACGACTTGGGCGATCGCCTGGGTAGGTTGCTTAAGCTGAATTTGTCCTTTGAGAACCGAGCCAAAGTCAAGGGAGACAGCATCTGTTTCAAACGAAACCTCCTCGGCTCTGAATTCCCGACGCATCACCAAGCCACGGCCGCTCATTTTAAAATTATCGATGCTGCCCTGCAACAATTTACTGGAGGGAAAGCAGCGCACCGACACCTCTACTGACTCGCTTTGAGTAAATAGGTGGCGAATAGTCTTGCTTGCGACTGTATTGAGCATTTGCTCTCCCCAATCGGTGCTAGATGGATTTTTTGTACCGGTGAAGCCACCAAACATACCGTTGTGCATCCACGAGAGTTCTTTATACTTTGTAACAAAATGTGAATCAGTCAGCAATCTAGACCTCCCGCGCTTAAACTTGTGGTTTGGGGATTGAGGAGATGGGTAGACGCGGGGACGCAGAAGGAGACAGGGAGAATATTACCCATTACCGATTACCCTTGCTATTAATCCTTACTTTCAGTTGTAGTACGGAAGTTGCGTACTTGATCAACAGAATTTCTTAATCATTCCATCAGTTTTTTTGACCCTACCACTGAATAGTCAGCTATTGACAAGGCCCAGTCGCGCAAAATTGCGTTTACTTGTTGAGGAACTTCGTCATGGGGACAGTGCCCAGCTTGGAGATAATGTTCTGTAAGCTGAGGATAGTATTGACGAAACTGTGCACCGCGAAGCGCAGATCGCATCCAGGGATCAGCTTCTCCCCAAAGCAGCAACAATGGACAGGACAACTGCTTTAAAAGTACATCAATTTTTTCCCCTTGGGGCGATTTGAAGACTGAAGCAAAAACTGTCCGAGCACCGGGATCGCAGGATGGCTGATAAATTTCTTCTACCAACTGGTCTGTAACTGCACTTTTGTCGAGATAAACTTTTTCCAGGGTTTTGCGAATCATCGAGGGTTGCCGCACATACTGGAACAAGAGAAAACTTGCCCAAGGTTGCAGCAAAACTGACCTAGTGAAGTCACCGACGAATTTTTGCAGAGGATTGGGTTGAGTGGGTACTTTCGTATCCGTGAATGGCCCAGCACTATTGACCAATACTAGACCTATAGCTGCTGCTGGACGCTGGGAAGCTACACACAACGCCGAATAGCCACCTAAAGAGTTTCCCGCCAAGACAACTGGCTCACCGATGACATTGGTGATAAACTCAGTTAACTGGTCTCGCCACAAATCGCCGCCATACTGCCAATCAGGTTTTGCAGAACGTCCAAACCCCAAGAGGTCAATTGCCCAAACCTCAAAATCGTTTTTCAGTTCAGCAATATTTTTGCGCCAGTGGTCTGTAGATGCCCCAAAACCGTGAATTAATAATAAGGGTGGGCGTCCTGGTCGCTTTATGCCAGCTTGTACATAGTAGATAGATTGTCCGCGCCACTGCCAGTAAGTTCCTGGGACTGCCTGTGTACTCACAAGAAGAAATATTAAATAATGTTAACTTTATCATTGTAACTAAAATGCTCTCAAGCGTCGCACTTTCAAGATTTTCACCTTTTGCAACCTCAAATCCTTCTTGAGACTTATGACTGAGGAATAATGTTGAGTAATGTAAAGCCAATGCTAAAATGGCTAATTGTACGACTGCAAATCAGTGTCAACATCTGAACTAAAGAGAGAAGAGCAGTGTCTGTAGAAACCATTGAGAAGCGTTCAACAGTTCGTAAAATCGCGCCTCGCTATCGCGTATTGCTTCATAACGATGACTTCAACCCTATGGAGTATGTCGTGCAAACATTGATGGCGACGGTAGCAAGTTTGACTCAACCTCAAGCTGTCAGCATCATGATGGAAGCCCATATGTCTGGACTTGCATTAGTAATTACCTGTGCCCAAGAGCACGCCGAATTTTACTGTGAAACCTTGAAGAACCACGGCTTAAGCAGCACAATTGAGCCTGACGAATAACTGATTAAATACAAACTCAAAACAAGCTTTTTGAAACCTAACTTTGCGAAATTAGCTGACTACCCAGCACCCTTACGGCTGGGAATTTTTTTGCTGACTTTGGTAGTATTTTGGCTACCCCTAGCGGCACCAATTTATCTCTTAGGTCGCGACCCCAATTTAGTCACTATCCTGACGATGGGACTATTATTTGGGGAATTTTTGATTTTGTTGCGCTGGTGGCGAAAGCAAGTTTATCAACAATCCCAATTACGGAAAAGTTATGGTTTAGGAGGTGGGAGGCAAAATGCTTTTTACCTGCTGAAAGGTTTGAGTATTGGTTTGTTATTTACCTTTGGTTTGTTTGGCTTGGAAGGTTTACTAGGTTGGGTAAATTTCCAGACACCTCAGCCAATATTACCACGCATAATTTTAGAAGGATTTTTCAGCGCTTTGGGGATTGGCTTGGCAGAAGAATTTGTCTTTCGGGGATGGCTGTTAGATGAATTGGAAAGGGATTATAGTCAGAAGACATCACTTTGGGCAGATGCGAGTGTATTTGCAGTGTCGCATTTTCTCAAACCTTTAGGTGAAATTATTCGTTCCTTCCCTGGATTTCCTGCTTTGTTGTTGTTAGGATTAACCCTGGTTTGGGCGAAGCGTTCCTCTGGGGGACTACTGGGTTTACCAATTGGTTTACACGCTGGACTTGTTTGGGGATATTACATTCTGAATGTAGGAAAATTGGTGCAATATTCTGACAAAGTTTCCCCTTGGATTACTGGAGTTGATGGTAATCCCATTGCTGGAGGGATGGGATTGTTATTTTTGGGAGTTCTGGCTTTTTGGATGAGAAAGAGTCAGTTATCACTATGATGAGGGCGGGTTCGTGAAGATGAAAAACTGGTTTTGGTCAGGTTTGATCCCTATGGGTATAACTTAAAAGGAGCAAGATGTTATGAGCTTAAATCTGGTATTTATAGCACTATGGGTTGAGATTAGGACATTTTAATTCCCACTAACCCCAGCAAAAAGATGAGATAAGCTCAAAAAAAGAATATCCTAATCTATAGTTGTACTGCTATACCACCATGCCTCGCCCGATTTAAATAAAATAGAGAACTGGTGGGCTGTTTTAAAAACATGGATGAAACAAAAACTGAAAGAATTTGAAACTGTACGAAAATGTGTAGAGGCAGCTTTCAAGAACCGTCCTAATGTATGCGCGTAGCGCTATAACGCCTGACCCTAACCAGTTTCTCATCTTCACGCACTCGCCCTCTCCTCATATTGGGCAGTAATTATTAAACAACGCTATCCTGCCAACCTACAAACAACCAACAACCAACAACCGTTTTCATGCCCGCAGGGCTGTACAACCAACAACAAATAACTAATAACTAATAACTAAATCAAAAAAGGTTCCATCTCGCTATAATGCCACTGTCGCTTAGACCGTTCAGCAATCAAAGGTCGAACAAGAAACTTAGGTGGTGTTCCATCCTGGACATCAATCCTTAAAAATGAGTAAGGTCGTCGCTTTTGTAAACCTTGACCGTGACGACCAACAAAAAGCTTAGATCGCGCAACTACACGCTCTTTTCCATCCTCAATCTCCCCCAAAGTTTCCAGCAAATCTGGCCCCTCGTCTCGCTGACGACGAAGGCTATAACCACTTCCACCGCAGACAATCCAGTTAATATTTGAGTCAGCATGTCCAGTGTCACCTGTATGCAAATGTTCCAAGCAGTGAGCGTGACCACACAACACCAAATCTACTAGAGGACGGCCTTGGGCCAGTGAACCTACAGATTTAGACACAGCATCTAAAACTCGACGTAGACGCTGACGAATCGCCAAAGTTTGCCCCTGTTCCCACTTTGTTGCTTCAGTAACATAAGGAGGATGGTGGAAAAAGAGCACACGTCCACGCACCTCAGAGGTGTGCCAAGATTCAATTAGCCTTTGCTGTAGCCAATCAAGTTGTTCAAGGTCAGTGACTGTGGTTTCCTTGAATGCTAGTTGTTTATTGATGTCGAGCTTTACTTCTTCTAGCTGCTCCAACTTGGTACGATAATCATCAAGCATTTCGGCTTCGTCGGGGTGTTCCGGGCTTAGTTTGTCCGAAGCTTCAAGGATGCGGGTTTTTTCTTGCTCTACCTCAGAAAGGCGAATTTCAAGCTGACGACGGTAAGCTTGTCCTTCTTTTGTCGCAGGGAGAGGTGCTGGTTCATTAAATGTAGAAGAATCGAGGGCAAAAAAGTCAATCCCACCGTAACGGAAGCTGTAATAACGGTTGGGTAGTCGGGTGAAACTTCCAGGTTCGTAACGCAAGCAACGTCCTGTATTCGTCTTGGCTGTGTAATGAAGGTCTAGATGACGCCCCAAAGCTCCTGTAGCTTCAAGTCCTTGCAGATAGTCAAGAAACGCCTTTGCATAAGCATTGCCTGTTCCTGAGCCATGCCAGCCTACACTGAGGTCTAGTTTCAAGTGGAGTAGGCGGCGCAGTGGTAGTGTTGTCTTGGCTAGAAAACCATAGACAAAGGGTAGGTCATAGTAGTCATGGTTCCCAGGTACGGTTAGGAATGGCTTGTTGAACACCATTTGGTCATAGGGGATACGTTCAGGTTGTTCACCACCTACCAGAAACTCACAGTAAGGTTTGATGAAGTTGTCTAGGTAGTACTCGCTTGAACCAACTAGATAAATGACATCCCCTGTGTGGATCACAAAACGGCTGCTGTCGCGGTGTAAAGCCATTTGTTCAGCAATTTGCCGTTGGGGATTGTGTCCGTGATGGGGGCCTGTACCTGTATCACCGATCACCAGAAAGGAGAAATCTGGTGAGTCCTCTTGGCGATCGTCTATTACCATCCGGGTTTGATCGATTCCCCGCTCTACTATTAGGGGAGATTGCCACCGTACCCGTTGCTCCATTTTGCTGATTTTGACAGAAATTGGCGGGTCAGATACAAATTCCATTGCTGATCACTGTTGCTTCGCTTTCCTGTTGTTTGCCGATTGTACCTGTGTGTTTGAGCAATTCGCCATCTACCGTTGAGTTTATCTTGCAAGGGAAGTTGGAAAATCTGGGTGTCTTATTCTAGGAAAGCGACAAAAGTTAAGCTTAAGACTGCAACCTCATAGATTCTCGATGAACTCTTCAGGTGTGACTTGTGCTTGCTGGAGAATACCGCTCAATGTGCCGATTTTTAATTCCCGATGAACTGGGACAACACAGCCAATTTCGCCATTTGGTGTTTGCTTCTTCATCACAACATGACAGCCGGTTTGTCGAACTTGCTCAAACCCTAAATGTTCCAGCGTCCGAATTGCTTCCCTACTTGAAATTCTTGGCAATCTAGGCATAACTAATCTCAATGCTGGTCACATATCTGGGAGATGTTTCAGCTAAGGTAAATTCCTCTAGATAGAGCCGCGTTGCTTCTTTCAGACCAGCGATCGTCTGCTCGATTGTTTCTCCTTGATCTACTGTGCCTACTTCTGGACACTCAGCTATGTACATATCATCTTCTTTGTAAAGAATCACTGTAAAGCTACGAGTCTTCATTGTCATTATGGAATCCATTCTAAAAAACATCTATTCCCTATCTGTTGGGTGATTTTTGCACCTAACCGATGATAAAAACTTAAGCCGCGAACATTACGATCATCAGCATTCCAAGCAAGATGAGTACAGTCATTTTCCTTGGCAACTTGAGCCAAATAACTCATCAATGACGCTCCTGCTCCCTGACTCCTCATCTCTTCATCCACATACAAATCATCGAGCCAAATGCTAGGTTGTCCTGAAAATGATGAGTATCTAAATCCGTACAGTGCAAATCCGACTTCACGCGCTGAAATTTCTGAAAACACAACGTAAGAAAAAGGAATGGCTCCAAAAATGGTTTTGTGTATTTTTTCTTGGCTTGTTCGCAGCACACCGGAAAACGCACCAATGTTTCGATCAAACTCTGCTTTTTTCTGAATGAATGAGAAAATCAATGGGATGTCATCCGGGGTAGCAGTTCTGACTTTCATTGAGCAAACTTTCCGCTTCAAAAATATTTTTTTTGACAACTTCAAGAGTCAGCACTTAAAAACCTAAGTGTTCCCGACCACCCGACAATCTACTCTTGCTTGTTTACAGCATGCTCAATTTCAGTAATCTTCAAAGGAATTTTTACCTCTTCTATTGGCTGAATAACCTTTGCCTCAGAAGTACCAATTAAACAAGCTTGAGTTAAACTTACTCCCTCCAAATTAGCATTTTCCAACTCAGCACAAAGTAGATTAGCTCTAGTTAAATTCGCCCCAGCTAAATTCGCTCCCCGTAAGTCTGCTTCCTCCAGATTCACCTCACTCAAACTAGCCCCTTGTAAATCCGCTCCCGACAAATTTGCCCCTTTTAAATTCGCGCCATTCAAGTTAGCACCACGCAAATCAGCGCCCCGCAAATCTACGCCCTGCAAGCTAACTCCCATCAAATTAGCACCACTTAAAAAAGCACCAGTAAAAGTTGCTTTAGAAAGCTTTGCTCCCATCAAATTAGCGCCTCGAAGATTGCTACCGCGCAAGTCTGCACTTGTCAGGTCAGCTTGCATCAAGTTCGCTCCCAAAAAATTTGCCCGCAAGTCAGCTAATGCTAATTTCGCACCAACAAGGTTAGCACCATCGAAACGAGCACCATTGAGATTAGAGCCAGAAAAATTGGTTCCTACCAAGTTTGCACCAGCAAGATTAATACGCTCTAGTTGGCACATAGAAAAGTCTTCATCTTCTAAATCTGCTCCCGCTAGCTGCTTGATTTTACCTGCTCTAATTGCCTCGATTTCCATCAGTTTGATCCCCCAACCCCCCTTATTAAGAGGGGCTTTTTTAAATTTGCAAATTGTCTTAGCTAGCTTAAACCTTTCTGGAAGAAGTACCCAATTTCGCTTCCTGTTCTGGGCCGGAGTCGAGTAACCACATTCCTGCTGCAATTTTAGGTTGATTGAAGTGCAAACTCATGCCCTGTTGCATCCCCATCACCAGTAAAGCTAAGGCTTCCACTAATTTGGGGTCAAAAACTTCACCGGCTTGAGCCTGAAATTCAGCCAAGGCTTGGGATAAGGCTTCTTCCCTTTCCTGCAACATCCCCAACTCTCTGACTCGGCGCTGAAAATCCGTCGTCAGTCTCAAAATTCTCGACTCTAGGGGGATGGCATCATAAGCTAATTCTGCTGGGAAGCCGGTTCCATTCCATTTCTCGGTTTGGTGAGTGATAATTTGTGCGATCGCCCGTAATTGTGGCATCGCCCGTAAGGCTTGTACTCCTGGCATTAGGGGACAACTCGGATCTGCATCTTTGGTCATGTTAACAGCACTCCCCAAGGCGGGAACCAACCCATGTAGCAAACCAGCAAGACGCAGACGCTTTAGTTGCCAAGCTGGTAAATCTAACAATTGCCCCATTGCTTCCGACAGCGCGGCTACTTCAGGCGCCGCCAATGGATTCGTTACATCGGCCTGATCGATCATCTGCGCCATGCGTAAGAATGCCTGCATCTCGCTAGAAACCAGGTTTTCACCCAAATCCTGTTCGTGGATTGGCGCCCCAATCAGTTGGCTGTTGTTCAGGTGGGAGATGTCTTCTTGGCTGTGATGGAGATAATCCACTACGCGAGACACCACTATTCCAATATCATCTCTTTGTTTGTTGCCAAAAGCGTTGGTAATCTTCTCTACTTGTGCTGTTAAGGCTTTTGCCAAGTCGCGATTGTAATTAGCACTGTGGGCGATCGCTAATTCCACTGTCTCCCGCACCAACTCTGGCTCGAATGTCCAGAAACCGTAAAACTTGCGCTCTAGGTCATTTTCTGGTATTCCGTTCGCACCATAATCAGTTGCTGACAACTCTTGACATAACACCATTGCTGTGTATGTTTCCGATAAAATCATCAAATGCCATTCTTGAGCTACTGGATCTGAGGGTTCCAGGCTCACCAGTGCTACATTCTCCCGTTGGCTGGTGGGATGTTCACCAAAGCCAGCATCGGGAGATGCCATAATCACCACTTGAGATGACTTTTGGGCTAAGTCTCCGTAGCGTTCGGCTTCTTCCAAGTACCACTTTCCTCGCTGGAAGGCTGTAATCATCAGGGGTGAACTGTCAGACTCTAGGATAAAGTCTTCTAGAGCATGACACAGAGCAACAAGAGTATTTTTGTAATAAACCCCAAAATTTAGAGGTCTTTTGCCTCCTCTATGGGCTGTTTCTAATTGTTGTAAAATCGAACCTTCCAGCATGGTTAGTTATTTGTTATTTGTTATTTGTTATTTGTTGTTTGCTTCGGTAAGGCAATGAAAGCGTCTATGTTATTAGTTGTCTGGCAATAACCAACAACTAATAACCAATAACTGTTTTCATGCCCGTAGGGCTGTACAACCAACAACTAAGTAGCCGCAACAAGTTGTTTTGGCTTGGTTTCAATGGGAGCAGTTAGCGCTTCTTCCAAGTCAGCACAACCCAATTTTTCTTCCAGAATTTTCATCACTTCCCGTCCAAAGTCATTAGGATTTTGTCGCCAAGCTTGAAGACAAACTTCACCAAAAAATGAACCTAAAGGCTCTGGATTCCATAATAGCTTCTTGGCTGTCCAAGGCATCAAACTCATCGGGTCATAATCGCGATTGATGATGTTATTCTCAAAAGCGTATTCTTCTAGGTGAGTATGCGGCTGTAGTCCGATAAAGAAAATAGCAGGTTCAACTTTATCTGCACCAAATATTCGCTCTAATTCCCGGTGATAAGCAATAGTCTGGCGAATGGTTTCCGGTCGTTCGTCAATGACATTAAATGAATAGTTAACCGAAACTAAATCATTAAAACCTGCTGCTTTCAAATCACGACAATTTGCTAAAACTGTCCGTAGATTGTAACCCATTCGCATCTTCCTTACCAGTTCCTGTGAACCGCTGGTGATACCGATCTCAAAGTAATTCATCCCGGTTTTTGCCATCAAGTCGCATAGTTCCGGTGTGAGATTATCCGCCCGAATATATGCGGCCCAGTGAATATCAGTCATACCGGAATCGACGATTTTTTGCAACAATTCAATGGCATCATCGATAAATTTACGAGCAGGGATAAACTGAGCATCGGTAAACCAGAAATTACGAATTCCTTTGTCATAAAGTTGGCGCATTTCTGCCACAACTTCCTCGGCAGGATTAATCCGGACTTGTTTACCTTCCACTACTGTATATACACAGTAGCAACAGTTGTGGGGACAACCACGTTTGGTTTGAACACCAATGTAAAAATCTTGGTCTTGTAGGTAATATTGAAATTCCGGCCAAATGCTGTTGATATAGTCGTAGTTACAGGCGCTTTTTTCAATGGGAGTTGGCCACTCATGAATCAGGCGATCGCGTGGCGAAGTCTCTCCCACAACATAACAGCGCTCATCCCGAAAATCTTCTCCCCGCAGAATTTTTTCTAGTAGTGCTTCCCCTTCGCCAATAGATACAATGGTTCCTGTTGGTAGCTTATTCTGCAACTGTTCATAAAATACACTTACAGCTCCTCCACCGACAATGGTACGAGCTTCTGTGTTGTATTTTTGAGCACGTTTTAGTCCGCGTGTAATTAAGCTTTGGTTACGCCAAAGTTCTGTATAGTAAGATGTGGCTAAACGCAAACCTCCCAAGGCCCCGCGTAACTTGATCAAGGGGTTTTTAGCATAGTAGAACTCGAAGGCGTTTTGTAAGGGATTACCACCTCTTCCTCCTACTGGTGCATAAATTTGTATATCGCGCCAGGAGTATACCAACAAAGTTGGTTTAAACTCGTCTATACAGGTGTCTAGTGCTTTGGCAAAATCTAGGGGAGGGACAGTCCCTAAGTCAAAGATGCGCTGTTGGACATCTGGGAATAGTTTGTGGACGTGATCTGATAGGTAGACAACGCCAATCGGAAAGATTGGGTTGCAGGGGAGGCGAACGTAGAGAATTTTCTGTTGCATGGGGATGTTCTTTTTTATAAGTGTTTTGCTTTAAAACTCATAGTGAGCTTTACCACAACCTTGGGAATTTTTCAAATAATTTTTCCCTTGGCTGTCGCACTGACCCAGCTTTCGTCGAATTCTGAGAGTAGTTTTCACATAACTTAACTTTAACAAGATTAACGACTTCTCTCAACTGTGTGGTAATTTTTTTGAAATAAGTCAAAACAAGCAGAGAGTGAGCCATAAGAGCACTGGCCTACATAGAGCCAGTGCAAGCCAGTATTTTTGCCTAAAAATCTATAATCTTGCTCCACAAGAGCAATAATAAAAAAAATAGCCATTTTATACAGTTGGAAGCTTGATCAAGCAATTGGGTAGAAATTTTGATTGGTAGTCACGTTTACAGCCAGCCGGGATCACAGGTGCTAACTTGAAATGTGTAATAACAATTTTTAGTGAAAAGCACTTCAGTAATCATGGCTCAAATTCTTGATCCACTACCTTCTAATAACAAAGATCAGATTCTCTGCTGCTATGTAAATGCTACTAGCCAGATTCAAATCGCTAGAATTACAAATATTCCTAACTGGTATTTTGAGCGTGTGGTTTTTCCTGGACAACGCTTACTGTTTGAAGCAATGTCAGAGGCGCTTCTGGAGATTCACACAGGTATGATGGCCAGTGCAATTCTCTCAGATACAATACCTTGCCAGCGCTTAGCTGTAGATGAAAACGGTAATTATATTCCCCAGCCAGCCCAAAGAGTTGTAGCCAAATCTCCTGATAATAATCAAAATGTAGAAAAAGTCAATACTCCCAGCCGAGTAACCGGAGAATCTTTCAAACTCGCTGCTATTGCCTGAGTTTAGCTTGCTCATGAGCTCAGTTTTCCAGGGGCTGCCAATGTTGGCAACCCCTTATTTTATCATGGGAGGACAGCGTTTTTTGGTGAGCTAAAGAGTGAATCTACCCTCGTTTATCTGGCTATGGAAAATAGCCGCTTGGTCAATGGGCTTGTCAATTTTCGCTTATTTACTGCTAGGGATCAGCGGGCTCAGTATGTTCAGACTGCGCCAATCTCAGCAGATACAACCAAGTTGGCTACGTCTGACACACTATATTATCGGCTGGGTAATGGTGGGTTTAGTCTTACTTTTACTGGCGATCGGGATTGTCGGCACTCTTGGTCATTTCGGTAGTTTGGGACACTCAGGACACTTAATTGCTGGATGGTCTGTTGTCGCTTTGGTGCTGCTGTCAGCGGAAGTTCTACCCAAATTAACCCAAGACAGCCTTGGGCTCGTGCTGTTCATGTAGGCACAAATATTACTCTGTTTGTAGGATTTATTTGGGTTTCCCTCAGCGGTTGGGAGGTCGTACAAAAATATTTGCCTTGAGTAAAAGGCGGCCACGGTTGCTATCCTGGATTGGGTATTGGATACTCCGAGCCGCGACCTGTTGCAGGGAAGAAACATTTCTTCAAACAATGAATCCTGCGCTCAGCGATTTCAG
>JAYFMV010000060.1:0-23478 GCA_042408245.1 Potamolinea sp.
CCCATTACTAGGGTAAAGACAAGCCCAAAGACTAACAGGGATTTCAAAAGTGGTTTAAATGCTGAAAAAAGTTTGTTACGCATAAAAAATGGTCCTGTCCAAGCTGAGTTAAACTTTAGTGGCTCTCGTTGTTCAAAACATCTTTCAACACAGAAGTCTTAAGGAGGAGAGCCGAACCAGGGAGGGCAGCACCAGCACGCCCTGACTCCTCTTCTAATTTACCGCCACCTCTCTTCGTGGTGGGGTATAAAGCTTGGAGGGATTCCCGAATGGGGATTGGGGAATGGGGATTGGGGATTAGGTAATATTCTCCTCGTCCCCACGTCTCCTCCATCTCCCCCATCGTTAGGGCGGGTAATGTTCGAGAGGTTGGCGGTACTTAGTGTCAGGTTATCTCCTAAACCCGCCCCTACATTATTCGCCATTTCCCCAATCTCCCCCATCGTTAGGGCGGGTAATGTTCGAGAGGTTGGCGGTACTTAGTGTCAGGTTATCTTCTAAACCCGCCCCTACATTATTCGCCATTTCCCCAATCTTCCCCATCGTTAGGGCGGGTAATGTTCGAGAGGTTGGCGGTACTTAGTGTCAGGTTATCTTCTAAACCCGCCCCTACATTATTCGCCATTTCCCCAATCTTCCCCATCGTTAGGGCGGGTAATGTTCGAGAGGTTGGCGGTACTTAGTGTCAGGTTATCTTCTAAACCCGCCCCTACATTATTCGCCATTTCCCCAATCTTCCCCATCTCCCACTCACCAACCTGCGTCACCACCTCCGACAATGGTGACAATCTCAATTTTGTCGCCTTCATGTATCTGAGTTTGTGACCAAAATTGTCGATGGAGAATCTCACCATTGTATTCCACTGCAACTAGGCGAGGATTTAAGCCTAGCTGTTCTAGCAACTGGGGTAGTTGAGTGTGAGGAGGACAGGTGCGAGATTCACCGTTAACTTGAAGGGTAATTTTATCAGTGTTCTTAAACATGAGATTGAGAAACGCGGGCTTCTAGACTTCGCATAGTTTGCTCTCGCGCAAGCTGGGAAAGGAAATATTGTGTAACTAAAGTAGGCTGATCTGCTTGCATAATCGCACGGACAATTGCTACTCGCCTAGCACCAGCATTGAGAACTTCGTTGATGTTACTTGGATCAATTCCTCCAATCGCAAACCAGGGAATCGAAGCATTTTTCACTGCGTAATGTACATATTCTAGACCTGCGGCTGCTTTTCCCGCTTTGGTCGGTGTTTCATAAACTGGGCCGACGCCGATATAATCTGCACCTTCTGCGATCGCTCGTTGCATTTCGTCCGGATTTGTGGTAGATCGACCAATGATACGCTGTGGGCCTAGTATTTGCCGCGCCAGAGCGATCGGCACATCTTGTTGCCCTAAATGAACGCCATCTGCATCAACCGCTAAGGCTAAATCTACTCGGTCGTTCATAATAAACAAAGCACCATAGTGATGACACATCTGACGCAGTTTCTGAGCATGAGAGAGTTTTACAGAATCGTCTGCATTTTTTTCTCGGTACTGTAAAAGTGTTAATCCACCTTGGAGAGCAGCCTCTACTGTAGAGAAGAGATTTTCTGAATTTGAGGTGACAAGGTAGAGAGGCGATCGCTCTAAGATCTGATGACGGCGATAGGATAGCAAATTAGTTTCCAGGGTATAAACCCGGTAGCGCATCTGCTTAAAAGCCACGCCCATATTTGGGTTGTAAAGCTTACCATATTCTTCCAGTACCCGCAGTGCTTCTTGAGTGCGGCACAGATTCGCCTGTAATAGCTGCTCAATACTAGAGCGTTGTTCTTCCTTGGGATGAGTCAGTTGGGTACCTGTATCTCCAGGGGTATCTCGACTTGCCCGAATTTCCTCAGTATGCCAACCAGCTAATTCTTGGCGCATTTGCTTGCATTCGGAGGCCATTTGGCTGCTATTGAGACCAAAGCGACACCATTCCTCAATAATTCGCAAGCCTTCTCTAGCTCGGTCTAAATTTGCATCTAAAATGCGGCAAATCGCTGGCTCTTGCCATTTACGACCGCTGTATTGATCGCCCATTGCGAACTACTCCATAATTTTTTATGCTAACAGGGCTTATGAATCCTTCAACGAATAATCGAAGAGCGATGTCAAACAATAGACTTATCACAAATGATAGGTCGTTAATCATATTTATTGGTTTACAAGCCTCTGGTAAGAGTACCTTCTTTCGCCAGCATTTTGCCGCAACTCACGAATTGGTTAGCAAAGACTTGATGCGAAATAATAAAAATCGCTCCAGAAGGCAAACACAGCTTATCGAACAAGCACTACAGCAGGAAAGTTCAGTTGTTGTAGACAATACCAACCCAACGATTGAGGAACGTGCGATGCTGATTGAGGTGGGGAAGCAGTATGATGCTCAAATTATTGGCTATTACTTTGAATCGGAAGTTCGGGCTTCAATTTCGCGCAATAGTCTGCGCTCCGGAAAAGCGAGGGTGCCAGATGTAGCTATTTACAGCACGCTCAAGAAGCTAGAACGTCCTGCTTTTGCCGAAGGATTCCACAAACTATTTTATTTGACACTCTGCGCTCTCTCATAGACGCAGATTCTTAAAGAGCTTTCTGTCTATTTGCTCTCAATATCCCAGTTTCAGGTACTACCTTAATATTGGGTTCCTGGACTCCTCCCCCAACGGGAACGATATCTTCCAAGGCATGACTTTCCCGCAGTCCGCAGGTAGGATATTTTTGTCTTTTCTGACCAAGCTATTTTAACACTTTATAAGCGCCTTATACCGCGCCGTCGCTTTCATCCCCGCAATAAATTGACGGGGCTTCCAGCTTCTAGATATCCTGTGAGGATTGTCGGCAATTCAGCTAGTGAGGTTTCTGGCTGGAAGAAAGATGAGTTAGGCTTATGAAGAGTTTATGTACCGCCTTATAGATGACGTAATCGCTAGTTAATATAGCGTAGAGACAACGTTATTGCTATGGCTAACAGACTCGCTGCTTGATTACTTGCAGCCTTTGTTGCACAACCTTTAAAACCCAGGCGGAGGATTGGGGGATTCATGGTACAATCCGCAACTAAGTACGGCGGAGTAGGTGTTTTTTTTCAGGAAGCTATAGCTGTAATCTGGCTTTTAGTTGAAAAAGTTATTCAACTGTTGCGGCAGACTATTTTTCTTCCTGAGTCAGAAATAAAAACTGTGTATTAAACCATTAGGACGCCTGTGTATCGGCCTATTGGTGACAAGCTTGGGTTTGCGACACAAATTCGCAATGCCAGAATTAAATAGCTGGTGTAAGGGCGCACTACTTAAATCTCAAAGCTCAACACCAAAACTATTGCAGTAAATATGCACACTAATTCAAATATCGCCTTGCTGGATCAACTGATTGATTCACTCCAAGCGTGTTTTTCGCCTGAAGATGTATACACGGCAATCGGACCGTTGATGCAACAACTCTTCCCGAATGAAGCAGGTGCAATTTATTTATTGAGTTCTTCAAAAAATCTGCTGGAGGCGATCGCCTCTTGGGGTGCTGTACCATTAACCAGCGATCGAATATTTACACCTAATGAATGTCTTGCCCTGCGGCGGTGTCACACCCATTGCGCCGAAGATACACACAATAGCTTACTTTGTCAACATATTCATCCCCACGACCACGCAGTTGAGACTGTTTGTGTGCCAATGATGGTACATGGGGAAACCTTGGGAGTGCTGTATGTCAGTTCACTCAAGCGGGGACGAATTGCAGAAACCCAAAAACTAGCAGTGATTGTCGCCAAACAGATCGGCTTAGCGCTAAGCAACTTAAAACTCCGAGAGAGCCTAAAAAACCAAAGTTTCCGCGATCCACTCACCTTGCTCTACAATCGGCGTTACTTAGAAGAATCCCTAGAACGAGAGATTAGACGCTGCGATCGCAAACCTGAGCCTTTGGGAATCATCCTGATCAACATCGATTGTTTCCAGCAATTTAATGAGCAATTTGGTCGTGCTGCGGGCGATTTACTCTTGCGAGAAATCGGTCTATTTTTGCCGCGCCAAATTCGTTCTTCAGATATAGCTTGCCGTTACGGGGGCCAGGAGTTTTTGCTGGTGCTACCGGAAATATCTTTAGAGGGTGCCCAAAAGCGAGCCGAACAACTGCGGCATGATATTAAATACCTGAAGATCGACTACAAACATCAAACTCTCAACTCAATTACGATTTCTTGTGGGGTAGCAAGTTTTTCCGAGCATGGTATTACTGGTAAAGCGTTGATCCGAGCCGCTAGGACAGCATTAAAACGCGCTAAGGAACAAGGACGAGATTGCACTGTTGTACACGCTAGTTGATTAGTCCTGAAGGCTCAATCTTCGTAATTTCTATCGCAAAAACTGCGCTGTGACATCCTCCTACACTATAATGCGCTTCGCATTTAGTGTAGGCTTCCAAAGAATTACTTCTTAGATTTCCTGGTTACTCTCTTACGAGATTTCGACACTTGCCTAGACTGAGTTACCTCAATCCCCGGTAGATCGTCTGCACAGGCAGTTTCCCTTCCCGTCTGTCCAACGGTACTAATCAGGGATATCCCTCTGTTTCTGATATTTTGACCTGCTGCTACATCCCTATCTGTTCTGTATCCACAATGAGGACAATCATGGATTCTCACACTCAGATCTTTTTTGACTTCACCCCCACATTCAGGACACTGTTGAGAAGTCCCCCTAGCATCAACTTCAGCGAAGAACTTTCCTCTCTTCCAACACACATACTTAACGATGCTTCTAAACTGTCCAAATGCAGCGTCAAGCATGTGTTTCCCAAGCATTCCTTGAGCACTGGTGCGGTAATCCAAGTCCTCCATGAAGACCATATCACCTGCATCACAAAGGGCATGGGATTGCTTAAAGTGAAAGTCCTTTCTTGTGTTATCAATTTGGTGGTGAAGTCTGGCAACTTTAATTCGGGCTTTCTGGTAATTGTTCGACCATTTCTGTTTTCTAGAGAGTCTGCGTTGCAGCAATTTCAGCTCACTTTGCAGTTGTTTAAAAAACTTTGGCGGTTTTACAAGAGTGCCATCACTGGTTGCCAAAAACTTTTCCAGCCCAATATCTACACCAATCGGATGACCGTGAGGCATTGGATCTGAAACACTAACGTTACATTGAAGACTGATAGACGCATACCAAAGGTCAGCTTTCCTCAAGATTCTGACCTGTTTGACTACAAAACCACTGGGTATTGGTCGATGTAGGTTAATTGGGATCGCTCCAATCTTGGGTAGGCTGATATGCAGATTGCTGACTGGATTTTCCTTGAATTGAGGAAAAAGTAGGGATTTGAATTGTCCATACTTCTTGAATCTGGGAAAACCAAACCCTCTCTCTTGAAAGAACTTCCAGCCTACATGAAGTTGCTTTACAGCTTGCTGAAGAACCTGTGAGGGAACTCCACTCAATCGTGGGAATTCCTTCTTGGCTTTGGGCAAGTTATTAAGTTGAGCAATCTCACGAGGAAACTTGAGATCTGCTGGCAAGATGTACTCTTTTTCAAGGGAGCATCTATCAATCAAACACTTACGGCTATCGCACCAATCTTTTATTTCTCGAAGCGCATAGTTATATGTACCTCGGCAGATGTCCATCCACTCAATGAACGTCTGTTCTTGAGTAGCATCTGGATAGATTCGATAGCGATGAGTAAGTGTCAGCATTTCAGTATTATACAGGCTTTACTGGTAGAATGTTATACATTAAATGTTAAAAGAGGGGACATCGAATCCCCTCTTTTAACCGCATCTCATCCCGCCACTAAACTATCGGGGGTACTCGCTGCGCTCGATATGTCCCCCTTAGCTATAGTGGGGGTCTTCCTGGCGAATTAGATAAATGTGACGAAAAGTAAGCTTTTCCAATAAAACCCCAAAATTTGTTTAAAATATTTCCTTCCCACCCAGAGGCCTGATTGCTGAGGCGTGGCGCGAGAGCGACATATCCAAGTCGGTTCGCTCAAAACTTACATGACCCTGCTTGCCAAACTCCTCGCATCTGTGGGGAGTCGCTGTTGTGTAAACCGCAGGATTTCTTTTTCCTCAAAAGGACTGAAATACTTGAAATTATCTCAAAACTGCGTAAGTTTTTCGGCTCTGGTTTGGCCCAGAGAGCAAACCTCTGGTTTTAAGGAAGCAAGGTTGAAAAAAAAAATACAGCGTGTTAATCAAGCTTTGTCGCAAGTGCAATCCGAGCATTCTCTTTTTTGGGCCAGGAGTACCAGTTGTTGTGTTCACCTGCGTCTTAATTATCACACTTATCCTCTGGCAGGCACTAGCTACACATGAGATAGCTCAAATTGAGCAGAAGCTGGAATTACAAGCAGCGAATGTTAAAACCGAACTGACGCAGCAAATGCAAGGCCGTATCCTCGCTTTAGTTCGCATGGCTAAGCGTTGGGAGAATATGGGGAAGCCATCCCAGGAAAGCTGGGAAGCAGATGCACAAATCTATATTGAACACTTCAGTGGCTACCAAGCTATTGAATGGGTAGATCCATCTTTTCAGGTGCGCTGGATTGTCCCCTTGGTAGGAAATGAAGCGGCTAAAAATCTCAATCTGGCATTGGAAGAGCGACGAAAAAAAGCCTTAGACTTCACCCGCATTCACCGTAAACTAACTGTCACTAGCTCGCTCAATCTAGTGCAGGGTGGCAAGGGTTTTATAGTTTATGTCCCCATCTTCCAAAAAGACAAGTTCGAGGGGTTGATTCTAGGCGTCTTTCGTTATCAAGAATTATTCAACAGCATCCTACACGACAACATTAAACAGGGATATGAGTTAGCGATTTTTGACGACCAAGAAGAAATTTATCGAAGTCATAACCCTAACACCCAGTACAACCAGAGATGGAGTAAGCAAACTTCAATTAACCTGAATGATGGTGTCACTTGGCGCGTACAAGTATGGCATAATTTGCAAGTGCAAGCTGCTGATCAATCCTTTCTCCCTGAGATAGTTTTAAGTACAGGAATAGTCATGGCAGTTCTGCTAGCTTTGGCAACCTATCTTGCTCAAACAGCACAGCGGCGTACTAAACAAGTTGAAACAATTAACCAAGGTTTAGCAAAGGAAATTGGCGATCGCCTGTTAGCAGAAGAAGCCTTGCGAGAGAGCGAAGAACGCTACCGAGCCGTTGTTGAGCAAAGTGCGGAAGGCATTTTTTTAGTTGATGTAATAAGCCGACGTATTCTAGAGGCAAATTCTGCTTATCTGAATTTACTCGGTTATACAAACGAGGAAATTTTAAAACTAACCATTTATGAGATCGTACCTATCGACCGGGAACTTCTCGACAGAAGAATTGAGCGAGTTTTAACGGAAAAACATCTTTATATCAGGGAATCGCAGCACCTTCGTCAGGATGGTTCTTTGGTATATGTATCAATTAGCATTAGTCTAATTTATTACAGAGGGCGCAAGGTTTTATGCATGGTTGTCCATAACCTTACCGAACACAAACTCGCCCAAGAAGCAGTCCAAAATAGCGAAGCCAGGCTTAGATTAGCTCTAGAAGCTGCTCATATGGGAACCTGGGATTGGAATATCACCACCGATGATGTAGTTTGTTCTGACCAACTCGGAGCAGTATTTGGTTTGCCAAGAGGTAGCTATCATCCAACCTATGAAATGTTTCTGAATTCTGTACATTCTGAAGACCGCGAATATGTAGAGAAATCTATGAATCGTGCTCTTCAAGAAGGGGCAGATTACGCAATTGAATTTCGAGTCATTTGGCCCAACAACACAATACATTGGGTAGGGAGTAAAGGTCAGGTTTATTATGACCAAACTGGCTCTCCTTTGCGTATGGTTGGTGTAGCTACAGACATCACGAAACGCAAGCAAGTTGAAGAGCAATTGCGCTGGAAGGAAGCACTGCTAAGCTCAATGAATAGCGCTTCACCTTTGGCATTTTATGTGGTAGACAATTGCACTGATTCCATTCTTTATTTTAACCACCGCTTCTGCGAAATTTGGTGTATCGAACATCTTGAGGAGCGAATGCAGCGAGGTGAGATAAAAAACAACGATATCATGCCCTCTTGTTGGCAAATGATAGCGGATGTTCCATCATTTGTCGAATCTTGTAAGCCACTTCAAATTGAGGAAAATCGAGCTGTTGTTGAGGATGAAATTTCCTTGGTGGATGGGCGCACAATTCGCCGCTTTTCTACACAAATCCGTAATGAATTAGATCTTTATTTTGGGCGTCTCTATATTTTCGATGATGTCACCCAGCGCAATCAAACAGAACAAGCATTGCAGGAAGCGAATCAGAACCTGATGGGTTGGGTGAGGGAACTGGAACAGCGTACTCATGAGATTACACTACTCAATGAAATGAGTGATTTATTGCAAGCTTGCTTGAGTGTTGAGGAGGCACACAACGCGATCGCCACTTTAGTACAACCCCTCTTCCCCAATGTCTCCGGTGGTGTTTTTACCATCAGTCCCTCTAGGCAAATTGTCGATGCTGTTGTCACTTGGGGCGATCAACTCGCTAGCCAAAAAATGTTCGCACCCTATGAATGTTGGGCGCTGCGACGGGGACGTTCACATTGTGTAACAGAAACCAAGACTGGTTTGCGATGCCAACATCTCCATCCAGAAACAGCTTGTGCTGAATCTCTGTGCGTACCGATGATGGCCCAAGGTGAAGCCTTGGGATTGTTATATTTAAGTACTAATCAATTGGGACAATTGAGTGAAGCTAAACAACGCTTAGCTGTAACTGTAGCCGAACACATTGCCCTAGCTTTAGCCAATTTAACACTACGGGAAACTCTCCAAAAACAGAGTATTCGTGACCCCCTCACAGGCTTATTTAATCGGCGTTACCTGGAAGAATCTTTACTCAGGGAAATACATCGAGCCGAGCGCAAGCAACAATCCGTAGGAATTATCATGCTCGATGTTGACCACTTTAAACGATTTAATGACACTTTTGGTCACGAGGCTGGCGATACTGTTCTACGAGAATTAGGCTTGTTTTTAAGAAAAAATATTCGGCAATCAGATATTGCTTGTCGCTACGGTGGAGAGGAACTCACGCTGATTATGCCAGAAAGCTCTCTAGAGGCAACCCAACAGCGAGCAGAACAAATCCGGGAAGGTGTTAAACTCCTTCAGGTACAGCATCGGCGTCAACTTTTGGGGTGTATCACAATTTCCCTGGGAGTGGCTTGCTTCCCCGAACATGGTTTGAATGGAGATGCGGTAATTAGAGCAGCCGATGAGGCACTTTACCAAGCTAAGGCTAAAGGACGCGATCGCGTTGTAGTCCACACTACCTAAAGCTATTGTTCATGCTTCTTAAGGAAGTGGCAGTGGAAACTACTACCTCATCCCCCCCTAGGGGATGTTACCCTAAATTATGGCAGGGGTACATTCTGAACACAATCCTAAGATGCCCCAGCTATTGAGCTTAAATCTCTCAACCCTAGGAAAGCTAAATGGTTGCCACTCCCGAAAAACTGCAACAAGTAACATCCCCCTCTGCTAGCGGTAACGACCGAGTTGCTGTCTTACTCATGGGTTACGGTGAAGTCGAAAGCTATGAAGACTTTGCTAACTACAACGAACAAGCTTTAAACTTACTTACTGCCAAGTTTGCACCAGTACCCACCTGGGTTTATCCACCATTAGCAAAACTTTTGGCAATTTTCGACTTCCATGAGTGGGGACATCAGCACGGCAACTTTATCTCTCCCCACAATAAGATCTTTGAACAGCAACGTGCCGGTATTGAAAAAAACCTGCAAGAAAAATGGGGCGATCGCGTTCAAGTTTTCAAAGCTTTTAATTTCTGTGCTCCTTTCCTTCCCGAACAAGTGATAGCAGAAATTAAAGCTGAAGGCTTTGAGAAAATCCTCATTTATCCCCTGTTAGTGGTAGATTCAATCTTTACTAGCGGCATTGCTGTTGAACAAGTTAATAATGCCCTGGCAAAACTAACTGACGGTAGCGAACATTGGGTGAAAGGACAGCGTTACATCCCTTCCTTTTACAACGAACCCCAATACATTAATTTAACAGCCAAATTAGTTGAGGAAAAAATCGCTAAAGATTTAGCTGTAGCGCACCTCCCCTCACAAACTGGCATTGTTTTGATGAATCACGGTTGTCCTCACGAAGCCAAAGGATTTACCTCTGGGATAACAGAAAGTCAGGCACTTTATGATCTAGTTCGGGACAAATTAATCAACAAGTTTCCCTTAGTTTCTGTGGGTTGGCTCAATCACCAAACACCACTGATTAAATGGACACAACCCCATGCTGAATTAGCAGCGAAGAATTTGATTGATCTAGGTGCGACTGCAATTGTTTTTATGCCAATTGGCTTTGCTACAGAAAATCATGAAACCCTGCTAGATGTACATCACATCGTTCACGCTTTGAAGCATCGCAGTCCTCATGTAACCTACGTTGAGATGCCTTGTGTTAACGACCATCCCGAATTTTTAAAGATGGCTGCTGATTGGGCAAATCCTCAAATTGAAGCTCTATTTGCAGAAACTGCCGTCTCTGTCAATTCCCAATTGGCAGCGGTTCAGGCTTCTCACCACGACCATCATCACCACGACCACGACCACAACCACAATCATCATCACTAAAGTTAGCGCCTTGTAGGGGTGGGTTTAGGGATTCAATTGTTGGAAAAACCGACAATATAAAAACTAAACCCACCCTCACCCACTGACAAATTAGGGATTCAATTGTTGGAAAAACCGACAACATAAAAACTAAACCCACCCTCACGTACCAACAAATTAAAGTGTGTAGGGGCGGGTTTAGGGATTAAACATAGAAACAAACCCAAAATATAAAAACCAAACCCGCCCTAATCTACCGACAACAGAGGGCAGGTTTTGATTTAATGTTATTGGTTTTCCTACAAAATTAATCTCTAAACCCGCCCCGACAATTTTTATCAATTGATGCCTTGGTTGGTTTATCGGTGGATGAGGGCGGGTTTTGATTTAATGTTGTTGGTTTGCCTACACAATTAATCCCTAAACCCGCCCCTACAATTTTTATCAATTGATGCCTTGGTTGGTTTATCGGTGGGTGAGGGCGGGTTTTGATTTAATGTTGTTGGTTTGCCTACACAATTAATCCCTAAACCCGCCCCGACAATTTTTATCAATTGATGCCTTGGTTGGTTTGGGGGTGGATGAGGGCGGGTTTTGATTTAATGTTGTTGGTTTTCCTACACAATTAATCCCTAAACCCGCCCCTACAATTTTTTAATTCTTTTATATATGGGCGCACACCTTTCCCATTATGAAAAAATAATATCAGGAAATGAATGGCAATGTCAATAGACAAAGTATGTAATATTTGTCCTAATAGGAAACCTGC
Organism: Potamolinea sp.; assembly: GCA_042408245.1. Classification (GTDB taxonomy): domain Bacteria; phylum Cyanobacteriota; class Cyanobacteriia; order Cyanobacteriales; family Coleofasciculaceae; genus Potamolinea. Next base: position 11,407 of record JAYFMV010000060.1, read on the forward strand.
TTCTACTGATTTATGAAATACGATCCTAACAAACATCATCGTCGTTCAATTCGCCTCAAGGGATACGATTATGCAAAGGCTGGGGCTTATTTCATTACCATTTGTACCTGGCAACGTCAGAGTTTATTTGGTGAAATTGTGAATAGCGAAATGCAGTTGAGCGTTTATGGTGAAATTATCCAATTTTATTGGGACAATTTACCCAAACATCATCATCATTTGGAACTAGATACATTCATAATCATGCCCAATCATGTGCATTGTATTCTTGTCTTGACCGATGATGCATCCTGTAAAGTTCGCCACGCTTTACCAGAAATTATCCGTGGTTTCAAAACATTTTCAGCCCGCCGCATCAACAAAATTCGTCACTTGACTGGTGTTTCGGTATGGCAACGTGGCTATTACGAACATATCGTTCGACATGAAGAATCACTAATAGCAATCCGTGAATACATTGTCAATAATCCCTTGTCCTGGGAAAAAGATGAATTGCATCCCGCTCAACCCCATGCATGGAAAGGGTGTATCAAGAATCTAGGATTACAAATGAATTCAATGTAGGCCTAATGTAGGGGCGGGTTTAGGTATTAAACATAGAAACAAACCCAAAATATAAAAACCAAACCCGCCCTCATCTACCGACAACAGAAGGCGGGTTTTGATTTAATGTTGTTGGTTTTCCTACAAAATTAGTTGGTCGGTGGATGAGATGAGGGCGGGTTTTGATTTAATGTTGTTGGTTTTCCTACAAAATTAGTTGGTCGGTGGATGAGGGCGGGTTTTGATTTAATGTTGTTGGTTTGCCTACAACATTAGTCCCTAAACCCGCCCCGACAAATTTATCAATTGAAGGATTGGTTGGTTTATCGGTGGGTGAGGGCGGGTTTTGATTTAATGTTGTTGGTTTGCCTACAACATTAGTCCCTAAACCCGCCCCTACAAATTTATGCGGATGTTACAAAACGCCCCGAAGTTTGCGGGTATTTTCTACCAAACTTTCAGCAAACTGATCGAAGCGCTTCGAGAGTTTTTCGTCCAAAAGTTTGCCGTCTTCACCAAAAGCTTTCCAAGACTGACCAATTGCAATTTGTTCAGGAATAACCCAGGCGTGCACCCAGCGCATAATCAGGCGTAGGTCGTTGAGTGCATTGCTGTTATGCTGACCGCCCAATACACTAATCAGACCTGTGACTTTACCAGATAACTGGTCAAAACTCATCAAATCTAGGGCATTTTTCAAAACACCACTGACGCTGCCATGATATTCTGGTGTCGCCAAAATTAAGCCATCGGCTTCCAGTACTGTTTCCCGCAACCGGATGACATCAGGGTAGCCTGGATAGTCGTCGCCGCCAACACAAAACGGTAATTGCATCTGACGCAAATCGATAATTTCTGTAGAAGCTCCTAGAGCTTGCACTCTCTGGATTGCTACAGCCAAAGCTTGATAGCTAGAGGATTCAGTACGCAAACTACCGCCAATTCCAACAATTTTAACCATGTAAGTCACACTCTCTGCTCAAAAATTAAAAATACTGCACTCAAGTTAATTAGGTAGGCAAAAATAAACATAACTGCTTTGATGAGAGAGGCGGGGTGCGGGGTGTGGCGAATCATCTTACTCTACACTAGCTACCCAACGACTATCTTCAGGTCTAAGCTGCTTGAGCATTTACATTCGGCTACCTAACTTACTCAAAGAAAGCTCTCTAACAGGGACTATCCAATTTAAATGCCGCTTAGCTTACCTATTTCAAGATTTCGGAACTAATTCCCTAGAGAATCACATAATACGAAGTCGTTATGAGTACATTCAATATAACGATTTTTCTTCAACCTCGTCAACCTAGGGAATATAGGGAGTGTGTTAATACTGAGTACTTCGTGCTTTACTAAGGGCTCAGGGCTCAGCAATGAATTTGCGTGACCGTGGGCAGATACGGCAGGAATTGAGAAAGTTAAACTATACATAAGTAAAGAAATTTCAACAAAAAAGCGTAGCGCACGAGAGAGTGTAACGTGCTTTACGAAGGAGTTGAGTTAAGGCTTTTCACCCAAGGTAAGTAGGTATGAATAACAGTTCCTGGATGAAGACACCGATGGGACACAACTCGGTAAGCGGTTCGACGAAGGCGGAAGCTGATGTCAAAGCAACACAAGCCACAATGGTACAGTCCGCGAAACTTCTGGCGCTCTTGCCGCAAGTTTGCTGATTTTTCAGGGGGTAGTGCTGGGAACCCCCGTCGCAAGCGCAGCAGACAAACCAGAAAACTCTCAGCTATGGGCAACTGTTGCAGAAAGTTGAAGATGGCAAAGTCGCTAAAATTGAAATTGACAACACGGCTCGTACTGCCAAAGTAACCCTAAAAGGCGAAACTGGGCCCACCGAAAGAAGTGCAGCTATTGTTAGAGCAAAATTCGGAGCTGACTGACAAACTCCGCGATCCAAAAGTTGAAGTTGAAGTTGAGTGTGCGATCCACCGCGGATAACTCTCCTGCTGATAGGACTGCTCGCCAACTTATTTTTGCTCTTATTGTTACTAGCAGGATTAATGATGATCTTGCGTCGCTCTAGTAGTAGTTCGGGTCAAGCCATGAACTTTGGTAAATCTAGGGCAAGGTTTCAGATGGAAGCAAAAACAGGTGTTCTGTTCAACGACGTTGCTGGAATTGAAGAAGCCAAAGAAGAACTACAAGAAGTAGTCACCTTCCTCAAGCAACCGGAACGCTTCACTGCGGTTGGGGCAAAAATCCCTAAAGGTGTGCTTTTAGTCGGGCCTCCTGGAACTGGTAAAACACTCTTAGCAAAGGCGATCGCCGGAGAAGCAGGAGTTCCCTTCTTCAGCATCTCCGGTTCAGAATTCGTGGAAATGTTCGTCGGTGTAGGTGCTTCCCGCGTCCGCGACTTGTTCAAAAAAGCCAAAGAAAACGCCCCTTGTCTGATATTTATCGATGAAATCGACGCAGTAGGAAGACAGCGAGGAGCAGGAATTGGCGGTGGAAACGACGAAAGAGAGCAAACTCTTAACCAGTTGCTCACAGAAATGGACGGATTTGAAGGTAACACCGGTATTATCATCATCGCCGCCACAAACAGACCTGATGTACTAGACTCAGCGCTGTTACGTCCAGGACGCTTCGACAGACAAGTAATTGTTGACGCACCAGACATGAAAGGACGACTGGGAATTCTGGAAGTACATGCTCGTAACAAAAAAATTGCCCCCGAAGTTTCCTTGGAGGCGATCGCGCGACGGACTCCAGGTTTCACAGGTGCTGACTTAGCCAACCTACTCAACGAAGCCGCCATTCTCACAGCCAGACGACGCAAAGACGCGATTACCATGTTGGAGGTTAATGACGCCGTTGACCGCGTGGTAGCAGGTATGGAGGGTACTCCACTGGTGGACAGCAAGAGCAAGCGTTTGATTGCTTACCACGAAGTCGGACACGCTGTTGTTGGTAGCCTCTTACCTCAGCACGACCCCGTACAGAAAGTCACCCTGATTCCTCGCGGACAAGCCCGTGGACTTACTTGGTTTACCCCCAATGAAGAACAGGGGTTAGTGTCCCGCGCTTGGCTGCTAGCTCGAATTACGGCTGCTTTGGGCGGTAGAGCCGCAGAAGAAGAAATCTTTGGCGATGCCGAAGTTACTACTGGTGCCAGTGGCGATTTAGAAACTGTTACCTCAATGGCACGGCAAATGGTAACGCGCTTTGGGATGAGCGATTTGGGCCCTCTTTCCTTGGAGACTCAGGGAGGAGAAGTATTTCTTGGCGGCGGTTTCATGTCAAGGTCTGCGGAATACTCCGAGAAAATTGCTGCTCGTATTGATGCTCAAGTGCAAACAATTGCGGAGCATTGTCATCGCCAAGCTCGCCAAATAGTACGCGAAAATCGTGAGGTTATTGACCAATTGGTGGAGCTCTTGATTGAGCACGAAACAATCGACGGCGACCAGTTGCGGCAAATCCTGAATGAGCAAACTAATTTGCAAGGGGAAAAATTGGTGGTTTCTGGGTAATGGGGATTGGGGAGTAATGTAGGGGCGGGTTTAGGGATTAATTGACTGGTAAAACAGACAACCTCTCAACAAAACCCGCCCTATGCAAGGGTAAATTGCGACATTAACAATTAACAATTACCAATTACCAATTCCCCATTACCTATTCATTTGTGGCAAGGTATTAGCAACAGTATTAGGGATAGATTGTTGGGAGTACATTTGCTGAAGCACTAGCGCTGGGTCGATGTATTTATCTGCATACTTAACCCCCCAATGGAGATGAGGGCCAGTAGTACGACCAGTCATCCCTACTCGACCGATTCTTGCTCCAGAGGGTATCTGTTGACCTTCCCAAATTTGAATACCACCTTCACGGTCAATTAAATAACGATTACCATTAGCAGTTTCAACATGACCTTTCATGTGGCAATAGACGTGCTTCCAGTCTCCCGATTGAATCATAATCAGGGTTCCGCAGGCAGTATGGTCTGATACCTCCACAACTTGACCCCCCCACCAATTGCGGATGTAGCTTCCTTCAGGGGCCGCCATATCTAAGCCTCGATGAAATTCCGTGTCATAACCACCGGTTGCAGACCTCCGATAACCAAAGGGAGAGGTGTAGGCTTGAAAATTTTCTACAGGAAAAGAACCAGCTAGCCAGTTATTTGGTGTCCCAAGCGCTGCTGACTTAACTTCTAGTGCTTTGACTTGCTCTTGGTGTAGCCCTCCTACTATCATAAAACCAATTAAACTTAGCCCAGTCAATAGTAATAGGCTGATACGTGAACCCTTGCGCTTTTGGTTACTTCGGGGCTTTGACACTTGCTGCATTTCCTCGCTCTCATTGTTTGTGACGACATTCGTTCGGTAGCTAACACCCTACGCAATGCTGGAAAATTCCAGGATTTTTACTTTCTTTGGAATTAATTCCTCGCAAGATCTTACTTCAGAGTAAGCCTCAGTCAACACCCTGTCGAAATTGTAATTGCTGGGCTCTCAAGTTGGTGTCTCAAAAAGTAACCCCAAAGTTGATCCAGTTCTAAATTTTCCGTATTTGAAGATTAATCACTTCTCTTGCAGTCTAATCGGGAAACTTATTTCTGTTCACCAAAATATTCCTGAGTCCTGAATCACTTCTTATTCATACCACTCAGGACTCAGGACTCAGGATTACTGAACTTGTAAGACTGATTTGAAAGCTTTGGGACTTTTACTTACCCAGGAATCCTGTACTTTTGTTAAGATGCCTAAGTAGCTATTACTTTTGATTTTTTCACTTTCCTTAAGCAATGCTGACTGAAATTTTTCCATTTACATTAGTGTTGGATGCAACAGCTATCGCCGGTGCATCTCTCTGGTCTTTGGCACTTTACTTAGGCTTATCATCCTTGAAGCAATGGGTTATGGAGCAACTAAATAGCTGGTTGAACTTTGCTGAGCGCTTGCTCTACACATCCGCTGAGGAATTTGAACAAACTCGCCAAGGTAGAGAAACACTAAACTCCATCTACGCCTCAATTTGCAGCATCGTGCCATTTTTAATTATTGGGGCTATTTGTAACTGGGGGGTAGAAATCAGCCTGGGCCGCAGTTGGGCGATTAGCATGGGTATACTTGCCTGTATGGGTTGCGGCATTTATGAATTAGGTCGTCTTGATGGTCAGTCTAATTAGTTGTTAGTTGTCAGTTATCTGTTGTCAGTTGTCAGTTGTTAGTTGTCAGTTGTCAGTTGTTAGTTGTTATCGTTGACGATGAAATCTCAATTAACTAATATTTTGCAAAAAAACTCTGCGTCTCTCCTTCTCTAACTTTTTCGGATTTTCTAAATAAATGTATTAATCAACGAGTGAGAATGCAGTTGATGCGACGAGCTTTGTTGTTCATGTCTTTGTTCCAGAATCAGCTAACACGGCTATGGGATAGCTGATTCTGTTATCCCACAAGATGACTCAATGGACAAGATTGCAAAAATCCATAAAGGGCTAAGCATTCGTGTACAAAATCCCTCATAGGTGGCGTAAATATAGGCACGAATGCTTAGCCCCTACATATACATTTTGACTTTTGCAAACTTGTCTACTGCTTTGCAGGACGCTCGTCACCGGGAGGACGAGGCCGAATTCCCAACGCATCCATCAATTGCTGTTCAGTCACTCCCAGCTTAGCCGCTGCTGCTTTAAAATCTGGTCGCGGGGGACGCTCTCCATTCGCTGGTGGAGTTTCAGGAACTCCCAAAGCCTGCTTCAACTGTGCCTCCGAAATTCCCAGCTTTGCGGCCGCGGCCGCAAAATCAATGCGGGGGCGAGGTTTTTGCTGTCCTTGAGTTTGGTTAGGTTGGGGTGAATTTTGTGCAATCAAATTCGATGGATGCGCCACACTTGCTTTATCTAAAGCCACAAGCCCAACAGCGCCAAATAGAACTGGAATTGCTGTCAGAGTGAGAAGACGACGATTTGCCAACATCATAAATTTCTTGTTGAAAATGATAGTAGTTTCTCAAGACACCTCCAATGTTCAACGATGAATTGAAAACCGTTCTTGGAACTGTCTAATCTGATTAACGTCCCTCAAAATTACAATTCAACTCTTATTTAAATTACAGTTTTGTAATTTAATCCAAAGGTTGAGCAACTTATAATGCGTTAATAAAGGCAGCACTCAAATAATTTGTGAACGTTCTGTTTGTCGAAGATGAAGCGAGAATTGCCGACTTTGTGCGAGCTGGGCTCAAGGAACAGGGATTTGTCGTAGACTATTGCGACAATGGCAATGAAGGCATTTATCGAGCACTGGAAAATGAGTACGATGTGATTGTCCTGGATATTATGATTCCGGGGAAAGATGGGCTATCAATTCTCAAAAGCTTACGCAGGGAAGGGCGAAATGTACCGGTTATTTTGCTGACGGCCCGCAATGAACTGGACGATCGCCTTCAAGGACTGAACCTAGGTGCTGATGACTACATTGCCAAACCATTTTTTGTGGAAGAGTTAATTGCTAGAATTCATGCAGTAGTACGCCGCAGTACGGGAGAACGCCAAAACCTGCTCTCGGTAGGGCCACTGAAGCTAGACAGAATTACGCGAGAAGTCACCTGTAACCAACAGATTGTAGAACTAACCAGTCGCGAATTTAATCTGCTGGAGTATTTGATGCGCTCTCCCGGTCGCGTCTTCACCCGTACCCAAATTTTGGAACACGTTTGGGGCTATGATTTCAACCCCAACACCAATGTCGTAGACGTTTGTATCCAGCGAATTCGCAAAAAAATTGAGCCTATTGGCGGTTCTCTCTGTATCGAAAGTGTGCGAGGTGTAGGTTATCGGTTTCGCCAACCTGAATCTTGCGGGTGAAACTTCATTCTTTTCGACTACGAATTGCGCTGTTATCGGCTGTATTGGCTGGTAGTACTTTGATTGGGTTTGCTGTGGTTTCCTGGAAGCTCATTTATGATGCCAAAGTCAGCCGTTTGGATGCCAACCTAGAAAACCAGTTAAAACGCTCCATCCGTCCACGAGAAGCTGATGACTGGCAATTCCACGACGAGCGACTTAAGAGCGAAATAGGCACTGATGTCAATACCCCCATTGCCCTTCTGGTGATTGGTGCTGATAGTAACATAATCTATCAATCCGAGACTTGGAAGCTTGATTTTAAGCTATTTCCCCCAAAGCCAAAGATACCTTTTTTCCCACCCCCAATTCCATCTACAGATAGACCGTTTCCTGGTCTTGACCGCATACCCGATAGACCACCACCGGATTTTATCTTACCAACTCGATACACGACTACAGATACTTGGCTGGTTGGTGCGATCAGCGCTCCTCATGTTCAGGTGGCGATAGCGAAGCGCTGCTGCGAAGCGCAGATCGCTGTCAGTTTACACAGCATCGACCAAGAAATGACTGTCATCCGTAACATCTTTGTAATTTCTATTCCTGGTGTCTTGCTTTTGGTGACGATTTGTGCATGGAGTCTATCTGGTAGTGCATTACATCCGATTCGTCAACTGACGGGTGTGATTCAAAAAGTGTCTAGCAAAGGATTGGATCAACGAGTTTCTAGCAGTACGGTAGATGTTGAGTTCGTTGAGCTGATTCAAGTTTTTAACCAGATGCTAGAACGCTTGGAACGTAGCTTTAAGCAAGCTTCCCGCTTTAGTGGTGACGCGGCCCATGAACTCAAAACTCCTCTAACAATTTTACAGGGCGAATTAGACCAAGCTCTCCAACAAGCTCCCACTGGGTCAGATATACAACAACGTTTGGGAAATCTACTTGATGAGGTACGCAGGCTTAGTTCAATTGTACGGAAACTCCTGCTGTTGTCGCTTGCGGATGCTGGACAGATGAGTTTGTATAAAGCTGAAGTAGATTTGTCTGCGATGTTGTCAGAGATGGTTGAGGATCTGGATTTGCTGGCGCCAGAGTTAGATGTGCTTCCTGAAATTGCAGATGATTTACGTGTCTGGGGCGATCGCGATTTGCTGGTTCAGGTTTTGCAAAATCTCTTCAGTAATGCGATTAAATACAATCTCCCTGATGGTTGGATACGCATTCAGGCTGATCAGCAGACAAAAACAGTGTTTGTTACGATCAGCAATGCTTGTTCTGAGGTTCCACAGAGCGATCGCATTTTCGAGCGTTTCTATCGTGGCGACCCTGCTCACACTCGCAAAATTGAAGGTATTGGACTGGGATTGAGTTTAGCACGAGAAATTGCCCGCGCCCACGGGGGAAACTTGGTGCTTGAGGCAACCTCTTTTGGTCAAACAGCATTTACGTTAAGCTTACCGATAGTAAAAGAACCGTGAGTTTTCACAGTTATGTTTTTTTAACGCAAAGAGCGCAGAGAGAGGAACGCAGAGGGTCGCTGAGGTTTTTCAAAGAACTCTGAGAATCAAAAAATATCATAGCTTGCATCTGCGTTTATCTGCGTGCATCTGCGGTTTATTAACTCTTAAATATATTGCACCCAATTAACAATCACCATAAAGTTCTTCCTGCACTAATTGAGCAAGTTTTTGAGCGGCGCCTGGTTGTCCACGAGCGCTCCTCAATTGCTGGCGCATTTCCTCTAATTTTTCCGGATTTTCTAAATAATCGAGAGCAATTTCTGCAACTGACTGCGGCTCAAGCTTACCTAACAATTCCGGTACAATTTCTTGCTTTGCCCAAATATTTGGCCAAGCAAATAAACGCTTTTTCCGCAAAACCTGTTGTAAAATAAGAAAATTAATTATCATGGCGAAACCCTGGCCAATTCCCGGTAAACGAGCCAACAAACCAGGTAAACCATCCCAAGCACGCATCGCATCTAACTGTTGTGTGGGAAGCAAGACAAGCATCGGTACTGCGAGGGAACCTAATTCAGCAGTGTTCGCTCCTACGGTAGTTATGCTCATAGAAAGTTGAGATAACAATTCATGGGCTGGAAATAATTGCCAAAGTTCCACACATAAGCCTTTGGGTGTCTTCAGAAACGGTCGCTTAAGGGATTTTGGATTTTGGATTTTGGATTTTGGATTGGAGGATGTAAGTTCACTCGCATTTCCATCATCTAAATCTGGAATAATTAGTTTAGCTTCTGTCCATCCTAATTTCTGAATCAGTGGATTAGTTTGAGGATCAGCAAAACGTGCCAAAGTTGCTAAATCTAAAGTTGGCGCAACGGGAATCACAAAGCGTGTGTTTGGTCTAGCTTGGTGGATATGTTCGGCGATCGCTAAAGTTAAGGGCACTCCTTGTGTTAATTTTGCCGGCTTTGACCCAGGAAGCAAACCAATTAGTTCGATTTTGGATTTTGGATTTTGGATTTTGGATTGGGAAGTCTCTCCCACATCTGTCATTAAATCTCCCACAACAGTTAATTTATGAGCATACTTTTGAGGGGATTTAGCAAGAATTTCCTGTTTCATCACAGCAAACTTATCAATCCAGCCAAGCCAGCGAGCCTCCCATTCGGCATAGACAATGGTACGATAGCCGAAGCGCTTGCCAATTACTACGGTCAAAAATTGGTCGCCACCTAAAAATACAACCACACCCTTTTCTCGCCAATCCCAATTTTCTGCTGTTTTTCCCCACAGCAAGAAATTAAAAAAATGATCTGCACTTTGAACCCTGTCTACCTCCGGGTAAGATTTGGCAATTTCAGCTTCTTTCCCACTGCTATTAGCACAAGGCGAGAGTATCACAGAGATACGTAACCTAGAGCGATCTTCCCCTAACTGTTGTCGCAAAGCCTTGACAACAGGACGAACCCAAGTTGTCACCTCTCCAGGACCGTTAGAGAGGATTAATATGTCAGACGCTTCCACTTCTTTTGACCGAGAATAAAATTGGTTGCAAGCCCCCAGATTCATAATAAGGGGAAAATCCAAAATCCAAAATCCAAAATCGAAATGACTCCTGCTTGATTTGAAATACATTAAATGTTTTTTTTGTCAAAGAAATTATTGTTAATTATTAAAAAGAGATAATTATAGTAACCACTGCAACAATTGTAAATAAATGTAAAGAAAGTTCTCAAACTTCATATCGATTTGTGTCAGATAGAGCCTCAAACTCCCATCTGGTAAGCTTTTTTTGATAAAAACACTGTAATAAAAGAGAAGAGAACGCGCATCTTTAAGGAGCCTTACCGCATGTTCACTCACGTCAAGTCCACCATTCGACACATCAGCCCTGATGCACTGAACGGGCGTCATTTGCTTAGGGTGGTCTATGTCGTGCTAGAGCCACAGTATCAGAGTGCACTATCTGCCGCTGTTCGTTCAATTAACCAGAACAACCCGAATTTGGCTATTGAAATCAGCGGTTATCTGATCGAGGAACTCCGCGACGCTGGAAACTACGAGGGCTTTAAGCGAGATATGGCACAAGCTAATATCTTCATTGCTTCCCTTATCTTTATCGAAGATTTGGCTGACAAGGTTGTCACTGCAGTGGAACCCCACCGCGATCGCCTAGATGCAGCTATCGTCTTCCCCTCCATGCCTCAAGTCATGCGCCTCAACAAGCTAGGTAGCTTCTCGATGGCGCAGTTAGGGCAATCTAAAGGTGCTATAGCACAATTCATGCGTAAGCGCAAGGAAAAATCAGGCTCGTCTTTCCAAGACGGGATGCTGAAGCTACTGCAAACCTTGCCAAAAGTCCTGAAATACCTACCCTTGGACAAAGCCCAGGACGCACGTAACTTCATGCTGAGCTTTCAGTACTGGCTAGGTGGTTCCTCAGATAACCTAGAGAACTTCCTGCTGATGCTAGCAGATAAGTATGCCCTGAAGGGACGTAACCTCAAGTTCTCCGAACCTGTGGTTTACCCAGATATGGGAATTTGGCATCCCCTAGCACCGACAATGTTTGAGGATGTCAAGGAATACCTAAATTGGCACAATAGCCGTAATGATATTCCTGATGACTTGAAAGACCCTCTTGCACCATCCATCGGCTTAGTACTACAACGCACTCACCTGGTTACTGGTGATGATGCCCATTATGTAGCTATGGTACAGGAACTGGAAGCAATGGGTGCTCGTGTTATCCCTGTGTTTGCGGGAGGTTTAGATTTCTCCAAACCTGTGGATGTTTATTTCTATGAGCCAAATTCTAAAACATCAATGGCTTTGGTGGATGCAGTTGTTTCCCTGACTGGATTTGCTTTGGTCGGTGGTCCAGCAAGACAAGACCATCCTAAAGCTATTGAATCACTAAAACGCTTGAATCGCCCCTACATGGTGGCGCTACCCTTGGTGTTTCAAACTACTGAGGAGTGGGAAGATAGCGATTTGGGGCTACATCCGATTCAGGTAGCTTTGCAGATTGCGATTCCTGAGTTAGATGGAGCGATTGAACCTATTATCGTATCTGGACGCGATGGAGCGACAGGGAAGGCGATCGCACTTCAGGATCGGATTGAGGCGATCGCGCAACGTGCGATGAAATGGGCTAATTTACGTCGCAAACCAAAACTTGAGAAGAAAGTCGCAATTACCGTTTTCAGCTTCCCACCAGATAAGGGAAATGTAGGAACAGCGGCCTATCTGGATGTGTTTGGT
>JAYFMV010000061.1:0-91598 GCA_042408245.1 Potamolinea sp.
ACCGACAACCGTAAGTAAGGGCGGGTTTAGCAGATAATATGCGCTACCAACCAATAATTTATCTACAAAACCCGCCCCTACACAACTGACAACCGACAACCGTAAGGGCGGGTTTAGCAGATAATATGCGCTACCAACCAATAATTTATCTACAAAACCCGCCCCTACACAACTGACAACTGACAACTGACAACAAACAACAAACAACAAACAACAAACAACAAACAATAAATATGACACAAGCAGAGCTTCAAGAAAACGCTAATAAGCCTGCCCATCCTCACTCGACCGGGGAAAGGAAATGGCAAGATTACTTCACTTTCAACACCGATCACAAGGTAATTGGGATTCAATACCTTGTAACATCTTTCCTGTTTTTCTTTATCGGTGGCATACTAGCCTCAATGGTTCGCATTGAACTAGCAACACCCGCTTCCGATTTCGTCGATCCTGAAACCTACAACCGACTTTTTACCATCCACGGGACAGTGATGATTTTCCTGTGGATCGTCCCAGCGGGAACTGGTGCTTTCGCTAACTACCTGGTTCCCCTGATGATTGGCGCCAACGATATGGCATTCCCAAAATTGAATGCTGTAGCCTTTTGGATGATTCCAGTGGGCGGAATATTGCTCATGTCCAGCTTTTTTGTTGGCGCCCCAGAAGCAGGTTGGACATCCTATCCTCCCTTGAGCACAGTCGCAAGCAAAGCGGGTGAGGCCATTTGGATTCTCAGTGTCTTAACCCTAGGAACCTCCTCAATTTTGGGGGGACTGAATATTGCTGTCACCATCTTCAAGATGCGGGTACCTGGGATGGGACTCAATCAAATGCCATTGTTTTGCTGGGCAATGATAGCAACTGCGGCCCTCATGCTGATTGCCACACCAGTACTAGCAGCAGCACTGATTTTGCTTGCCTTCGACTTAATCGCCGGGACAGCATTCTTTAACCCGACAGGTGGAGGCGATCCAATTGTCTACCAGCATATGTTCTGGTTTTACTCCCACCCCGCTGTTTACATCATGATTTTGCCCTTCTTTGGGGTAATTTCGGAACTGTTGCCAGTACATTGCCGTAAGCCGATTTTTGGTTATCGCGCGATCGCCTATTCCAGTTTGGCAATCAGCTTTTTAGGTCTGATTGTCTGGGCACACCATATGTTTACCAGTGGTACCCCAGGATGGCTGCGGATGTTCTTCATGATCACCACAATGGTCATTGCTGTCCCGACTGGGATTAAGGTCTTCAGTTGGATAGCAACCATTTGGCGAGGCAAACTGACGTTGAATACTCCCATGCTGTTTGCTATGGGTTTCATTTCAGCTTTTGTGATTGGTGGAATTACAGGTGTCATGGTAGCCTCGGTGCCATTTGATATTCACGTTCACGACACCTACTTTATCGTCGCTCACTTGCACTATGTCCTCTTTGGTGGTAGTGTTCTGGGCTTATTTGCCGGACTGTACCATTGGTTCCCGAAAATGACGGGGCGGATGTACAACGAAACCCTCGGACAAATTCACTTTGTACTAACTTTCATTGGCTTGAACTTGACTTTTATGCCAATGCATGAGTTAGGTTTATTGGGGATGAACCGACGAATTGCCATGTACGATCCGAAGTTTCAAACCCTGAATGTGGTCTGTACAGTCGGTGCGATCATCATGGATACTTCGATTATTCCCTTCATCATTAATGTTCTTTGGAGCATCAATCGTGGTGAAAAAGCCGGTGACAATCCTTGGCAAGGTTTAACCTTAGAGTGGATGACAACTTCACCACCAGCCATTGAAAATTTTGAAGGCGTACCGATTTTAGCCACCGGTCCTTATGACTATGGCATGGGCGATCGCGAATATCAGACCTATCTACCCTTCTCCGATGAACGGGAACCTGTTTTAGCGGCCGGTCCCAACTCAGTTTTACGGGCCGATCCTGACCCAGCGGTTGCGGTTCATCCCGATGACCGTCAAGGGGAAAGTCAAAATCGTGATTAGTTTTTAGTCTTAATAGTCATTAGTTATTAGTTCAAACCCAAGAATTAATAACTAATGACTAAGGACAAATGGCCACTGTACGGGCGGGTTTAGTAGATAATTTTTGAGAGTAACCAATAATTGATTTACAAAACTCGCCCCTAACAACTAACAACTAACAACTGACCACTGACAACTGACAAGAGAGGTTTATGCAAGGTTCCACAGTTGACGAATCTAAGACAGCACTGAATTATCACCACGAAGTTGCAGCCACAGGTCATCATTCAGCCCATCCAGACTTTAGGATGTTTGGGGTAGCGGTGTTCCTGGTTGCCGAGAGTATGATATTTCTCGGCTTATTTACGGCCTTTTTGATCTACCGCTCAATTCTGCCGGCTTGGCCTCCAGAAGGAACGCCAGAATTAGAATTATTGCTCCCAGGAATTAACACATTGATTCTAATTTCTAGCAGTTTTGTCATGCACAAAGGACAAAGCGCGATTAAAAAAGATAATGTGTCAGGTTTGCGGATTTGGTTTGCCATAACTGCGATTATGGGGGCAATGTTTTTAGCTGGACAGGCCTATGAGTACACTCACTTGGGATTTGGTCTGACCACTAACATTTTTGCCAGTTCATTTTATGTTTTGACTGGCTTCCACGGGTTACACGTTACCGTTGGTCTTCTCCTCATATTATCCGTGTTGTGGAGAGCTAGAAAAGCAGACCATTATTCAAGTAAAGAACACTTCGGTGTAGAAGCAGCAGAACTTTACTGGCACTTTGTTGATGTTGTGTGGATTGTGCTGTTCATCCTCGTCTATTTGCTTTAAGCAATTTTCACCAAATTTGTGAAGCAATAAACCTCCAACTGGGGGTTTTTTTTAATGCCTAAGATTGCTAATATAGCGGTTCTCAGTTGTGTGCGGTACAGTTTTAACCTCTCTCCTACAAGGAGAGAGTCCTTGAAATTAGACTCCTTCCCTGGTATGGAACCGAAGCAAAGCGTGATAGCGCAGCGGGACGAAATCCGGAGGTTGGGGGTTAGGTCTGACTGTAATCCATTCAGTTGAGAAACGCTATATCAGCGTCATTTTTGGGTAAGACCAACCGAAGTACGGCAAAATAAAAGGGATATCAATACTCTTTGTGGCTATGTCTAAGCGCAAGAAGCACAATCTCCAATGGCTCAAGGAAACCCTAGAACTCAAAGAAGACCACAATTGGAAATCCAAGCCAGGAACTCGCATCTTTGTAGCTGGACGAGGAGCGCTACGCTTCGATGTCCCGCAAGATTGGCATTTTGAACCAGATACCAAATCGTTTCGTTTTCTCGACAAAAAGCCGCCCAATGATGATTGTCGCTTAGAAGCTTCCTTTAATTTACTACCTCCTGGCAATTGGGCAGAATTGCCGTTAGTTAAGCTATTCAAAAAGGTGCTTGAAGATGAGGAACGTAATGTCATTGAGCGAGGAGAAATTATTCAATTCAAGCGTCAAACAGCCTGCTATGTCTGGTCGCAAATCAAATTTATTGACCCAATAGAAAACCGCGACGCTTATTCGAGAATTTGTATTGGGTTAGGTTCAGGAGTTCAATGTCTGATTACTTTTGATTACTGGGTAGACGATGCAGAGCGCTTAATTCCTGTATGGGATACGGTGATGGATTCATTAGTTCTCGGCTTGTATATTCGCGACCCTCGAACAGGATTTGCATTACCTGATTAGAGATTACAGTAAGATTGTGGCGCTCGCTTGCTTGATCGTGTTTACAAAAAAGGGCGGTATCACTTAGCAATTGATTACACCAAGCCAACGCAACCTCCACTATTTGAGAAAGATACCTGGTGGGTTCAAATGTTATTGAGAGAGCGATCGCGTTAGGAGTAAAGTTTGTAGCAGTTCGCACCAAGGTTTATGTGCAGCTCAAACAAACCTACAAAATCGAGCAAGTAGCCCCATCTACCTTGATTCTATTTAACCATTAGATTCATATATTTCGCTTCTGAGCCTCAACCTGGGAACGCTACAATCATTTACAAGAGTCGTACTGATAAAGGATGGAGACTATGCTACTTGCACCAGTTGAAGAAAAAATGTGGGAGAGATCCCCCTCCAAATCTCGCACTAAAAAAATGTCTGATGCTGAGATTAATGAAAGATACGAGTCAAAAGAGAAAAGAATACTAACCGAAATCAACCGTGAAAAGCTTCCAAGTTTTGCTGAGGCTCTAAAAAAAACTGGGTATATGAATTTACGACCCTTTTATCAGAGAAGATCGCGTTGGGATGCCAAGATGCAATCTCGGCTGATCGAGTCATTCCTTATTAACATTCCCGTTCCTCCAATTATTCTTTTTGAAAAAGACTATAATTCTTATGAAGTTATGGATGGTCAACAAAGAATCAGCGCTATTCAGGATTTTTATGATAACAATCTACTACTGACTGGTCTTGAACTTTGGACAGAGCTAAATGGGCGTACATATGATAATCTTCCTGAAAAGATACGGGCGGGAATTGATCGTCGCTCCATATCATCTATAGTAATTATGGCAGAATCAACTTCCGATCCTGAAGAAGCTCTCTTCCTTAAACAGAAAACCTTCGAGCGACTTAATGCCGGAGGCGTAGATTTAAGTCAACAAGAAGTGCGGAACTGCTTGTATTATGGAAAGTTTAATTTGCTATTGCTTGAATTAGCACGTTTTCCAATATTCGCTGAGGCTTGGGGAATCCCTATAGACGAAAAAAGCCCAGAACTATTGGAAAATAATTTTTATAAAAAAATGGAAGATGCTGAATTAATTCTTCGTTTCTTCGCTCTCAGAAATGTGGATCATTTTCGCAATGGACTGGAGGGATTTTTAGATCTCTATATGATGAAAAGTGTGAAGTTCTCAGATGAAGATATCAATGTTTTGAGAGATATTTTTTTAGCAACTATAAAACTAGCCAAAGAAATTTACGGTGAGCATTTATTTAAACCCTTTGAGCCACAATCGGGTACTTGGAAAAAAAACTCTTATAAAGCTTACTATGATGCTGTTATGGTTGGGTTGAGTAGGCATTTATCTAAGGAAAAAGTATTGATTGAGCGAAAACATCAAGTCATTCAAGAAACAAAAGCACTCTTTGATAAAGATAAAAACGAATCTAGTCTTTTGACAGGAGGGGGTAAAAGTAAAAATGATATTCAGAAACGCATCAGTATATTTAACGAAATGCTTTTGCAAGTTCTCGGAGAGTAACTTGCGATGTTCAATGAGCTTCTCCAGACAGTCAGTGTGAGTATTGCCACTGTCCGTTCAATCCTTCAAACTAATGATAGGCTGAGAAAGATTCTGTTTGCACAGGATCATGTAACGAGACAAATATTAGAAGAAAACAAAGAATTTAAATCCTTATTAGATGTTGCTCCTACTGAAACTGAATGGCTAGTCTGTGATCACTGCGCTGCGGTTACACGGTTATATGCTATTTACGAGCGCTTCGTTGAGGATTTAATTTCAGATTGGCTGCGATTTCTACCAGAGCTTTTTTCACGTTATTCAGACCTAGGAGAAAAAGTAAAAAATACTCATCGTGAAGGTGTAGGACGCTTGCTGCTTGACCTGAATAAGAATAGGTTTCAACACCTTTCGGTAGATAAAGTAGTTCAAGGGCTATTCTCTGGTATTACTGACACGGAAAAATACACTCTGCTCCCTGAAGCATTCTTATTGCATGAGCAAAACTTACGCAAGGAAGTAATAGAAAAAATCTTCCAAGATGCTGGCATTGAAAATGCTTGGAAATGGGTTATTAATCACAGAGAAATTAAGAATTTTGTAGAGGAAATTCGCGGAAGTCAAAATACTGCAGAAGGAGAACTTAAACAACTAATAGACTATCGAAATGAAGCAGCACACGGATCTGTAGATGAGATACTAGGAACTCAAAAATTGCTAGACTTAGGTTATTTTGTAGAAGCCTTATGTAAAGCTTTAGCTGAATTAGTAACTTATCAGGTGCTTGAGCGAAAGGCTTTAATAGGGAATGCAAAGGAAATTGGGACAATCACAGAGTGGTTTAAGAAGCCAGGGGCAGCAGTTGCTAAAGTTAGAAAAAGCACTTTGTCTGTAGGAGGAAGTCTTTGGCTGGTTAGTGAGTCATCCTCGTACTGTCAATTAGCAACAATTGAGAGTATTCAAATTAAGGATATTCCCAATGCACAGGTGGAGATAATTTCTGAAACTGAGGTGGGGTTAAAGTTTGATACTGATGCAAGAATAGGGTTAAGCCTTTATTTAATTGAATAGAACATTACTCTCTCATGAATATATTGGAGATCAGATTGGAAAACTATGGTTCAAACTCCCACTAAACCATTAACACTGACAGCGTTTTTGCAATTACCGGAAACTGAGCCGGCTAGTGAATACATCAATGGTCAAATTATCCAAAAACCTATGCCTCAAGGAAAACACAGCACAATTCAGGGAGAACTGATTACAGTAATTAATGGCGTAGTTAAGCCTCAACGGATTGCTTGGGCATTCCCTGAACTACGCTGTACCTTTGGTGGGCGTTCCATCGTCCCAGATATTGCTGTTTTTACTTGGAGTCGCATTCCTTTAGATGAAGAAGGTGATATTGCTAATGTTTTCTCCACTCATCCAGACTGGACAATTGAGATTTTATCTCCAGGCCAAAGCCAAACTAAAGTAACAAGTAATATTCTCCATTGTCTCAATTCTGGTTGTCAGATGGGTTGGCTGCTTGATCCGCAAGAAAAATCAGTTTTCGCCTATCCGGCTAATCAACAACCAATATTTTTAGAAGAACCAGAACAGTTACTTCCTACTCCAGAATTTATTGCAGATTTAAAGTTGAGCGTTGGGGAATTATTTAACTGGCTCAAACCAGGTAATCTTTGAAAAGAAACGGTAGTTTTTTGGCACAGGCGCTAGCTCTTGTTTGGTTGTTTGATTATATTATGTAACTGTCAAACTGAACTTAAGGCATTACATCATCGAGCTTTAGCTGCAATGCTGGAAGTAGGGGAGATACTATGGTTTCACCTAACCGAAATTGTTGTAGTTCGTAACTATCTCCAACTAACTGATAAACAGTAAATGTTGGCTGCTTTGGTCTACCGATGAATTGAATACCACCTAACCCCCTAAAATCAGCAATCCAGTATTCTGGAATGCCGAGAATAGCGTATTCCTCCACTTTACGGGCGTAGTCATCTTGCCAGTTTGTACTAATAACTTCAACAACCAGTTTTAAAGTGTTGCCATTACAGATAATTGGCTCTTGTTGCCATAGTGGTTCATGACTGAGTTCTTCTTTGTCTAAAACAATTACATCAGGTCGCAAAGCCGTTGCTTGGGCGGCTGGAGGCTTAATCAGACAATTTTTAGGGATTAACCAGTTTAATTTCAATCGCAGAATTTCAGAGTATATTATACCTGCTAGGCTTCCGGCAACAGCTTCATGAGGCCCTGTCGGTGACCTGTCTCTTAATTCTCCGTCGATGAGTTCGTATCGCGGGTTATCGCCGTATTGCTCAATAAATGTTTCAAAGGTCAGTAGCTTAGGCGACGTGTAGATCATTGCAGAAAACCAATGCTGCGACAAACTTATTCTATCGTCTGACTGTAGGTGTTGGTGGGAGCGATCGCGCCCATTTCTACATACAGCTAAAACCAATCTACGCTATCACTATTATGACTCAAATGGATTGAGTAACTCAAGTTGGGAAATCCATCGGAAATCATCTGTGTTTCTTGTTATCAAGGTTAGTTCATATACCAAAGCAGTTCCAGCAATAATTGCATCTCCTAAAGTCATTCGTCTCTGTTGTCGCAGAATTACAGCTTGATTTAATACATCTTGGGATATTGGTAAAACCTGAGCAACTTGGAAAAACTCCTCGAAATACTGGCGCTGTTGTTCATTAAGCAGATGATATCCTAACACTTCAAGATAACTGAGTGCCGATACAGCAGGTGTATACTCAGCAATTAACTCTCTCAGTTGAGCGTGTTCTGGTTGAGCAGAGTAGATGATAATGTTGCTACCCTTGAAGCACGTTTTATCGTCCTGGAAGTGAACGATCCTGACGAGTTTCTCGCTCGATAACAACTGGATCGACATCAGTTAGTGCTTGACAAGCGCTAAGTTTTTCTAATATCTCAGCCATTTTACGTCCGCGAGACTTTGCCTCTAAGTCGGGTTCGTTCTCAAGAAGTGTAACGTGGACTTGGATAAGTCGATTCTCCAATTCGGGTATCTCATCTATCCACTCTAGACTGCTTCCCCTCAACCAAGCCCTGAATGTCTTTAGCATTGTTAGATCAAAATTGTTTTTTTGATTAACTTTAAATTTACCTCATATAGATTAAGAGCTAGATTACAAAGATTAACTTAAGATTGCTTAATGGATAATCTCTTGGATCGGGCATCAACTGGAAACTACGCTCACGCTTGCGACTGCACTTTGGAAAGAGACGATAGACTGTAGCTTCTCGCTAGAATAACAAAGAACCTAGAAAACTAAATAGCCTATGACTGAGGAGAAGTTAAAAGTCCCTGTCAACCCAGGGGCAGACCATCCCATGCTTCTACGTGCTTTTAAGGAGTTATTTAGAGAAAATGCCAAAATTCAGGGAGGCACAGCAGGAGCAATTATAGAAGAACGTAGAACTGGAAAGCCAGTTGGATATAAGTTACACAAGCAAAAAGGAGAAGAAAGAAAACGACAGCTGGAGAAAATCAGAGAAAAGGAGGGACACGAACTAACACTAAGAGATAAGGAAAATTTCAAAAATGTTTTAGAAGATTTAGATTATGCTCTAAATTTTAAATCTGAGTAAAAGCTAATTTTATTTAATTAATACAAATCATCCCGAACTCCTTCCCCCTTGGGAAGGAGTTTCAAAAAGACAATATTTTTATTCATACAGGCTAATTCATACAGGTTATAAGTTAGAGGTAAAAATGCCACATTAGAAAATGTAAGTAGCAAATATAAAACTCTATCTGGGTGTGGACGTGAGAATATAGGCAGTAGATTTTGAATATGGATAATGTTAGATTAAGCAATCTAGGAGATAAATTGGTCGAAGCAGTACCAGAACTTCAACCACAATATTTAGCTGAATTAGAATGGTGGGGTGAAGATAAGCCTGGTGCACATATCATATTTGGAGATATTTTTAATCCATACTTAATTTCTCTAATTAAGTCTGATTCTCAACAAGAAACTTTAATTCACATATTTGATTTTTTAGAAAAATTAGCTAACCACGAGAATGAACAAATTCAGGAGGTGGTTGCAGTTACAGTATGTGAACGTTTAGGTGATGAATCAGAAATATTAATGAAGGCTCGTCAGTACATGGGCAGAAAAACACTAGAAATGTCTTACGAGATAGAAAGATTCTGGGGTAGAGAATTAGCATGAGTTATGCTAGCAATCACAATGCGATCGCACTACAATTAGACTGTCTCACCACCACTTGCTTGAGGCATCGCTTCAATAAGTGCCCGAAGTACCTTGTTTACTGACTCCGGTGTTGAGAAAACCTCAGCAACATCTTCATCCAAAACAACAACTGTTAGCTTTGGCTTTCCACTTCGATTTGCAAAGCGGTTAGGCTTTGCCTTTTTATAATCAAACTGGTACTCTGGTAAAAGCTCATCTTCAGAATTTGAAGGTTGATCAAAAGGCATTTTGTTCATAATCTTCACGTTCCCTACGAGTGGCGAGACGGGCACTAATGATACAGATTGCATTTATAGTAAAGCCAGTAGGGTAAAATTGTCCCCTATCCCGCATCTGCAAACCTATTCACCCCATGCTCTGCGACTACCTCGTACAAATCCTGACGGCTCGTGTCTACGATGTCGCCCAAGAAACACCCCTAGAATACGCCCCCCCAATCTCTCAACACGACTCAATAACAAACTCCTACTCAAACGGGAGGATATGCAATCCGTCTTTTCCTTCAAACTGCGGGGTGCATACAACAAAATGGCGCAATTGTCAAGCACTATATTAGCACAGGGCGTAATTGCAGCATCTGCGGGGAACCATGCTCAAGGAGTCGCCCTGGCGGCCCGTCACCTAGGAACACGCGCTATCATCGTTATGCCCGCCACTACGCCCCAGCTCAAGGTAGATGCAGTCAAAGCCAGGGGAGGAGAGGTGGTGTTGCATGGGGAAACCTACGACGATGCCTATGCCTATGCCCGTAAACTAGAAGCAGAAAAGGGACTGACTTTTATTCACCCCTTTGACGATCCCTATGTGATTGCTGGACAGGGGACGATTGGGATGGAAATTCTGCGCCAATGCCAACAACCGATTCATGCTATTTTTGTGGCCATTGGAGGTGGTGGCTTGATTTCTGGAATTGCAGCCTATGTGAAACGATTGCGTCCCGAAATCAAGATTATTGGGGTTGAACCGGTAGATGCGGATGCGATGAAGCAATCCCTGAAAGCTGGACATCGAGTGCGTTTGTCTCAGGTAGGCTTATTTGCAGATGGGGTTGCAGTACGTGAAGTTGGGGAAGAAACTTTCCGCTTGTGTCAGCAATATGTGGATGAGATTATCCTGGTGGATACGGATGCCACTTGTGCGGCGATTAAAGACGTGTTTGAGGATACGCGATCGATCCTGGAACCTGCAGGTGCATTGGCGATCGCAGGTGCCAAAGCCTATGTAGAACGGGAGCAAATCCAGGGAGAAACCTTAATTTCGATTGCTTGCGGTGCAAACATGAACTTCGATCGCCTGCGTTTTGTTGCAGAACGCGCTGAGTTTGGGGAACGTCGGGAAGCCATCTTTGCAGTGACGATTCCGGAAGCACCGGGAAGTCTGCGTAAGTTTTGCGAATGTCTGGGTAAACGCAACTTGACTGAATTTAGCTATCGCATTGCTGATGAAAAAGAGGCACATATTTTCATTGGTGTGCAAATTCAAAACCGTGCTGATGCTGCAAAATTGGCGCAAAACTTTGAAGCTTGTGGGTTCAAAACCTTAGACTTAACCGATGATGAACTGACAAAATTGCATTTGCGGCACATGGTTGGAGGGCGATCGCCTTTAGCTAACCATGAATTATTCTACCGTTTCGAGTTTTCTGAACGTCCAGGTGCATTGATGAAATTTGTCGGTTCAATGAGTCCGAACTGGAATATTAGTGTGTTCCACTATCGAAATAATGGCGCAGATTACGGGAGAATTGTAGTGGGGATACAAGTTCCTCCAGATGAGATGAAAGAGTGGCAGGCATTTTTAGATACCCTAGGTTATCGCTATGGGGATGAAAGTCAGAATCCGGCGTATAAATTGTTTTTGGGGTAGGAAAGATACAATTTTGGGAGAGTGGTAATGACACCAAATCTCAAGCAACTTCTCAATCCCCATCTTCGCTTTCCCCCACTTTCAGGGAGAGAGAGTGGCAATGACACCAAATCTCAAGCAACTTCTCAATATACCCATTAAGCGCGAGGAAACTATATGAATCGCCCAAAAATTCTCCGTCCAGGGGAGAGCTATACCTTTGCTAAATACTTCGAGCTTGCCTACGATATTGAGGACATATTAGCCGATTTAGATTGTAGCTTTGAGCGTACGTTGTTAACTCTTCCCAAAACAGATCAGGTAATTCCAGAACTCAATGAACTTCGTCAGCAAATTTTAGACGGAATAAAGTACGTCAGCATAACCAGTGAACAAGCAAGACGGGAATTTCTGATTGCACCGATTATTCGACAAATCTGCCGTCAAACTCAAAAGCGAGTTCGCATTGAATATCCAATTACTGTTAATGATTGGCTTAAGGGAACGTTGGATTATTATTTTCCAGATTTGCTGGTGATTGAAGCCAAACGAGATAATCTTGATAATGGTTTTACTCAACTTGCGGTTGAAATGATTGCTTTGGATCAATGGATAAATTCTGATAATCCTATTCTTTATGGCGCTGTTACGACTGGGAATGATTGGCGATTTGGTGAATTTCACCGACAACAACGACTAATTATTCAGGATCTCAAACTGTATCGCGTTCCAGAAGAGTTAGAGATACTGGTCGGTATTCTCATTGGTTTACTTAGTTAATGGGACTATGAATTGTTGTGGTGAAGGAGCCAAGAATTAAGGTGGGGTGAGAATTGCCGCAAAATTTGGGAAGATTAGTTATGGGATAACGGCGATGTTTATGATGAAACTACTACTATTGGAGGACAAAATCTTTTGTTAAAGAGGTAGTTTTGCAATACGATTAACCCACTCCTCTGCAATGGATACTTCCCAAATCAGCAGCAGTTCCTCGATAACCACTTCAATCGCTAACCTTCGAGAAACGATGATAACTCCTGCACTTTGGTGATTGTCGAGGAATTCGGCAAACTCTGATGGCATTGTTTTACGATCATGGCTGACAAGGATACGCCCCTTACTGTGCCGCAATTGCCAATACTTCCAGATCTTTCACACCTTCTAATCCTGCAGCGAAGGCTGTTTGAAAGTAAATGGTGGGTTTTCGTCGCAGAACTCCTGTTACAATTACTTGATTCAAATCAGCATCAGCTTGGTAGCGAATGTTCACGATTCCAACGACTCTCTTGCTTTCTTGGCTGCCAATATCTTGTTGTACAAGTTAGGATCAGTATCCTGTAGTGGTTGAGGCATGGCATCAAATGCTTCTTCTTCGGCTGCTAAGTAAGCATCAATTTCAACACGATTAGCCAGGTAAAATGCGATCGCTCCATAAACCTGTTCGAGTGTCAGCAATGGAAAGGATTGAACAATGCTTTCAGGCGATAATCCTTGCCTAAAAGCATAGATAATTGAGTCAAGGGAAATTCGAGTTCCTTCAACCCAATAAGCATCGTTGCGATACTCTACGTAAGTCTTGGCTGCTACAACTGGCATAGGTTTAGCTTGACTATAACTACATCTAATCATAGACAATGACAGGGTGGGCATTGCACCCAAATTTGGGAATATGAGCGATGAGATAATGGCAATTCCCTCCCTACTACTATGAACTGAAGGCGATCGCCTCTGACAGACCACAAATTATTCTAAACGTTGTAACTCACAACTCTCCATGCGATAAATCCACAGTAATGATGCTGCATCTTGGTTCCCTTGCTCCCAAAAACCCACAAGTGGAAGATGTCCTAAAGGTGCTGAGATATTAAAAGTTACTTCCTCGTAATTAATCCGTTGATTTTTTACTTGCCATCTAACACGCCGTGCAAAACAGTTCCACGCTTTTTCATCATAGATATCATCAAGCTTCCCTCCACACTCTTGATATATTTTATTTTGAATACTAAATCCAAATCGTCCCTCACTATGATTCACCCAAAGTCTGTCAATTTCCATAAGAACATCGCAGGGGAAGCTTTGAACAGCACTGATATCTAACCAACCTTCTTTTTCTCGTTTCGCAACCTTGACAATTAAATTTCTAGTTTCTTCATCCGCTGCTTTCCAACGACGGATTTTTAGTAGTTCTTCTATTTTGAAGTAATCAACATTGTTTTTATCAAAGGAAGTTCTCTTGAGATCAGTTTGATGTGCGGCAGGGATTATGTCAGGTGCAGTCCAAGACATCCTTTCCCCTTCTTTATATTTTGTATAAAGAACTGGAGTTAAATTTTCTGGAATTCCCTGCAATTCTATTTCACTACAACCAAGTCTATAGGCTTTTTCAATTGAACAATTAGCACCAAAGGCTTTGTAAAAGCCAACCGAAAAAACAATTGCAGCGTTATCTCCAATAGAATTATTCATACCAATGACGAATGGAATGTGTTCAGCGATCGCCTTAGCCTGAATTTCCGAGTAACATACATTCAAAATAACACAGTAGATTTGATCGGCTAACTCCTTGAATAATCTGGCAAACGCAACAGGCCTGAACAGGCTGTACCTTTCCCTGCAAATTTTCAAAACAAAGCTCACCTGTACTCATGCCATGTCCCGAAAAGTGTATAATCTGGGGATGGACATCAAAAATGGCTTGGGTAATATCTGCTACACGGACAGATTCACGAGACTCTAAGCTAAATCTATCTCGATGCTGTGAACTCTGTAATCGTTCCCGAATATCCCGTAATTCCTGTCCCAATCGCAATCGATCCGCATCACTAGGATCGGCAGCAAGAAACAAAATCTTGATTTTGTCCATTGTTCAAGATGTTTTTTAGAGTTTAAGCATACTCTATTTCTAGAGAGCTTTGCTTTTGGATGACGGTAAATGCTTTTGACTGACGCAACTAGCTGATTAATCGATGATTAAGGCTGTGCAAAAACACTGTTTTTAGCCTTCAATCGCAACTATGAATCTAAAAATTGATGCCCTGGTTAAATTTGCGTAGTCTTGCTTTCCTTATATTAAGTTTCTTAATCAAAACTGTAAAGCAGAAAACGGCGTATTTTTGTAAAGTTTATGTAAAAAATTAAACAAGTCGGAAAAAGAAGGAAAAAGGCGGCTATGATACCCACTGTCCTTTCATATATCTAAATAATGCAGGTTCACAAGGTATTGCAATTTGTGGATGAAGTTGTATATCTCAAAACAGGCAAACATTTAAATGACTTACAGCGTGGAATTATCGAAGGAACATTGAAGCGCCAAAAGTATTATGACATTGCAGAAAGTTATGGTTGCAGTGCAGGTCATGCTAAGGATATCGGTTACGAACTGTTGCAAATGTTGTCTGATGTTTTTGATGAACCAGTTGACAAAGGTAATCTTAAATCAGTCTTAGAACGGCAAGGAAATCTGTATATCTCTTTTGGTGAGAAAAGCATCAATAATATTAATACTGAAATAATTGGCTGCATACAAGTTGGTTCCGAACAACCAACTGCTACCCCAGATAAAAGTCAGCCCAAAAATCAAACTAATATTGAACTAATTAATAAATTACGGAAGTTTGGCTTAAGCGATGAGCAAATTGCAGCAGCACTAGAGTTACCCTTAGAGGCGGTTAAACAGGTAGACTTGGAGGAGTGAGTCTGCTTTAGTAAATTCGATGTATCAGGAAGCGACGCTTGAGAAAAGGCGATCGCTACTTACTACTGACCAGCAGCAAATATCTCTTCTGCGGTCAAATTTAGCTCTGAAAATGTTGGCGATATCAGGCGATCTTTTAAGCGAAATTGCTGTCCTTGATAAGTGCCATTAACTAACTGATAAATCGTAATTACAGGCTGTTTAGGTGAACCGATGTAACGTTTGCCTCCTAGTCCTAAATAATCAGCAATCCAATACTCTGGAATTCCTAAAGCTTCATAATCCTCCACTTTACGAGCATAATCATTCTGCCAATTGGTACTGACAACTTCTACCACCAATTTAACAGAGTTCCCCAGTGTAATTACTGGCTCATTTTTCCATAATGGCTCATTAACCAAAGCCGTTCGATCTAGAATTACAATATCTGGTCTAAAAGCTGAATTTAAACCTAATGGTTTAATCAGGCATTTCATGGGAATAAACCAAGGTAAGTTGAGTTGATCAATTGCCACATTGAGCTTGCGATTTATTAGCCCAGCAACCTGTTCGTGGAGTCCAGTGGGTTCCAAGTCGATTATTTCTCCGTCGATTAACTCGTAGCGGACATCATCCAGATATCCAGCAATGAATGCCTCAAAGCTTAGAAAACTTGTGTTGATAGTAGCTGAGACCATAGGGATTTGTCCTTTCAGATTTAGATAATAGATCAAATATGGCTAATCTAACTATTTAACAACAAAATCTTTAGCACCTCCGGCTAATCATCAATTGTTCTAACCCAAAGTTGAGCAACAGGAATCGTTTGTCCGGTCATTGCTTCATACCAAGCTTGACGTAAATCTTCTAGAATTGCTTCTTTAGGTTGATCATCTTCTTCTATTTCTGTTTCTTCTGGGATGAGAACAATCACTTCAACGCGACTGTTCTTATCTGTCATCAAGGGGTGATCTAAAGTAAGTTGTCCCTGATCATCGATGGTTGCCATGACCTTAATTGCTTTCATTGCTGCTTTAAAGTTTCTAGGTGATAGTAACTATTTTGAGTTCCAAAGCTTCACGTTGCTGGCTCATCTGAACGATTTAAATGGCTCGCTCTAATCCTATTTTAGTCTCCCTTATTAGGGACTGGTGAAATCAATATTTTCATAAATATCAGCAATTTGGATTTGAAACTCAAAAGCTTTGAACGACAAAGTAATATTGGGATCATCGTATTCAGAAAAGAGCCATTGATGGGCATCAGTTTTGACAAAATGTTCGACATGAATACGATATTGCTCGATGAGGAGATATTCTTGAAAAGTGGGAATAGTGCGATAGGCTGCGAATTTTTCGCCACTGTCGTAATTGCGGGTAGATTTAGATAAAACTTCGGCAATGAAGCAAGGATTTACTACTGTATCTGTGCGTCCTATTTGGAGTGCTATGGGTTTGGGGAGAACCATGACATCAGGATAAGTGTAGAGGCTAACTTCTGGAATCCAGAGTCGTTGATCTGTGATAAATGTCCGATAGGGTTTTCCCTTAAGCGCGAGTTTGAGGGCAACAACAAGGTTACTGCTAATGTCGTTATGGTTCGGTGTTCCACCAGTCATTGGGATGATTTCTCCATTGCGGTATTCGTTACGTGTTTCTGAGGCGATTTCGAGTTCTAGATACTCTTGGGTGGTGTAGGTTTTGTTTTCAGTTTGAGCAATCATGACAGGTTAACTCCTAACGCTTTACGTTGCTGTTTGATCCAGTTGTTTGCAGTGGCTTCATCGGTTTCAATAGCTCGCTCTACTCCTATTTTAGCAATTGCCAGCAGTTATTTGAATTGCTCCCCAATCTGGCGAGATTCTTTTACCTTAACAGTTACCGGATATCTTGGTTGTAGTGAGGCAAAATGCAGATACGATTTGCCAAGGTACAATAATTAATCGCTATTCACAAATAACTTGAGAATTTAATCAGAGTCTCCCTTTCTCACCAAAGTAGTCGCGCACTCCGGATCAAGCTCAAAAACTGCCACGCTCAAAATTTAATTTTCCATGAAAAAGCAAACCAATAAATTCAGCCACCTCACTGCAATAGAAAGAACTTATCTGTCATTTCCAGCAAAGTTTTTATTGGATAAAAACCTACTGCAAGGTAAAATCTTAGACTTTGGCTGTGGCTTGGGCAATGATGTTAAACTTCTAGAGCAAAAAGGCTTTGATATTACTGGTTATGACCCTTACTATTTCCCGCAATACCCTACTGAAAAATACGACACAATAATTTGTTTTTATGTTTTAAACGTTTTATTTCCTGAAGAACAAGCTAATGTGCTTATGGATATTTCCCATTTGCTGAAACCGGGAGGTAAAGCCTATTATGCAGTTAGGAGAGACTTAAAAAAAGAAGGCTTTCGAGAACACTATGTTCACAAAAAGCCTACATATCAGTGCATCGTAAAACTTCCCTTTCAGTCAAGTCACCTAGATGAATATTGTGAAATATACGAATATATTCACTATAACTATCAAAGGAATTCAACTAACAATTGTTTATTTTGCAATCCCTATAAAAAATTAACCTTACTCACCGAATCTGCGACAGCTTACGCCATATTTGATGGGTATCCCTTGAGTAAAGGTCATGCTTTGATTATACCCAAACGCCATATTGCTAATTACTTTGAACTGCCATTAAAAGAGCAATCTGCTTGCTGGTTTATGGTCAACAAAGTCCAAGAAATTTTAAGTAAAGAATTTCAGCCTGATGGTTTTAATGTGGGAATGAATGTGAATAGGGATGCAGGTCAAAACATGATGCATGCTAGTATTCATATTATCCCTCGTTACCAAGGTGATGCTGTCGGTGCTAAAGGAGGAATGAGAGCTGTGATTCCTAAAAAGATTAGAAATTAAAAATATTGTCGCTTTTGAAACCTTTCATTAGAGAAATTTTACGTTTTGGTGATTAGTATTACTAAAAAATAGCAAATATAGCCAAACACCTTGGGTCAAATTGAGCCAAGGCGGTCTGGGTTTGTAGTTGATTCGATATAGTGACATAATCGCATCTAGTACCTACAAATGATAGTCAAACAATGCTGAGTATCAAGTTGGTAGTAGCAAAGTGGAGGAAGTGTAAAAAAATCCACACCTCTTATGTCTTTTTGTTATATGCACCGTCCAGACGACTGTTCTCGCTTTCTTGGGATGTACAGTTACGGGCAATCCCCATCTAACTCCCATCCGGTGCGTTTTCTGTTCTTTTCACTTACCAAGATACCAACTGGCTAAACATACTGTTATCAATCCTGCGGAAGAATCTAGATCATCCTCTAGATAGACATAGAAAATTTCCCGACCAAAATTTATCAATAAACTTAAAATTACTGAACTTTATTTATGTAAGGTGGGCAGTTAACTGACCTTAATTCAAGCCCGCGAAGGTGGGCTTCGTTTCTGTGGTTCCGCGACTTTAGTCGTTAGGCATTTTTGCTACTTAAGGTATAAGACTATCATAGTAAAACTGTGTCATGCTCAAGGATGTGAATGAGTAATTTTATGAACACTGTTGAACGTCTCGCTACTCTCAATCGCATCCGCAAACTCAGTCGTTTGATGGATACAGCCATTGGCATTCCCGGCACAAAATTCCGTATTGGTTTAGACCCAATTATTGGTTTAATTCCTGGTGCGGGAGATATTGTTAGTACAGCATTTTCTGCTTATATTATCTATTTAGCCACTCGCTTTAATATACCAGGTCAAGACTTGAGAAAAATGCTTTTCAACATTGGTCTTGAAGCTGCTGTTGGCGCTGTACCTTTGGTGGGCGATTTATTCGATGCTTACTACAAATCAAATATCCGCAACCTAGCCATTTTAGAACAACATCTTCAGGCTGCGGAACCCGAACTTGAAGAGCTAGACTCAGTTATTCATAACGACAAAGAAGCAGTTTTACGCAGTTTTACAAAGATAGTTTGATGACTTAATCTAGGGTAAGCAGTTAACAGCCCACCCTAAGATTTCATATTCATCATTGACCTGACAAACGTGCCAGCACAATTTGAGAAAATCTATCCTTTCCCTCATCCAAATTTGTAGGAATCCCTTGGGGGTAAGCTTGGCTAATTAATTTCTGTAATCGTTCCAGTCGATTATCAGGATTGGGGTGAGTACTGAAAAATTCCGGTTGTCCTCCACCACTCTTTCTCGTAGCACCAAGAATCTGCATCAATTCCAAAATTCCTTTAGGGTTATAACCCGCTTCTCTCATAAAAAGAAAACCCAGTTGATCGCTTTCCAATTCGTCTTCACGTCCGTACCTTAAGCTAACCAATTGATTAGCTGCTTGAGCCAAAAGTGCAGCTTGACGAGCTTGATTAGGGTCATCACTTGCAGCAATTCCCACAGCATTAACTAACGACGAACCAAGTTGCTGTTTTGCTAAATGTTCTGCGCCATGTCGTCCAACTACATGACCAATTTCGTGACCTAAAACTCCTGCTAATTGTGCTTCTGATTTTAAGCGTCTGAGCAAACCTACTGTAATAAAAACTTGTCCCCCTGGTAAAGCAAAAGCATTGATAGTTTGGGGGTCTTTCAACAAATGGAAGTCATAGGGATATGTAGAATTTTGTGAGGGTGCTTTAGATGCAGAAGATTGCTTAACAAGCCTTCCTCCTACCTGGTCAATATAGCCTTGGAGTGTTGCGTCTGGATATTCACCACCATGTTGAGCAGCCATTTTTGGAACTGCTTGTCTTCCGAGTACAACTTCTTGTTGGGGTGATAACTGTACCCGTTGTTTTTCCCCTGTGACTGGGTTAGTAACGACGTTCGTACAGTAAGTAATTAATCCAAACAGCCCAAATAAAATGCCAATTCCCAGACGCATTAAGAATCTGTCCATTTGATTTTCTACCAAATTTATTGCGAGAAGATTACCATATTTAGAACTTAACTTTCATCAGCCTGAAGGATACTATTTCTGCTAAAAATCTTAAAAACTAAAACGCATATGAATTCGCGGATGAAGCTTTGCATCCACTCGTTTTCCACCCTTGAGATGTTGTTCCACAATTACTGGTACATCACTTGGTTTTACTTGACAGTACCAAGTCTCTTCCGGGACAATCCGCACTGTAGGCCCAGAACTACACTGTCCTTGACAACCTGTACCAGTCACCTTAAAACCATTGAGATCAGCATTCTCAAAGGCCGCTAGTACTTCCGCTGAACCCGCTGCTAAGCAAGAAGTATGCTGACAGACTAAGACACAACGATCCTTTGACTTGGAAGACTTTTGTTCTAAACTTATTTCCACTCTTTGTCTAGCTTTGTACTACAAATTGCTCTTATTCCGATCTTAACCACATAGATCAGAGTTTTTTCTGACTACCTGGTGAAATCTAAAACCAATGCTAAGCTCATAGAACAGATTTGCAAAAAAAAAGTACTGGCAAAACCAAATGAGCGCAGAGATCCAACAAAGATCAACTCTCAGATTAGTACTAATCTTCTGTATGGTCTTATCTAAGGCAAAGCCGACTACATTCTCAACAGTTTTAGTTGCTCTCTGTTGGATAGCAGCAACAAAAGGAACGAGGTTTTCTGGAAAAAGACCTATTAATATTGGTGTTCAATCATGCCAACTAGCACCTTGTCCTAACACTCCTAATTGTGTCAATAGTCAAAGCCTTGATGCCAAACATCGTATTAAACCTTTGACTTACAACTCTACGCCAAAACAAGCAATCGGTGACCTTAAAAAAGTGATTCAGAATTGGGAGAGAACGACAATTATTACAGAAACTGAGAATTACCTATATGCAGAATTCGCGAGTGCTTTTTGGGGTTTTGTCGATGATGTGGAATTTTTATTAGATGAAAATTCTAAGGTGATTCACGTTCGTTCAGCCTCGCGTCTAGGACAATCGGATATGGGAGTTAACCGGAAACGAATCGAAACCATTAGAACTCAACTAAATGATTTGAGGAAAAGTTAGCTATAAATTTGATAATTTTGCTGAGATATAGACAGGACTTACCTAGTTATTCTAACGATAGGGTGTGTTAAAATAACGCATCCTTGCTCATAGCTTTTACAAATTATTAAAAAAAAACTGCAATCCAAGACTACAGAATAAATTCTCCTATAGCATTTAAACTGGAAAAAAAAATTACTGATAAAAGCACAAGCCAATATTTCTGTTCCAACCCAAACATTAGCTAAAATTCAAATGAGCTATCTAGAAACAACCGCCAAATTTTACAGTGAAGTCGCAGAAACCCCCGAAGTTGGCTTGTGTTGCGTCCAAAGCACTCCCCTGCAATTACCAGGATTAAAAATTCCCCAAGAGATGCAAGAGATGAACTACGGTTGCGGTACAACAGTTCATTCAGCAGAACTTGGTCATGAACCAACTGTGCTTTATGTAGGCGTTGGTGGCGGTTTGGAAGCTTTGCAATTTGCCTATTTTTCCAGGCGTCCTGGTGCTGTAATTGCAGTCGATCCTGTTAGCGCCATGCGTCAAGCAGCTACCCGTAACCTGCAAATTGCCGTCGAAGAAAATCCCTGGTTTGACTCAAGTTTTGTGGAAATTCGGGAAGGAGATGCATTCGCTTTACCGGTACCAGATGCTTCTGTGGATGTTGTTGCCCAAAATTGCTTATTCAACATTTTTGAACCCGCTGACCTCGCTAAGGCGCTGCAAGAAGCATTTCGAGTGTTAAAACCAGGTGGACGCTTAATCATGAGCGACCCAATTGCTACTCGTCCGATTCCATTACATTTACAACAAGATGAACGTTTGCGAGCGATGTGTTTATCTGGTGCTTTGACTTACGAAGAGTATACAAAACAGCTTGTTGATGCTGGCTTCGGACAAGTAGAAATTCGTGCAAAACGTCCTTACCGATTGCTTGATTGTCAAAGTTACCAACTTGATGAACCTCTGTTGTTGGAAAGCCTTGATTCTGTTTCCTTTAAGGTGCCAATCTCCGAAGATGGAGCCTGCATTTTTACGGGTAAAACTGGAATTTATACTGGCGATCAAGAGTTTTTTGATGATAACGCAGGACATATTCTTCAGCGTGGTGTACCAGCAGCAGTATGTGATAAAACAGCAGGTAAATTTGCAGCGTCATTTCCTGGAGATATCTTAATTACAGATTCAACTTGGCACTATACTGGTGGCGGTTGCTGTTAAGTATATTGCTCTAGCAGTCCTAAATAATTCGTGAATGCGAGATACCCGATTTCTTGTAGAAATTGGGTATCTAAACCTCTGACATCTCACAACAAAAATAGCATTGCTAGAGGCAAAAAAGAGACAACAAAACGAAAAACTACAATTAATGCCAAAAATGATTCAGGTAGACGCATCAGTAGTAACGCCTTTTCCCAAAAAACTGAATGTACCATTAACTAAAAACAAAATCAGTGTCTTACAAATTAATCTTGGTAAGCGCTGCAATTTGGCTTGTACTCATTGCCATGTAGAAGCGAGTCCCAAACGCACGGAAGAACTTTCCCCAGAAGTTTGTGAGCAATTGATAGAGTTAATTTATCGATTTCCTCAAATTAAGATAGTTGATCTTACTGGTGGTGCCCCGGAGATGAACTATGGGTTTAAGCCTTTGGTTGAGGCCGCAAGGGAAACTGGCAAGCAAGTGATTGTTCGCTCAAATTTGACGATTTATTTTGAGACGGGATTTGAGGATTTGCCAGAATATTTCGCCTCGCACCAACTAAGAGTTGTGGCATCGCTGCCTTGCTATTTGGAAGATAATGTGGATAAAATGCGAGGTAAGGGCGTCTACAATGACTCGATTCGTGCTATTCAATGGCTCAATCGCTTAGGCTATGGTAGAGACAAGAATTTAATTCTTGATTTTGTGTATAATCCTCAGTTGCCAGTTACGGAAAAGTTTTCTTTGACCCCCAATCAGGTGCGCTTAGAAGAGGATTACAAAGTGTTCCTTCAAGAACATTTTGATATTGACTTCAACCAGTTATTTACCATCACTAACTTACCAGTTGGTAGGAGTAAATTTCATTTGCAACGCACAAAGCTTTATCCTCCCTATCTAAAATTTTTAGAGAGCAATTTCAATGCTGATACTGTGGAGTATTTGATGTGCCGCGATGAACTATCCATTGACTATTTGGGCAATGTCTACGATTGCGATTTTAACCAGATGGAAAATATTGCAGCCAAGTCTCGTGATGGGGAAATTTTGACGGTTGGGAAGTTACTGGAAGCAGGAAGTTTAGACTTAATTGACGAAATTCGCACTGCTTCCTATTGCTATGGTTGTACAGCAGGTTGTGGTTCTAGTTGTGGCGGTGCTTTAGTTTAGTTGTTATTTGATTGTTTGTTGGTTGTACCCTTCTCTAAGCCAATGAAAGCGCCTATGTTGTTTGTTGTTGGGAATCTTGCTAATAACAAACAACAAACAACAAACAACCAACTCCCTAATAAGTGTTTAACTAGAATTAGTATGCAAGCAAATTCATGATGTTAAGCAAACTGCTGAACAATCGGCGCTTTTGGTTGGCGATCGCTCTTTTATCTCTGTTGCTACTGTGCTGCTTTACTCCTTTCACTTCCTTATTTGACAAAATGTTCCTAGTGGAGAAATTGCACAAACTAGGACACTGGTCTGTTTGCATATTTGTGCTAATTTACACCGTAGCAACAATTTTTGGTGTTCCTGGAACTGTGCTTACCGTTGCCGCTGGTGCAGTTTTTGGTTTATTCTGGGGAACGTTTTGGTCAGTTGTAGGAGCAACACTGGGAGCGATCGGAGCTTTTTTAGTAGCGCGTTACTTGTTTCACAATTGGGCCGAACGTCGCTTTGGGCATCATCAAGCTTTGGTAAAGTTTAAAAAAGCTGTAATCAAGAAGCCTTTAGCTTTCGTTTTGGCGGTTCGTTTTACTCCTGTTTCTCCCTTCAATGTAGTGAATTTTCTGTTTGGTTTAACACCGATTCGTTGTAGAGATTATGCGGTTGGTACGTTCTTTGGGATTATTCCTGGGACGCTAGCTTATACCTGGTTGGGTGTAACAGGAGAAAAAGCCTTAAATGGAGGCGATATTCTCCCTTTTTTATTAGCACTGAGTTTCCTGGCTTTACTTTCAATATTTCCAGTATTGGTGAAGCAAAAGGGAATAGGTAATGGGTAATTGGTAATATCATTTCCCTTTGTATCGGAATCCTTCAAAAACCTCTGCGTCCCTCTGCGTTTTCCTCAGCGCTCTCTGCGTTAAAAAAACCTATTATTCCAAGGAAAACAAATTCGATACAATGGGTAATTGGGAATGGCTAAGAGGATTACTACCAAATAAGTTGTAGATTTAGGATAAATCCCGGTAAGATATTTTCTCCTGATAGAGTCATCGGAGACTGTAAAACCTCCACCTCTTCTCCTTGACGATAAATTTCAACTCGGCGAGTTTTACGGTTAATTAACCAGCCAATTTTTACTTGATTTTCCATATATTCCGTCATCTTTTCCTGTGTCTCTTTTAAAGTATCAGTAGGTGACATCAGTTCTAAGACAAAATCAGGCGAGATCGGCGGAAATGTTTGCTTTTTGTTCTGGAGGTAAGACTATCCCATCGTTCTTGTTTAATCCAGGAAACATCAGGGGAACGGTTTGCACCATTGGGTAGTTTGAAACAGGTAGAGGAATCGAAGACTTTACCTAGCCTTGTCTGGCGATTCCAAAACACAAAGTCAGCATTGATTTCTGAGTTACAATTTCCAGTTTCTCCCCCCGTAGGTGACATTATAATGATTTCTCCCTGAGCATTGCGTTCAAACTTGACATCGGGATTAGCCCGACAGAGTTGGTAAAATTGGTCGTCGCTTAGTTCAATGACGGGCTTGAAATTTAAGGTTACAGTATTCATAATATTTTGGATTTCAGAGCAAATCCCTTCCCAATATTATTACAAAAATAGGGGCGTGGTCAGTCAAAGAAATATAGATAAACTCACCCCTCACCAATTGCTTTATACTGTCTTCCCATTCCCCATTACTATTACCCTTCCCTAATCAACAACTCCCTAGCAGCATCACTATCAACTGGTTTAGAGAAAAAGTATCCTTGTCCATATTTACATTGCAGCGCCACAAGGCGTGAAACCTGTTCGGAAACCTCAATTCCCTCTGCAACAACATCCATACTCAAGTTTTCAGCAAGAGTCATAATTGCCTGAATAATTTGTGATTTTTCACCCCTGACACCGAGCCTACTTACGAAAGATTGGTCAATCTTGAGAGTACTAATAGGCAAGTCATGTAATCGACTCAAGGAAGAATAACCAGTACCGAAATCATCAATACACAGATGAATATTCCTCTTCTTAAGTTCTAAGAGCAATGCCTTGAGAAAATCTACATTGTCCATGAACACACTTTCTGTAATTTCCAGCTTCAAACTACCGCTTGCCAGTTGAGTCTCCTGAAGAATTTGGTCAATTTGCTCCAACAAATCTAACTGAGTAAACTGTTTACAAGAAAGATTCACATTCATCGTCAAAGGTGGATTATAAGGAAAATTTTCCTGCCAAACTTTCAACTGACGACAAGCTTCTCGCAACGTCCACCAACCGATATTAGTAATTAGTCCCGTTTCTTCCGCTACTGGAATAAACTTACTTGGCGTAACTAATCCACGTTGCGGATGTTGCCAGCGTACCAAGGCTTCAAAACCAGTAATTTTGTTAGTAGAAAGCGACACAATTGGTTGATAAAAAACCAAAAATTCTTGCCTTTCAATTGCTCGTCGTAAGTCTGTCTCTATCTGCAATTTATCAACAGCGCGGTTATACATCCCCGTGTCAAATACTTCGTAGCAAGATTTGCCATGTGCCTTGGCGCGATACATTGCCAAATCAGCATCCCGCAGCAAATATTCCGGTTTCTCATTACCAATAGTATTCAGCGCAATACCAATGCTGAGTGTTACGAAAACCTCAGACTTATTGAACAAGAATGGTACACTCAAAGTTTCATTAATAGTATCAGCAAGACGGGTAGCCTCACTAACATCCTGAATACCTTCAATCAGTACAGCAAACTCGTCCCCTCCCATACGCGCTACAGTATCAGTAGGGCGCAGACAAGTCTGGAGGCGTTGAGCAAAACCTTGGAGTAATTGATCGCCAATTTGGTTACCAAAGCTGTCATTAACTAACTTGAAACGGTTTAAATTAAGAAGCAGTACAGCAAACAAATAAGGGCGACCCGACCGATCGCCCCTACGACTTTGTTTGGCACGTCGAACCGCTTGTTTCAAGCGATCCATGAATAAAGCGCGGTTAGCTAATCCTGTCAGGCGATCGATAAAACGCACTGTAAATTAATTGTTCCTCTGCTTGTTTGCGCTCGGTAATATCGAAGGCGTAGATGCGAATGCACTCAATTTGTGGTATGTAGTGCAGCACTTGTTCGTAATAGACTTCATCGATTTTGACTTCTCGCCTCAGAGAACCTTGGTTTTGCAGTACTTTAGCCATCGAGTGCAACCCTACTAAAAATGGATGTTCAGCACCAATTTCTTGTAGTTCAGGTAACAATCGCATCGCTTCCGGATTCAGATAAAGAACCTTACCTTCTACATCCGTTTCAACAATTGGATGTGGACTCAGCAGCGCTATAGAAGCAAGTCGAGCACTCTCTTTCTCTGACATTCGGCGAGCAGTAATATCAATGCCAATACCAAAAAAGAAATCAAGTTCGCCATTTTTAGTGAAGATTGGTCTCTTACGCCACTCTATCAAAAGTTCTCGATTATCCTTGGTTAGTACGTGATTTTCACTCAAGTTTGACTGATTGAGACTTACAAGTTTCTCAAAAATTTTACCAACGCGCTCGCGTTCAACTTCTGGAATAAAAGTCGATAAATAATCAGACCCCAAAACTTCCTCTAGGGTATATCCTACAGCCTTGAGAAACCCTTGATTCATCATTATTGTCTTCCCTTTAGTGTCAATAGCGACAAAAAAAGTAGAGCTTGTTTCAATTAGAATTTTACTGAAATCTCTTTCCTGATGCAGTTCTTCTTCCAACTGCTTGCGCTGCATTACTAACCCCAATTGCATCGCTACGGCTGCAACCAATTCAACCCATCGCTTGTCTGCTTTTCGGGATTGGGCGAAACAGAAGGTAAGAACAGCTAAAACCCGATTGCCAACAAGAATTGGAACACCGAACCCCGCATTTAATTCAGCAACTTGAGCCAATTTTGCACGAACAAAAGAAGCCTCTGGTTGAGCTGAAATATCTGAAATCCACTCTGGATGCTTAGAAGCCCATACTCGCCCTGGCAAGCCTATATTGGCAGGAAAAGTAAGCTTTTCGCTTTCCTTTCTAAAAAATTGAAAGCTAGTTTTTTTACCATACCAAGCCGGACTGCATTCCAAAACTGCGTTATCCGGGCAAGGAATCCACGCTTCGCCATAATCCCAGTTAGTTAATTCGCACACTTGACGCAGCGCGACACAAAGCGCTGAATCAAAATCTGGGGCTTCGCTAATAACTAGCGTTAGTGATTGCAATAAGCGCAGTTCTTCTGACTTTTGCTTACTTCTATTTATTGCGGATTTTAAGTTTTTTAATTGTTTATTGTTAGGCTGCTGCAACTTTAGTTCCTCCTCATTGTTAACAAATTACTTGCCCCGATAATTACCTCAATCTCGCCAATGACGCCATAGTT
Source organism: Potamolinea sp. (assembly GCA_042408245.1). Lineage (GTDB taxonomy): Bacteria > Cyanobacteriota > Cyanobacteriia > Cyanobacteriales > Coleofasciculaceae > Potamolinea. Next base: position 27,730 of record JAYFMV010000061.1, read on the forward strand.
TGAGTGCTAATTGGCCTATAAATCGATTAAATTACTTGTCTCACCAGCAATATTAAAAGTTCCAAACCTGATATTTTTTTGCATCAAGTAGCTGGTTTCCTACGCGCAGTAAACCAGCAGGATAGAAATGAAATTTACACCTGCTTCCGAATTTTTTGCCCCTTACCGAGCCCAGAGCACCTAAATTGAGTATCACACCCGCCATTAAACTTTGTTGAGCCAAGGCTGCTGTCACACGCATACACGATAGCCGTAGCTACGTAAGGAGTGTTTGCATAGCAGATGCTTGTTGTTTTTCCTAGCTTTTACAAGACTTTTGGACAAACTTTAGAATTAGAGTTAAACATTTAATTTTTAACTCTACAGGTAGTTTGTCGGTAGCTGCATTATGTCAGGTTTCATTCAGTTTACACGTTCTGCTACCTGTTCTGCCACTTTGGTCAAGGAAAAAAAGCGACTTTCTTGTATCTTAAACTACATAGATGCTGCATTTAAATCATTTTTTTATTTAAGTCGATTGTCATCACCAAGGAAGTACCAGATATCCGAACTCTTTCAAATCCTATTTTTTGGTAAAACTGAAGTTTTTTCAGGAAAAATTAAATCTGTGATTAGCGGCAAATGATCTGAACCAACATACTTCCCAGTTCTACTATTCACAACCTGAATGTCTGGACTAACTAAACAATGATCTATTGGAATTGACAAAGGCGGAAATAAAGCAGGCCATGTTGATAAGATACCAAAACCAGCTCTGGTATTGTGAAGTTGAGAAGTTTGGACAAAGCTTTTATAATATGGCGACCACATAGTTGTATTCAAGTCACCAATAACTATCACTGAGTTTTTTAGCTGCTTTACGTAATTGCTGATTGCTTGTAACTGTTGGTTTCGTAAAAAAAAATAATCTGCTTTGATAGGAGGAAGCGGATGAGTGACGATCATTGAAACTACTTTCCTATTTATGGTTATATTTGCTCGTATGCTAGCAACTTCTTCATTGGTGAAAAACTTAAGACTTCCCTTCTCCAAAGGTAAGGAACTGTACATTGCTATTCCAAAATTATCTTCCCTGGCGTAAACTAAGGAATAGGGCAAGATAGTTCTGATTGAGTCTAATTTTTTCGCCCAAATATCGTTGACTTCCAAAAAAACAGCAATCTTAGGTGTTTCTTCTCTCACCAACGAGATGACACTTGCATAATTGGTGTTGCTAGTTTGGACATTGGAAAGCAACACCCTTAACTGAGGAGTTGCGCTTGGAATTGCTAGGTTAGAGGGAGCAAAATACCAGGGAGCAACTTCAGTCAGATTAATGACTATACAAAAGATGCTTATCAAATATAAAATATTTTTTTTTGTGTTAAAATAAAAAAATATCAAACCAAATACGCCAATAAACAAGTATTGGAATCTGAAATGAGAGGTAAGTTCCGCTTCCCTATTTCCCCCTCCCATGAATCCGATAAGAGAAAACAGACAAGAAGCAACAACTCCTATAGCCAACCAACGGTAAATTACATTGTTTAATGTGGTTTCCCAGCTACCATCATTGGGAAGCAAACGCATAAAAGTTTCACGCTCAAAAGCTAATTTAATATTTATGGGGCAAGCAACCCCCTATTCCCCTCTTGTTAAAGAGAAGGAAGATGCTTACCCCATAAATAAAACCAACTAATACCAAGTTGCGTTCAAGCGTAAAATGTAGAACAGGCGTCTCGCCTATGAGAGAAGCAAGCAAGATGCTTGCTCTACTTTGTTCAACCTTTGACGCAGACAACCTGCTTCAGTGTTGCTACAACTTCCACTAAATCTGATTGGTTTTTCATCACTTCATCTATCGGTTTGTATGCGCCCGGAATTTCATCTAAAATGCCTTCATCCTTGCGACATTCCACCCCTTTTGTTTGCTCAACTAAATCATCTAAGGAAAAGTTAAGCTTAGCCTTACTGCGAGACATCAGACGCCCAGCGCCGTGGGAACAGCTACAGTAACTATCATGATTGCCCTTACCTTTAACGATGAAGGACTTTGCACCCATTGAACCAGGAATGATACCGTAATCTTCCTCTCGCGCCCGCACTGCACCTTTGCGAGTCACGTACACTTCTTCACCGAAATGCACTTCTTTCTCAGCATAGTTGTGATGACAATTCACCGCAAGCAGAGACTTGGTTTGCTTCCCACCAGCGAGGTGTTTCTCAATCACTCGTTTAAAGCGATCCATCATCACATCGCGGTTGAAGCGTGCGTAGTTCTGCGCCCATTGTAAGTCTCTCCAGTATGCCTGAAAATTTGGTGTTCCGGCTACAAAGTAAGCTAAATCTGGATCTGGTAGACGTGTTTCTGACATTTTAGCAAGCTCTTTTGCTGTGTTGATGTGACACTGCGCCAAGACATTGCCAATGTTACGTGAACCAGAGTGTAACATTAGCCAAACTTGGTTTTCTGTATCCACACAAACTTCAATAAAGTGATTACCTCCACCAAGGGAACCCATCTGTCTCATGGCTTTCCCTTGCAAGTCTTTCACTCCTCGATGTAGTTCTTTAAAATCACTCCAACTTTGCCAGTTTGTGACTGCTTTTTCAACGTCTTTGTTTTCGTTGAATCCGACTGGAATTGCTGCTTCAATATCCAAACGGATTTTCTTCAGCTTACCTTCCAATTGCTCAGCAGTAAATGGTGTTTTAATTGCACTCATCCCGCAGTTGTGAACAAATACACCTGCACCCAGAGCAAAGTTACCATATTCTGGAACCGTTAAACAGTAAACATCTTCTCTTGCTGATAAGGGGGTAATTTCTACTACTTTGTGGTTGTGGTAAACAAGTTCCCGATGACTAAAGTCACGGCTACATGAACTAAGGCCTGTCTAGCCTATGGCACGCTTCGCTAACGCAGGCTTGAAGCAGTATGGTTTCTTTTATCAGTCCAGATTCAGTAATTATCGAGTCTGTTTTCTCCCAATTACCTGAATAGTTCTGCTGAATGAGAGTATATCCATCCCGATCAATTTTAGAATAGAAAGGCATTAAGGAAGTACCTGCTTTTAGTTCACAAGCTTCCTGATAAGTACCGTCTCTCAGCATGAATTGATGATCGGGGGTGCATTTGATTTCTTCCCCATTGTCTAGAACTACTTTCAATAATTCTGCATTGCGCCTGGTTAACTTAGCTGTAGCTTTAGCTGCAACTATTTTTCCTGTCTCTGTACATGAGTAAACAATCAACTCTTGCTGATTGCTTGCTAGTTCTTTGAGAGGATAAGATTTTCCATCCACCAAAGGAACGAGTGTATCGCCAGTAAAACAACCAATATCGACGCCTACAGCAGCCGGCATCAGCGCTTCTTTTGTGGCAATTACAGAACCAACTAAGGCGCCTTTACCTAAGTGAACATCTGGCATCAAAGCAACGTGCTTAAATACAAATGGCAGGGATGCCACATTTTTTGCCATCTTGGTTTCCTCGGAACCTAGTTGGTGATTTGCCCAAGAAAGTACTGGCGCTGGAGTTGAAACTTTTAGCTTTTCAAATGGCATAAATGTTTGCCTCTAAAAAAAATATTCGTGACCAAAGATAGATGCTGGGTTTTATACAAAATTTATCGCAAAAACGATAAATTTTCCTTAAATCCGCATCGGTAAAATGAGGGCGGGTTTTGGACAAAATTTATCGGTTATTGTGATGATTTTTTCCTTAAATCCGCATCGGTAAAATGAGGGCGGGTTTTGTTGAAAATTTATCGGTTATTGCGATGATTTTTGCCCTAAACCCGCCCCTACAAGACGTAACCCTCGCTCATACTACAATTATAATACAAAATTTCTAGCTGTCACTTGCCCAAAACATCACGGCAAAGCTGAGTCTCGACGGCAAAGTATATTAAAATTTGTAAAGAGAGAAGGGTTCTTAAATCTTCCCTCAATGTTTCATCGTAATTCACGACCAACCCAGTCTAATCCTATGGCAGTACGTAAGGACACAATTTGGGAACGTTTCTTATCACCGATTGTCAGAAGCTTTATTGACGAAGAAAAGCTGCGAAAGTTGCATGAAAGCATTGATTGGCAAACCGAAAGCGCTCGCCTGCGATGCCCTGACTTAGTTTATCCTGAATACTATAGTAGCCAGAACTTTCACGGCATTAAGGGAGGCTACTTAAATCCTGGCGCTGCGACTTCCTACGATCCGATTACCCAATACGTTTTACCACCAAACGAAACTTGGGTACGCAAAGGCTTAATTGAGGCGATCGGGGGAACACCACGCCGAATTTTAGACTTAGGTTGCGGGACTGGTTCGACAACCCTAATGTTGAAGCAAGCTTTTCCCGAAGCTGAGGTAATTGGTCTTGACTTGTCGCCATATATGCTGGTGATGGCCCAATACAAAGCCAAACAAGCAGGATTAACTATCCAGTGGCTTCATGGGAAAGCAGAAGAGACAAACTTTGCTAATGGCTATTTTGACTTAGTGACAGCCTCATTATTGTTTCACGAGACGCCGCCAACAATTTCTAAGGCGATTTTGCGGGAATGCTTCCGGATACTGACACCCGGAGGTGAAGTTGTGATTTTGGATGGGAATCAGAAAACTTTGCGTCAAGCAGATTGGCTAACTGACGTGTTTGAAGAGCCGTATATTAAAGAGTACGCAGTCGGTAGTGTGGATGCTTGGATGGGTGCGGCCAACTTTCAAGCGGTACAAACTAACGATGTGTTCTTGGTACAACAGGTAACTAAGGGGATTAAGCCCATCCCGACTGTTGACTATTCAGCGTCAGCGCAGCAAGTAGGCGATTATGGTTCAGAGGGTATTCCAGCCCCAGCTTTTTAATATAGCGGCATGACTTTAAAGGCAGTTCTGTTTGATTTTAACGGCGTCATTGTGAAAGATGAGGCAATTCACCAGCAGTTAATTGAAGAAATTCTGCTGGAGGAAAATTTGCGACCCTCTCCCCAGGAGTATCGGGAAATTTGTCTGGGGAGAAGCGATCGCGCTTGTATTATCGAGTTGCTGAAGCGTCGGGGACGGGTGGTTACAGAAAGCTACTTAAATCAGCTAATCGCCCGTAAAGCAGAAGCCTATCAAAGTAAGCTGGATTCACTGGAAAGGTTGCCGATTTATCCAGGTTTGGAGGATTTAATTTACCAAATCCGCGCCGCTAAGTTACCAATGGGTGTGGTCAGTGGTGCACTGCGTTTTGAAGTCGAATTGGTACTGAATCGCGCTTCCCTAGCCCAATACTTTACGGTAATTGTTGCAGGTGACGATATAACCGCGAGTAAACCCCAACCGGATGGTTACCTTCTCGCCGTGGAAAAATTGAATCAGCAATATCCTGATTTACAAGCGCAAGCTTCCGATTGTTTGGCAATTGAAGATACTCCAGCGGGGATTCAAGCAGCCAAGAGTGCGGGAATGCAGGTAGTTGGGGTAGCGAATACCTATCCTTTTCATATGATCCAGCGTCAGGCAAACTGGACTGTAGATTATCTTAACGATCTGGAACTAGAGCGGGTTCAGCAGGTTTATTCCCGAAGTAAACCCCAATTTGGTGTAAAAAAGTGTTAGAATAAGTGATGCTGCGTGTATTTTGAGATTTTCGCTGAGCGAAAATCCAGGATTGTTACGGGGAATTAGCTCAGTTGGTAGAGTGCTGCGATCGCACCGCAGAGGTCAGGGATTCGAGCTCCCTATTCTCCATTGGTTTTTGTCGTTGGTGGGATAAGCAAGAGCGAGCGCTGCAACTGGTAGAGATTGATCGCCAGAGGGCGATCGCTTCCTGAAAATCTGGTCAGCCGATGATTCCAGTGTGGTTAGATGAGATTCATCAACAGCTACAGCAAAGGTTATGCAGCCAAAGCCAGGAATGACGATGTAGATGACCTTAACCTTTGAGACTTTAACCTTGAAATACAGGAGAACCTATGAACTCAACCACCCATGAAAATGACTTTTATGCTTGGACACAAGAACAAGCATACCTGTTAAAAACAGGGCAACTCAATCAAATCGATTCGCAGAATATTGCCGAAGAAATAGAAGACATGGGGCGCTCTGAAAAACGACAATTAGAAAGTAGATTAGAAATTTTGATTATACACTTACTAAAATGGCAATTTCAGCCTAACTTACGATCTCGGAGTTGGCAATTAACTATCAAAGAGCAACGCCTCCGTTTAGAGAAACTGCTGCAAAAAAACCCTAGTCTTCAACTTAATCTAACTGAAGCTATTGAAGATGTTTATCCTCTGGCTACCATTAGCGCCGAAAGAGAAACAGGGTTGTCCTTATTTCCTGAAACTTGTCTCTACAACTTAACAGAAATTTTATCACCTGAATTTTTACCAGAGTAAATCATTACAGCAAATGATTGAACAGAGGAGAGGATTTGATTTTAGGAATCAAAAAGCATTGGAGACTTTACCATGACTCAAGCGATATCAAAGTTAATGGCTTTTGATGAGTTTCTAGAATGGAAACCAGAAAATGGACATTATGAATTACATAACGGAGTTATAGTTGAAATGCCAAATCCCACTGGTAAACATTCAGCGATCGCGGGTTTTCAGACGATAGAATTTGGTTTGGAAATCAGGCGATTACAACTTCCTTACTTTATTCCCAAAGAATGTACGATTAAATTCAGCGACAAATCTGGCTACGATCCAGATGTGATTGTATTAGATAAACAATCCGTAGAAGCCAATGAGTCTCAATGGGAAAAAGAATCAGTTATTACTAGAGGAGATTCTATCAAGTTAGTGGTTGAAGTGGTCAGTACAAACTGGCGCGATGATTATGCACACAAAATGATCGATTATGAAGCATTAGGTATTCCTGAATATTGGATTGTAGATTATTTAGGTTTAGGTGGTAGCCGTTATATTGGTTCTCCGAAACAGCCTACTTTATCGGTTTATCAGCTAGTAGATAGTGAGTATCAAATTAAGCTGTATCGAGGAGATGAAAAGGTTGAGTCGTTGGTGTTTCCAGAGTTGAATTTGACGGCAAAGCAAATTTTTAATGGTGGATAAGTATTCAGGTAGTCAATCTTACAAACCCTATCTTGATCTTTTTGAAAGCAGCTACTCATTAATCAATGCGGCAAGTCATACATATTTTTTGTAATTTTGTCAATATCTAAAACCTTAAGAATCTTGCTAGCCGTTAATGATTAATGCGCATATCCCTTAAGTTAAGGATTTTGTCAAGTTAATCTGCACTTTGTTAAGTATTTAGTAACTCTTGTATCATCTTGTGTGATCTTGTTTTTAGTCTCTCTAAATCGGTTATCGTAAAAAGAACAAAGGAATTCTTAAGTAAAGCTTAAGTTCTCCGTGTGGTGAAGCCAAGTCTTCACGGTGCTGCAAGGCCAAGTTCCCTATCCCTCAACCCAGCTAAGGTTTTTACCGATAAAGGAGAGATTATGAATCCTACAATGCTGCGTCAGTTATGGTCCTTAATCGAAAAGACTCAGACCAACCTCTTGCTAAAACTAGATGATGCAAGCTTAGTACAGTCGCTACTCAAGCAATTCAATCAAGATCGAGTGCTCAATCATGAAGAAATCCATCTTGTGAGTGACTACCTCAACAATCGGGTATCACTCATCCGGGATTTGGCCCAGGGACGTTAGTCAATCAGGTAACATAGCATTGAGTTCCAGCTTGTGGTAATCTCTATCAGTAGTGTCGTGTGCTGCGCTATCGCCGCCGACAACTGACCGATTAGCGTAGTCTTGCGCCAGGAAAAAGACCACTGCTGTTAGTAAAAAATCATACAATTCAAGAGAAAAAACTAGGGAAAGCGCAACATAGTGTAGGATGTAGAGCGCTCAGGCAACGGCTGTGTTCTTTGTTGCCAGAGTGCCGAGTCTGAACCGCGTTACGCTTATACCAAGTTACTGTTTCATGCAAAAATTGTAGAGCAGTCCGAAAAGCCTGCTGTTCTCACCGGCGGGTGAACGTCCTACATTTTACCTTGAAGAGCAATTTGGTATCAGGTGCAACATCAGCAGAATTTGCTCCTCTCTTCTGCTGTCTTAAAACATTTGCGTCCTTCGCTATATCTGGTTCCTATACACTTTTTGGGAAAAGAAGTGTATCAATTGCTGCAACCATAGCATAATTGCGCCTATATTATGAGCAAAACTCAAATAAATAAATCAAAAACGCAGAATTAAACTATTCTGCGAGTTTGCTCGTTTATAAGAAAATACTCAGAAATATATGCGTAAAGCAAGTTTTCGGCTGCTAATCCTTCTGATCTTAGTGATCCCCTTAGCAGCTTGTAGAAGCCGTTCCAACGAAACATCAGCTACAGGAACCAAGGGAGCAACAAAATCAGGCATATTAAGTAAAGTCCAGTCTCGTGGCAAGTTGGTATGCGGTGTCAGCGGAAACTTGCCAGGATTTAGCGTTGTCGATCAGTCAGGAAAATACTCAGGACTTGATGTGGATGTGTGTAGGGCGATCGCCGTTGCCATCTTTAATGATCCTGAAAAAATAGAGTACCGCAACCTCAACACCAAAGAAAGATTTACCGCAGTACAAGCCGGTGAAGTAGATATACTCAGCCGCAACACGACTTGGACACTTAGCCGAGATACTTCTAACGGTTTAGAGTTTGCACCCACTGTATTTTACGACGGTCAAGGCATGATGGTGCAAAAAAACAGTGGAATCAAATCCTTGAAAGATTTTGAGGGAAAATCTATCTGCGTACAAACTGGAACCACTAACGAACAAAACTTGGCTGACGCGATGCGTAAAATCAACGTCAAGTATAAGCCGATCGTCTTTGAAGAAGTTAACGCCACCTTTGAAGCTTATGGTCAAGGTCGTTGTCAAGGAGTCACATCCGATCGCTCTCAATTAGTATCTCGTCGTTCTGTACTAAAAAACCCAAATGACCACGAATTACTTAAAGAAGTGATGTCAAAAGAACCTCTAGCACCGGCTGTAGTTAACGGTGATTCTCAGTGGTTTGACCTGGTTAAGTGGACTGTTTATACCTTGATTCAAGCAGAAGAATTAGGAATTGACTCAAAGAACGTAGATCAACAACTTCAAAGTACTGACCCAGTAGTGAAACGCTTTTTGGGGACAGAAGGAGATTTGGGTAAAGGACTTGGTGTGACTAATGATTTTGCTGTACGCATCATCAAAACAGTGGGCAATTATGGCGAGATTTACAATCGTCACCTCGGCCCCAATACACCATTCAAATTAGAACGCGGCCAGAATAATATCTGGGATAAAGGAGGATTGATGTATTCTCCTCCTTTCCGATAAGAATGAGGAGGGAGAGGAGGAAAAAGACATGATTGGTGTTAATACCAAGTTGCATTCATACGTAGAAAATTCTACCCGCGTCTTACTCAACCGCAATAATATTTTTGAACGTCAGTTAGAACCTATCCGAATAGTAGAGAGGAGAAAAGGAACCGCAGATAAACGCAGATAAACGCAGATGAATGCAGATGTTTTTTTTGTAGCTGCAAGTTCTTGTCAGATATGGTCTTAGTATAAGGCGGAGTTGAGATGCGTCAGTCGAATCAACAAAGTAGAAATAACCAGTCACTGAATTTCAGTAACCTGTCAACACTGTTGCGGGATAGCAGATTTTGGAAAATTGCCATACAAGTAATTGCAGTTGTTTTAGTTGTAACCGTAGTGGCGATCATCGCCGACAATCTCCTCTACAACCTCGAACAATTGGGTATGAATTTGGGGTTCGACTTTCTCAACTCCCAAGCATCTTTCGACATTGGCGAAACCCTCATTTCTTACCAACCTTCCGACAACTATGCTAGGGCAATATTCGTAGGGTTAGTAAACTCTTTACGAGTAATGATAATCGGTTTAGTCTTAGCAACAATTGTCGGATTGTTAGTAGGAATTGCTCGTCTTTCTGACAACTGGTTACTGCGAAATATCGCCTTGGTATATGTTGAGACATTTCGCAACGTCCCATTACTGTTACAACTATTTTTCTGGTACTTTGCCTTTTTCCTGCCACTACCGCCAATCGAAAAAGCAATTACACTTCCCGGTGCAATTTACCTCACTGGTAAGGGAATTGCTTTACCTTGGTTAGCAGCAACAAAAGGAACCGGGATTTGGCTAATTTTACTAGCTTTGGGAATTTTGGGAGCAGTTTTGCTTTGGCGTTGGCGTACCCGTCTGATGATAGAACAAGGACAGGAGGGAAAACAGATATTATGGGCAATTGGCGCGATCGCACTTTCTGCATTAGTCGCTTTCATCCTCACCCAAACAGCACCATTTTTCCTAACCATTCCTCAAATAACCAACAGTTCGCAATTTAAAGATGGCTTAGTAATATCGCCAGAATTGGGTGCATTGCTTTTAGGATTGGTGATTTATACTGCTAGCTTTATTGCTGAAATTGTGCGAGGGGGAATTCAGTCAGTTCCGAAAGGTCAGATAGAAGCAGCACAGTCCTTGGGAATCAAACCAGGATTAACTATGCGCATGGTGGTATTACCCCAAGCCTTGCGAGTAATTATTCCACCTCTGACCAGTCAATATCTCAACTTAGCAAAAAATTCCAGTTTAGCGATCGCCATCGGCTATCCCGATATTTATTTTGTTGCTTCCACAACACTTAATCAAACCGGTCGCGCTGTAGAAGTCGTGCTGTTAGTTGTGATTACCTATCTCATAATTAGCCTGACAATCTCTCTACTGATGAATCTGTATAACCAGTCAGTGCAACTCAAGGAACGGTAAAATTATGGCGCAAATACCCGCAAGTTCTCCCCCAATTATTCAGTCTCCTTCCCCAATCGAATGGGTGCGGAAAAATCTTTTTAGTACTTGGTACAACAGCATTGTGACAGTAATTTGTCTGTTGTTAATCTTCCTGCTACTCAAAACACTTGTCGTCTGGGTATTGACACAAGCGCAGTGGAATGTAATTGAAGCGAACTTGCGACTATTTTTTGTCGGACTTTTCCCCCAACAATTGTATTGGCGAGTCTGGGTAACGCTGGGAATTATCAGCGCAATTACTGGTATATCGTGGGGTTTTTTCCAGAAAAATAGCCCCCTCTGGAGTCGTACCACCTTATTTTCTCTCTCGATCGTAGTGGTAGCATCAGTACTTCTACCCATTGACTTAACAGCACGTCTATGGATTTTGGGAGTAATTGTAGTCGCAGTTGCTAGCTATGTTGTGGGACGAAAATTAACCCCCCAAATCGGTAGCTGGTTAGCTTTAGCTTGGGGAATTTGCTGTTTGATAGTTTTTTGGTTGATCAAAGGAGGTTTGGGTTTACAGGAGACAGAAACTAACCTCTGGAACGGCTTGCTACTGACACTGTTGACGGCAATTATTAGTATTGCACTTTCCTTTCCGATTGGGGTTTTGCTGGCTTTGGGACGCCAAAGCAGCTTACCAGTCATACGCTGGTTATCTATCCTTTACATTGAAATAGTTCGGGGACTACCGCTGATTGGCATTTTGTTTTTAGCACAAGTGATGTTGCCGTTATTTCTTCCACCAGAATTTCCTAAAATGGATCGGGTAGTAAGGGCGATCGCCGGACTTGTGCTTTTCAGTGCGGCCTACCTCGCAGAAAACGTGCGCGGTGGTTTACAATCCATACCCCGTGGACAAGCTGAAGCAGCACGGGCTTTAGGATTGAGTACGCCTTTGGTAATTATATTGATAGTTTTACCCCAAGCTTTAAAAGCGGTTATTCCTGCTATTGTTGGTCAGTTTATTGGCTTGTTTAAAGATACGTCTTTGTTAGCATTGTTTGGTTTATTGGAGTTGACGGGAATCGCTCGTTCGATTGTGGCGCAACCTCAGTTTTTAGGGCGTTATGCTGAGGTTTATTTTTTTATTGGTTTGATTTATTGGGCTTTTTGTTATGCAATGTCTCTGGCTAGTAGACGTTTGGAGAAACAGTTAAATGTTGGTCAACATTAAGGAGTGTTTTCAAAGTAAAAAATTAGGGGTAGGGGCATTAGCGAAGCGTTAGCGAAGCGGAACCGTTAGGTTCGGCGTTAGCCTAGCACTTGCTCCGATATATTGAGCGATTTACCAACAAGATGAATACGCAAGTGCTTTGCCCTTTGAGGGGTTGAGGGATTGGATTTTTTTTAACGCAGAGGGCGCAGAGGTTTTACGCTCCAGGTAGCAGAGGGTTTTTTTGAGAGTGAGTTGAGGATTTAAGGAGATAAATATAATGACGCAGCAGCCATCTATTCCTATTCAGGATACAGACGAATCAGCGGAACAAAAACCGGCAATTATTGCTGAGAATGTTCATAAATGGTATGCGAGTAATAAGTTTCATGTGTTGCGTGGTGTTAGTTTGACTGTGAATCGGGGGGAAGTGGTGGTGATTATGGGGCCTTCGGGTTCGGGGAAGTCTACTTTTATTCGTACTTTTAATGCTTTGGAGGAGTATCAGCAGGGGAGAATTGAAATTGATGGAATTGAGTTATCCCATGACTTGCGAAATATTGATGCGATTCGTAAGGAAGTGGGAATGGTGTTTCAGCAGTTCAATTTATTTCCTCATTTAACGGTGCACAAAAATGTAACGTTAGCACCAATTTGGGTAAGGCGTTGGCCGAAGAAGAAAGCTGAAGAAGTTGCTATGCAGTTGTTAGAAAAAGTGGGGATTTTGGAACAAGCAAATAAGTATCCAGGTCAACTTTCTGGGGGACAGCAGCAAAGGGTAGCAATTGCTCGTGCTTTGGCTATGCAACCAAAGATTATGCTATTTGATGAACCAACTTCTGCTCTTGATCCGGAGATGGTAAGGGAAGTTTTGGATACAATGCGATCGCTTGCTGGGACAGGTATGACAATGGTTGTAGTTACTCACGAAGTTGGTTTTGCTCGTGAGGTTGCTGACAGAATTGTTTTGATGGATGGTGGAGTTTTGGTAGAAGAAGCGCCACCTAGGGAATTTTTTCAGAATCCCAAAGAAGAACGTACCCGCAAATTCCTATCTCAAATTCTTTAGTTGGTTGTTTGTTGTTTGTTGTTTGTACAATTCCCCAATCAAGAGTCCCCAGTCCCCAATTTCCGGCACTTACTTGACTGGTGGGAAACTTTGTGCAGGTATTTGCTCATAAGGAGAGGGAGATGGAGAAAGTGTTGGTTTTTCCTGTGAGTTAGCAAGCTTCGCCGATACCCAGGTATAGGCAAAATATGAGGGTACGACCATCGCCACCAGAGCGGCGATCGCCACAAAACCGGTAAGCGACGACCAGGAAGAACCGTAATGAGTGCGGTAGGGGTCATGGGAAAGTTTTTCCCCATTAATGAGATCCCGTAAGGCAATCAAACGCTTGAATCTTACTCGTCGGTCATCAAGTTTTTCTAGGAGAATCCAACCTGATGTACCCTCTTCATCGCAAAGCTTTTTAAAAACCGCTGGATCGACAAACAAATCGCCATTGGCTCGTACAATCTTGAATTCCCAGCCAACCAACTGCGGATCTGGCGGTAATGGCGTACCGCGACGAGGCGGATTTTCCGCTACTGAGTCTTCTTTTGAGTCAAAACAGGTCAAAATCTCTTCCTCCTCCCGATCTTGCTTGTTGGTAACAACCTGTCGCCAGCGCAGCCAACCACTTACCACCACCGTTTGCCAGCCCAAATTGCCAATTAGCAGACTCCAAATAGTTACTTCGAGCATTTTTTGTGCCGATGTGTCTCGTTCAAGTGGCAGATTGAAGTATGAAGAGTGAACAACCTTCAACCTTCTTTTGTTCTTTCAACCCTTAAAGGGCAAATAGCCTTGTATAACGTAATCTGACCCCAACTGACGCCAACTGGTGTTTTCTAACGTCAGGGCGTCAGTCATTGTTGCAAAGCCCAAATCCCCCACAGGTGAGGGAGCAACCTTACCACCAACGATTTTCGGAGCAATGAACGCCAGGACTTTTTGCACTGTATGGTCAGCGATCGCACTTGCTGCTAAGGTCCCGCCACATTCCCATAAGACACTAGAAAGTTGTCTGTCATATAAATATGCCATAGCTTTTGCTGGTGTCAGGGGCGACAACTCCACCACTTCTACTCCCCTCTTCACCAATTGCTGCTGAAAATCCGGATTGGCCCCTACCTCAGTCAATACCAAAGTAGGCGCATCAACTGTTTTCCAGAGATGAGCGTCCACTGGCATTATTAAACTGCGAGTCATCACCACCCGCAAGGGATTGCGAGCGTCTGGATGATGGCTAGTCAGGTAAGGGTTATCCAGACGTACCGTATTACCGCCTACAATTACCGCATCGCAAGCCGCTCGTAGTTGATGTACATGACTCCGCGCTTCCTTACCTGTAACCCAAGTGCTGTGACCGCTGATCGTGGCAATTTTGCCATCCAGGGTCATGGCGTACTTCAAAATACCAAAAGGACGTTTGTAGAGAATACGGTGAATAAAGGCTTCATTGAGTTGACGACAGGCGGCTTCTTCTACACCTACGACAACTTCAATACCAGCCGCTTTTAGGCGCTCAATTCCGCCGCCAGATACGCGAGGATCGGGGTCAACCATACCTACCACTACCTTGGCGACTCCAGCCCCAACCAAGGCTTCACTACAGGGAGGTGTCCGTCCGTAATGATTGCAAGGCTCCAGATTTACATAAATAGTAGCTCCCTTAGCCTGGTCACCAGCTTGGCGCAAGGCAAATACTTCAGCATGGGGTTGACCGGCACCAGGATGAAAACCTTCCCCCACAATCTCCCCATCCCGGACAATCACAGAACCCACAAGAGGATTAGGGGTTGTACGTCCAGTGGCACGGCGAGCAAGTTCGATACATCGCTGCATCAGAGTGCGATCAAATGACGCTTGTTGAGCATCGGGTTGAGCGTCTAGGGGAGAGTTTTCCATGAGATTGTTGTTTTTCGGCTTACACCTGAGTTTAATGAATCAGGGCCGCAAACGCTCTCCTCTTCTCAGGAGTCCTGAGTGCTGAGTCCTCAGTTTTGAGGTAGATTCAGTACTAAGTAATATACCTGAGCAATTTAGTATGAACAAAAAAAAGACTGGTGAACAAAAGGAGAGTAATTCTCCCTTAGCGAGACTGCGTGAAGCGGCTGAACTCTCTCAAGAAGAATTAGCCGGACTGATCGACGTTTCTGTTTCAACCGTTAGCCGCTGGGAACGGGGATTAGCGGAACCGACAATGACGGTTTACCAAATGAAGGATTTCTGTAAAGCGGTGAACAAAACCCTTGAAGAACTACCTGATTCCTTATTGCCGCCCCATGCACAAAAAGTAAGATAGGTGTATCAGCCACCCAATTGTGTAGCTCATGGTTAAGGTAAGCTCAGGAATCAAACTCACCTTAGAAGAATTTTTGGCTCTTCCCGAAGGTGATGTTACCTATGAATTTGTAGATGGTCAAGCAGTCCCTAAAGTGTCTCCAAAATTTTTCCATTCAACATTACAGATAGCGTTAGGCTTTCTTCTACGTACTTGGTGCAAGGGGAAAGGTAGAGTTGTTCCAGAGTGGGCAATTCTCTTAAAACGTCAGGGAAAAGATTGGGCACCAGTCCCCGATTTGACCTACATTTCCTATGAACGTCTACCTAAAAGTTGGAAGCGTAATGAAGCTTGTCCTGCGCTTCCTGAACTGGTAATTGAGATAATCTCTCCTGACCAGACAATGAAAGAATTTGAGGATAAAGCTAGGGATTATTTTGAGGCTGGTGTTTCACGAGTTTGGGTTGTAGACCCAGAAGCTATCAGTATTCGTGTATTTTGGAGCGAGCAGGTGACTCAAACTTATACGGATACTACTACTTCACCGATTGTAGATCCGCTACTTCCTGGCTTGGAACTAACAACAAAGCAGGTATTTGAAGAAGCAGAATTATTGTGAGAAGAGAGCATCTTTCTTCAAAATGAAATCAACGCTACTATCGGCGGCTGAACTCTGCTTTTGGCAAGTCGGCAAACGCTTCGCCAACGGTGACATATGGCTTGAGCCTGAACAGTTGTAGTTCAGAACTATGAGTAGGCATAGGTAAGTTAATACTTCCCAAATCCTGTCGGCATCCGAGAAAGAACAATCGACGCCGTAACTGAGGAACACCAAAATCAGCAGCCAGAAGCAGACCAACAGAAACTTTGTAGCCCAAAACTCCCATCTTTTCCACAATTTCTTGATAGAGACTTCCGCCTTGAATACCCTTCAGATTAGATACGTTTTCCATGACAAAAAAACGTGGGTTCAAACGCTCCACAAAGCGCAAAAACTCAAAGATCATCGACCCCCGAAAATCTTTGAAACCTCTCTGCTTACCCGCTTGACTAAAAGCTTGGCAAGGTGGACCACCAAAAACCAAGTCTGGTGGGTCAACTTCACCCGAAGTAATTTGCCATAGACGCAAGGGATCTTCAATAGAAGAAATGTCTTGTTCAAGAACACAGACGCGATCCCGCAAAAAACCGCGCAGTGTTGTACAAGCATCCGACCAAGAATCGAGAGCCACCCGAATATCTACCTGGAGTGTAGATTGAGATCCCATGTCCAGACCTCCAGCGCCGCTAAATAAACTGAAGGCTTTGAGAGGACGATTTTCCAACCCAGCAGATTGTGCGTGACATACTACTTGCTCAAACACAGCCTTAGCAAGTGGCACAGGTACAGCATTACCTACCTGAAGCTGTGTACTCGTTAGCGTTCCCTCTAACTTTAGGTGATCGGGTAAACCCTGTAAACGAGCCGCCTCCCGCACCGTAATAAATCGGTTTTCATAAGGGTGAACAAATTTATTGAAGACGTATCCCGTAACAGTTAACGAAGGCTGATCAGGGTGAAGTCGAATCATTCTGAGGTTTGGTCCCCCCTGTCGGTTTGGGTCGTGCTTCACATAGAATTTAAAACTATCGTGCCAAAGCTCTTCAGGTAAATCCTGCATTTTCTGGCCGATCTGTAAGGCATCGATGCGTCTTTGTACATCCGAGCCAACACGCCTAGCAATATGATTTGTAATAAGTTTACACGTACCATTAGAACTGTAAATTTCGTGAAATCCATTCATCTCTCACATAGCTATGGGTGAAGGTGATGATACCATCAAAGAGATTGTAAATGTCTTGTTCCGGGGGCAAGTCAGCAGCTTTCTTCGCATTCCCAGTTTCATCTAGCGTCCACACAATATCCTGAAGTTCAAGTAAGTACTCATCATAATGCCGAACAGCATGAATATTGGACAGCAAAGCAGTTTTTACTGTAAGTTTACTCGGCTTTGGTTTACCAGATGCAGCAATTTTTAGTACTTGATAAATGCCTTTTTTAATGTCATCAGTTCTGTCCATTCCCACGCTGGATTTACCATCAGAAACAGATTCATATCCTTTTTTACTTTTTCTAATCGGCCAATTCAAAGGTCTAGGAAAAGGTTGCCCGCAAGCGTTTGTCAGCCAATATACTGGTTCTGGTAACGTCCCTCTTCCCCTTGCAGTTTTGTTATAAGCAGAATAGGCAACAACCCAAAACTGAAAATAACGATTAAACAGTTGATTATCGGTACTAAATACTCTGCCAATTTGTTCGTAAGTCCATGTGGAAGAATTATGACTTCCTTTTACTCCCAAAGAAACAAGATCGTAATGCCAACCTTCGTCTTGTAATTTAGGAAGAATAAGATGCAAGTTAGATGAACTAAGGAACGAATTGTCTGTAGCAGAGTGTAAACAAGGGACTGGTTCACCCTCATTTCCTAACTCGGTTTGTACCTCAACAGGAACAGCTAGTGCCAGTGTAGTCAGTGGAGCGGCTTTAACTTCCGCAAGTAATAATACAACATTTATTTCATCATGAATTATCACGTCAACAGGCTCTGAGCCACTGTAATTTTTTAAAGCTCTGCCATTAATTTTAAACAAGCACTTCAGAAATACACAAAGCAAGCGGCTTGTTGTTTTACCAATGGTTCCCGATGGCAATTTGTTGGCTTGATGAAAGCAAAAATTTCCTTTGAGGACACATCTAGGACAAGTATTTGTATAGGGGTAAATTAAAAGAGGATAATCACTTTCTGGACAATAAAGCCAACCTTTATTAGCTACTTTTATATAGTACTCAGCAGCTACAATTAGGTCAAAAGCGGCTGCTAGTGAAAGACCAAGAGAAGTAGAAGTCAATCTGGCATTTTCAATAGCTTGTCGAACAAGAGTTTCAGTTAATGCTTCTTCATGCGGGTATACTTCTAGAGCTTTTACTCTTCCTAAAAGGTTTACTATCCAATCAGTATTAACCATATCCGGTTGATTACTCTCATTGGTATTTAAAGAATCGCTCACTCTCAGGCTCCATCTTATACAGTAAGTTACTCCTCACAATTTTCAACGCGATCAAACAAACCACTCCCAAAAAAACCACCACCAACAAACCCACTGACAAACACCCACTCAGGAAGATGTCCTTGGGGGGCATCAAGAGTGAAATTTAGATTGCGATACCCCACCCAAGAATCATTCATACGCCAACCAATGCGATTACCAAATTCTTTCCAAATTTCTACATCTTCCTCTTTTTTATTAGCTTCAATTTCCTGCCAAATTTCCTTCTGAACACTAAAACCGAAGCGTCCATTGCTGTACTTAACCCAAAGTTGGTCAATAATGCGCAGGTCTTCACAAGGAAATATGTCTAAATCTTCTTCAGTCAGCCAACCTTCTTGCTCTCTACCAGCGGCTTGAATCATCACAGTTTCAGTTTCACGGTCGGCTTTTTGCCATTCTCCTGCTGCTAGTAAATCCCGCAGCTTAGTATAATCTACGACGTTTTTAGCTACACCTTCTACTAGATTATCCTGCTCAATTGGCGGTGAATCTTGCGGCTCAATAGCAGATTCTAAGATTGAAATAATTCGCATTTCAATCGGGGCGATATCCGCATCTCTGAGACTCAAAACTTGCTGCAAATCTTTCAACTCGTTGCGAGTATATTCACTCAACGGCTCTTCATGCTGAACTGCTTCAATTAACGCTTGCTCATATTCTTGTAATTTTTTCTTGTACTCTCGGTAAGGCTTGAGAACTTCAGCTTCAATTGTCGCCGCATCTTCAGGAAGCAATCCGAAACTATCTCGTCTTGCATTTAAAATTCTGCGACCAACCGGAGAAATTTTCCCCCCATGAACGTAACGCTCAACTTCTTTGCGATACTTCAACTTTGGGTCACCGATGGGTACTTTAGCAATAATAATTTTGTACCCTTCCTTAACTGTATAAATTTCTGGTTTCATCGCTGGAGCCGCTTTTTGAACTTTGATATTTGCGTACTCGTGCAACTCATCCACCGAAATCACATCATCATCATCTAAATCTGCGGCGCCAGTCTCAATTCCCTCCACTAAGTAACGAGTGTAAATTGAAAGATCTGAGCCTTGCTGCTCGAAAGAATATTGAGTAGAAGTAGAAGAAGTAAGCACAACTCGCCCCTCGCCGCCAAGTTGTTTTTTCACATCAACAGAACTATCATCTTTAGCTAACAAACCTTCACCAAATGCGCCACTAAAGCAACAGTCGAGAATCACCACTTGTCGCTTAACGCGACTATCGCTCATAATTTCTTGGATGAACCTAGCAGCCATTGCTGTTGATCTGATCAATCCCCCTCGGTCATTTTTACGAGTGGTGCGTGTTGCTAAGTAAAGATTTCCGTTTTCATCCTTAACACCATGACCGGAAAAAAACAGCAACACTAAATCATCTCTACCGTAACTACCAAACAAATTTTCAATCGTAGTTCCCATCTCTAAAGGATCAGGATCAATGAGGGTAATTACCTGATTAAAATCCCCCATATCCGGATGTTGCAAAACACGCTGCATTGCTTCCACATCCTTAACAGCAGCAGGAAGCTGGTTGAAACCAGGTCCATACTGGCTGACTCCAATCAGCAGTGCCACCTTAACCATTTAAATTGTCCTAATTTGATGCTAAAAATTTTTGTGCTGCTTCAATAGCTGCTGATAATTCTTGTTGAGAGTAGGCTTTTACCTCCAGTTTTTTGCCGTTGGCTTCTACTTTCAGTTCAATCGGTTTTCCAGACAAACGTTCCCACAAAAAGTCAAGCAATGCTTTAATATTTTTAGCATTTACTTCAGCCGTCAGCAGTCCAATCAAAAAAGCCGCATCTAGTGGCTTGCTTCCTGCTGGTGGATTTGCTTCTCGTATGCGCTTGACTTGCTCGACTTCATCGAGATCACCCATTTGTTGAAAAAGACGCTGCGTTAAGGCTTCTAGTTCCTCTGGGGCGAAAGAAGGCTCGGCATTTCTCAAGTCCAGGGTAACATTTAAACCTGTACCTTTAGGGGCGAGCGCGACCTGAATATTGGATGTATTTGTCATTCGATTTTGGATTTTGGATTTTGGATTTTGGATTGACCTCACGGATGAATCCGGGGGGCCTGCAACATGGATCTTTGCTTTATTTTCTATCCGTCCTGAGCCTGCGAAGGAATAAATACGTTCGCTATTGACCAATAATTTCTTGGTCATTTCCCACCTGTTCTCATGGCTACTATTCCATTTAAGCCTAACAAAAGATCAAATACTCACAATTTGATAGTTTAACTCTATTTCGGAACTTTCCAAATTGTGATTATTTTGTCACCTCTTCCAGTCGCAATAGTTTGCCCATCCGGGCTAATAGCAAACTGATCGATAGGTTTTGGATGCCCTATGAGGGTATGAATTAGTTGCCCTGTGACTAGATTCCAAATTTTAATTGTCTTGTCGGCACTGGCACTATATAATGTCTGTCCATCAGAGCTAATTACCAGGTAATTAACAAAGTTAGAATGCCCTTTAAGAGTGCGGATTTCTTGTCCGGTGGCAACATTCCAAATTTTAATTGTCTTGTCGGCACTAGCACTCGCTAATGTTTGTCCATCAGGGCTAATTATGACGTAATTAACAAAGCTGGAATGACTGGTGAGAGTGTGGATTGCTTTCCCAGTAGCGAGGTTCCAAATCTTGATGGTTTTGTCTCCACTAGCACTTACTAATGTTTGTCCATCCGGCATCATTGCTAGGGAATTAACAGTGTTAGTATGCCCAGTAAGTGTGTGAATTTTCTTCCCGTTAGGAATATTCCAGATTGTGATATTTTTGTTGGCGCTACCAGTAGCAATAGTCTGCCAATCCGAGCTAATCACGAAGTAATCAATATAGGTGAGATGCCCTTTTAGGGTGCGAATTTCTTGCCCAGTGGTGAGATTCCAAATTTTAATTGTTTTGTCGGCACTGGCACTTATTAATGTCTGTCCATCGGGCGACATAGCCAGATAATTAACATAGTTGTCATGACCGGTAATAGTACGGATTACTTGCCCGTTAGTGAGATTCCAAATTTTAATTGTTTTGTCAGCACTGGCGCTTGCTAATGTCTGTCCATCGGGGTTGATGATTAGGTAATTAATAAAGCTAGAATGCCCTTGAAGTGTGCGAATTTCTTGCCCAGTGGTGAGATTCCAAATTTTAATTGTTTTGTCAGCACTGGCGCTTGCTAATGTTTGTCCATCAGGGCTAATGATGGCGTAATTAACAAAGCTGGAATGTCCTGTGATAGTTTTGGCTACCGATATCTGATCTTGTCCAATAAAATTGGTTGTATATTGTTGGGAAATTTGCCAACTTCCATAGCTTCCTAAGCCTGCCAATATCAACAATGCTAAGCCAAGGAACCAGGGGTTTTTATGTAGTTTAACTGGTTGCTGTTCTGTTGTTGAATTGTGCTGATTTTTAGTTAAATCAATCTCACTTTCAAGGTTGGGGCTTGGTGGAATATCCTGTAATCCCTGAGAAAGTTGCTTGATTTGGTCGATGATTTCCTGGGTATTTTTCGGTCTCCCTGCTGCAGTGGGAGCCATCAATTTATCGATGAAGTCTGCCAATTTAGAGGAAATTTGAGGAGCATATTTGCGCCAGTTGACAGCATCATTTAAGGAATCGTAAATTTCCTGGTCTGTAGCTTGTTTCCCAGTAAGTAAATAGACAAAAGTACGCCCCAAAGCATAAAAATCTGACTGCGGTACTGCATGACCTTTTTCTTGTTCTGGTGGTGTGTAGCCAGCAGAACTAATCTTAGTGACGCTACCGGCACCGCCGACTTCCGCAAGGTAAGTATATGTCAATTCCCTGGCGGTACCAAAGTCAATTAAAACCAGTTGCCCATTGGAGCGAATCATTATATTTGCTGGCTTGATATCTCGATGAAAATAGTTTTTTTGATGTACGAGATGCAAAATTCCTGCCAGTTGTTTTAACCAATTAAGAGCTTGTTTTTCTGAAATTGGATTATTACCCTGCTGCTTCATCCACTGTCTTAAATCTAAGCCATCAATTTTCTCCATAATGATGCAATGAACTGGCTGTGCATCTTCTCTGGGGAAAAACTGGAAGTACCCATCTGGTTCAACTCTGGGGATACCAGGATGATTTAGCTGACTCAATACAGCCGCTTCTTGCATGAATAATTCAATGACTTTGGGGTTATTGTTATGCTTTTGTTTGAGGACTTTGAGGATTTTTGGTGTTGCACCCCGATAGGCTTCATAAACCTTACCGAAACCGCTGCTGTCGCTCAGCAGACGCATTACCTGATAGCGCCCTTCCAGTAACAAATCTGAACCACAATTACGACAAATGCGATTATTGACGTTGGCTGGATCGTTTGGCTGAGGGCAGCTAGGATTGATGCAGTAGCTCATGGCTGCCTACATATACATAATTATTGTTGTATCCCCAATCATAGGATGGGGATGGCTGGTCATCTACTCCAAAACATAAGAACATCCCTCCACGCTGATTAGGTAGGGCTTCCCTGGCAAAGTCCAGCAAATTTTTGTATTTTTGAGATATTACTTTCAAGGCTTACGACCTGGATTCAGTTGCTCGCTCTTTTTGTTGGCGTTCTTTGACAGCTTGAGTTAACAGGTATGTCGCCAAACTACTAAGCGATCGACTTTCTTCCTCAGCCCATTGTTCTAACGCTGTCTGGATTTCTTCTGGTAAATAAGCGGTTACTCGCCCGCGATTCTTAGGAGGCATTTTTACATTTTTCTGCTTTGATTTAGCTCATTATATGCCTGTTTGTGGTTTTTAGTCAGTTATTAATTCATAAAAAACTTTAATGATTTAATGTGTATTACAATGTCTTACGAAAACCTATGCAAGAGTCAGCGCCTCAACTTTATACCTATTGTGCTTTTTACTCTTACTTTCGCCTTTTTTGTGGTAGGAAATGTATTGCGTTTTCAAGAGTGCAGCAGCATTGGAAGTTCCAGTAATACCAAAAGTTTTGACGCTACATTAATTTGAGATTTAGTTCGTTTGTTGCTCAATGTATATGTCTAAAGTTTTCGTCTATTTTAATTGGCATCTTGTCAAAAAAAATAATAACCTTATTAAATCAATCCCTCTAAGGTATAAATTATTTTGAGAGAATGCAGACAAAAGAATTGAGTAATTTTTGGAAGTAGCTTGAATGAGTGCACTCATTCAAGCTACCACAGCATTTTTCAACAATTAAGCATACGGATCTAATTGTTCTACTCCATAAAGATGAGCTGCAAGAACAAGGTACTTGAAGTGAATAACTGGAGACGCCAGGGCTTTTTTCTAAGCCTTAAAGTCAAAAAAAATTGCGGTACAAACTGCAAAAATGTACCCACTTAGGTGGGTGGTTCAGAATTTTTCAGCCAAACTTCGTATAAATCTGGGCGGCGATCGCGCGTTCTTTCCGTCTGCTGCTGGTGGCGCCAACGGGCAATTTCTGCATGATTTCCCGATAGTAATACATCCGGAACCTTCAAGCCCCGAAACTCAGCCGGACGGGTGTATTGCGGATAATCCAGCAAACCTGTTTCAAAACTTTCTAACTTCAGAGATTCGACTTTACCAACCGTTCCCGGTCGCAAACGTATTACGCCATTAATCAACGCCAATGCGGGGATTTCTCCACAGGTTAAGACAAAATCGCCTAAAGATACTTCTCGCGTTACCAAGTGCAGTACTCGCTCATCAACGCCTTCGTAGTGTCCGCAAATTACTACCAATTGCTCATAATCCGTCGCCAATTCTACCAATAACTTCTGATTTAGAGGTTGTCCTTGAGGAGTCATCAAAATGACATCGCGACGGGGTAAAATTGGTAATGACTCGACAGCCGCAAAAATTGGATCTGGTTTCATCAACATTCCCACACCGCCGCCGTAGGGTTCATCGTCTACTCGTCGATGTTTGTCGGTAGTGAAGTCGCGGGGATTGACTAAATTTACTTCGGCAATTTGTTTGGCTAGGGCTCTACCAAGCAGCCCTGAACTCAGGGGTGAGGTAAAAAAATCTGGAAACAGGGTAATTATATCAAAGCGCACGGGGGATTAAGCGAGCGTCGGGCGTCGGCGGTTGGAACAATTGAGCGACAGTTTGTGTCAAGAAATGTTGAAAATATTATAAGAAATTATTTATATAATCTGGCATGATGCAAAGATAACAACGCTTTACAACAAAAATATTGCCGAAGCTAGGGTAATCTTGCTCTTGTGCAAGTCAAAGACTTAAGTTGGTGTTGTCAAGCAGCATTAAAGTCGAGATGGTCGGAGTGTGAGGTTAAAGTCGAGCAACGGCTTTAGTTGGTCTGTGTGGTTTCACTCAGCAGCAAGGATGTAATGTCTTGCAGCCCTACTGAGGAGTTGAGTCATGAAGAAAATCGTTATAAAGTGGCATTTCTCTCCATACAATAGGCGAAAATAAACCCCTCAACTCATATAATGCCCAAAATCGACTTGATTATGTTGCAGTTAGAATCTCAATACCACGGAACTAAGATGCCTCAATCGACGAAAACCGCTATTTTAGTTATCGGCGGTGCTGAAGACAAAGTTCATGGACGAGAGATCTTGCACACGTTTTTTGGGCGTGCTGGGTCGATCGCCGCTCGCATTGCGATTATTCCGTCAGCGTCACGAGAACCTGTGATTATTGGCGATCGCTATCAGGGCATTTTTCAAGAAATGGGAGCCAAAGAAATCCAGGTGCTGGACATTCGCGATCGCTCCCAAGCTGAATCATCAGAATTTCAGGAATACATTGAACAGTGTACTGGCGTATTCATGACAGGTGGCGATCAACTGCGGTTGTGTGGACTGCTAGCGGATACTCCCTTGATGGAAAAAGTGCGCAAGCGAGTTCAAAAAGGTGATCTCACCTTAGCAGGAACTAGCGCTGGAGCCGCCGTTATGGGTCATCACATGATTGCAGGTGGTGGAAGTGGTGAGTCGCCGAATCGCTCCTTGGTGGACATGGCAACGGGCTTAGGGATTATCCCAGAGGTGATTGTGGATCAGCATTTTCACAATCGCAATCGGATGGCGCGTCTGATGAGTGCTGTTGCGGCCCATCCCGAAAGGTTGGGAATCGGCATTGATGAAGATACTTGTGCGATGTTTGAACGAGATGGCGTTCTACAGGTGATGGGCAAAGGTACTGTGACAATTGTTGATCCAGGAGCCATGTCTCATACCAACCATCCTGATGTTGGTGCTACTGATCCGATCAGTCTCCATAACCTCCGGGTACATATTCTTGGTTACGGCGATCGCTACCACATACACAAGCGTTGCCTAATTAAGTCGGAATGCTAACTTCAAGAACTCTCTAGCTCTTGATACCTATGAGACGCATGAATTAACCTTAATTGCGTCTCCTTGCCCTTACCTGTTCCTGGAAGCTATCACTGCAAATTTAGAAAAACTGTTCGCATCGAACAGTTTCCGAGGTTTTCCAAGCTGGAAACTTAAGTGACACTCCACACTAAGAAAATAAGGGGCTTTCACGGCGTAAATAATGTGAAGTAATATGAATCAGTTAGTCAGTGAGCAACACCAGCCCATTCGCCTTTGCAAGCGTGTAGGTGTAGGTTTTGCCCACCTTCAGGGGAAAATTGTCGTATTTACACGAAGTTTTTACTCAGTGAAGCCAAAATTTTCCCTATCCTAATGTAATGGAGGAATTTCCTAATTTTTGAGTCTCGGTGCTGCAACAGCTTTTTCCTGAAAGTTGACCTTGGTCTAGCTTTTGGAAGAAGAAACCCCTGCTACCGGATCTAATAATGCTGGCAGATCTCTTAAAGTTCGCCCCTCGGCTCAGGCAAAGCCATAGTACACAGTAAAAGCGCATTTTCTGTTGCAATAGCTACTTTAGGCGACATTCCTATCTTGTGACTTACCATCTTCAAACTTTGTTATGAAAATTCAAAAAATCCTGACATTACGCGGTCCTAACTATTGGAGCATTCGACGCCAAAAACTCATTGTCATGCGTCTCGACTTAGAGGAACTAGCAGAAAAACCCTCCAACGAAATCCCTGGCTTTTACGAAGGAATAATTGCCGCGTTACCCAGTTTGGAGCAACACTTCTGTTCCCCTGGCGTTCCTGGTGGTTTCCTCAGTCGCGTCAACAAAGGCACGATGATGGGACACATCATCGAACACGTAGCCTTGGAACTACAAGAAATAGCAGGAATGCCAGTAGGATTTGGTCGTACCAGAGAGACAGCAACACCAGGAGTCTACCAAGTAGTATTCGAGTATGTAGACGAACAAGTAGGCCGCTATGCAGGAAGAGCAGCAGTGCGACTTTGCCAAAGCATTGTTGATACTGGCACCTATCCCCAAAGCGAATTAGAACAAGACTTGAAGGACTTGCTAAATTTGGCTCGCGATGCAGCTTTGGGCCCAAGCACAGAAACCCTAGTCAAAGAAGCAGAAACTAGAGATATTCCCTGGATGCCTCTAAGTGCCAGAGCAATGATTCAACTGGGCTACGGAGTCAACCAGAAGCGAATTCAGGCAACTTTAAGTGACTACTCTGGTATTTTGGCAGTTGAGCTGGCCTGCGACAAAGAAGGCACAAAACAAATCCTACGGGATGCTGGGATTCCAGTCCCACGCGGCACCGTAATTAACTACCTGGACGACTTAGAAGCCGCGATTGAGGAAGTCGGTGGCTATCCGATTGTAATTAAGCCCCTCGATGGTAACCACGGAAGGGGAATCACCATCGACATCACAAGCTGGGACGAAGCAGAACAAGCCTACGATGCGGCGAGAATTATCTCCCGTGCCGTCATTGTCGAACGCTATTATCGCGGTAGTGACCACCGAGTTTTGGTGATCAATGGCAAATTAGTAGCAGTAGCAGAGCGCGTTCCCGCTCATGTGGTGGGAGATGGTAAATCCACAGTACAGGAACTGATCGAGCTCACAAACAGTGACCCCAATCGTGGTGATGGACACTCTAATGTACTGACAAAAATTGTCCTAGACCGTACCAGTGATAGCTTGTTACAGCGGCAGGGATATACCCTAGATACAGTACTAGAGCCAGAAGCAGTTTGTTACCTACGAGCAACAGCCAACCTCAGCACCGGCGGAATTGCCGTAGACCGTACCGACGACATCCACCCAGAAAATATCTGGTTAGCGCAGCGAGTTGCCAAAACCATCGGGCTGGATATTGCCGGAATTGATATTGTCACCCTTGATATCAGCAAGCCGCTACGGGATGTCGATGGAGTGGTTGTAGAAGTAAATGCTGCTCCCGGATTCCGGATGCACGTCTGTCCGAGTGTTGGTTTACCCCGGAATGTCGCAGCACCAGTGATGGATATGCTCTTCCCCAACAGCAAATCTGGTCGTATCCCCATTGTTGCAATTACAGGGACAAATGGCAAAACCACCACAACCCGCTTGATTGCCCACATCTACAAGCAAACCGGACAAGTTGTTGGCTACACCACCACTGATGGTATCTACATTGACGATCATCTAGTAGAAAAAGGCGACACAACAGGCCCCCAAAGCGCTCAGGTAATTCTCAAAGACCCCACTGTAGAAGTCGCAGTCCTGGAAACAGCCCGTGGTGGTATCCTGCGTTCTGGCTTGGCCTTTGATAACTGTGATGTTGGCGTTGTCTTGAATATCTCGGCTGACCATTTGGGACTTGGGGACATCGACACCATCGAACAAATGGCTCACGTCAAGAGTGTGGTGGCGGAAACAGTCAATCGCAAAGGCTATGCTGTCCTCAACGCCGATGATCCATTAGTTGCGGCTATGGCGGAACGGGTGAAAAGCCAGGTAGCTTATTTCACCATGAACCCAGAAAATGAATTGGTGAAAAGTCATACCAGCCAGGGTGGTTTAGCCGCAGTATATGAAAATGGCTATTTGTCAATCCTTAAGGGCGATTGGACGCTGCGGATTGAGCAAGCAGTGAACGTGCCGGTGACAATGGAAGGACGAGCTCCTTTCATGATTGCCAATGCTTTGGCCGCAAGTCTTGCAGCTTTTGCTCAAGGTGTACCTATTGAGATGATTCGCGCCGCGCTAGCGACTTTCCGTGCTTCTGTGGCCCAGACTCCAGGAAGGATGAATTTGTTTAATCTTGGTAGTTACCACGCTCTAATTGATTATGCCCACAATGCGGCTAGTTATGAGGCATTGGGCGGTTTTGTCCGCAATTGGCCAGGAGAGCGTATTGGCGTTATTGGCGGTCCAGGCGATCGCCGCGATGAAGACTTTATCGAATTGGGAAGACTCTCGGCAAAAATCTTTGACCGCATTATTATCAAAGAAGATGATGACTTACGGGGAAGACCCAGCGGTGAAGCGGCTCAGTTAATTTCTAAGGGTATCACCCAAGAAAAGCCGGATTGCCAGTATGAAGTCATCCTCCAGGAAATAGACGCGATTAACACTGGTTTGAATCAGGCTGGAGCAGGTGGTTTGGTGGTAATTTTACCCGAAACTGTTAGCCGCGCCATCTCGTTAATTGAGGCACGTAATCCCCTCCCAGCAGACAATGAATATCAGCCAACAACTGTTGATACCAAGACTAATTTAAAATCTTCGGTAGTTAACCAGGTCTAACTATATAAATCCCCATAAATCCCCGACTTCTTGGACAAGTCGGGGATTTGCAGTTGCAGTTAAGACTTATCCTGATCTTCTTCATCTTGTTCGGATGTTGGCTTATTCATCTCTTGCTTAAAACCTCTGAGAGTTTTGCCAAGAGCACTACCCATTTCCGGAATCTTCTTCGGGCCAAAAATTACCAACGCCGCAATTCCAATAATCGCCACTTCCGGCCATCCTAAACCAAACATATTAATTTCCTCTAAACGCTTATTGATTCACTATAGGAGACTATTTATCACTAGGGAGTATCTGCTTGGGTCAAAAATCTAAGGTAGGGGCGATCGCCCGATTGCCCCTACAAAAGTTGGCGGACAAACCCTAGACTGAGATATGGGATCGTTTCGCTCTTCAGAATTATGTCAACCACTTCCACCCCTTCCTTACGCGAACAACAACACCCCTTAATTCGCCAGCTAGCTGACTGTATCGAAGCTACTTGGCAAAATTACCTAGACCTTTCGCCATATCATCTACCAGCGGAATTGGGATATGTGGAAGGAAGACTAGAGGGTGAAAAACTGGTTATTGAAAATCGCTGCTATCAGACACCCCAGTTTCGGAAAATGCACCTGGAACTAGCAAAAGTCGGCAATATGCTCGATATTTTGCATTGTGTGATGTTTCCTCGTCCAGAATATGATCTACCGATGTTTGGCTGCGACTTAGTGGGAGGAAGAGGACAAATCAGCGCAGCGATCGTTGACCTTTCTCCAATCAACTCCCAGCGAATTTTATCAGATACCTATCGCCACCCCTTACAGGAATTACCAAAACCAGACTTTTCTCAAGTCCGGGAACTTCCAGAATGGGGAGATATATTTTCAGAATTTTGTTTATTTATTCGACCAAGTAATCCAGAAGAAGAAACGCAGTTTCTCTCACGAGTTGAGGGATTTCTCAAAGTTCACTGTTTGCAAGCGGCTAAAGCTTTACCTGTATCTAGCGAACAACAAGCAGAAATTATTGCAGCTCAACACTACTATTGCACCAAACAACAGCAAAACGACAAAACTCGCCGCGTACTAGAAAAAGCCTTTGGTGTTGAGTGGGCCGAACACTATATGACATCAGTGCTGTTTGATTTACCAACGACCTGATGTAGTTTAGTCGCTTGGATTATTTGTTGTACAGCCCTACGGGCATGAAAACGGTTGTTGGTTAAAAAATACAAACAACAAATAACTAACAACAAACAGCGTTAGTTAGATAAATTAAAGATAAAAAAGATCTAAAGATTCTAGCTTAAAAATTATGGGTAAGACACCAAAGACTAAAGAGCAGCCAACCTCAAAACAGGTAACACCTTGGGTGGAGTCGAAGGTGGCTCGCTTCGCAACTGTTACCCTTGCTTTCGTCGCTACCATCGCTACAGGCTTCACCGCACTCTACAGCATCAACCAAATCAGTAAGCGCTCAGCCAAACAGACACTTCCATCACCCAACCAGACACCTGCTGTGCGAGCGATTACGGCTTTAGGGCGACTCGAACCTCAAGGAGAAGTGATTCGGCTTTCGGCCCCAACCTCGATTCAGAGCGCAAGGATTGCTCAACTAATGATAACTCAAGGAGATTTAGTTCGCGTTAATCAAGTGATTGCTGTGCTGGATAATCGCGATCGCCTACAAGCTGCTGTAGAACGCTCCCAAAAACAAGTCAATGTCGCTCAAGCAAATCTTACAAAAGTGAAAGCTGGTGCAAAAGCTGGAGTAATTGGCGCTCAAGATGCAACTAAAAAACGCATAGAAGCAGAATCAAAAGGAGAGAAAAAAGCTCAACAAACAACAATTGATCGTTTAACAACTCAGCTTGCTGAAACAGAGAAAGTCCAAGATGCGATAGTTAAAAGACTAGAAGCAGAAAAACTCAATACTCAACAAGCTCAAGATGCTATTGTTAGAAGATTAGAAGCAGAAAAACTCAGTGCTGCGCAAGCTCAAGATGCCATAGTTAGAAGACAAGAAGTAGAAAAACGCAATGTAGAAAAAGATTTTGAACGTTATCAGCAATTAGCGCAAGATGGAGCGATTTCTTCCTCAGCATTGGACAGCCGTAAATTAAGCGTAGAAACTGCGATAGAAAGGACTAATGAAGCGAAAGCTAACCGCGACCAAACCTTAGCAACTCTCAGGGAACAAATCAACGAAGCAAAAGCTAACCGCGACCGGACATTAGCAATTCTCAATGAACAAATCAACGAAGCAAAAGCTAACCGCAACCAGACATTAACAACACTGAGAGAACAACTCAAAGAAGCGAAAGTCAACCGCGAAAAAACTGAAGCAGTATTGGAAGCACAAATAAACGAAGCAAAAGCCAATTTAGAGCAGATTAAGGAAGTTCGTCCAGTCGATATTCAACAAGCTGAAGCTGAGGTAGAAAGTGCCATGTCCGCAGTTGCACAAGCAAAAGCAGATTTAGAATTAGCTTATGTTAAAGCGCCGAAGGATGGTCGAATTTTGAAAATAAATACCCGCGCTGGAGAAACTGTTCAAGAAAAGGATGGAATTGCTGAACTGGGGCAAACTGACGAGATGATTGTAGTCGCAGAAATTTATGAAAGTGATATTGCTAAAGTGCGGCTAGGTCAACAAGTTACTCTTACTAGCGAAAGCCAAGCTTTTAAAGATGAACTTCGGGGAAGTGTCAATCAAATTGGGTTACAAATTGGCAAAAAAGATATTCTTAGTACTGACCCCGCAGCGACTGTTGATGCGAGAGTTGTAGAAGTAAATATTCGCCTGAATCCAGAAGACAGTAAGCGTGTTGCTGGTTTAACTAATTCCAAAGTCATTGTAAAAATTACTCTTTAGTTTTGTTGTTAGTTGTTAGTTGTTAGTTGTTAGTTGTTAGTTGTTGGTTATTTGTTGTTAGTTGTTGGTTGTTTGTTGTACAGCCCTACAGGCATGAAAACGGTTGTTTGTTGTTTGTGTAGGGGCGTAGTATTTGCACCGAAATATTGGGGTATAACCGACAATTTAACAACCGCTTTTGCTACGCCCTGACCGTCAGTGATCAGTTGACCAATTACCTCTGATATTATTTACGTTTTCCTCAGAATTAATCAAAAACCTCTGCGTCACTCTGCGTAAACCTCTGCGCTCTCTGCGTTAAAAAAACATATTATTCCAAAGCAAACGGATTTGATCTTACCAATTACCAATTACTCCATTACCTAATTATGCAAATACCTCTAGCATGGTTACAACTCAGCCGTGAAAAAATGCGGTTATTAGTGGCAATTGCTGGGATTAGCTTTGCCGACATTTTGATGTTTATGCAACTGGGATTTCGGGAGGCATTATTTGATAGTGCGGTAACGATGCATCAAAATTTAAAGGGTGAGATTTTTCTGATCAGCCCCCAATCTACCGCACTAATCGCCATGAAAAGCTTTCCCAGTCGGCGTTTATATCAAACGATGGGCTTTGAAGGAGTCAAATCAATTAGTTCCGTATATATGAACTTTGGTTTATGGAAAAATCCTCAAACCCGTGCTACTCGTTCCATTATGATTTTGGGGTTTAATCCGTCAGAAAGCATCTTAAATTTACCTGGAATTACCAACAATCTGGAGGCTATCAAAATGCCAGATGTGGTTTTGTTTGATGATGCTTCCAGACCAGAATTTGGGCCGATTCCCCAGGAATTTAAACAGGGAAAAGAGATTACTACTGAAGTGGGAGGACGCCGGATCAAAGTAGGTGGTTTATTCACCCTTGGGGCTTCTTTTGGTGCTGATGGGAATATTGTTACCAGCGATTTAAACTTTTTGCGGCTGTATCCAGCAAGAGAGAAGGGACTGATTGATATTGGCGTCATTAAGTTAGAACCGGGTGCAAATCTGGAAAGTGTTTTAAAAAATTTGAGACGTGATTTACCCAATGATGTCAAAATTTTATCTAAGGAAGAGTTTGTTGAGTTTGAGAGAAATTACTGGCAAACTGGAACATCGATTGGCTTTATTTTTAGCCTTGGTACGGCGATGGGATTTATCGTCGGAACGGTGATTGTTTATCAAATTCTCTATACCGATGTTTCCGATCATTTGCCGGAATATGCCACTCTCAAGGCGATGGGATATAAAAATTCCTACTTGTTAATGGTGGTGTTTCAAGAAGCGCTAATTCTGGCAGCTATAGGTTATCTTCCTGGATCTGCTCTCGCGATGGGATTGTATAGCTTAACCAAAAATGCGACACAACTACCCATGATGATGACAGTTTCTAGGGCAGTAATTGTATTAATTCTGACGATTATTATGTGTACTGTTTCGGGGGCGATCGCAGTCCGGAAACTACAGGCCGCAGATCCAGCAGATATATTTTAGAATGTAAAGATGTTAGTAGGTTAGTTAAGTTGGCAAGTTCACACCTCGAAACTGATTCTAATTGGGCTGATCAAGCTGCGGGCTACCAGACCTCTGTGCCAGTTGTAGCGATTAATAATCTTAACCATTACTTTGGCAAAGGTTCCCTGCGCAAACAAATTTTGTTTGATGTAAACTTGGAAATTCAGCCAGGAGAAATTGTCTTGATGACTGGCCCTTCTGGTTCCGGTAAAACTACGTTGCTGACGTTGATGGGTGGATTGCGATCGCCTCAAGAAGGTAGTCTAAAAATCTTAGGACAAGAACTTGCAGGAACCTCAATAAACCAGCTTGTGAAAGTGCGTCGCAACATTGGTTATATCTTCCAAGCTCATAACTTACTTAAGAGTCTAACTGCTCGTCAAAATGTGCAGATGTCCCTGCAATTACATCCCGAATTTTCTGCAAAAGATGCTGCTGCTAAATCAAAAGCTATGCTAGAAGCAGTGGGTTTAGGTGAACACGTTAATTATTATCCAGAAAGTTTATCTGGAGGACAAAAACAACGAGTTGCAATTGCCCGTGCTTTAGTAAGTCATCCTAAGTTAGTATTAGCCGATGAACCAACAGCCGCACTTGATAGTAAATCAGGTCGAGATGTTGTGGAATTAATGCAGCAGCTTGCTAGGGAACAGGGATGCACAATTCTCATGGTTACCCACGATAACCGAATTCTGGATATTGCTGACCGCCTTGTTCATATGGAAGATGGACATTTAAGGAGAGACGATTTCCTTTCAGTAGAAACACGGGATTAAATTTGTGATGTTGCTGAAAGATGAAGTGATTTAAGTAAAATCCACAAAAGTTTAAAGATTCAATAAAAAACTCAATATTAGTTGCAATTTTCTGATAAAGTAAGACATGGAAAACAATATTTTTTTAAAAAGTAAAAAAACTTAATGATTCAGTGAAATTTTTTGTGAATCGGTAAAGTTTTTATGTTGTTATATTCAAAGCAACGCATAAAAAAATTGCTGGGTAATCATTTCAAGAATTTTGTTATTAAAGCAAAATTACTAACGGTGACTCAACCTGACTTTCGGCTTAAAACTTCCCTGGCGCTGGCAGTTCTAATAATTGCAGGGTACGCAGGTAACTACTTTAATTTTTCACTCTTTTTTGGAGTGGATTTTTTGTTTGGTAGCATTGCTGTCTTGCTAGTAGTGTCTCTCTATGGGATACGCTGGGGAACAATCGCCGCCATGATTGCAGGGGCACACACATATTTTTTATGGGGACATTTCTATGCAGCAATTATCCTCACCTTGGAAGCATTTCTTGTTGGTTGCAGGCTGCGACGCAAAGGACAAAATTTATTACTGCTAGATGGATTTTACTGGGTTTTCATTGGTATGCCTCTGGTGTGGCTCTTCTACGGTCAGTTTTTGGGGATACAATCTCAAGCATTACTGTTGGTAATGCTCAAGCAGGCTGTCAATGGCATCTTCAACAGCCTGGTTGCCAATCTAATTCTCAATCACTCGCCTATCCACAAATGGCTTTCGCCTTCCAAAGTAGCCAAAACTCTGTCGCTCCAGCATACATTATTCAATTTGTTCGTGGCTTTCATTATCTTTCCAGCTTTAATGCTGATGATTTTGCAGGGAAGAAGTGCTTTGAACAACATAGAAAAAAATATTCAGCAAGGACTCCAAAGAGAATCCACCCACTTAGCAGTTGAAATGCGTTTGTGGCACGAACAACGTTGGAGTGCACTGCAGCAACTTGCAGAAGTTGCGATTAGTTCAGATATGACACTATCAAGGGAGTTGCAGCAAAGGACAGAAGTGATACAGAGCACCTTCCCAGGTTTTGCTCAACTCTCTGTGGTTAACGATACGGGTAAAGTGATATACGCTACCGCGGGACGCGACACTAACGCATCTTATCCCAATTTAGACAGGACTATCACCCCAGGCAGTAATTTAAAGGGGTTAGACTTTAAAAAGCAGTTGATGAGAACAGATGTGGCAATTATCGGCCAGGGTAATTCTTCCTGGAAACTCATCCAAAGTCTACCAATTACCAGTAACAATCGCTATATTGGCAGCGTAGTTAGTGAAAGCAATCTGAGTGTTATTAAACAACTTCTCCAATCATTCATCGCTGACGATGAGGAGGAACTGGAAATCAGCCTTCTGGATTATCAAGATCGTGTGATTGTGAGCACTCGTCGCAACCTGAAAATTATGCAAGCGTTTGATCACAGCCAAGGAGGAGAGATTCGTCCACTGAAGAACAAGGTTAAGCAGTGGTTACCAATAATTAAAAAGCCGATCATGATCCGTTGGAAAGAGTCTTTTTATGTGCAGAAAACTCTTGCCAGTGAGAATATTCCTTTTACTGTGATAGTGGAAGCTCCCACCAAGCCATACTTTATCTACCTGCAAGATCTCTACATCAAAAGCATAGCGCTCGTGCTAGTGATTGCTGTCTTCGCACTAATTTTTGCCAACATTATTAGCCGTTGGTTAGTTAAGCCAATCAGGAAACTGGCGGAAGTGACTACCGATGTTCCGGATAAATTGCTGGATCAAAAAGCGATTTCTTGGCCTACTAGCTGGGTAACTGAAATCAACGCTTTGCTAGACAACTTTCAGTTCATGGCTGCTACGCTTGAGCAAAAATTCCAGGAAATTAAAAGTGCAAAGGAACAACTAGAAGAAAGAGTAGAAGAGCGCACGCGGGAACTATCAACTGCTAATCGAGAATTGGAAGCTGAAGTAGCCCAGCGCAAGCGAGTAGCAGAGGCGCTACAAAAATCGGAAGCTCAATTAAGAGCGAAAACGCAGAAGCTAAAGAAAACTTTGTCCGAACTAAAACACGCTCAAGCTCAATTAATTCAGACTGAAAAAATGTCTAGTCTCGGCCAGTTAGTTGCGGGTGTGGCCCATGAAATCAACAACCCCGTCAACTTTATCTATGGCAATCTATCTCACACGAAGAATTACACCGAAGATTTGCTGAAACTGGTGGAACTTTACCAAGAGCAATATCCTCATCCCACAGCAGAAATTGAGGAGGAAATAGAAGCGATTGACCTAGAATTTCTCCAAAAAGACTTACCTAATATCTTGAATTCGATGGAGGTAGGAGCGGATCGCATCAACGAGATTGTCAAGTCGCTGCGAAACTTCTCTAGGTTGGATGAAGCAGCAGTGAAAGCTGTGGATATTCATGTAGGAATTGACAGTACTCTGATGCTTCTGAAAAACCGACTGAAAGCCCCCTGTAATGGCAAGAGTGGGTATTCGGAAATTGAGGTGATTAAAGAGTATGCCGATTTGCCAATGGTTGAGTGCTATCCCAGTCAGCTTAACCAAGTTTTTATGAACATTTTGGTTAATGCTATCGATGCTTTGGAAGATTTGTTAGTACAGCAGTACGATAGCACTTTCCAAGTTCAAAAGTTGGAAGCTTGCCAAATTGAAAGTAGTCAAAATAACCTGCAAGCTGCTAAATATCAACCTTCAAACCTGCAAACTTTAAATTTACAACCTGCAACTTTTGGGATTCGGATTTGCACGGAAGTAATTGATGGAGACTGGGTAAAGATTAGCATTGCCGATAATGGAATTGGCATCAAGAAGGAAGTATACTCTAAGCTATTTGACCCCTTCTTTACAACGAAACCAGTAGGTAAAGGAACTGGTTTAGGGTTGTCGATTAGTTACCAAATTATTGTGGAAAGACATGGCGGACAACTATACTGTATTTCAGAGCAGGGGGAGGGTACGGAATTCATCATTAAGATTCCGTTGCGCCAGCAAACTTACTAAAAGTACTAAAAGATTGTTGGTTATTGGGAAATACCAATCTACAAGCAAGATGCTTGTTTTACTAACAAATTACTGAACACCTGCTCGCTTTGTTCTTAAAGTAACATTAACACCTTCACTAGATTGCTCTAAGACCAACAATGGAGTTGGTTTGGCTTTTTGATCCCAGCGAATAGCGACAATGCGGCCTTGAATTGTTGGTTGCCAAGTTTCCTGTTCTTCACCTGGATTGAGAAACGTTTCAATGCAATCAATAATCTGGTTAATTGTTGCAGAAGTTGCCTGAGTGGGTAATTTCAGCATTTTGATTTGAATACGGAAAAGCACTCGCATCACACGTTTACCTCCGCTTTCCGTTTCATACATCACATCAAAGATTTCATCTACTTGACGCCCTGATGTACTAGCAATGCCAATAACAGCTTGATTTCCTTGAAGCGGCCGCAGTGCAATACTGATTAACTCTTTAACTTTCATTTTAATTTGGTTGACAACCGCAAAGTGAAAAACCTCTTCGTCCATGCGCATTCTGAGGTAATCCAAATTGAATTCGCGGGAGTGAACTAAATCCGGATTAGTTTCCATTTTCCGGATGGTATTAAGAGCTAACTTTAACTTCTTTTGTAGGTCTGAATTTTTGAAATGCTCAAATTTCAGCTTCTTGGCCATATCGTCTAGTTTCAGCTTGCCATACACAGCTAAACCAATTAATGCTAACCCCATACCAATCGAGGCAAACAACCAGGTTGGATCAGAACATTGAGGCTGTGAAGTACTCACGGGTGGTGGGAGAGATGTGGCTTTTGACTTAACAGGAACTTGAGCCAATGCCGATTGTATAAGAATTGGATAAGTTTGCATAATCACTACTGGCTAGAAATCAACATTTGTAGATAGCGATATCAAGTCCGATTAATCGCTGCGTTTATAGTAAGTCGTTTTTTGTAGGAGCGGTCAGATTATTGACCTGGCTAGTTGAACGGTCAGTGTATTGCAGCGGTACTGGCTTTAAGTTTGTTCTCAAACCTTTTAAATTTCCAACTTTTCAACCTGCAACTAAATGACTGCTGACAACTAATAAACAACATGAGATTCAACCTGATTTAAAAGCCTGATTAACTATTTCTTGCCCCAATACCTTAGCTTAGTTTAGCCACCTTGCTCGATAATTTCGAGCATCAATATGGCATAAGTTTGGATATTTTACATAACGAGCTAAACCACCAGGCCACCAAGGTTCCAAAAACCAGTAAACTTGATTACCAGTGAGGCCTTCGCAGACAAAATCCATCCCATCGCCGATAAGATGGTGGCTTGTATCAGCACCCCCAACAGCACAATCAATGCTGGGTAGACCATACCAGCTAGTAATCATAAAAGGTCGCCCCAGGCGATCGCGTGCTTGTTGTGCCAGTTTTGCAAGACGAACGATCGCCTCAACTGTCTCTTGATTGGGAGGTATCCTAGTACCGCCGTGAGTTGCTTCTGCCCAAGTAAAATTACCATTAACAATTATCGATGCAGATAGTTGAATATTTTCAGTAGTCCAACTAGCAGGACGTTTGGAAATCACCACCGGAACCGGTTTTGGTGGTGCATCTATGGCATCACGCATAACTTGATTTAGGCGTTTTTTGTCTTCTAGTAAGGATTGAATTGTCTTATTTTTATCAGGTAAATTGCGCCACAATTGAATTAGACGGATTAACGCTTCTCGCTGGTAGTCCAGTTCCTTATATTCTCCTGGCAAACGTCGTATAAATGTCAGTAACTCCCGATCTAACTGAGTGGCCAAATTTACCAAGGTTTTGCGGTCACTGCTGCTAGTTTTCAGCAAAGCAGGATTAATGCCTAAACTTGCCAATACAGTGGTGCGGTTCTCAAGCTGACGCCACAGCCGAAAAGTCTCTGTAAGGGCGTTGCGTTGGCTTCCTTGCCCTTGGTAGTAATCAGGAAGACGCTGGACAAAGGCAACTAGAGCCGGATCGATTATGCTCAGGTTTTCTTCTGGAGAAGTGTTAGTTTGTAGAGAGGCGATCGCATCAAGGCGCGTTGTTAGCTGACGCCATAATTGAATCATGCGCAGCAGTGCTTCCCGTTGCTGAGGATAGCCCTGATAACTACTAACAACTTGCTGCACAAATTGCTTGAGAGGAATATCTAGTAAAGACTCATCCTCGCTAGCTAAGGCAACTTTTTCAGCAGGTACTAAAAAGGCGATCGCCGACCCGCGAGTATCCAGTTTTTTCCAGATGCGCACCACCTCCAACAAAGCATCCCTTTGGTTTGGCAAACCAATATAATTTTCGGGAATTTGTGTGACAAATGTGAATAATGCTTGCTCTAGATATGCAAGATTTTGGGGTAAGGCTTGTGTCTTGAAATCAGTTTCTTTCTCAGTCAGATAAGCTTGTTTTAGCTTAGCGAAATTACACGCTTCTAAACGTGCTGTTGTTGCTTCATTTGCCTTTGGTGCATATCCACTAGCCACCCTTTTGAGAAATTGATCAGTGTAGCAACCTTGTTCAGCATTCCATAAATCTATTCCTTGGGCGCCCTGAGCGATTAAACTTTCCGTAAGAGAGCGAATCGCATTGCCCCCATAGTGAACTTGTTCCGAGAAGGTATTAACCTGCGCTAGAGGAACCCGATTTGCAGGAGAGATCCCTAAGCCAGTTTCTCCATCAGCGAGGAAGGGTGAAGCATGGACATGATAAAGTGCAGCCAAAATGGGCTGATGAACGGCCTGTTCGTTCAGCTTCTACGAGGTAATGATAATTACGCTGGTCTGGTAACAGTGTTGACATGGAAAATAGTAATAATTCGACTTACCGCACCCCTACACAATAATTTATGGCTTTTTTACCAATTGAGCATGGCATAACTAACAATTGCTTGCCAAATCTTCGTCTGATTGCCACCGATATGGATGGTACTCTGACGCAACAGGGAAAATTTACCGCCAAATTGTTTCAGGCCCTTGAGGAATTAAGGGCCGCAGATATTCCAGTACTGATTGTGACCGGTCGTTCGGGGGGGTGGGTGAGTGGATTGGTAAGTTACTTGCCGGTGGTAGGAGCGATCGCCGAAAATGGCGGTATCTTCTACTCGGACCAGAATACTCAACCTGTAGCTTTGACAGCGATTCCTGACTTAAGTTTACATCGGCAACAGTTGCAAGTTGCTTATCAAAACCTAAAGTCAGAATTTCCTCAGATTCAAGAATCCAGTGACAATCGCTTTCGCATTACCGACTGGACGTAGCACTAGGTAACAAAAACCTTAATCAAATCAAGCATACCTAACTATCTCACTAGCTATGTACGCTCTCAAACTAGAACTCAAACTCAATAACAAAGAGCGCTCAAAGCTAGCAGGATGTGCCGGCTTTGCCAGATTTGTCTATAACTTCGGTTTGTCAATGCTAACCTCCTCTTGGAGTTTTGAAGGCATTAAAGCAGGGGACTCGAAGCGCTTAACCGCCATCGAGCAAATCTTCACCAACCATGTCAAAACCAACCCTGACTATGCTTGGATGAAACAATATCCCTCTGCCATTTACTCATCAGCCTTGAGAAATCTAGCATCAGCAGTCTTGAGATGGAGAACAGGAAAATCAAGCTTTCCTCAATTTAAAACCAAGAAAAAACCAGAAAGCTTTACAGTTCTCAAAAAATCTGGCATTTATCCAGCCAAAGGATTACCAATGGTTGCTTTCTCCAATCGTCAGGTTCTCTATCCAGGAAAAAAAATTACCATTCCAGGCCTAGGAGAATTTAGACTAAAACAACCAATTCCTTTTATCTGTTCCAGTCAAACATTCACGATTTCAAGGACAGCAAATAAATGGTTTGTTTCCTTTACCTTAGATGCCGAAAAAGTTCCGATTGTTAGTCATCAAAAGCCATCAATCGGTATTGATTTAGGAGTGAAATGTTTTGCTACTTTGTCTGATGGTTCTCAAATAATTGCTCCACCAAAGCTAAAAGCAGTGAAAACCAAGCTAGCTAAACAGCAGTGGCGCAATCGAAATAAGTTCATGGGCAATCGTAAGCAGGGAGTAAGAGCATCTAATAATGCCAAGAAATACTTTAAGAAAATAGCTGTAACCCATGCATCGATCACCAATATTAGGAAGGACTTTCTCCAGAAAACAACAACTGAAATTAGCCGCAAGTATTACCGCATACGTATTGAAGACCTAAATATTAGCGGCATGATAGCTAACGGCAAACTTGCGGAAGCTGTATCAAGTTTGGGGTTATACGAGTTCCGCAGAATGCTGACCTACAAAGAAGCATTTTATGGAACAAAAGTAGAGTTAGTTGACCGTTGGTATCCCTCCTCGAAAATGTGTTCAGGTTGTGGCAATATTCAATCTATGCCTTTATCTCAAAGGGTATATAGTTGCCAAGCATGTGGTCATGTTCAAGATCGGGATGAAAATGCTGCAATCAACTTAGAAAATGCCCCATCACAGAGAGTACGTCGGGCAACGACGGAATTAACGCCTGTGGACAAGAAGGAGCCGACTCCCTTGAGGGAAGCAGGAAGCAAACGTCAGAACAAGCAAGTTAAATAACCCTGCGCGTTTTGAGTAAGTTTTGTGTTGCACATTTGATAATCACAACCTGACACTGACCCAACTAGAACACTTGGACGCTTTGTGTGATTCCCTCGGTTGGGGTTTCACTTACAGTTCCGTGCAATGTCACATTAAACCTATTTCCCAGGATAAAGCAACAGGTTTAATGCAGGTATTAAATGATTGTTAGTTGTTAGTTGTTAGTTGTTAGTTGTTAGTTGTTAGTTGTTAGTTGTT
Source organism: Potamolinea sp. (assembly GCA_042408245.1). Lineage (GTDB taxonomy): Bacteria > Cyanobacteriota > Cyanobacteriia > Cyanobacteriales > Coleofasciculaceae > Potamolinea. Next base: position 69,717 of record JAYFMV010000061.1, read on the forward strand.
CATGAACTAATTACCCATTACCCATTACCCATTACCCATTCTATGTTTTCTGATATTCAAAATCATTGGGCTGCTAAATGTATTCGTCAGTTACAAGAGCGAAGTTTTATTAGTGGCTATCCGGATGGTAGTTTTCGTCCTGATGCGTCTGTAACTCGTGCTGAATTTGCGGCAATTTTGCAGAAAGCTTTTGTTAATGTCCCAGCGATTCGTAGTCCTATTACCTTTAAAGATGTTCCTGCAAATCACTGGGCAAATCCTGCAATTAGTACGGCTTATCGTACAGGTTTCATCTCTGGTTATCCAGATAGAACATTCAGACCTAAGCAACTAATTCTACGAGTACAAGTTTTGGTAGCTTTAGTTAGTGGATTGAAATATCGACCCGCGACAACGCCCACTGAAACATTAAAGAAATATTTTGAGGATGCGGGAAAAATTCCCAATTATGCACTTGAACAAATTGCCGCCGCCACTGAAGGTCGCCTCATCGTAAATTATCCTAAAATCAAAGTACTGAATCCCAATGAAAATGCTACAAGAGCAGAAGTAGCAGCCTTTATTTGTCGTACCTTAAAAATTCCAGGAGTTCCGTTACAGTACATTCCTGGGATAGAAATATTTGCTATTCAGCCACAATTTGAGCAAGCTGATGCTTTTAGTGAAGGATTAGCACGGGTGAAGATTGGAGAAAAGTGGGGATATATTGATAACAAGGGTAACTTGGTCATTCAGCCACAAGTTGATGAGGCTAATTCTTTCTCGGAAGGTGTGGCTTTAGTCAGAGTTTCTCAAAACTTAGGAATAAAATCAACCGAAATAATAGAAGAAAAACTAACCGAAACGCGAGGCGTTTGGCTTACTACTACTGATAGCAAAGTTTTCAATTCCAAACAAAACATTGCTGAAGCGATGAACTTCCTTGCTGAAACGGGATTTAATCTAGTTTTTCCTGTAGTTTGGAATAACTCAGCCACACTTTATCCCAGTCGAGTAATGCGGGAAAACTTTGCTATCAGTAGTAGTAAGCCAAACGCCTCGCGTTTCGGTTAGTTTTTCTTCTATTATTTCGGTTGATTTTATTCCTAAGTTTTGAGAAACTCTGACTAAAGCCACACCTTCCGAGAAAGAATTAGCCTCATCAACTTGTGGCTGAATGACCAAGTTACCCTTGTTATCAATATATCCCCACTTTTCTCCAATCTTCACCCGTGCTAATCCTTCACTAAAAGCATCAGCTTGCTCAAATTGTGGCTGAATAGCAAATATTTCTATCCCAGGAATGTACTGTAACGGAACTCCTGGGATAGAAATATTTGCTATTCAGCCACAATTTGAGCAAGCTGATGCTTTTAGTGAAGGATTAGCACGGGTGAAGATTGGAGAAAAGTGGGGATATATTGATAACAAGGGTAACTTGGTCATTCAGCCACAAGTTGATGAGGCTAATTCTTTCTCGGAAGGTGTGGCTTTAGTCAGAGTTTCTCAAAACTTAGGAATAAAATCAACCGAAATAATAGAAGAAAAACTAACCGAAACGCGAGGCGTTTGGCTTACTACTACTGATAGCAAAGTTTTCAATTCCAAACAAAACATTGCTGAAGCGATGAACTTCCTTGCTGAAACGGGATTTAATCTAGTTTTTCCTGTAGTTTGGAATAACTCAGCCACACTTTATCCCAGTCGAGTAATGCGGGAAAACTTTGGCTTAGAAATCGATCTTCGATATGCTGGTAGAGACCCTTTAAAGGAATTAATTACTGAGGCTAAACGGGTGGGCTTGGCGGTGATTCCCTGGTTTGAGTACGGATTCGCTAGTTCCTATAACCAGAATGGCGGAAGAATTTTAGCTAAAAAACCCGAATGGACAGCACGAGATTCCCAGGGAAATTTGCTGAAAAAGAATGAATTTGAATGGATGAATGCACTAGATCCAGAAGTACAAAACTTTCTGCTGAGTTTAATACTAGAAGTTGTTAAAAATTACGATATTGCTGGCATCCAAGGAGATGATAGACTACCTGCATTACCTAGTGAAGGTAGCTACGACTCTAGAACAATTGAACGTTACTTTCGCCAGTTCAATCAAAACCCTCCCCCGAACACTAAAGATGCACAATGGTTACAGTGGCGTGCTGATATTCTCACCGATTTTTTAAATCGTCTCTATCGGGAAATCATTGCAATCAATCCTAACCTAGTGATTTCTATGTCACCCAGTGTTTATCCTTGGGGACTTCAAGAATATCTCCAAGACTCACAAGCTTGGAATGATCAGGGATTAATTGATATAATTCATCCGCAACTGTATCGCCGTGATTTGGAGGGATACAAACTTCTGCTTGATCGGTTGATAACTCAGCAATTTACCTCTTTACAATTGCCGACTCTCATACCTGGTATTCTGCTAAAAGTAGGCACATATCGCATGAGTCCCGAACTGCTTTTGCAGAAGATTCAGTATAATCGTGAGCGCAATATCCAAGGTGAGGTATATTTCTTCTACGAAGGTTTGCGAGAAGACAACGACGCTTTAGCTAAAGCCTTAAAAAACGGCCCCTACGCGCAAAAAGTTCCATTTAATTCTTCTGGGTTGAAAGAACGCAGTTTCACCCATCGTCGTATCGGTGCTACTTATAGTTATATCGACAAGTCAGGAAAATCTGTAAGCCAACCACAATTTGATTGGGCTGACTCTTTTAATAATGGCTTTGCGCGAGTAAAAATGGGTTATAAGTGGGGCTACATGGACAAAATGGGTAAACTCGTAAGTCGCTTAAAATTTGATGAAGCTGAGTTATTTTCAGAAGGGTTCGCGTTGGTAAAAATTGGTAGCAAATATGGATATATTGACACTAAAGGTGAACTTGTAACGCCGTTGCAATATGATGAGGCTAAGTTTTTCCAAGATGGATTAGCCGCAGTAAAGATTAGTGGGAAATGGATTTATATCGACAAGACTGCAAAAGTAATAATCGTGCCCCAATGTGAGGAAGCTGATTCTTTTAGTCAAGGGTTGGCAAAAATCAAGGTTACTGGCAAGTATGGCTATATCGACAAAACAGGAAAAGTAATCATCCAGCCACAATTTGATGAAGCTGACTCTTTTTCAGAAGGATTAGCGCGAGTAAAAATAGGTAATCAGTGGGGTTATATTAATCAAGCAGGACAATGGGTAATTACCCTGCAATTTAAGCAAGTTCAATCTTTTAAGGAAGGATTAGCAGCAGTAAAGATAGATAACTTGTGGGGTTATATCGATAAGACAGGAAAAGTTGTCATCCAGCCTGAATTTGATGATGCTAAGTGTTTTTGTGATGGGTTGGCGTTGGTAAGTGTTGCTGGGAAGATTGGCTATATCAGGAAGGTTGAATAAGCTGAGAGTTTGCTTTTTTTAACGCAAAGGACGCAGAGAGAAGACGCAGAGGTGCGCAGAGTTTTTGTGCAATATCTCAAACAAGTAGGGGTGTATAGAGTAGACCTCTTGCAAAAGTCAATTTTTATATGTAGGGGAGTTAGCGAAGCGACGTAAGGAGCGTCAGCATTTGCGTCCGGATTTATCGGTGAAATCCAGATTTTTATACGCAAATGCTAGCGTCACACCTCGCTAACGCCCTTCTTAGATTTACTAGATCACGCAACTTTCTTAAAGCCTACAAACGGCAGTTTCAACAAGTCTATGATCTTGAGTGGTTTGGGTGCTTCTTCTAAACCGATGTCGATAGTCTTAGTATCCCGGATATAGCAAAAAGTGCCAAACAATCTATCCCAGATAGTAAGTAGGCTTGCGTAGTTGCTGTCAGTTTCTTTCACAATTTGAGAGTGATGGACGCGGTGATGATCTGGTGTAACGATGAAATATCTGAGAAACTTGTCAACCTTTGGAGAAAGCGCCCAGTTGCTGTGTTGAAAAGCCTCGACAGCCGCAAATAGACCCTTATAAATTAAGTAGGGAACTAGGTCAATACCAAACAGCCAAACCAAAAACACTTGAGGAATATTTGAGGACAGTACTTCAACAGCGTGGAACCGATAAGCTGTTGAAATGTTCATCGTTAGTTCGCAATGATGCACCCGATGAAATCGCCATGCTATTGGCCACATATGCATTAATACGTGCCAGCCATAGTGATAAATATCTAGTAACAGAAACGACAATACTCCTGCTGCTGCGGTCGATAAAAACTGAAATAATCCTGGTTTATCTGGTGTTGTAAATGCCCATGTATAGACTCCAGCCAGGGCGATACGGGTGATTGCTGCATTTAGGATTCCTAAAGCAAAATTTGTGGTAATTCTGCTAGTCCAGTTCGGCTTAAAGGTAAAAAATGGAAACAAAATTTCCAAAATTCCAAAAATGACAAGACTGCCAAAAATTATTGGAATATCTAAGTGCCTCAAAGTTGTGACGATATCTGACTGCATTGTGACTCCTAAAACCCTTAATTTATCAACAGTTTTAACGCTCAGCCGTACTGAATTGATTTGCTTTTAGTATGGCATACTACTTAGATAGTAATAGTCTCGTGCAAAACACTAATTTATTTGATAATTATTTGTTAAAAGCTTTAATAATCAAGCTTGTTTTTAAATTTTGAATGAAGTATTGATACCAATTTGCAAAAAAAATAATTATTAGCTTTTATGACTCTAACAAGCAAAAGTAGGAGTGAAAAGCTTGCTCAAAAAGCTGACCTAAATATTTTTGAAGAGAAAATATCAGCAACACTGATACTTGGGGGAAATCAGCTAAGGGGGGGTGAAGCGATCGCCTGTACTCGCTCTCCTCCAGTAAACCTTACCGAATATAGCAGCACTATCAGAGACACCCTCTCAATTTTTACTTTGATTCCAAAGAAAGTAAAGTAATTTGTTCTTGAAGAGAGCTAGTTCTGGTAACTTTATTAATTGATTGATATTTAATACCTCCTGAACCGTTCAAGGCGTCGGGAAGAAGATTGTGGGATAAAGATTATGTCGCTAGTAGTCCAAAAATATGGTGGTACTTCAGTTGGGACAGTTGAACGCATTCAAGCTGTAGCCCAGCGTGTCATGAAAACAGCACAATCCGGGAATTCCTTGGTTGTCGTCGTTTCCGCGATGGGGAAAACTACCGATGGTTTGATGAAACTAGCCAACGAACTTTCTAAAAATCCCAGTCGTAGGGAAATGGATATGTTGCTTTCCACTGGTGAGCAAGTCACAATTGCTTTGTTGTCTATGGCTTTGCAGGAATTGGGACAACCGGCAATTTCTCTGACAGGTGCTCAGGTAGGTATTGTCACAGAATCACACCACAGCCGCGCCCGCATTCTCAATATCCAAACCGATCGCATACTCCGTCATCTTAACGAAGGCAAAGTTGTTGTTGTCGCAGGCTTTCAAGGCGTCAGCAGTAGCGATGAATTAGAAATTACCACACTGGGCCGTGGCGGTTCCGATACCTCCGCAGTGGCGCTAGCAGCCTCATTAAAAGCCGATCGCTGCGAAATTTATACCGATGTTCCAGGCATTTTAACCGCTGACCCCCGTCTTGTGCCAGACGCGCAGCTAATGGACGAAATTACCTGCGATGAAATGCTGGAATTAGCCAGTTTGGGCGCAAAAGTGCTACATCCTCGCGCTGTGGAAATTGCCCGAAATTACGGCGTTCCTTTGGTAGTATTATCAAGTTGGACAGATGATCCAGGTACAAGGGTTGTCTCGCCGACACCTCAACCGCGTTCCCTGGAAGGTTTGGAGATTGCTCGACCAGTTGATGCTGTAGAATTTGACACAGATCAGGCCAAAGTAGCGCTATTACGCATTCCCGATCGCCCCGGTGTCGCAGCGAATTTGTTTGGCGAAATTGCCAGTCAAGATTTGGATGTAGATTTGATTATCCAGTCAATTCACGAGAGCAATACTAACGATATTGCTTTTACTGTGAAAAAAGGTATTCTCAAGCGAGCTGAAGCTGTTGCAGAAGCGAGACGCAATGCGCTAGCTTCGCTTCACACTCCCGCAATCCGCACCCAGCAAACCGCCAATTCCCAAGAAGCCGAAGTAATCGTAGATCGAGAAATCGCCAAAGTCTGTATTGTCGGTGCGGGAATGATCGGGCGCCCAGGGATTGCAGCACAGATGTTCTCTACTCTAGCGGATGCTGGTGTCAACATTCAGATGATTTCCACTTCTGAGGTACAAGTAAGTTGTGTGATTGATACTCAAGATTGCGATCGCGCGATTTCAGTTCTCTGTCAAACCTTCGACATCGACTGTTCCCCAGTTCAACTAACTTACAAGCAAAAACATTCTGCTTCCCCTCAAAATTCTACACCAGTCAGAGGTGTAGCCCTCGACATGAACCAAGCACGTCTGGCGATTCGTCAAGTCACGGATCGTCCAGGAATGTCCGCTCAATTATTCGGACTTTTGGCGAAGGAAAATATTAGCGTGGATATGATTATACAGTCTCAGCGCTGTCGGATAATTGATGGTGCACCCACCCGCGATATTGCTTTTACAGTGTCACAAGCAGACGGTGAAGCAGCGCGATTGGCCCTGCAAAAGGCTTCTTCAGATTTAGGGTTTGGTGATATTCTTCTTGATCCAGATATTGCCAAAGTTAGTATTGTTGGATCGGGAATGGTAGAACAACCAGGTGTTGCGGCAAAGATGTTTGAAGCACTGGCTAAAGAGCAAATCAATATTCAAATGATTGCTACTTCTGAAATTAAGGTTAGCTGTGTAGTTGCCAAAGAACAAGGTGTTCTTGCTTTACAAGTAATTCACCAAGCTTTTGGGCTTGCTGGTATCAAGAAAATCCAAGTTCCTGTTTAGTAGGGGCGAGTTTAGGTGACCTCCTCCCACACCAAATCTAAGATTATGCTGTAGAGCTCCCAAAATCACTTTTGGGAGTTCCTAGTTAATCATCTAAATGACGTTATTAGTTGGTTTACTCATTGCGGTTACCTGAGAACCGCTATACTTAACTCACACCTCACTTCAGGGGATTTTTAGCTAAACTCGGAGGTCGGTATGGTCAATGCAGCCGCGAAACCAACCACTATTGCCGCAGAAACTCCCCTAGCAGAACAGAGGGTGGTTTTCCACAACATTAGTTGGCAAGCTTACGAGCAAATTTTAGCAGCGCTGGCTGAAAGTCGTTCGTCTCGACTCACCTATGATCGAGGCACGTTGGAAATTACCATGCCTTTAGAAGAACATGAAAGTGCTACCAGATTAATTGAACTATTCATCCGAATTTTGGTAGTAGAACTTGGGTTAAAAATTAAAACGATGGGTTCAACGACCTTAAATCGTCCCGATTTACAAAAAGGTGCCGAACCTGACAACTGTTACTACATCCAAAATCAACCCAAAGTTGCGGGAAAAAAGGTTGACCTAAATACAGATCCGCCACCAGACTTGATTGCCGAAGTAGATATTACTCATACTGACATTAATAAACTGGATTTGTATGCCAGTATGGGAGTACCAGAATTCTGGCGCTATAACGGTCAAATACTGCGAATTTATCAACTTCAAGATCGTCAGTATTCTGAAGTTGAAAACAGCCCCACATTTTCTTTGGCAATCAAAGAGCGGCTTTACCAATTTCTGCAAGAATGTCAAGTTGACGAGGTGCAAGCTGAGAAGGCTTTCCGGGCTTGGGTACAAGAGGAAGTGCAGAGTCAGGTGGTTTGAAGGGTGCGGCCGTTGCGCGTACTAAGGCTACCTTCACAGCCTGAAGAAGCATTTAGCCCACGCAGGTGGGCTTGGTTTTTGTAGCCCCAGGCTTCAGCCTGTGGGTATTAGAATAAGATCAACTTTTTTTCCCAGGAATCACCAAATCGGCAATTAAAGGTAGATGATCTGAACCAACATTCACTCCGCTTCTAATCTTCACCACTTTAATTTCTGGGCTAATCAAACACTGATCTATAGGAACAGATAACAACCACAAAATAGCAGGGGGAATTCGTGAATAAGCTGAATAAGTAGTTTCTCTCGGCCAGGTCTGTATGATACCAAAACCTTGGCTCGCATTCCTCAAGCCAGTATCACTGACAAATTTTTTATAATAGTGCGACCACATCGTTGTATTAAAATCGCCAATCATTACAACCGGATTTGAGAGTGACTTTATATATTGTCTGATTTCGTCTAGCTGCTTGTTACGCTCCTCAAATAAAACTGGTTTAGGTGGTGGTGGATGAATAGCAATCAGAGAAATATCTTGTCCATTAATATTTAAATTTGCCAAGATACTAGGGTTTTTAGGCAGTCCAAAAAAATTAATAGAGGCGTTCTTCAGTGGTAGTTTACTATAAACAGCTATGCCAAGAATGCCTGGTGGATTAGCCTCAAAAATAGAATAGGGAAGAAGATCATTTAAGGAATTTAAAGGTTTTACCCAAGCTTCAGTGTTTTCTAAAATAACAGCGATATCCGGTTTTTCTTGCCTAATAAGTGATAAAACTTTGTCATAGTTTTGATTTTGAATATTGATATTTGAACTTAAAATTTTTAAATTAGCAGGATTATTTGCTGGTAGAACTGTGTGAGGAATATACCAAGGCGCAATTTCAACTAAAAGAATAGCTAGACAAAATATACTGCTAAGTATTAATAATTTATTGGGGCGAGTAAGTAAAAGCAAGCAAAACAGCAATGCACTGAAAATTAAGTATTGAAGTTTAAAATGAGAAACAATCTCTAATATTAAAATACTTCCTAGGAGTGAGCTAACTAAAGAAATCAGAGTGATACAAATAATTCCCAGGAATAAAAAAAACGGAATGACCTTGATTCGGCTAGCTTTCAGAGTATTTATATTAAACAAACACCGACCTCTTGCTCAAGATTAAATACTCATCTTAGATCAAGTCAGGTTGATTGCCCATCAACTCTGTTGGTAGTAAAAACTTTAGTCCCAATGCCAGGGATATGCAATCAGACTAAAGTCCTTACTACGAAATGACTACCGCTAGTTACCCGTAGCTCGGTATAATTTTTGTTACCTCCCAGGAACAGGATTATTAGTATTAGGAGGAAACGCAGTACCGGGAGCAGGTGGCACTCCTGTAGTACCAGAATTAGACTTTTTCGGAGCCGGATTATTAGTAGTAGGAGGAACCGCACTACCAGGAACAGCAGGCGCTGCTGTATTGGCGGGGCTATTCTGTTTAGGAGCCGGATTATTAGTATTAGGAGGAACCGCCACACCGGGAATAGCAGGCGCTGCTGTATTATTGGGAATATTTTGTGGTGGTGCAGGTAAAGGTGGTAGAGGGCTTGGATTAGTTCCAGGTAATCCTAGCTGTGGCTGATTTGGGTTAAGTTGGTTAGCCGGATTTTGTAGTCCATAAGGGTCATAGGGATTTGCACCTGGGTAGGGTGGAACGCCCGGTACAGTAGTTGGAGGAGTTGGGGAAGGCGTTGCTCCCGTTTGTGGCGTAGACGAACCTGGTAGAGTTGCTAGGGCCACGCGATCGCCCGCTACTTCCCTCAGCAAATCCAACACCTGTACAACCTCGTTATAAGTAGCATTTGTGGAAGCATACAGCGCTATTACTCCATTAGGACTTTGTTTACGATATGCCTCTAATTTTTGCTGGAATTGAGCTTTCGTGATCACTGGCTGCTTGTCAACGAAAACTTGAGCCTGATCGTTGAGAGTCACAACCAAGAGTTCCCTTCCCTGGGGAGTTCCAGTAGCTGCTTTAGGCAAGTCAATACTAATTGCTTGCTGGCGAGAAAAATTTAGTGCTGCTAGGATAAAAAACGTCAGAATGCAAAAAATGACATCAATTAGAGGAACCACCTCAATGCGAACATCTTCAGTCTGGGTTTCTACCCGAAGCCTCAGAGGACGAGGTGCCAAAGTAGTAGGATTTGAACGAACTTTGTTGTTAGTAGTCATAAGTGATGGGGTCTGAAATTTTGTTAGTTGTTAGTTGTTAGTTGTCCTTTGTCCTTTGTCCTTTGTCCTTTGTCCTTTGTCCTTTGTTTTTAGCTTTAGCTAATGACCGATTTCAGTTTTCAGTAACTTCAGAAACATCACCTGTAATTGCTTTGACAGAAGAATCTTTCACAGAATTTTTATGCTCAGTATTTTGAGGCTCAATATTTTTATGCTCAGTATTTTGAGGCTCAATATTTTTATGCTCAATATTTTGAGTTTCCGTGTTATCGCCTTGCAAGCAAGCTTGGCGATATAGCAACTCCAACTCACTCCCAGCTTTGCGGAAAATTCTGACTTGGTTGTACCAAATAGCCTGAAATATTCGATAAAAAGCTAGACTAACAATCGCGACAATCATCCCTGTAGCCGTGCTAATCAGCGCTTCGCTAATACCAATCGTCACACCGGCTGCGGAAGCTGTTCCCAGATCAGTAATACGAATTGAACGCAAGGAATAAATCAAGCCCAAAACCGTACCCAGTAACCCTAATAATGGCGCCAAAGCAATTACCGCTTCCAGAAGCTTGTCCCCGCGCCGCATTAAAGCCAACTCATCGTCAGCGGCTGACTCCAAGGCTAGCCTAAACACATCTGGATCTGGGTTAGCAAGACGCAAGGGAGCAGATAGATATCGCCCGATCGGCTGTCGTCGAGCTTGAATCGCCACCTCTCTTGCTGCTAGCCAATTATTGCTAGTTGCTTCACCCAGCACGCGATCGACTATTTTTCTTTCCTTCAATAATACGCTTGCCCAAAACCAGAGACGCTCCAAGATTGTGCCTAAAGCGAGAATCGATAAGGCTAGCAATGGCCACATTGCTAGTCCGCCCTTTTCAATGATTTCCCGAACCTGTAAGAGTTGCCGAGTATCCACGTTTGTTATTACCTCCCTTGATTGCCAAGCACAACTTCTCGCGTATTTAAAGATGCAAGCCATTCCAATTCTAGGGACTTAGAGGCACTTACAAAGAGGCTAATCCTATTTTCTCTCGTAGCTTTATTATGTTTTGGCTCAAACCTCCCACCAGATAAGGTTTTTGTCATTAGCCACATTTACTTAAACCTTTTATGGTCCTGTACTTTGTCCAACGATTAATGACTCTAAGCTTAAGAGTGTGCGTAACGGGTCTTTTCCTGGCGCTTACCGCAAACCTCACTCATCCCCAAGAGTGAAACTGCCATTCCTCTATGGTTCAGGATCTCTACCCAAATTTTTCGCCCCTTTGAGGGATTTTTGCCATAATTCCCTTGACTAAGATTAGGACATGAATGGCAATTCTTAGATGCAGGCTAACAATATAAGAAGGCTATTCTTTTTGATCAAACTAGACAAAAATAGTGGGGTTATCCACACTTTTTTTTGTTGGGTGGTTCTCGCATTATTAATAATAACTAGAGAGGAAACATATGAACAATTTTTCTATTCAATCACTTTACAACTGGTATCGCAACACTATCCGCAATCCTAAGTATCGCTGGTGGATAATTTTGGGTACTGCGCTTTACCTGATCAGCCCAATTGATATTGCTCCTGACTTCATCCCTATCATCGGTCAAATTGATGATGTTGTACTTTTGACGCTGCTGGTTTCCGAGGTTTCCCAGTTGTTAATTGATGGTGCCAAAGCTCGCAAAGGTGTAAGCGAAACAGTTGCTTCTAACCCAGAAAATCCATCTGATAACACCGTCGATGTCGATGCTGTTTCAGTTAAATAATTGTTAGCAAAAGCTCCGAAACCCTCAAAGGTGCGGAACCACCAAAACCAAGCCTGCCTGCGCAGGTTTTTTGGCGTGTATAAATTCTGTTATAAAATCAGCGTACTCTGCGTTAAAAAAAGCCTAGCATCCCGTCGTTGAGCAAGGCGATTGCCTTTGGCACTGGCGGAGGCGATCGCCCAAAAATTGAGTAACTATACAGGAACGAGGGTAAAATGTTACTGGGCGAAATCCTGTTGGGCTGCTGCAATCCACAATTCGTCCAGAGAAATAGAGAACCGGAGGGTGAGAATGGAAGTGAATGTGAACTGCGCTGAAGCTTGCGTCAATGGCTGCATTTTGGGGGACAAATGCCCCAATAAAGAATTTGCAGCAGAAGCGTCAAACTTCATCAAAGAAACTTCATTGGACAAAATGCTGGAAATTGCCGAAGAAGCGCGAAGAAAAAAACTTCTGCAGCCACCAAAATGGGTTATTCCAGACTTTCCTGAATAGTTTTGGGGACTGGAGACTTGGGACTAGGGACTAGGGACTGGGAGAAGCGGTAAATATTACCAATTACCAAATTACTGACTCAGCCAGGCGATCGCATTTCTAATCCAATCTTCAGCATTCTTACTTTTAGCAAGTAACCCATCTTGGCTGATGGCTTGTAGTGCTTGAGTAACCTCATTGTTCTCATAACCTAAAGCAAGTAGCGTCATCTCGATATCTTCAAGAATCCCCGGTGCTGGCCCACTTTCTGAAGCAGGTGTGGCTACACCAGCTTGCTGACGCCATTCAGCCAGCTTGGTTTTCAATTCCAAAGCGATGCGTTCAGCAGTTTTGTTCCCAACACCAGGAGTTTTGGCTAAGGTGCGAATATTCCCAGTGACAATGGCTTGAACTAAATTTGGTAATCCGAGGGTATCGATGAGAGCGATCGCTATTTGGGCACCAATACCACTTACACCAAGCAACAGACGAAACAAATCCCTCTGGGCAGCCGATGCAAAGCCATAGAGCACTTGTTGATCTTCCCGAACTTGCAGATGGGTAAAAACTTGCACTTGCTCTGAAGACGCCGCCAGGAGTTCCTGTGACAGGCGACGGGGAATTTGGATTTCATATCCAACTTGGTTGACTTCCAGAATCAGAGTGAGGCGATTCCCAGTACCTTTCTGAATATTTGCGATTGTTCCCTTGAGATAGCTGATCATTTGTCAATAGTTATTGGTTATTTGTTATTTGTTGTTAGTAGTTGGTTGTTAATTATCCGGAAAACAACAAACAACAAGCAACAAAGCTAACTACCAAGGAAGCCAAAGTTGTGCAAGCCTTCTAGGATACCACCAGCACAGTGCGCCACAGCCAAGTATCGATAAGAAGCTGGGTTATCGTCGTACCACTGACGCAGTTCTGGTTGCGCATTGCCTACAAGGATTCCCCGTTCCTCTCCTACACTAAACAAGGCAATGTCATTCCCCGAATCACCACATACCACAGTGCGTGTCGCCTCAATTTTCCACTTCTGGCGCAGGAACTGTACAGCCAAACCTTTGTTACCTCTTCGTGGTAAGATATCCAGGTCTTTACCGCCGCTGTAAACCAGTTGGGCATCTAAACCATGCTTTTGTAGCTGTGATTCTAACCTCGGTAAGACTTCTACTGCTGCATCTTCTGTGAGAAAATAGCTAGCTTTAAAGGGACGCTGCTCTGATTCTTCTTGGGGAATTAGGTTTGCATGATGGGCAGCAGTTGCTACTGCTAGTTCCCGATTCCAGCCTTGGGAAAGCTGTTGTGCCCATTCTGGGTCAAAGCTGTCCTCAGTGGGGTTGAGGTAGATTTCTGTACCCACTGAGGTTACGAGAGCGTCTGGATCGAGGAGTAATTTTTCTGCTTTCAATTGTTGGTAGGAAGTGCGCGATCGCCCGGTAGCATAAACTATCTTTGTGCCATATTCTTGCCGATGCTGACTCAACTGCTGGTTGAGGAGGCTCATTGCGTCATCATCACCTACTAAAGTATGGTCTAAGTCAGTTACAAATAAAAAAGCACTCACAGTAACCTCGTTCATTACTTGGGTTTGGCTACTGATTATCTTAGTGCCATTCGAGGTTAAGCCCTTATCTGTTAAATAGAAAAAATGAAGGACAAAGTTTTTTCATACTTCATCCTTCACGCTTCATCGGTTATAAAGTCGTTGACTGTTGAAGCTTTTTGAGATTGTTCATTGCATCTCGGTAATAGTCTGTTTTTCCTTCTTTCTGATAGATGTCTGCGGCTTTCTGAAAATCTTCAATCGCTCCCGGCTTATCTCCCTGATTAGCGCGAATATTACCTCGGTTATAGTATGCTTCCCCAAAGCTAGGATTCAGTTTCAGTGCTTGGTTAAAGTCCTCCAGTGCACCTTGGCGATTTCCCAGTAAACTGCGGACAACTCCCCGGTTAACCCAAACTCGGTCAAAGTTGGGATTAAGATTAATCGTTTGGCTGTAATCCTCAACAGCTAATTGATTTTTTCCCTGTCTGCGATAAGCAAGGCCCCGGTTGTAGAAAGCACTGGCATTCTTAGGATCAACCTCCAATGCTTGGTTATAAGCTTCAATTGCACCTTTACCATCTCCTGCGTCATCGCGAGCATTTCCGAGGTTGACGTAAGCATCAGCATTCTTGGGATCGAGGCGGATAGCTTCAGTAAAGTCCTGAATTGCGCCCTTATAGTCTCCTTTCTCATATTTTTCTGTTCCTTGTCTGATCAGGTTCTCAGCAGTGTTTTGCACTAAAAGTATCTGTGGTGGTGCAGCCTGGACAATGGGAGTCATTCCACCCAGGATCAGGGCTATTCCCAAGCTTGTAGCGAATGTATGGATGCGATTCATGGCTAGATCTTCCTATGTTGTAACAGTATTCTGTCTGGTCTTAAACAAGAGTAACTTTCTTAGAACCTTAGCTAATTTCTAGCCTCTCCCGAAGGATTCTAAGCTTGACTTAATACAAGTTATCTCTGAGCGAATCGAACTTATGCAGTGCAACTTATGACTCATCCCTGTTGGCTGGAAATCCCCTATAGTGAATGACTTGCACTGAAACTCTTGTCATGAAATCTTCTTTCCAACACAAGTTACTTTCCTGGCTACCCCCACTGAGTCCCCAGGTTTGGATTCTGGCTACAGGTAGATTATTATCCCAACTTGGAACTGGTTTTACTTTGTTCTATGCGCCGATATTTTTCGTCAATCAGGTTCATTTATCGGCGACTGCGGTAGGAATAGGTCTGGGTAGTGGCTCGATTTCTGGGATAATTGGTCGCGTTTTTGGTGGTTCTTTTGCAGACTCGAAATTTTGGGGACGCAGACGCACTCTTTTACTCTCAGCGGCTGTTTCTGCAGTGGCTTCCCTCCTCTTGGCATTAACCAGCAACTTTCCCAGCTTTATTGTCGCTAACTTGCTGATGGGTTTGGGGGTTGGACTGTATTGGCCCGCAACTGAGGCTGCTGTAGCCGATTTGACGACGATTGATGTGCGCAATGAAGCTTTTGCAATTACTAGGTTAGCAGATAGTCTCGGCTTGGGGATGGGGGTAGTTTTGGGAGGAGCGCTGATTGCTGCGACAGGGAATTATCGGGCTCTATTTGTGATTGATGCGATTTCTTTTGTGGTTTTTTTTGCGATTGTCTATGGGGCGATCTCAGAAACTCGTAAGTTTGATGAATATCAATCTAAACAAGTGGGTCAAGGTTGGATTGTGGCGCTACGCGATCGCCATCTCATGGTCTACGTTCTGGTAAATATCCTGTTCACAACCTACCTTGCCCAAGTGAACAGCACCATGCCTCTGTATTTTACTAATTTTGTCTCCGGTGGAAGCTCACAAGGGGGATTCTCTCCCAAGGTAATCAGTGGCTTATTTACTTGGCACGTTGCTTTTGCTGCGCTGTGTCAGTTACCTGTCATCCGCCTTTTGAAGCATTTCTCGCGTCCTCGTTCCTTGATGGTTTCGATGTTGTTGTGGGGTACTGGATTTATCCTGATCTGGGTTACGGGTGTTGCTTCAACGGCTCATATTTTTTGGGCTGCTTTGGCTTTGGGAGTTTTAGCGATCGCTACTGTTGCGTACACTCCCTCGGCTTCTTCCCTTGTTGTAGATTTAGCCCCCGAATCCCAGAGAGGTGTTTACCTCTCCATCAACTCTCAATGTTGGGCGATCGGCTATTTTATCGGCCCTTCTCTCGGTGGTTGGGTGTTGGATCAACCCCGCTACATTGTCGATGGCTTCTGGCTGGCTGCTGCTTTGAGCATTATCCTTGGTATTTTGATTTTGCAGTATCTCGACCAAATTTTGCACCGCCAATAGACAGGATGGATAAATTTTAGTTTGGGAAGTTTAGGGAAATTTTGATAGTACCTTCAAGGGTACTATTTCCTGGGTCTTGACATTTTTGACAAATCTCTGTTACATTTATTTACATAAATAAAAAAAAGTTTACAGAGAGGTTTCCATGATTATCGTCACAACTTTATTTCTAGTCGGCTTCGTTGCTGCTGTTGTCATAGGCACCCAAGCTTACTTCCTTGGTGAACAATCCAAGCCCATCCATGAGCGTAATTGGCGCTCCGAGTCCTTTGAAAAACTAGCCCAATCAATTACTGGTACCGAAATCGACTACAGCAAGCGCATTCCTGCTTACGCTTACGCGATCGACGCTTACTCTAGCAAACTACTACCTAACAAATAGAAAATAAGGGTGGGCAAAACCCACCCCTTCTACAATTTAGCTTTTAACTGTGCGACGCCGCTGGATTAACTACCTGCGGCGTTGTTACAATTTGCGATCAAAAGTTTTTTTCGGAAATTTGATTTCTCTGTAGTTGGTGTCAGCTTAGCTAACTCTAAGTCTGGCTTGACTCCATAGATTGAGTTTGATCTCTCTTCTCTTCCTTGAACTGTGGATCACTCGATCCTTGGACTTGCTTGAGATGAATATTATTCACCTGAGTAATAAAGTTTTCGATTGCCATTTTTGCCTGTTGTTGACGTTGGCCTTCGTCAGTTACATCATAAGAACGATAAGCAGGAGTCACTCCCAAGATAAATTTCTCCTGTTCCGCTTCCAACAATTCAACAGTAGTATTAGCAGAAACCCAATTTTGCTCAAAAGGAAAGGACGTAACTATACTAGCGACAATAGAAGCGATCGCCGGACAAATTACGGGTAACCACTTGAGCCAAGTTTGACCGGCTTCCAATTTGTCTACCAAAACTAAAATCGGTGTGACTCCCGATAAAACAACTGTGGCCAGTTGGAAAATGTAGTAAATATTTCTCGAAGTCTCGCGAGTTGTTTTGTAGTCGTCAATCAACTCTTGGGAATAGCGTAAAGCCTTTTGTCTTGCCAGATTTATCGGTTTGTTGTCCGAAGCAGTATCTGGGTCTAATAAACAAGTATATAGTTCAGCTTTTTTCCCTAAATCTAACTGATTAGCAGCATTACTAGAGTTCTGTGCCAATTGTTTATTGGTTAGGAAAAGAAAAACAAAACTAGAGAGAAAAACAGCTCCCCAGATAACGATAAGTTGATTGTCTGGGATAATCCTCGTAAGGATAAATACACAAACAAAAGCAGCCAAAGAGAAATACTCAAAAATCTTCAGGAAAGACAACATTTCTGGATTTGATGAGGAGGATGTTTTTTCAAGCATATTTCCAATTTTGGTCTAGTTTTTCTGCTCAATATTAGTTAATTCAGAAGCGGTCATTGCCTTGTAGCCAATTTGGCTCGCTGTCTTCAACTCATATTCGAGTAGATAATTTTGAAAAAGTCAAATTCGTCAAAACCCTAATTTTAAGTTAGGACTTGTACCCTGCAATAGATAACATTTTCAATTTAGCAATGTCAAGGTTGATAAATTATTGATTTTCTTGTAGGAAAAGTAGGAATTTTTTTTTCCTCGGTTTACTTGCTGATTTGTTAAGCAATTATTAAGCAGTCAGTAGGGCGATCAGCTTCTCTGCGAGACGCTATGCGGTTTTCAGGCCCGTTCGCGTTAGAGTCTCGTTCGCGGAGCGTCTCCGACAGGAGAAGAGAAGGGCTGTACGCTGGTGCACTCTGCGCGATCGCTCTTTCATCTCTATCCGAAGCGATCGCCTGCTTAAATACTTCCCATTGCCAGGGAGCAATTGCCCATCCAGGAAGCATTTATCGCTTGCGTTGTTGTAATTTGCGGTAAACGTCTCGCAGTTCAACATTGTGGTGAGCTAAGGCAACGAGAGTATGATAAAACAAGTCTGCCACTTCAGAGGCGATCGCCTCCTTGTCATCATCTTTACAAGCCATAACCACTTCGGCGGACTCTTCGCCAATTTTTTTGAGAATCTTGTTATCACCACCCGCCAACAGTTTACAGGTGTAGGAACTTTCTCTTGGATTTTCGCGGCGATCGCATATCACCTCAAATACCTGAGACAAAGTATCTGCGGTTGGTGCTGCTTTTTCCTGATTTACTTGATGGAAACAACTACGTTCGCCGGTATGGCAAGCAATATCGCCTATTTGTTCAACGCTGACCAGTAAAGCATCGCTATCGCAATCATAACGAAGCGATCGCACGTGCTGAAGATGGCCGGATGTTTCCCCTTTGTGCCATAACTCACTGCGAGAACGGCTCCAAAACCAAGTTTCTCCAGTTTCCAGGGTTTTTTGTAACGACTCTCGATTCATCCAAGCCATCATCAAGACAGTGCCATCCAGGTAATCCTGGACAATCGCGGGCACTAATCCTTGTTCGTTGTAACTGATTTCGTCAAGGGGAATAGCTTGGTTCAAGGCAGTGGGTTCAGTAGCTGACATCGTTTTAGCATTCTCTAACCTGTTACGATACCATTTCTTAACGACATCTGCAGTTGCTAGTTGACCTAGCACCGCGCCTTAGTAATAAGTTGCATTATAAAAAGAAAAGTAGTATAATCGAGAGTTAGCTTGAATATCTATTAAAATTTTTCAGCAAAAATATGCAAATTAAGTCTCACACAAGCTTGAGGTGAGACCTAACTGCCGAGTATATTTTAATTTTCTAACTTGAGCAGGCACTATTCCTCATCACCTTGATTATTTTTACCTTAAACCAGAATAGCCAAATCCCTAGCCAAGCGAATCTTCACAGCACTTGCAGCAACTTTATGAGCCTTCGCGGCCTCTCCGTACCACTGAATTGTCGAGTTGAAAGCAGCGCGGTATAAATCCTGAGCTGCTTCTGACAAGCGCTCTCGAATCTCAAAAGGCAAGTCTTGATTAGTTTTGTACAACATTATCTAATTTGTTACTCAGTGAGATCATCTATAGCATAGGGGTTCTACACTAGGCTTTACCCCTATCGAACGATAGACATTTCTATTTCCTACTAAGGAGACAAGCTTGGTTAACACGAGCATTAAAACAACCCAATCAGAGCAAATCTTCGCCGCGGCCCAAAAGTTGATGCCAGGAGGGGTTAGTTCCCCAGTCCGGGCGTTCAAATCGGTGGGAGGACAACCTATTGTCTTTGACCGGGTGAAAGGCGCATACATTTGGGATGTTGATGGCAATCAGTACATTGACTATGTGGGAACTTGGGGTCCAGCAATTTGTGGTCATGCCCATCCGGAAGTAATTGCGGCCCTACACGAGGCCCTAGAAAAAGGCACCAGCTTTGGCGCACCTTCGGCGCTGGAGAATGTGTTGGCAGAAATGGTAATTCACGCCGTCCCTAGCATTGAGATGGTGCGCTTTGTGAATTCTGGCACAGAAGCCTGTATGGCGGTTATACGCCTGATGCGGGCCTTTACCGGACGTGACAAAATCATCAAATTTGAAGGCTGCTACCACGGGCACGCCGATATGCTTTTGGTGAAAGCAGGTTCCGGGGTTGCTACCTTGGGCTTACCTGACTCTCCTGGCGTTCCCAAAGCGGCTACTACCAACACCTTAACGGCTCCTTACAACGACCTGGAAGCCGTGAAAGCTATTTTTGAATCATGTCCAGAGGAAATTGCTGGCGTGATTCTAGAGCCTGTCGTCGGGAATGCTGGGTTTATTCCCCCCGATGCTGGTTTCTTAGAAGGTTTGCGGCTGCTAACCCAGGAGTATGGGGCTTTACTGGTATTTGACGAGGTGATGACCGGTTTCAGGATAGCCTACGGTGGCGCTCAGGAAAAATTTGGTGTGACACCTGACTTGACAACCCTAGGTAAGGTTATCGGCGGTGGCTTGCCTGTGGGAGCTTACGGCGGGCGTCGGGATATCATGTCGATGGTCGCACCTGCTGGCCCGATGTACCAAGCGGGAACGCTTTCTGGCAATCCTTTGGCAATGACAGCGGGAATTAAGACGCTGGAGTTGCTGCAAAGGCCGGGTACTTATGAGCAGTTAGAAAAGATTACTAAGAAGTTATCAGAAGGTCTGCTGCAAGTTGCTAAGGAAACCGGTCACGCAGTCTACGGTGGGCAAATCAGCGCGATGTTTGGTATGTTCTTCACGGGTGAACCTGTTCACAATTACGAGGACGCCAAGAAGTCGGATTTAGCCAAGTTCAGCCGTTTCCATCGCGGGATGTTGGAGCGTGGTGTTTATCTGGCACCGTCTCAGTTTGAGGCTGGGTTTACTTCTTTGGCTCACACTGAGGAAGATATTGACCGCACTTTGGAAGCAGCAAGGGAGGTTTTGTCAGGGATTTCCTAGTAACAAGAAGGTGGTGGTAGGGGCAATGCTTTTGTGTTCGCTCTTGACAATCATCGTTTAATTTGGTCAAAACCCGCCCTCACTTAACAGTTTGCTGGGCGGGTTTTATTGATCATCCCGCGAGTCTATCAAGATCCCCGACTTCTTGGAGAAGTCGGGGATCTGAGAAATTCCCCATCCAAACTTCCGCCATTTGGCTGAGAAAAGTTCAGCAAGATAGCTTATTTGGCTTTAATAATTTCCATTTATGCTAAATATACGATACTCTCAATCGTAAAATTCCCAAAAAGTAGCACCGCTCTGGTAAGTTACAACTCGTTCTCAATGTTGTGCATCTCTACTGCTAAAAATAGTTGTAACACCACCATTTTTTACTAAAAGTGCATCACCACAAGGTTTTAATTAATCATTACCAGCTTTGTAAATCAAGGATTTTTGATTTGTTGGGTTGGATGCGTTCCTCTAATCAAGGATTCTCGCACCGATGCTCGGCAATCCCAAATCTTTCAAGCCCTCTTTTTTTTAGGTAAAAGGTTAATTATAAATCCTTTTAAACGGAAAAAAATGCAGCATTTTTTTTGGTAAAAATCGAAAAATTACCTTGGTTTAGTGAAGACTAAGTTAAAAAAATGAAGAGTAGTTGTAGTACTTTTACCATAAATTTCATATCCAAATATAGCTACAAAGAAAAATCGTGCTAAAAACCACCCAACTGATCAATAATACTTCTGTTAATCACTTAGTTAAACTTTGGGAAAAACGTTATACACCTGATTTATCCTCTTTTTCAAAAGTTAAAGACCCCTTTTTTTATAGTTCTTTGGTTGAAGCCACATCGCCAGAGGGTCGAGCCATCACCGCAACCAAACTGCACGATTGTTCAGTAAATAACAAATGCCAATTGGCAGGAATAAAGACAAATGCTCTTTATAACTATATTCCTAATGTTCTAGATTTGAGAGAAGCGAGAAAAATCACACATTTTGCCTACAAAGTTTACAGAAAATTAATAGATATTTATCAAGAACCTTCACTAATCACCACCTCACCTACAGAAAGACTATTCACTTTAACAGGTAATTCTCAGGATGTTTCTTTGTCTTCTTTAGGGATACCTTCGATAGAACAGTTAGCCACAGCCCTGGAACCACTATTACTGAAATTGCAGGAGCAACACATAGCATCAAAAGACTGGCGCACCCTTGGCTTTATCACCACACAATTTAACTTCAGCAACAAGCTGATGTTAGACAGACTTACAGATGCAGAGAAAGCCCTACTCAAGCCCTACTTAAAGTTTATTGAAGAGCAAGTGGCTCTACCTTGGCAAAGAGTTTGTGCTGCTGCTGCTAAGCACGATCTAAATTCTCCCAGCTTAAGCCTGGTGGCGCAAATGTTTGCTGTATCTGAGGAGATTGCTGAGACTGTTTACCGCAAACTTGTAGCCATGTTTCCTAATCATCGCAGTCGTAGAGGTGAGTTAAGCAATCCAGAGGTTGCACATTCCTGCATTCGCGATTT
>JAYFMV010000062.1:0-77685 GCA_042408245.1 Potamolinea sp.
AGATAGTTATTGCTGGTGGTGTCATAGTCGTCAGGGGTGCCAGCATCGAGATAATCGTCACCACCACTGCCATACAAAGTGTCAGCGCCATAGCCACCATAAATAGTGTCGTTACCGACATTACCAGTGATCGTGTCGTTGCCACCTAGACCGTCGCCAGTAAAATTATCGGTACCAGTGTAAGTGTAGGAATCGTTTCCTGGTGTTCCAGTCCAAGGGTTCTGGGTTCCCGATCCACGGGTGTATACGAATACATCCGTAGTAGCGTTAGTGTCGCCACTTACCAAGTTACTGGAAGAAGAATCATATGCTACGAAGCTTCCATCAGCAGAAATCGAGGGATTGTCGGAACTACTATTACCCTGGGTACCGTCATTAGCTACAGATACCCGGCTAATGGTATTGGTTTGTGTATCGTATACGAAAACGTCGGTAGTGCTGTTAGTGTCCCCACTCACTAAGTTGCTAGCAGAAGAAGTAAACGTCACATAACGTCCATCAGCAGAAATCGAGGGACTGTAGGAACTACTATTTCCCTGAGTACCGTCATTAGCTACAGAGACACGCTTGGTGGTATTGGTTTGTGTATCGTGGAGGAAAACGTCGCTTGTGCTGTTAGTATCGCCACTGGTCAAGTTGTTCGCATAAGACTCAAACACCACATAACGTCCATCAGCAGAAATCGAGGGACTGTAGGAAGTATTATTTCCTTGGGTACCGTCATTAGCTACAGAGACACGCTTGGTAGTATTGGTTTGTGTGTCGTGGAGGAAGATGTCGCCGGTGCTGTTAGTATCGCCACTGGTCAAGTTGCTGGCATAAGAATAAAACGCCACATAGCGCCCATCCGTTGAGATCGAGGGATTGTAGGAACTACTATTACCCTGAGTACCGTCATTAGCTACAGAGACACGCTTGGTGGTATTGGTTTGTGTGTCGTGGAGGAAGATGTCAGTAGCGTTGTTAGTGTCGCCACTTGTCAAGTTACTAGCGCTTGAATAAAACGCCACATAGCGCCCATCCGCCGAGATTGAGGGTTCATAGGAGTAGCCATTCCCTTGAGTACCGTCATCTGCGACAGAGACACGCTTGGTGGTATTGGTTTGTCTGTCGTATACGAAAATATCGAAAGTGCTGTTAGTATCGCTACTGACCAGATTGCTGGCATAAGAATAAAACGCCACATAGCGTCCATCAGCAGAAATCGAGGGTCCGGAGGAGTAGCTATTTCCTTGAGTACCGTCATCTGCGACAGAGACACGCTTGGTGGTATTCGTTTGTCTGTCGTAGAGAAAAATATCGCTTGTGTTGTTAGTATCGCTACTGACCAGATTGCTGGCATAAGAATAAAACGCCACATAGCGTCCATCAGCAGAAATCGAGGGTCCGGAGGAGTAGCTATTTCCTTGAGTACCGTCATTAGCTACAGAGACGCGGTTGGTAGCAAAAACAGCACCGTAAATCTCCATCGTCTCTTCCAAAAATGCCAAAGGTGACTGAATTTTCCCAGTCTGAACTTCCAGTTCCCAGTCACCACCTAATTCAGAACTTCCCGTCAAATTCTTGGAAGCAGCAACATCAGCACCCGTCAGTTGGCTGAGTTTTCGCACAAATTGCTTACCATTTTCTCCCGCTGCTACCTGACAGCCATAGAGGAGAATATCTCCATCCTCAGCTAAAGCCTTTCCCCAAGACTGTAAATCATTTTTATATTGTTCGAGGTTGTTGTTATCAACCAATCCCTTCCCTAACCACAGCGAACCCGCCTCGCCATGACTAACAATATGTAAACTTGACAAGCCACGGCGTCCTTTCAAGGTTTGGGTAATTTGTGAAATCCCGTCACAACTACCATCAAGCATCACCACTTCTAAACCTGGTGATACACCTGCTATCAGCGTTTCATAGTCCTCAATTTTTGGGTCAATGAAGACAAGACCGCTGTTAATACAAGTGGAAATCTCACTACTTTTGCTGTTAAAATTAGAGAGATTGAAAGATAAAGTTTGCATACAAAAATACCTCTGTTAGCCTTTAAAAACCAGAGTTAGACACCATCAAGTAAGATCACAGCTAAGTACAGCAATAGCTGCCTAGGCTGAGAACCCACAGCAATTTTCAGATAAATACACCCTTATTTAAGGAACATCATCAACCATCAGCCTTAAGCCGAAATCTCTATGGATCGGTGTTCCTACAAAAAAGTAGTGTTGAATTTCAATGAAAATTTCGCCTCTGAAGAATTAAGAAGCAACGTAGCAAGTAATCGCTATAATTAGCTAGGTTTACTCAACACTAAAAAATGATTTATTGACATCATATACCTGATTTGAAGATTAGGTAAAAAATTGCTCAATCTTCATACAATTTTTACATAGTAAAGTTTGATGAAAAAAGATTTTCTTTATAGGTAGATATGTACAGCGGTTACGGCTGTTATGAGGTACAGTCAGACCTAACTCCCAACAGGGTTCCTTTCGAGGGAATAGGGGTAATTTCAAAGCCTCTCTCCTTTAAGGAGAGAGGTTTGGAGAGAGGTAAATGTATCGCATTACAGAGGAAATCCCTGTATCTCACATGAAGAGGGCGGGTTGGGAAGATGAGAGACTGGTTCTAGTCAGGCGTTATCCCTAAACCCGCCCCTACTCAAAGAAATTAGGTGAAAAAGCTGAGGTTCAGTGAAGCATCACCTGTATCTTGTACGATACCAATTAAATCAAAGCCGTCTGTACCGTTGTAGTAAATTGAGGTTTCAAGAGTAGCGGTGCCAAGAGCCCAGTCTTCTTGAAGGATGGTGTATTGACTAAGGTCACCTTTGAGCTCGATTGTATCAGTTGAGTCCCAATCTTCAATAAAGGCGTAGCCATCGTAGCCATCCCCTGTGTAGCCAACTAATCCACCGCTACCACCATAACGGGCAAAATTGACACCAACGCCGAAAGTGTCAGCACCGAGTCCACCGAGCAAGATATCAATTTCACCGATAGCACCGCCATAACCTACAAGAATATCATCGCCACTTCCACCGGAAAGTAAGTCATTGCCCAATTCTCCAGTTAGAAAGTCGTTCCCATCTTCACCATAGAGGCTGTCATCGCCAGCGTTACCATTGATCTTGTCATTGCCAGCTCCACCGTAGATGTTGTCATTGCCGGCTTGACCCGATAAACCGTTATTTTGGGCATTACCGTAGATAATGTTATCAAGGATGTTGCCTGCGCCTTGGATTGCGCTGCCGATCAGTGTTAGGTTTTCTAAGTTGGCGCCCAGTCCGTAAGAAACCCCAGAGTAGACTGTATCGATGCCTTCGTTGAGGTTTTCTGTAACTTTGTCAGAAGCGATGTCTACGTAGTAGATGTCGTTACCTGCGCCACCGAGCATCGAGTCACTACCAGTACTACCATCTAGAGTATCGTCACCTGTACCGCCACTGAGGGTATTGTTACCACTATTACCAATGATGACGTTGTTGAGGGTATTACCACTACCATTGATAGCGCTACTCCCAGTCAAAGTAAGGTTTTCGACATTAGCACCCAAGGTGTAGGTGATGGAAGAGAAGACTGTATCGATGCCTTCATTGGAGTACTCGGTAACTATGTCAGAAGTGCTGTCAACTTTGTAGCTATCGTTGCCTGTACTTCCATACATTGTGTCATTACCCAGCCCACCATCTAGGATATCGTTGCCGTCGTAGCCATAGATAAGGTCGTTACCATTATCGCCACTGAGGCTGTCAGCCCCAATACTACCTACTAGGGTGTCATTACCGTTACCGCCAAAGAGAACTTTCTCACTGGTGTCGCTGGAAGCATAGCCATAGAGATAGTCATTACCATCTTCACCAAAGAGGATGTCAGCCCCCAAACCGGCATACAGGCTGTTGTTACCGCTATTACCAGTGATGACATTGTTGAGGTTATTGCCAGTAGCATTGATGTTGTTACTTCCTGTCAGTGTCAGGTTCTCCACATTAGCAGCCAAGGTGTAGCTGATGGAAGAAAAGACTGTATCGATGCCTTCGTTGAGGTTTTCCTTAACTACATCAGAAGTGCTGTCAACGTAGTAGCTATCATCGCCTAAATCTCCACCCATCGTATCAATACCTAAACCACCATCCAGGGTGTTGTTACCGCTATTACCTGTGATGACATTGTTGAAAGCGTTACCAGTACCATTGATAGCGCTAGTCCCTGTTAGTGTCAGATTTTCCAGGTTGTCACCCAAGGTGTAGGTGATGGAAGAATTGACTGTATCGGTGCCTTCGTTGAGGTTTTCTGTAACTACATCAGCAGCGCTGTCAACGTAGTAGCTGTCATTACCTACACCTCCAGTCATCGCATCATTACCTAAACCCCCATCTAGGGTATCATTACCTGCAGCGCCAGTGAGAACATTGTTACCGCTATTACCAGTGAGTTTGTTGTTGAGGGCGTTACCAGTAGCAGCGATCGCGCTAGTCCCTGTTAGTGTCAGATTTTCCAGATTGGCGCCCAAGGTGTAGGTGATGGAAGAATTGACTGTATCGGTGCCTTCGTTGAGGTTTTCTGTAACTACATCAGCAGCGCTGTCAACATAGTAGTTGTCATCACCTACACCTCCAGCCATCGCATCATTACCTAAACCCCCATCTAGGGTATCATTACCTGCAGCGCCAGTGAGAACATTGTTAGCACTATTACCAGTGAGTTTGTTGTTGAGGGCGTTACCAGTACCATTAATAGCGCTAGTTCCTGTCAGCGTCAGATTTTCCAGATTGGCGCCCAAGGTGTAGGTGATGGAAGAATTGACTGTATCGGTGCCTTCGTTGAGGTTTTCTGTAACTACATCAGCAGCGTTGTCAACATAGTAGTTGTCATCACCTACACCTCCAGCCATCGTATCATCCCCGACACCGCCATGCAGAGTATCGTTGCCCGCACCACCATTGAGGCTATCGTTACCATTGTGGCCAAAGAGATAATCGTTGCCATCTCCACCGTCCAAGGTATCAGCGCCAGTACCACCTATCACGGTATCATTGCCGTTACCGCCAGAAAGTGATTCATTGCTGGTGTCGTAGACCCCAGAACTACCACCACCAAAGAGATAATCGTCACCATCTCCACCGTCTAAGGTATCAGCGCCAGTACCGCCATACAAGGTGTTGTTACCGCTATTACCAATGATGACATTGTTCAGGGCGTTACCAGTAGCAGCGATCGCGCTAGTCCCTGTTAGTGTCAGATTTTCCAGGTTGTCACCCAAGATGTAGGTGATGGAAGAGTAGACTGTATCGGTGCCTTCGTTGAGGTTTTCTGTAACTACGTCACCTGTGCTGTCAACGTAGTAGCTATCGTTACCTGTACCTCCAGTCATTGAGTCAATACCCAAACCACCATCTATGGTGTCGTTACCAATACTGCCAGTGATGGTATCGTTACCTGCATAACCGTAGGCCAGCAAGTTATCAGAGCCTATGTATTCGTAACTATCGTTTAAGGCTGTTCCATCCCACTGATAGTTGATGGCGAGAACAGCATTGTAAGCCTGCATTGTCTCTACCCCAAAAGCCAGAGGTGTCTCAACTTTCCCAATCTTCACCTCCAGTTCCCAGTCACCGCCTAATTGGGCACTCCCCTTCAAGTTACTGGAAGCTGCAATATTAGCGCCTGTCAGCTTAGCCAGTTTTTCTACAAATTGCTTACCCTTCTTTCCTTCGGCTACCTTACAACCATAAAGCAAAATGTCAGCATCTGGAGCTAAACTAGCTCTCCAACAAGGCAAATCATCTTTGTAGTTTTCCAGGGTGTTGCTATTAACAAAATCCTTACCAATCCACAACAAACCAGCTTCACCATGAGCAACAATATGCAAACTCAACAGTCCACGGCGTCCTTTTAAGGCTTCGGTAATTTGTGAAATCCCGTCGCAGTGTTCATCAAGTAGAACGACCTCTAAACCCTGTGTCACACCAGCTCTTAGCGTTTGATAGTCATCAACTTTCGGGTCAATGAAGACAATCCCATTGGTTATAGAAGAGAAAAGATTCTGGTTGTTGCTGTTGACATCAGATAGTTTAAAAGACAAGGTTTGCATGGTAAGTTCTTCTGTTAGGGTTTAATAGCCTGAGTTAGACATCATTAAGCAAAAACACAGTTAAACACCCCAACCGTTGTTGATGTTCTTAGCAGAGAGCCGTTTTTAGTAAAATGCACCACTAATTAGGAACACGTCATCGTCAATCATCAGCTTTAAGCCGAAATATTTTAGATGAAATGCCCCATAAAACACACATATTTAAATCTAAAAAAAAGTTACTTCTGGATAATAAAGAAGCAATGTCTGCATAATCGGTGAAATTAACTGTGTTTATTTAACACGAATGAGTTGCTTTATTGATATCATATACACTATTACAAGGTAAAATATAGACTTACTGGATCTTCATGAAATCTTTACAGATGAAGGTTTTATAAAGAAAATTTTCTAGAGATAATATTAACTCTGTCTACTTACCTGTAATAAAAACTTGCCGCATCAGCCTATCTCGCAGAGAATTATTTACTCCGTCTCCAAGCCACGCGCCAGAGAATTCCAATACCAATAATTGCTGTTAAAACAATGACAGTAGCCTGCCAAGAAATACTTTGATCTCTTGGCAAAATAACAGAAGGACTAACTTCAGGGCTTGCAGTAGCAATAGGTTTACCCGCTGCTACTGTAACCTCAAACTTTAACTCAAACGGCTTGAAACTTCCTTCAATTTTTGGCGTACCACTCAACTGTAACTGATAAGCCCCTGGCTGAGGAAATTGAATTTTTGCACCGGGAATTCCCTGATATTTTTCCGCCGAAACAGCCTTCAAAACAGGATTAAGTATTGGTGAATAACTTGTATTTAATGTCTGTGAATAAACAGATAACTTACAATTACACTCTTCCAGAGGCAGGACTTTACCCCCTTTGCGAGTCAGCGCAAACCAAGCAAGAGATGATTCTCCAGCGCGAGGTGTATCATTCGGTTCGATATGCAAAGTTCCGCCAATATCTTCTGCTATCTGAACCTTATGAGCTAATGCTGGAGTGGTAATTAAGTTTAGGGATAAGAGCCAAGAAATATAATAGCCCGCACCCTGAAGGGTGGGGCTACAGGAACGAAGCCTACCTTCGTAGGCTAACAAAACTTTGAGACCGCGAAGGCGGTCTTGGTTCTTGTAGCCCCACCCTTCAGGGTGCGGGCGAAAAATGTTACTTCCCAGGAGGCGCATAAAACCTTTCCAACGATAAAAATGACCAAAAAAATCGCCTACGAATTAGCAAAACTCCCAGCATCACCACACCTAATATTACCGACCGAACTTGATTTTCCCAACTCCATTGCAGCCCACCAAAGTAATGAGAACCAATCAACAAAGTGTGAATACCAGACAAAATCCAAGCAGGAACACTTAATAGATGAATCTGTCGCCAACGCTTCCCCAAAGACTTTTGTAAATTATCAAAACTCGTAAGCGCAGCAGGAGTCATCAACACCAAAGCAGCAACTCCTAAAGCCATACCCAACTGATGCATTTGCAACATGAAAGAGAAAGCATTCAAATTCCAATTGAGAGTATGCTGCATCATGTGAGTAGTATGAGCTAGAGATAGTACAAAAGCCCCGACACCCAAAGCACGGCGATAACGTAAAAGTTGCTCCCAGAAACCACTAATCGGACGCGCAATCAGCGCCAACATCAAACAAAACAACGCCCCATGACCGGTGTAATCTACCATCGTATCGCCTGTGCGCAGCAGCGTTAACACCCCAATCGTCAGAGTTACCCAACCACCTAAACGAAACAACTGACTGCGCTTATCCGCACTTAGCCTAGAGGCCGATACTCCAACACCCAGCATAGTTGGTAGTGTTCCCAAGCCAAAAGCCAGCATCGTGGCTGCTCCCATCCATAAATTACCAGTTTGAGCGGCTCTGATTTGAGCAGCATACAAAAAGCCACAGGGAATTAAACCCCAAAGTAGCCCCAAAAGCACAGGAGTCCACCATTTAGGTAGCATTGAGAGTTCTAACATCTGCTGACTGAGGCGATCGCGTAAACTACCTTGAGTCAGAGGATGTAGCAGCGGTAAACGCGGTAGGAAATCTGGCTTAAGCTGTACTAGGGCAAACCAAATTAGCAGTAATCCCGTGAAAATCGTCATAACTTGACGCAAAGTGCTGCCAACACCAGCTATTTGTCCCCCAGCAACCAAAACTGAACCTAACGCCCCAATTCCTCCACCAACTATTGCGTAACTGACAATTCGCCCCAAGTTCAGTAAAGTGTGAAAAATCAGAGAGTGTTGCCAAGTAGCCGTAGATTTTTGCTTTTGTGACAAAGAAAACGCCACTGTCAGCGGTGCACACATACCGACACAGTGACCAAAACTCCCTAGAAATCCCAGGGTGACAATGAGCAGCAAGTCTATCACAGCGATTTAGTTCGATTACCCTGAAAATAGCAAAAATTTTCCATCAATTGATGATTTTCACATAAGTAAAGTAAGCAGCATAACTAATAAGCTCGCTAGCTATTTTTGGTTGACGATAGAAAACTATCAAACAGCCGTTAGGACTTTGGTTTTTTACTGATTTTCAATTAAATAATCAAATATTTTATAGATAACATAATCTGACTTATTTAAACAGTAACACAAGTAAGTTAACACAAATGTGTTTCACCTGAAAAAGCGACTGTTAAAGGTCTTAGGCAACAGTTATAGATAGAGGAGAAAGGCATCTTTAATAAGAAGCTGGACAAATCACAATTTCCCTGGAGATGATTTTATGATTGATGAAAAATCAGAAATAACTACAGTCCAACTGGAAAGACAACAATTCAAAACCCTTATTCTTAGCAATCCCAACTATTTTGGAAATCTGGTCAACAGTCCGCACCAAGCTGTCAAGCAAATCTCTGGTAACACGACTTACGAAGAATTAACTTGCATTGGCTTCAATCCGAATCTAAATACCCTAGAAGCCACCATCCAAATCAAACAACCTTCTGGCTTCGGTGGTAACTTGTGTCAAGCAGGTTCAACCCAGTATGTACGCTTCTTTTTGAACTACGGTGGAGGTTGGGAAGATGTTGGTGTTGTAGCCTTCAAAACCTACGATATTCCTAACTCAACCGACTGCAATAAGCAACCAGATAAACCACTCAGCTACGTTGCTACCCTCCCTATCGAACCAAAACGTAATTACTGCGGTCGTCCACTTTTACCTTTGGTTCGTGCCATTCTTTCTTGGGAAACAATGCCACCATCTGATCCAAATTGGTCACCAGTTTGGGGTAATCGCCTAGAAAAGTATATCCAGATTAAGCCTCGCCAGTGGAATTTTGTTGATTTGGCCGAAGTGATTGGCCTCAATATCGGACAGAAAATCAAGTTACCACTTCAATTCGAGGAAATTAAGCTTAACCCGATTCCTTTACCAGATCCACCACCCTTAGCGCTGGTTGATTTAGTAAAATTGTATGGAGGACAATCGAGCAGTAAACAAGCTGAGGCGATCGCCCACATCAGTGTAGAAACGCACCGTTTTGGGTTTAACGATATCCAAGCGGCGATCGCCTCTGGAGGAATTAATCAGCAAGTAGTATCCGCCAAAATTAATCAGTGGCAAGCATTGGGTTTAAACTGGCAAGCAGCCGTGGCTGCATTAGCCAACACTAGCGGTAATGTCACTTACGAACAACTAGACTGCTTGGGATTAGACTACAACCTAGAGCGCCTAGTAGCTACCATCCACATCAAAAAGCCCAGCGGCTACTCAGGCAATTTATGCCAAAAAGGCAGCATGGAACACGTGGCCTTTTGGGTGGACTGGGATAATACCTGTCAATGGACATACCTAGACACAGTATCTCTCAATGTCCACGACATCTCACCCATGCCAACAGATGGTCTTCATTATGCAGCCATTATCAAAGTCAATCTCGATAAATACCGCCAATCTTGCCAGAAACCCAAAATTGCTCGTGTCCGCGCTATTCTTTCCTGGAACCAACTACCCTCTATAGTAGACCCAGACGCGATCCCCTCTTGGGGAAACAGGCTAGATAGTCATGTAGTGATTAAGCCAGGTACACCTTCTTCCGGTGTCGGCGCCAAGATCAGTATCCTTGGTGGTATTGGACTAGCAGATATTAATATCTTCGGTGACGGGATGACCAAACCTCTAGCTAAGTTTGCCTTGCTAGGTATTAATGCAGATCCCTGGGATGCTAGTCGGTCTTGTCCTTTTGGGGGTCGCGTGGTTGTCCAAGGGCCACCATCTGTAGGTTACAAGTATCGAGTCTGGGTACGAGAAGTAGGTTCTGGGGATGCAATTAAGCTGATCAAGCCAATCTGGACAGTAGATCTCAACGGTGTGGGAACCTGGCGTTCTCCTGATCCTGGTAGCGACGGCTTCTTCAGCTATTTGGATAACCTCCAAAACATTGATGATGTGCTGGCTTATTGGGACACTTCCGGCGATAAAGCTTGGGAAATCCGGTTAGAGATAGCTAACCCAGCTTATATCATACTGGGAAGTACTCCGTGGTACAAGATACAGTTGGATAACACCCGACCCGATGCCGAAATTCACATAGAAAGTGGCGGTGACTGCAAAGATTTCTTAGTTGGGAAAGAAATCAAAGGTCAATTTGTCGCTCGTGATCCCCATTTTGGCGCATTTAGTTTAAGTACTCTCCCCGCTAGCTTGAATCCGCCAAATCCAACTACTGGAATCCCACCAGTTTCCTCTAGTACAACACAGACAAATACTACTCCGGGTAATGAATGGAATCTCAAAACAAATGGTATGAAACAGTGCGGTTATGTAGTGCTTCTCCAAGTTTGGGATCGAAGCATTATTAATAGCTCGCCCGGTTCCCACAATTACAATCAGGATGATGTAGGATTCTGTCTTCGGGAAAACCTAACTACATAGACTATTTCTCTTAAGGAAAAGCGGGTAAAGGGAAAAACCTTTACCTGTTTTTTTGTATCCTTGCTCAATAGATCTCTTGCAAAAGTCAAATCAACCCCCCGCACTTCGTGCCGCTTCGCTAACAATCCCCCCGACCCCTCTCGTTCTCCCGACCCCTCTCGTTCTCCCCACCCCTCTCGTTCTCCCCACCCCTCTCGTTCTCCCCTGGAAGGGGAGATGAGTAAGGACTAAGACATTTATTTAGGGGGAGATGAGTAAGGACTAAGACATTTATTTAGGGGGAGATGAGTAAGGACTAAGACATTTATTTAGGGGGAGATGAGTAAGGACTAAGACATTTATTTAGGGGGAGATGACAGAGGACGAAGCCTTTTATTTTGGGGGGAAGAATCAAGACTCCCTCTCCTTTTAGGGGACCGGAGCTTTAGTGAGGATTGGGGAGGGGTTTCAAGGATTTATGCAAGAGGTCTAATGCAAAGTTGGGTATTTCAACGGAGATGAACTCAGAATATTTGTAACAGGTGCATCCTCAAGTAAACAGTAAGGACGACTGTAGCTTAATGGTGGTTCAAGAGAATGTTGAAGCAAGAATTCCCGCTCACCCATTACCTTCTCTGTTTCGCCATCAAACACAATTTTCCCTTGACTTAAAACCACAGTGCGAGTGCAAAGTTCTAAGGCTAAATCTAAATCATGAGTAGCAATCAATTGAGTTAATGGTAAGCCTTGCAACAACTCAATTAACTGACGACGAGAACGCGGATCTAGCTGTGCCGAAGGTTCATCTAATACCAAAACCTGCGGTTGCATAGCCAAAACACCAGCGATCGCAATTCGTTTCTTTTCTCCCCCAGATAAATTTTCTGTGCTGCGTTGTCCATAGTGTTCTGGGTCAATATTAACAGCAGCCATTGCCTGAGTCACTCGTGAAATCAGTTCCTCATTTCGCAAACCCAGATTCATCGGGCCAAAAGCCACATCTTCCCAAACAGTTGGCATAAATAACTGATTATCTGGGTTTTGAAAAACCAGCCCAACAAAATTTCTAATCGCTCGTAAATTTTTCGGATTTACAGGCAATTCTCCAATTCTGATCTCTCCTTCTTGGGGCAAAATAATGCCATTCAAATGCAACTGTAAAGTAGACTTACCCGAACCATTAGCCCCGATTAAAGCCACCCGTTCATTAGCTTTGATATAGAGATTAATTCCCCGTAAAGCATGGGTGCCATCTGGGTAACTGTAACTAAGATTTTCGATTGCGATAGGATTATGGTGCATCGAGACAATTTTAGATTTGGGATGAGGAATTCCTGTGTTGATACCAAGTTGCAGTCGAATGTATAAATTGTAGAGCTGTCCGAAAAGTCTGATGCTGACAGGTGGGAATCCTATCCTACATCAATAAAA
Source organism: Potamolinea sp. (assembly GCA_042408245.1). GTDB lineage: Bacteria > Cyanobacteriota > Cyanobacteriia > Cyanobacteriales > Coleofasciculaceae > Potamolinea. Next base: position 12,374 of record JAYFMV010000062.1, read on the forward strand.
CTAAATTAAATAAACAGCTTGCCCAAGCAAAGCTACAATTACAGTCAAAGTCAAAGCTAGAACATCCCAACCTCCGCCCTTCGGTACTTTTTCCCTAGGAGGAATACCTTGATATCCTCGCGCTAACATTGCCTGATAAACTCGCTCTCCCCGTTCATAAGTGCGGATAAACAGCGAACCAATCATATTGCCAACTACCAAACGTTGCCAGCGATTGCTACTCATCAAATTGCGAGACAAAGCAGCCCGATGCATTGCATTAAACTCCCCAATCAAAACATTAATGTAGCGATACATAGAAGCCAAAATTGCCACTAGCAAAGGTGGAGTTCTTAGTATAAGCAAAGCATTAAGCAGCGCAGGAATTGAAGTAGTGAGAGTTAGCACATTGAGGATTAATAGTGATAGCAAAGCCTTCAGAGTTACACTCCCCAAAATAGTTAACCCGACAGTGGTAATTTGTAAAGGACCCCAAGCCCAAATTACCCTTCCACCACCTCGAAACAAAGTTCCTAGTAGCACGACAAAAATAAAAGCCGACTCAACTGCCACCCGCTTCAATAGCACTGGTAAAGTGACTTTACTAAGTAATATCAGGCATAGCAAAGTCAATCCATAAATCCCCCAAGTCCACCAATGTCCATTTGGTGTCAAGACGATCGCAAATACGAAGAGCAAAGTACAAAGTAAGCGAGTATGAGGAGCGAGTGAATGCCAAATAGTCGTCCGTTTGCTATCGACATCCAGATGTAATGCCCCAATGTGTAGCAGCATATACTGAATTTCCTAGCTATTCCAACGGCTGTTCTGATTCATCCGCATGCAAGGATTCACTATTATCCCCAGCACCCGAATTAGAACCACGAACCACCAGTTTTCCAATTCCCCAAGCCAAACTAAAAGTAGCCAAAGTTCCCGCTAAACCAGCCAAGGGAGTGGCTATCCTTTCCGGTACACCTTTGACAGCATACTCATCAAAAACAGCAGAGAAAGGCAACTTATTGGCTGGTTTTTCTGACAGTTCCTTATCGTTAAATTTCAGATCTTCTGAAACTCGATCCAATCCATCTGGATCTTTGCTAGCAAAGGGAGAAAGGAAAATGGCAATTAGTAGAGCAATCCCCAATCCAGTGAGTACGAAAACGCGGTTGCGCGAGCGCGAAATATTGTCACTCATAAACGTTAAATTTTGAGCAAATTAGATGCAAATTGCTTAATAAGGTTTAGAAAGAACGAGATTTAGACAAAGCTTTGCGGGGAGGATCATAAAACAAATCCCCACGAGTTCGCCAAATGAAACTTAGGGAGATCGCTGTAATTAGCGCCTCACCAATGCCAATGAATATATGCCAAGACACCATAGCCGTCAGGGCTACTCCCAACGGAACTGTTCCCGACAAAGCCAGTTGTATAGCAGTGATAATCGAGGCTACTACTACGCTCGTCCAAGCCGCCACCGCTGCACCAGCCACCATACCTTGTAATTTATTGCGACCGATCACAAAGCGAATCCCTCGGTAGAGATAATAACCAGCAAAAGTGCCAATAAGTCCCATATTCAAGATATTGGCTCCCAATGCCGTCAAGCCTCCATCCTGAAACACAACAGCCTGTACGATGAATACTGAAACCATCACCAGTGAGCCAGCCCAAGGGCCTAATAAGGCTCCTGCTAGAGTACCACCCAAAAGGTGTCCGGAAGTACCGCCAGGAATGGGAAAATTAATCATTTGAGCAGCAAAGATAAATGCGGCACAAACTCCCATCAGAGGTACTGCTCGTTCCTGATATTCTGCTTGCGCTCGCTGTAAAGATATTGCAATCAAGCCGATGGCAATTACCCAGGTAACAAGTAAAACAGGTAAATTCAAGAAGCCATCTGGAATGTGTAAAGCCAACTGCGGTTGTAGAGAACAGCGCAGCAAGCTGTAGGAAGTAATATTTGGCAAAGTGACTGTAACCATCATTGAAAATTAATCCTTGACAGCAAAATGTTTCAGGCAAGTATTTCCGGCAAATAGTTCGGTTATAGCCTTTGTGCTGTAATTGGCTTGAGACAGCATCGATTTTCATAACTTTTAGCTGTCTTTACTCTTTTATGAAACTTGTCTTCACTAAAAAATGCAATGGTATGGGGGGGCATTTTCAGCAAAATACAGAATTTCCTAATAAGTTTGACAACTTACTTTAAATATGCCATTGCCTGTTCAGGCAACATTGCTTTGATCAGGAAGTAATTGCCTCCCTCCAGGGAAAGAAATAGAAAATATTTGAGCCTAATTGCTTATATTGTACTTTTGATTAGAGCTGCTACTGCTACCTGTAGAGAGGCATAGTTAAAGTCTGGTTGACCGTTAATGTAATACTTGCCATCTACAGATTCACAAATAGTACCTATAACAACTCCATCTGAGCCACATAGTTCTAATAGCTGCTCAATTTTATCTAGTTCAAAACCTTGAAGAATTGTGGGCCAATCTCTTGGCTCGATTGAACGAATTCTGATTGTTTCATCCATCTAATCTACTCCTCTCAAAAATTTACGACTATTTATTTACCATGTCACTATAGGTGAGCAATAGTAAATCGGAGAACTATAGCTTGTCGATAGCGTCTAGCAAAGTTTCAACCTCAGCATTAGGAGATAGGAAAGAAAAAAGATGTTTAAACTGAACTTTCCCTTGCCAATCTAAGAGAAATTGAGCAGGTAGAGGTGCTCCCAGTGCCTGACCGACTTGATAAGCTTGAAAGATGGTACATTCAGGATTACTCAGAAGTGGCATCTTTAAACTTAAGTCTTTAACAACTTGTTGACTTTGTTTAGCGTCGGTACTCGTAATCATCAACACCTCGACGCCCTTTTCTTGGAATCGATCATAGTTCTCATTCAGCGCTTTAATGTGAGGAAAGCAAAAAGGACAGTACTGCTTTTCGGTGAAGATTCGGGTAAAGGCAAGGATAATTGGTTGCCTTTCCCGGTAATAGGATAAACTGACCTGACGGTTGTTGGTAATATCAGGCAACTTCCAGTCAGGGGTAATTTCTCCTAGTTTTAATGTATTGGTTGCCGGTACTGGCAAAAAATTGCGCCAGAAGCGCTGATTGATTAAACCGCTAAAGTCACTGGAAGTCAGCATCGGGTGTGAATTCCTCCTTAATTTTTAACCCTACATAAGTTTTAGCCCCAACATGCTTGAGTTTATCAATTTCTCGCAAGCAGTGTTGGGGCTTACCTCTAAGTCTTTTGCTGACAAGTTAGCTGAAATTTAAACAGCGGCAAAGAAAACCTTTGCTTTCACTGGATCGGGAACCATTGTCTTGTCTCCCGGTTGCCAACCCGCTGGACAAACTTCATCCGGATGAGACTGAACGTATTGAATCGCTTGCAAAGTACGCAGAGTTTCTTCTACGCTGCGACCAAAGGATAGGTTGTTGACTGTAGAGTGTTGGATTACACCATCTTTATCAATGATGAACAAACCGCGCAAAGCAACACCTGCTTCTGGGTCGAGAACGTTGTAAGCAATACTGATTTCTTTTTTGAGGTCAGAAACTAGAGGATAGTTCAGGTCTCCTACACCACCTGATTTGCGGTCTGTCTGAATCCAGGCCAGGTGAGCAAATTCGCTGTCCACAGAAATGCCGAGAATTTCGGTATTTAATGTTTTAAATTCGTCAGCGCGATCGCTAAATGCCGTGATTTCAGTGGGGCAGACAAATGTAAAATCAAGTGGGTAGAAAAACAAAACTACATATTTGCCACGATAGTCAGATAGTTTCGTCGTTTTGAACTCTTGATCGACTACAGCAGTGGCAGTAAAGTCGGGAGCCTGTTGGCCTACCCGCAGACATCCTTCTGTATGGTGTGTCATGACTTTTTCTCCTTGATTTTTTTGGTGTATATGTTCGCTGTATGTCGCGGGCTTAGTTGTTATAGCCTCACTGATGCTGGTAAAAATTGATTATTTACGAACTGTTACAATTATATCATACTCATAACGATTTTGAGTAGTTTTGGGTCATTAACATAGGTACAAATCACTCAAAGAGCCAAAAATCAGGCAGGAAACTGTAGACTGAGCATGCAGCGCTGAAAGCGAAATAGTGGTGAAGGAATTAGATACGCGGGAATGGCTGCTGACTAATGGCTTAGGCAGTTTTGCTAGTGGTACAGTTTGTGATGCTCGCACTCGCACTTATCACGGTTGGTTAATAGCAGCCCTGGAGCCGCCAGGAAACCGTACCCTGTTACTATCTCATCTCGATGCCAGCCTGGAAGTGGCAGGGGAGATTTGGGCGCTCTCGACTAATTTCTGGAACAGTGGCCAGAATATTGAACCTTTGGGTTACAAACTACTACAATCGTTTGACATAGAACCAGTTCCTACCTGGATTTGGGGGCCAGAAAACTGGCAGTTGACGCGACAGCTGATCATGCCTTATGGCTTACTGAGAGAAGAGGCCACCTGTGACAGGGAAAACTCCCAATGGGAATTTTGCAACAGCACCTTGATTCGCTATCAATATCAAGGAAGTGAAGTAGCGACACTGAGACTGCGACCAGTAATCGGCGATCGCGACTTTCATCACCAGCAATTAGCAACTGAAGAGTTACAATTCTCCCAGTTAGTGGGGACTCAGCAAATTTACCTGCAAGCGATTCGTGCTGGTAAAGCTGGCAAACCCTGGCAACTGCGCTGGAGTGCGGGTGATTATCAACCAGAAGGGGTTTGGTACTGGAATTATTACTATCCAGAAGAAAATAAGCGAGGGTTAGGCGATCGCGAAGACTTATACAGCCCTGGTTATCTGAGTGTCACGCTCAATCCAGGAGAAGCAGTTACTCTAGAAGCGAGAGTGGGATGTCCGGAAGCAGGCCTCGCTCAACTGAATTCTCAGTTATTTGAGCAAGCCGTACAAGCAGAACAAGCACGACAAAAGCAGTTGTTTGATTTGGCGCCAATAACAGTCAAGAGTGAGCGGGAGAGCATTTGGCGTCAACTGTTGCAAGCAGGCGATCGCTTTATTGCCTACCGCGCTTCAATTGCTGGCCCAACTGTGATTGCTGGCTACCACTGGTTCAACGATTGGGGACGCGATACGTTAATTGCCCTACCGGGATTGGCTAACGCGACTGGGCGTTTTGATTTGGCTAGGGGATTATTAAAAACCTTCGGTAGCTATTGTCGCGATGGTTTGATCCCGAATACTTTTCCTGATTCTGCAGGTGAGCCAATATATAACTCTATTGATGCGTCGCTGTTGTGGATTGAAACTTTGGGGCTTTACTTGGAGACAACCCAGGATTGGGATTTTTTGAGAGAGCAATATCCTGTGGTGCGGAAAATTTACAAAGCCTTTACGGCTGGCACTCTCTACAATATCCGAGTTGATGCTTCTGATGGGCTACTCACCTGGGATGCGCCGAATGTTGCACTTACCTGGATGGATGCTGTAATTGATGGTCAACCAGTGACGCCGCGCTTAGGAAAACCTGTAGAAATTAATGCTCTTTGGTATTCTGCTTTGTGTTGGACGACTCAGTGGACGCAAAAACTGGCTGAAGATACTGATGCTGATACAGAGCGTCTCTTGAAGCAAGCGCATTTTTTTTCACAGCAAGCGCAAAAAGTCAAGCATTCTTTGCAAATTTTTTGGAATCCAGAGCGAAATTACTTCTACGATACGATTGAGCCGGATGACAGACGAGATGCCCGAATTCGCCCAAATGCGGTTATAGCACTTTCACTGCATCATTGTGGGTTTCCTGAAGCGCAGGGCCATTGCGTTTTGCAGGTAGCACGCGATCGCCTATTAACCCCCTACGGTTTAAGGAGTCTCGACCCAGCCGATCCCAACTATATCGGTTTGTATAGCGGCGATCGCTGGCATCGCGACAATGCTTATCATCAAGGTACGGTTTGGAGTTGGCTGATTGGTCCATTTATCCGTGCCTGGAAGCGTTTCTACGAAAAAGAACCGATTCCCTGGGATATGCAACCCTTACTTGCTCACTTCCAGAAAGAAGCTTGTCTTGGTTCAATTTCAGAAATTTTTGACGGGAATGAGCCTCACTCACCCCAAGGAGCGATCGCTCAGGCTTGGTCAGTTGCCGAACTGATTCGTCACTTTTCGGATGTTTGATTATTAATAAGTCATGTAGAGTTTGAAGGAAAAAAGTAATACTCACCCGAATCCAGAACCATTTCATACGTCAAAGTTCAGGGGGTAGCTGTGGACAAGCTCCTTTGTAAAAAACCGCAGCTTTACCTTGACTACGTGCAGCGTTAACTGCTTGCGCTCTGACAGTAGTAGATCAGAAAGTCCATTGGTGGTCTGGATCATCTAAGGCGGCTTTGACAGATGCTAAATCAGCGAGGTCTTTAAATGGGCTAGATTTAGCTATTTCTGTTATTGAATGCAGGGCTATAGTCAACTGATTGTTATAGCGCTACGCGCATACATTAGGACAATTTAGGAAAGCTGCGTCTACACATTCTCGTACAGTTTCAAATTCTTTCAGCCTTTGTTTCATCCATGTTTTTAAAACAGCCCACCAGTTCTCTATTTTATTTAAATCGGGAGAGTATGGTGGTAAATACCAGATTTCCACTTCGGCTTCTTCGGCAATTTTTCTAAGATTTCCCCCTTTATGAAAACTGGCATTATCAATAATAATAACGTCTCCTGGTTCTAATTTAGGGATTAAACAATCTCTTAACCAAGTCTCAAATAAATCTCGATTACATGAACCATTAAAAGTTAAAGGAGCTAATAATTTTCCTGACTTTAATGCTGATAGCCAACTCACTCTTTCTGTTCTTCGACCAGATTTAAGCTCATAACATCTTGACCCTTTTAAGCTATACCCATAGGGATAATTTTCTCTGTTATCAAATCCAGCTTCATCTACATAAACTCTCTTTTTCGGGTCTATTTCTGCTAATTTTTCGGTAAACTCTCTTCTTTTTTCGACCGAGCGTTCTTGATAACCATAGGTTTTTTTTTACGAGTAATGCCCAATTTTTTACAAGCATAACTAATATTTTGTTGACTGACATTATTTCCCCATAATCGAGCCATTTCTTTTTGGGTTTTCCCCCGGTTTTTGTCCACAAATTGGCCAAATTGCTCTAAATCTTCGATTTTTGGTCGAGTTCCTTTGACGATGGGTTTCTTTGGTTTATAGTCTCCCGTTTCTTTTTCTTGTTTGAGCCATAAGTCTAAAGTATTTCGACTTATGTTAAAAAAACGACTCACTTCTATTTTCTTTTTTCCTCTTTTAACTGCTTCAATCACAAATGACACGCAAGTCGTAACTATAAGGTTTAGCCATACTATTTGAAATTATTGATTTATTTCTCTATTATTACATTATTGTCCTAACTATAGCGCGTAGCGCTATATCACTATCCGCTACTGCCCGATCTACCTTTTCAAACAAAAAGCGAAAATTATTAGCACGTTCATCAAACGAGCTTTCAAGATAATGAATTAGAGCGTCACGATTAGCTTCTATCTGGGCAATTGTTGCTTTTTCCCAAGCTTCGATGCCACGCCGTTTTGTCTGCTCTTCTTGTGCAACTATCTTGTACTCGGTGTAAGCTTCAACAACAGCACGTAAGCATTGAGAAGCATCTGCACCTGCACCCAATACTTCTACAGGAACTTTTTTAGCTGTCATGTCTATTTACCTGGTAAAGTGCGGTATTTTTCCAAAACTTTCAGAAGCTTTCCTACCAGTGCTTTCAAGGAAAGCAACAAAGCGCCCAATGGTGTCTTTGATAACAGTTAGTTGGACTTTTCCATACTCTTCTGCCAACTTGTTTGTCGCTGCTTCATCTTTTTTCAACTGTTCAACAGCGCGTTCGTATCGCTCTTGAGCAGCCTTGGCAAGTTCATTGGCTTTCCGACCTGGATAAGGGAATGAAACCATGAAATACTCCTAATTTAATAAAAAAACTTGAATTTCTAACATGAGAGGATACCAATCATGCTAAAAAATCAGCCATATAAAGCTTTTAAGCCTCTGCACTTTTGAGATAGATGCCTTCTTTAATTATTAATATCTTTGTCAATTGTGGGGTTAGAAGAGCAATAACTTCATAAATTCTTTAACTTACGATAATTGTATAAACTACTTAAGAATTAACTAGCTATGGCAATGACAAAATTAGTAGGGATATCGAAGGGTTCGTCGTATTTGAACAAAAGTGTTTTTTTCTGAAAAAAGGATAGAAGAAAAACTACTATCCTCTTAGTGGTAGGTAAAGCTACTGGGGTTCATAACTCAGGTACTTGAACTTGTCGAGTAGTAGCCGCGTAGTGTTTCATAATTATTTCTGGTGAATTTCCTGCCCATTTGGCTACTTGTACAACAGTTACACCAGCTTCTAACGTCATGGTGATAAAAGTATGACGGCAGTTGTACTGAGGTAAATATTGCTTAACCTTCCCATCCTTAACCAGATTTTCTACCACTGGTTTCCAGACTCGATTTAAGAAGTTATGTGCGTCTATCTCTTTACCGCTTCTAGCAGGAAAGACTAAGGTTTCAGAGCTAACCTCCTCTGGCTGAATCTTATCGAGGAGAGCCTGCAACTGAGTATTAATTGGGAATGTTCTGGTGTCGTGAGTCTTTGTAGACTTCCTGATTTTTAGGTCTGTCGCTACTGCTTCACAGAAAAAAATACGGTTGTTTTTGATATGCTTCCACTTAAGCGCGATCGCTTCCTCTGGACGGCAACCAGTAAGAAATAGAAACTTAACGTATGCTGCATAGTAGGAGTGAGTGACCGGAGCAAATTTAGATGAGTACCTATTATTCTCAAAAGCATAGATAATGGCATCTCTTTCAGTTTTTGTAAATGCCATTCGAGACGTTTTACTTGTTTTCTTAGTCTTAATCTCGCTTGCCATGCGATCAAAAGGGTTAGAGGCAATCAGCTTAGAATGTATTGCCCAGTTACAACAAGCATTTAATTGTTTTAATGTACGTTTTGCTACTTCAGCAGAATATGCTTTGAGTAAATAATTCCGAATAGCTACTGCTTCACTTAAGTCCTGTGTTGGTAGCTTCTTAATCCGCTTCTGAATTTTTCCATAATCTCTTAGGATTGTCGTCTGTTCCAATTGACTGGATTTGAATTGAGTGTAGTTTTCCCATAGCTCATCCAATTTCAGTGCATTTTGTGTCTCTTCAGCAGGTTCTACTAGCTTTAAATGAGTCTGAGGTCTGTATTTTGCTAATGTTCTGTCAAACGTTCCAGCAACTACGGATTCTGTAGCAATATCTGACTCAATCTGCTCTTTCTTTGCTTCGGCTATTGTCCTGTTTTCTGGCGTATCGTCTAGTCCTAACGTTAAATACTTTTGCTTGCCATTATAAAGCTGACGTGGGAGACGCAAGCGTAACCGATCCTGAAATGATTCAACACCTACTGAACCCTTAGAAGCCTTCTGCTGAGATGCTTGTGAAGCCATTGCTCAAACCCCTAATGACTATGAAAAAACCCAAGCTCTGAGTCAATCATAGTCAATTCATAGTCAATTCATAGTCAATTCCATAAAAAGTCACAAATGTAAACCTATCGCAATTAGGCTTACTTCCCTAAAAAGCTTATTATCTATGGATTGTAATAAATGGCTCAGGCGAGAGTTGAACTTGCGACCTTGGGCTTATGAGTCCCCTGCTCTAACCACTGAGCTACTGAGCCAAGCTTTTTTCAAAGCTTCTTTAATTTAGCACATAACCACCAAAAATTGCTACCCTTAATGCTGCTGAGTAGGAAATTATTTTGCTCCTGCTCAAACAGCATACAAGAGTTATCATCATAGATTAGCGGCCGGGGAGTAAAGCAATTGGGTTAACTGCTCCACGTCCCTTGGGGTGCAACTCAAAGTGCAAGTGAGGGCCAGTACTCTGACCAGTGCTGCCCATTTCAGAAATTTGTTGCCCTTGAGCAACCTCTTGTCCGCGACGCACCAAAATGCGGTTGTTGTGAGCATAAAGAGTCAGACTACCATCAGCGTGCTGCACTTCCACCAAATTGCCATAGCCGCCAGAATTCCAACCAGCGCTAACAACAACACCAGGAGCTACAGCAACAATTGGGGTACCAACTGGTGCCGCAATGTCAATCCCCTTGTGCATCCGTCCCCAACGCCAACCATAACCGGAGGTCAAAACGCCCTTAGCTGGCCAAATTAAGCTATTAGACTGACTAGGAGCACCAGGAACATATATATCCGATGGTGAGAAAGGCGGTTGATCTGGAGAAACTGGTTGTCCTACTGGAATCTGAATTGATGGATTATAGCCATCTGCGGGTGCAGGTCCAGTTGCTAGTAGTCCTGGCTGTGTCGAAGAGTTCTCTGGTGGAGGCACTTCGATGTTAATCGTACCCTGTGGAACTTTTTGCTGTAGTCTACGAGCTTGTTGATTTGGCTGTTGCTGCTGCTGTCTTTGCAGTTCTGCCTCTAAGCTTGCGTTGAATCCCTTGGGATTGAACTCAGGATTAATTCTAGTGGCTGCGTCTGGGTTATTGGAGTTCGCAGTCAGGGCTGTTGTTGAGCTAGGAATCGGAATATTTAGCGGCGCACTTACTTGAGTGCTTTCTTTAGAAACCGGAATATTTACCGGAGCACTGGCTCGAACACTGTCTTTCTGGCGATACTGATATTCTTCCCGCAGCCTGAGAATATCGGATCTCAGTTGTTCAATATAGGGGTTTTGCTGATTTTCAGCAGATTGACGAGATTTTTGCTCAACTACAACTGGAGACTTTGCTGAAGCCTCACTGACAACGGTAGATTGCGCCAACTCTGGAAGCGGAACAGATTTTGGTTGAGATTGTTGCGCTGCTTCTACAACAGGTTTGCCTTTGTCTGAAACAGCAGGACTAGAAAAAGTCGATGCTGCTACCTGTTGCTGCTCTCGAAAGGAAGCGGAATTGTTTAATTTCTGGTTGATACCAGGGAGCAAGGTAACTGACTGTCCTGGGTTACTGTTAGACGCCCTTTGCGGAATTGTCAGTGGTTGATTGACACCCAGCAAGTTGGGATTATTCAACCCATTGGCTTCGATCAGTTCTGAGCTAGACAAGCCATAACGACGGGAGATCACCTCCAGAGTGTCTCCAGGTTTGACCTTGTAGACACTGGCTGCAGTTACTGGCACCAAGGATTGCATTACCACTGGCGGCGGCACTTGGGGCTGCGCTGCGGTTTGCGGGGTGGTAGGTGAAGGTATAACTATCGGTGTTGCCGCTATTTGCGGGGAGGGCACCGGGAGCGCTACTAATGGCTCTGATTGCTTTGGGGCTGAAGGTGTAACTGTTGGTGTTGCCGCTATTTCCGGAGTCGGCAGTGACAGCACCACTGACGGCTCTGATTGCTTGGCTGATGAAGGTTTAACTTCCGCCGGTGTTGCCGCTATTTGCGGGGTTGACAGCGGCATTACAACTGATGACAACCCTTCTTTTGCTGATGAAGGTGTAACTGTTGGTGTTGCCGCTATTTCCGGGGTTGGCACCGAGATAATCACTGGCTTGCTAGGGACACTAGCCCCGTTCGGCCGTGGTGCTTTTGCCACTGAATCCTCAGTTTTGAGAAACTGAGACGACACAGTAACTGGGCTAGCCAATGTAGCACCTGAGTAAGATGCCTCTGATCCTAGGGTTACCCGTTCGGATTGATTAATAGACTCCTCAAACCTCAACTCCGCCAGACTGTCATTTAAGCGGTTCCGTTGCTCTTTTAAGTTATTAAGAGCTGCATCTTGTCGGCGCTTTAAAAGGTCATCGACATTACCAGGAACCGTGACAGATACGCCTGTTTGTAGCTGACTCGATTTCGACACGGGTGCAGATACCTGCAACTGTGTCGGCTCCACACCATAAGACTCCGATAACTTTTCGACAGTCTCCCCTGCTTTTACTTGGTGAACAATACCGTTCACTGGGGGGATTTTTAGCTTTTGTCCTTCCGGGAGAACATCACCCGATTGGATTTTATTAGAAGCGGCGATCGCCTGGGGCTGTACTTCATAAGACTTGGATATTTCCCAAAGCGTCTCGCCTTTCTGCACCTGGTGTTCAACTACAGGTGCTGGTGTAGATTGCGAGTCTACTGAAGCTTCTGGCAATACTTGCGTCGATGGCGTCGATAGCGCGACTACTTCCGTAGCTACTGCTGGTTTTGGCGAAACACTCGTACTTGGTTCAGCAGGGTGATTTGTGACATTTGGCTCAGTCGCCATCGGCTCAACTGCCAAAGCTTCATCGCTTTGTGTCGGCAGCAACACTCCAGCAGCACCCATTGAGATTGCCAATCCAATCATGGCGGCTGAGGTGCGAGCTCTACGGTTTACGTCGGTTTGAACTACGGCCCCGACTGAATATTTTGCTGCTTTTACATAGAGCTTTAACAATGCATCAAAGGAGTCTGCGGCACAAAAAGGAACTTCTTTAACTTTCTGCGTAAATGTTCGTTTCAAAAACGACCTCCTGGTGTGTGACGAGCGCTGAACAGTTCCTGAATGTTTTTTTTTACCAGTCAATGAGGAACATCACCTCACAATGTGATAGCTATCACATACAGTAAGCATACTTAGGCAAGATTACCCTGCTTTGTTGATTTAGACAAGTTAACATGACTAAGTAAAATTTTCTCCTTCATGGCAACCGCTTAATCCACCCTTAAACAAGTAATAACTGAATTCCTCGTCGGAAAAAAATTCTGACAAGAGGTACAGTTAATCTTGGTCTGGTTGTTGCCAAGGCTTGCTGCATAGAACATACGGACTTGGCAGGCAATCCTCCGGAAGAAGACTAGCAATCAAAAGAAAATTTAACCATACTTACTGACTTGTTTTTCTTCCAAATCACCCTGCAACCGCTTAGTCTAGCAAGGGATTGATGACAGAAGGAATTGTACGCTACAACTCGGTAAAACAAAAACCCTAGATTTGTACCGCCCAAATCCTAGTGTTGCCAGCCCTGATCTGCCCCAAAACCTTGATAAACTCTTGGTTTTCCTTCTTTTTAGCTTATTTTGACTATACGAAGCAAATCGACTTTAGATGATAAAAATCTATAAGTCAGATTCGGATGACATTGAGGATTTTTTATACAAATTTCTTATGAGAGAAGTGTAATTTTTGTATTGCAGATAACTAAATTTTCAATTTTTATTTCTACCCATAGAGGTAAATTAACGGTCGGCGCTTCGGCAAAATCTTGTAATCACCCGCAGCACGTCGGCAAAATCTGATATTCCTGTAAATTTTGATTAAATCTCAGCAAAAATAAATAAATTTATATACATATATTAATCAAGTATTAGTAACTGTCGATGGCTAATTTATCAGGCTTGACTGCATTACATCGTTCTTAGGAAAAGTGCCGTCAAAATCAGCAAAATAATACTTGAAAGCAATACTAAAATGTGGTGAGCGGCTAGGGATTTGAGTATCCATACCCTTGCTCCCACGCCAAAAATCTGACGAAGCCAGCCCTTACATGGGCTTGAACTCACGCTTTTACTTATTCTAAATAGCCTAGCTGACGCCGCGCTTCAAATAAACCCACAGCCACACTGACAGATAGATTTAAACTACGAACCCCACTCTGATCCATGGGAATTTTTACAGTAGCGTCACAGTCCTCTAAAACTTCGGCTGGCAAACCTTGCGTTTCGCTACCAAACAGCAGCCAGTCATCGGTTTGAAACTGAAACTTAACATAACTACATTTTCCCGCAGCGCTGAAGCCAATCCAACGACCACCCAGTTGCTGATGTACTACTTCAAAGGCATCAAGTGAATCATGGCAATGTAGCTTGACGTAGGGCCAGTAATCTAATCCAGCTCGTTTCAGATAGCGATCGCTAATTTCAAAGCCCAATGGCCCCACCAAATGCAATTCAGTGGCTGTAGCCGCACAAGTACGGGCGATATTACCCGTATTTGGCGGAATTTGCGGCTGAACCAGAACAACCCTTACCATGAAATGCACACGAAACTTTCCCTCACTATACTGCTTAAGGCACTTGTATATCTACCTAACGATAGAGGCGATATATAGTTTTTTTTAATATGCTGAGCGCGAGTCAAACAGATTAAATATTATGATTTGTAAACTCGCGACAGCTAAAAATAATTAGGCGACCAACTGCTGACATAACTTATCTTCGAGTTCGCTCTCCTGCTCGGCCATTGCTTGAATAGCGTTCACGATCACGTCCCTGCTGTCAGAACCCCCTGCAATCTGTGCTAACCACTGTTGAGCGGTATTTCCTTCCCGCAGAATTTTCTTGACTGGTGAGAGGAAGCAACTGAAACCATGTTTTTTCGCGATCGCCCAAACATCATCGTAAATTTCCGCAATCCAATCTCTTGCCAAAATCTTCCTGCCGTCCTGCCAATGGCGCAAGGTGGCATCAAGACTATCACGAGCAGCAGCATCTTCGTTAGCATCGGCTAGCTCCACTAAATCTTGGGAGCGGGTACTGACTGGGAAAGTACTTAATTCTAAGGGATCGAGGCGGGGATCGTCGATAAGCTGCCACAAACGTGCTTCAATCAAAGCTGTCACAGCTAGAAGAGCGATCGGATCGACAACCAAATCACAGATTCTCAATTCCAAACGGTTGAGGTTGTAGGGACGGCGATCGCCATTGGGGCGCACCGATGACCAAAGGTGACGCACATTTTGCATCGTGCCAAGGGCAATTTGTTCCTCTGTCCACTGGATAAAATGAGCGTGACTCTCAAACAAGGGAACATGAGTCGGTGTTTTTGGGAAGAGTCCCCAGCGGGTAGAGTGATAACCAGTCGGCTGTCCCTTGAGAAAGGGTGAAGAAGCAGTCAGGGAAAGGTAGAGAGGGGCTTCTAAGCGCACAAGACGAATGGCCCGCATTAACAATTCTGGCTCACTGATGCCAATGTTGATATGGATGCTAGCCGTGACAACTTTGGTACCGTAGGTTTGCTCGATGTAGGTATGGTATGGGTTGTTAGGATCGGAACGGTAAAAGCGATCGCTCTCTTCCAGAGACAAGGTACTTCCTGGCATTATGGTGTAGTTTCCCAAACCCTGCAAATACCGCCTTAGTTGCTGACGAGGACGCACTAGGGCACACAAAAGACGGTCATAACTACACAAAGGTGCAGTGGTATACTCCACATTGCGGCTATCCGGTTCCCGCACAAATCCATCTAGGGACGCCACAATCTTATCGGAAAGACCGACAACATCACCTTGGGGTGTGCCGGTATACATTTCAACTTCAAAACCTTTTGAGAGAAGCACGATTTTTCCTCAGCCTTGTGGAATAGAAACAAGGGTATAAAAAAATGTAGCGAATCAGACGAAATAATAACTCAATCAATAGTTGGGAATTATAGCTTGTACTGGCGATATACCTCAGTCGCGGCGCGATGGAGTAAGGAGTGTCGGTAAATCAGGGCGTCGAAGTCATCGCCATAGCCACCGCCAATTACACAAGCAACGGGATATCCAGCAGCTACACAGGTACTGAGAACTTGCATTTCGCGGCGATAGATCCCCGTATTTGTTAATGCTAGCTTGCCTAGGCGATCGCTGGCGTGAGGGTCAACTCCAGCATCATATAGCACTAAATCTGGTTTGAACTGGCTCAGTAAGTCAGGGAGATATTTGGCAAGGGTTTGCAGGTAAGCATCGTCATCCATTCCTACCGGCAAAGGAACGTCTAAGTCACTTTTTTGTTTAGTACCGGGGAAGTTGACTTCGCAGTGCATTGAGAAGGTAAAAACACTGCTGTCATCTTGGAAAATAAAGGCGGTACCGTCTCCTTGATGAACGTCGAGGTCAACAATCAAGATTTTTTGTACAAGTCCCAGTTTTTGTAGCACACGAGAGGCGATTGCTAAGTCGTTAAAGATACAAAATCCTGAACCATAACTGGGAAAAGCATGATGAGTTCCTCCTGCTGTGTTGCAGGCCAAACCATGAGTTAGTGCTAGCTGTGCGGTGAGGATGGTGCCGCCGACTGCTGTGCAGGTACGATTGACTAAGGCGGGACTCCAGGGTAAACCGATGCGTCGCTGTGCTTTCGGTTCGAGGGTTCCTTGAAGGTAGGCTTGGACATATTCTGTAGTGTGGGCTAATTCAATCCATTCTGTTGGTGGGGGTTTGGGGGTGTGGAATTGTTGAGGAGTCGCGAGGCGATCGCGTAATAGCAGTTCGTACAGTTTCCCAAATTTTGGCATAGGGAAACGGTGACCTTCTGGGAGTGGTGTAACGTAATTGGGGTGGTAAACAATTGGCAAATTCATCGGCTTTTTGTCAAAGTCCCAACGACAGTCCGTCGCGGCTACCAAAACGAAGCCCACTTAGCCTATGGCTAACGCCACGCTTCGCTAACGCTAACGCGGACTAAGACACTAAAGAGGGCGGGTTTTGTTGAGAGATTGTCTGTTTTACCGTGAGGTTATCTTCTAAACCCACCCCTACATTACTCCTCCTTTCCCCAATCCCCAAAAAAATCAAGGATGGGGTGTAATCGCGAGAATTGTAATCATGCTTTTATCTGGCCCGTAATACCAAAATATCCTCCAAGCACCAGGAGTATTATTCTCTACATAAGATTCAAATACCTCTTCTTTATCTGGGCCTGTAAGAGAATCGTATTTGTGAGTTTTAAGGCTTTGATGACGTAGATTTGTTTCCATATAAGCCAGTATTTTCTGCACTTTTTGACACCTCTTCCCATCTGTTGCTTTTAGGTGAAGAAATGCATCACGTGCCTCCGTTGAAAATACCAGCCTAAACTCCACTAATCGTCAATCTCCCAGTCTGCATACTGAGCAAAAGAACCCAAAGAATGAACTTTTCCAGCTTTAGCCTGTCTGATTCCACGTTCCAAGGAAGCCCAAGCAGAAGGATTTTGCCATAGCCAACGTTCTTCTTCGGGAATACTCTCTATGCTCTGAGTATTTTCTACCATAAAACTGGTCTGACGTTGCAACTGAAAAAGAAATTCCCCAAGTACATTCGATTCTTGCGCCTTTCCTTTCACTAATTCCACAGAATTTTCAGCATTCAAAACTTCAACAGCAAAATCCAGGATTTTTTCCTCACCAATATCAGTACAGTAACCTGGCTCAAATACAGCGAATCTGAAGCGCTCGCCATCTTTTTGCAAAGCTTCACGAGCATCCATATACTCTATCTCCAAAGGTGGATAACTTTTTGCTAGAGGATGAAGTTTGGAGATATCTGACGGGAAAGCTTGACCAATTTCGTTTACCAAGTTTTGTAAATCGGCAGGTAAAGAATCATCCAGCCGCATTAAACCAGCAAGGAAGGCTTTGAGGGTTATTTTATCGATTGAATCCATTTAGCAGTGTTTGCCTGTATGGGTGAAGGCTGCCCAGTAGTAAGGGTGTTCGTAAAGTTTTTGATCTGGTTTCATTTTACCAAGTCGATAAACCTCCGTATCTAAAAAAGCATTAATTTGTAATTCATCGGGAGGTAAGTGCTGTAATAAACTTTCGTAAGTTTCTTTAAGTTGCTGTACGGTAAGTTCTTTCAGCCAGTGGATGGCTTCTGCTAAGGCTTTTGCTTCCGATTTGTCTGGCTGTCTTCGTTTGTAAAACTCAATCATCAGTAAAGCAGTTGCTTTTGATTCTACTGTCCACTGAGTACTAACTACATTCCCAACTCCTCGACTCAGGAAGCTACTAATTAAACCTACATATTCGTTGGTTATGGTTTGCTTTCCAGTGAGGTAAGTTTCGCAAGCAGATAGACTGACAAGGTTGTAATTTTCAAGACTCTTTTGGTAGATTTCTGCTACGGTTAATTTGTCGTTTGCTGCTAATACTAAAGCGGATTGCTTAGGATTAGTAAAATTATAGCTTCCATGTCCAGCAAAGTGGAAGATACTGTAGTCAGCAGCTAGTTCATTTTCAACTTGAGTTTTCGTCGCTTGTTCTGACTTGATGCGTTTGAAATTGTCGAAAAACTGGCTAATTATTGCTGATTCAAGTTTGGCAAATTCGAGAGATGTCAATCCTGCGCTAGTGGGATTTTCAACGCTGAGTAAGCGATTGTTTTGATTGGATTTTCTTTGCTGAATATTTAAACCGATTTGGGCGCTAGGTAGATAGGTGACAGTGAAATTTTCCCTCTCACCTTCATAAGCATACTCAGTTTCTGCCATAAAGGGAGGGATGTCAGGAGAAGCAGGATTGAAAAGTCCATGAATGGGGAAGATATGCAAATCACGGTGGGGAATTAAGATTAGCTGCTTAATACCTTTTACTTGCTGTTCAATTGCGGGAATATTGAGGATATTTTTGAGATTGTCCAGCCTTGTTTTCATTCCCACTCGCCAGGAATGGTTAGTTTTAGTATGTTCGTCTTTTGTGTTATTGCGATAGTCGGTGTATTGTTCGTTCCAATCTTTCACCCAATCTTCAAATAGGTGGAGGTGTTGCAGAGAATCTAGTGCAATTTCCGGTAGAGGTGCAAGGTCTTGCGTACCTACAAGACTTGAAGGTGTGGGTGTGGAGATCAGGATAGGTTCCGGTGCGTTATGTTTCAGGATAAATGTAGTAAGTGCTGCGGGGCTGAGGTGCCAGTAAATAATTGCTGTCCTGGGATTCAGTAGTTGTTTAATTTCGGCATAATTGGGTGAGGAAATTTCTTCAGTCCAGCCAGCCAACAGCCAAGTTAAGCAAGCATTTTTGCCCAATTCTGCTATTTCTAAAGCTTCCACTAATTGCCCAGACTTCACTGATTTATCAACTGTCAATTGCTGAAAGCTGACGAATTTGAGAGCAAGTTGTTGTTTACTATAATCAGAACGATTTGTTTCTTTTAGCAAGCGTCCCAATAAATCTGTACCGCGTCGCCGTAATTCGTCTGCTTCTACTGTTTGTCCTAATTCTAAAAGCACTTTGATATAGTCTTGCAATACTTCCAAATGTGCTTCAGGATAAGCTTGTTCAGTGAGAGTTTTCAGTGCGCTTTCATAACTATTGATGGCTTTATACCAATAGGTTTTTGGTCGTAAATCTTGCCTTCCTTGGAAATAGTATGCTTGCCCAATGTAATGATGTAATTTGCCCCAACCTTCAGGGTGTGTCTCTTGCTGACAATACTTCAAGCCTTCCTCATAGCTTGCCAATGCGCCCTGATAACCGCGCTGGTTTAGGTTAGGATTTTGTTTGGCTATGGAACTTAAAGACGCTAGCAAAAAGTTATAACTAACTGATGTGCCTGCGGCAAGGGCCCGGTTAATCCAAGCTTTGTAGTAGTCAGATTTAAATTCTAAAGCTTTATCGTAAGAAGCGATCTCTTCTTCAAATCTCCCTAATTTATTTAGCACAACGCCCCGGTTATACCAAGCATCATGATAATCAGGTTTAAATTCTAAAGCTTTGTCAAAAGAGGCAATCGCTTCTTCAAATCTCTCTAACTTACTCAGAACAGCACCTCGGCTGTTCCAAGCTTCGTAGAAGTCAGGTTTAAATTCTAAGGCTTTGTCGTAAGAGGCGATCGCTTCTTCAAATCGCCCTAATTCACCCAGCGTAGCGCCCAAGCTTTGCCAAGCTTTATGATCATCAGGTTTGATTTTCAAGGCGTTGTCAAAAGAGATGATTGATTCTTCAACTCGCCCTAACTTACCCAAGGCAAGGGCCCGGTTAATCCAAGCTTCGTAGTAGTCATATTTAAATTCTAAAGCTTTATCGTAAGAAGCGATCTCTTCTTCAAATTTCTCTAATTTCCCTAGTGCTAAACCCCGGTTGTACCAAGCTTCGTACAAGTCAGGTTTGATTGCTAAGGCTTTATCCCAAGTAGCAATAGCAGCCAACCAATCTCCTGCATTGTCTTGCTGAATCCCTTGATTAAACAAGGTTTCGGACTGATAAAGCTTGGCATTATCTACAGGAATTGTCGGTGCTTCTTGAGGCGATGTTTCAGTTTCTATATTTCCAGATTCATCAAAATGTACCTCTTCCCACTCAACAAATGTAGGTGTGTTTAAATCAGGTGTACTGGGAATAGTTGTATCTGCCCACAAATCCAGTTCCAACTCATCAGAAATTTGCGGCTTTTCTGCAACAACTTCTGCTATTCTACCCCTGACAGTTGAATCATCAGGAGGATTAACATCAGGAGGATTAACATCAGGAGGATTATCATCAGGAGGATTAAATTGATTAATCAAAGCCTGAATAAGCTCTTGTGGATCAGTTGTTTCAATTCCCAACTGTTGGGCAATTACTAGACGTAAATTCTCATCCTGCTGTAACCTAGCGAATAACTCATCTAGGGTGATAGTTTCCATTTCCTGTTGCTGGGCGTTTTCGTCCCCAGCTTGATCCGGGAGGAATTGGGGAGATGCGTCTGGCCCCCCGTACTCCCAAATCGGTTCCCCTGGATTGCGATTCAACAATTGCATCCCAATGTTGTATGCAGTTTCTCCAATTTCTCGTATGGATGGGATGGAAATGATTATCTCTCCCACCTGCACCAAACGCGCTGCTAAATCATGATTCGGCGCTGGTGACTCCAGCACTCTTTCCCCAAAGCGACCCAGCCAAGCTATCCATTCCGCTTTCGGAACACGCTGTTTGAGCGTCTCGAACCACTGTAGCACCCGATCCTGTTGCCAACCATGAGATACTCCTTCTAGCAGTTGCCTAAACAGATACTCGTAATCTGAATCGGCTAATGGTTGAGGTGTTGCTACCTCCCTACCCCCCTCAATCCCTCCGATGCGGGAGGAAGTTTGACTTTTGATTCCCTCTCGTTGGTTAGCGGTGCCAAACAGACGCCGAAACAACCCCTTAAGCCACTGCCAAATCCGTCTAAGCATCTGCTAATTTCCTGCGATCTCGTATATCAGATTTTAGACTGGCTGGATGGAAATTAGTCTAGGTTTGACAATCAATTATGTGATGATCGTCCATAGTTCCGTCAGACTTAAGTCTGCGGCTACAGAAACAAAGGCTGCCTACGCAGCCTCATAATATTATGCTGCAATTACTTGTATGTCGCGAATACACTGAAGGTATAAACCTGCGAGTGTCTTCAGCAGGATAGCGCGATTGGGCATAGCCCACGCTACGCGATCGGGGAATCTAGAAATGCAAGCAAAAATCCTTTGGCAACAAAATACTAATAATCCCGAAAATGGCAACAATTTGGCTATCATCCAGCAATGGTGGACAAGCCTCAACGGTAAAAAAATTGCTTGGCGACAGCGAATTATTCCTCAATCAGGTGATGTCAGCGAACTTGACTGGGAACCTCAGCGTTTTGATGAAGTATTTCAGTTACAAATGCCTCAAATTCGAGGAATTACCCTCTATTGGCACAAAGCAGATATTCAACAGGAACGCAGCACTACACCCCAAAAATTAGAACTTGATAACAATACTCAGCAACTCTATATTTATCCCCAATCCCAAAAAGAACTTGTCTTTCGCGTCGGGATACCGGAAATTGTATATCAGAAAATTGCCATAAAAAATCCTCAGTGGCAAAGTGTCGCAGTAGGTGAAAACTACATCCTTACTTTGCGAGATAAGCAGCAACAACTGGAAATTAATCTTCTCCTGACTCCAGATAATCTCGCCCAACTTAAAGAACAACTTCCCTAATAACTCACTTAAAACTCAAAAATTAAAAATGTCAGATTTTTGTAGTTTTAATTTTCAGTTGCTTCAGCCGTAATACTTCATTTTTCTTTCACTTTAATAATATAAAGGATGAAGGTTGAAATAAAAATATAAATAATAAAATCTCAAAATCTTGCTAAATCTTCATTTTTAGTTGTTGATCTAGAATGGGAGAGCTAAGATCAATAAATTCTTCCTTACCTTGAGTTTTTTATGAAAAAAACTTTACTTGTTGGCTCTTGTTGTTTTCTCTTGGTTGGAGGCGGACTCAAGCCTGTATCTGTCAGTGCGGAAACGCCTTTAATTGTTGCCCAGAATAATAATGCCTCACAGCAGACTGCACCTGTAATAAGAAGCCAAGTAGAACTCATCTCACCTGGGGCTGAACCTAGGCAAGAATTGCGCTTCAAGCCGGCTGTCAATGCTAAGCAAGCAATGACGGTAAAGACCAATATGGACATGAAAAGTTCCATTTCAGGTAAGTCTATGCCCAGTTACAAAATACCGCAAAGTGTGATGAAGGTGGAGTCGGTTGTTACTCAGATCGAGCCTAATGGAGATATTCACTACAAGTTTTCTTATACTGATGCTGATGTTGTGTCAGATTCAACTGTTCCTCCAGAATTGTTCAAGGCTATGCAGTCATCTGTTAAACAGATGGTTGGTATGAATGGCTCTTTCATCAGTGACAATCGAGGACAGATCAAGTCAGGTAAATTTAATTTACCAGAGGGAACTACCAATCCTATGACCAAACAATTGTTCGATCAAGTTTCTAATTCCTTCGATCAATTTTCGTCGCCATTACCTCAAGAAGCAGTGGGGAAAGGAGCAAAGTGGCGTACTTCTTCTAAGCTGAGTCTATCTGGAATAAACTTGACCCAAAATGTTATCTATGAATTAGTTGATCTAAAAGATAATGTTGCTACCCTCAATGTCAGTTTGGAACAGCAAGCAAATTCCCAACAATTGAATTTACCTGGTATGCCAAGCGGCGCTAACTTGGCTCTAAAATCTCTTAGTTCCAAAGGTCAGGGACAAGTGTTGATGAGGCTGGATTCAATGATGCCTGTTCGCTCTAATATTTCCATGAATTCCAATAATGAGATGAGCATTAAAGAGCCTAAAAGCGGTGAAGAAATAATTGTAGGTACTCAATTATCTATGCAGATGATGTTGGAATCTCTACAGCCGAAATAACGAGCCCAACGAATCCAACGAGTGAACTCGCGGCTACACAATCACGATTCCAACAAGCCTAACGAGTGAACTCGCGGCTACACAATCACGATTCCAACAAGCCTAACGAGTGAACTCGCGGCTACACAAACAAAGCCTGCCTGCGCAGGCTAATTTAGCCCACGCAGGTGGGCTTTGTTCTTGTAGCCCCACCCTTCTTTCTTGCGGGTCTCAATCACCAACAACAAACAACCGTTTTCATGCCCGGTTTTCCTACCCGTAGGGCTGTAGGGCTGTACAACCAACAACTATTTAAAGTTGAATTTGTGACAAGTAACTGCGGGGATTGAAGCTGCGAATATCACGTATTTTTTCATAGTATTCCCGTTCAACTTTGGTGAGTTCTTTCGGGGTTGCGATCACAATTCTTACTAACAAATCGCTGCGTCCGTCCTTGGGCCGTGGCCAACCTTTCCCACGCAACCGCAAAGATTGACCGGAACGAATACCAGCCGGAACATTCACAGTCACCTTACCATCTGGTGTAGGTACTTCAATCGACGCTCCCAAAACCGCTTCATCTGGCATTACTGTTACTTCGCAAAGCAGATTGTCTCCGTCAAACTGGAAGAAAGCGTGAGGTTTTAGTTCCACATTCAAGTACAAATCTCCCCGTTGCTGGTTGGCGGGATTTAGCGAACCTTTACCTCGAACGCGAATGCGGCTTCCGGCTTTGGCACCGGGAGGAATTCGCACATCGATGATTTCACTGCCCAAATTGAGACGTTTCTGGACACCGTGGAAGGCTTCAGACCAGGTGAGTGTAATGGTTGCTTCTCTGTCGGCGCTTGTCCCGGTGCTGCGGCTATCAGCGCCTGATGTTTCGCTAAAGCCTCCAAAGCCACTATAACCGCCGTCAAAGCCACTTGTACCGGGCCGGTAGCTGTAACTCTTACTGCTACTTCTATTTCCAGGTCCAGCAGCGCCGGTGTTGAAGCGACCTAGCAATTCATTGATAAATTCGTCAAAGCTGGCGTACTGGCTAAAATCAAAGTTACCCATATCGACACCAGCAGCACTAGCACCAGCACCAGCAGGCCATCCGTTGTCCGCTTGCTTCCAATACTGACCAAATTGATCGTATTTCTTGCGTTTTTCGATGTCAAATAAGACTTCGTAGGCTTCGTTGACTTCTTTAAAGCTAGCCTCGGCTTCTTTATTACCTGGGTTCATGTCTGGATGGTATTTCCGCGCTAGTCGCCGAAAGCTCTTTTTAATCTCATCGGCCGTTGCGGTTTTATTCACTCCCAGGATGGAGTAATAGTCTTTGAAGTCGGCCGTAGCCATGAACCTTTCTCCTCTAAATATTTAATCTAAGTTTTTTTCTATACTGACCTAGCTACGCCCCATCCGTCTCTGTTTTTAACAGTTAACTCTTGCTAGGAAAAAATGGGTAGTTTTTTGTGCTTGGCTATTGGGCTGAGGCAATACTATGCACTCCTTGGTTAAAATGTCAAGGGTGCTGACTGTATATCTTCCCATTGCTAGGGTAACAAAGTAGTTAAGTTTGTTGAGTTCGGTTCTTTCTCTTAGGCGCGATCGCAATTTCCGTAATATGTATGGGTCATTGGTCATTGGTCATATCAAGTCCGGTGAATTACCCATAACATAAATAAGCCTGCGTAGGCAGGCTTTGTTTGTGTAGCCGCAGACTACCCTAGCGGGAACGCTACGCGAACAGTCTGACGGAGTTATAGATATTTGACACTCCTCGCTCTCTCATAGACGAGGATTCTTAATTCAGCGAATGACCTTTAAGTACCATGTCCTTACGGCAATTCTTAAACCTCTCAACCGTACAATAGTACCAATTGCCAAGTCTAACTCACAGTTCCCCCAGAGGATCTATCTCCACTCATGGTACTAGGATACTAGCCTAGAGTTCGGGCGTGCCCCGCCCTACTTTATCGATTGAAGCAGATTATTTGTTTTCTGGTAAAGAGAATGCGTTGATTCTCTAGCTGTTTTAAGAGTTTTCGCTGCTCTTGGCCCAACTATTTATGCCTGAAAGTGTGTCTTAACTGTTTCACGATGGCAAAGGAGTTTAACCTTGACCTTGCTATTCTAATATAAAGCCGTCAAGCGAAGGACGGGGTTTTAAACCCATTTTCTCGATAAACGGACGTAATGACAGGCGAGACGCCTGTTCTACCTTACTAAATCACAGTCCCATCCGGAATTACTGCACCCTTCAGGACGACGACAATACCGTTACGGATGAAAAATCCTTGTTTTTCACGTTCAGCATCTTCCACCCTGTCCTTATTGATAATTTTCACATTGCGACCAATGCGAGCATTTTTATCAATAATGGCGCGGCGAATTGTAGTCTCAGCACCGATACCTAAAGGAATGCCGCCATGTTGCATATCAGATTGGCGTTCAGCAAATGCTTCATACAAATCCGCACCCATGATCAAGGAATCTTCAATCACACAACCAGCTTCGATGCGAGAACGAACTCCCAATACTGAGTGATGAATGCGGCACTCTTTGATAATGCAGCCTTCACTAATGATTGATTCCGTAACGTGACTATCTAATAGTTTCGTCGGTGGTAAGTAACGAGGGCGAGTATAAATTGGCGCTTTTTCGTCATAGAAACTAAAAGGTGGTTCAGGCTGTTGGGTCAGCGCCAAATTAGCATCATAGAACGATTCAATCGTTCCAATATCTTCCCAGTAACCATTAAATAGGTACGCCTGAACGTTATAATCCTTGGCTGAAGATGGAATAATTTCTTTACCAAAATCAGTTTGGTCTAAAGATTTATTCAGTAAATCAATCAATACCTCTTTTTTAAAGACATAGATACCCATTGAGGCAATGTATGGTGATTCTTTTGCCTGTTTAGGGTCTAGTCCAAGTGTAGTTGTATCGACCTGCATTTTTAACAAAGCATCGCCTTTTGGTTTTTCGCTAAAGTCAATAACGCGGCCTTTGCTATCGATTTTCATCAAGCCATAATCCGAGGCCCGTTTGTGATCGATAGGTAGAACGGACAGAGTGATATCTGCATTCGTTTCGCGGTGACGTTGTACGAACTCGCGGTAGTCCATCCGGTAGAGATGATCTCCCGACAAGATCAAGTATTCTTCAACATCCCAATCCTGCAACAGCCAAAGATATTGGCGCACAGCGTCAGCAGTCCCCTGAAACCAGCTAGGGTTATCTTTAGTCTGCTGTGCGGCTAGCACCTCAACAAAGCCGTCTGTAAAGCCAGAAAAGTTGTAAGCACGGGTAATGTGCCGATTCAGGGAAGCTGAGTTAAATTGGGTCAGGACGTATATTTTATAAATTTCTGAGTTGATACAGTTACTAACTGGAATATCAATCAGGCGATATTTTCCTGCTAAAGGTACGGCTGGTTTAGCCCGCAGCTTTGTCAATGGGTACAAGCGGGTGCCTGCGCCACCTCCGAGAATGATGCCCTAGAACTTTTTTCACGAAAAACCTCTCAACTGCGGGTAGATTTAGATTTTAAGTTTTAGTGTCTAATTGTGTGGCACATATAGCAAGGGGGGAAGAGAAAGTAATTTGGAATAGGTAATGGGTAATGGGTAATTGGTCAAAGAACAACTGACAACTGACAACTGACAACTGACAACTGACAACTGACAACTACTGTTCCGCCATTTCCATTAATATTTTCTGGGACGATTGTTCTTTAACGCCTTCGGCTGGATGTCTTTGGATATATTCGCCATCTGCTTGTAAATCCCAGGCTTGACGGTTATCTGCTAGCATCACTGCCAAAATTTCTTCCAGGTCTTTGACAATTTCTGGGTCTTCTACTGGTACGATCGCCTCAACCCTGCGGTCTAGATTACGAGTCATCCAATCCGCACTGCCGATATAAACCTCCTCTTGCCCCTGATTGTGAAAATAATAAATCCGTGAGTGTTCTAGATAGCGGCCGACAATGCTATTTACACGGATATTTTCGCTGACACCTTCAACACCTGGGCGCAGACAACACATACCCCGTACAATTAGGTCAATTTGAACACCTGCTATTGACGCCTCATAAAGTGTGGCAATAATTTGTGGGTCAACCAGAGAATTCATTTTGGCAACGATACGACTGCTGTAGCCATTGCGGGAATGTTCGGCTTCGCGACGAATTAGGAAAAGAAAGCGATCGCGTAAATTGACCGGTGCTACCAACAATTTACGATAAGACCTTTGCCGCGAGTAACCTGTCAAATAATTAAACAAATCCGTCAAATCTGCACCCAAAGCTGGGTTACAACTCAATAGCCCCAAATCTGTATAAAGTCTTGCTGTCTTGGGATTATAGTTGCCGGTGCCAACATGGACATATCTAACAATTTTATTTTCCTCCCTACGCACAACTAAAACAATTTTGGTGTGAGTTTTCAAACCCACTAATCCATAGACAACGTGCACCCCAGATTGTTCTAACTTTCGTGCCCAGTTAATATTATTTCTTTCGTCAAAACGAGCTTTCAATTCTACCAGCACAGCAACTTGTTTGCCATTTTCTGCTGCAGCAATCAAGGCTTTGATAATCGGTGAATCGCCAGAAGTTCGGTAAAGAGTCATCTTAATCGCCACAACCCCAGGGTCATAAGCCGCTTGGGTAATGAAGCGCAGCACTGTTGCGGAAAAGGAATGATAGGGATGATGAAGCAGTAAATCCGAGTGGCGAATTTTGCTGAACATATCTTCAGTTCCCTCATCATCTGAAGATGAACGCAGACGCGGCGGAATCTCTGGATTCCACACCTTATCTTTCAGTTCCGGGAGGGGTAAATCCAAGAAAGACATCAAATCTTTCAGTCCCAACAATCCATCTACTTCATAGACATCTTTTTCCTCAAGTTCCAGTTCTTCCACCAACATTCCTCGCACAGCTTCGGGAGTTGTGGCTTGTATTTCTAAGCGTACTACCGAACCGCCTAAGCGTCGTTTCCGTAGTTCCTGTTCAATTGCTAAAAGTAGGTCATCAGCTTCATCTTCCTCCACTGCCAAATCTGCATTGCGAGTAACTCGAAAAGGATGATATTCCTGTATATTCATCCCTGGAAACAGAGACTCTAAATTATGTGCAATCACCTGTTCCAAAGGGACACCACTCCAAACTGCTTGGTGTCTTCTTTGTCGCACTCGCAACCCTTCCGGAAGAGGGATGAATCTCGGCAATACTTGTGGTACTTTCAACCGTGCAAATAATTCTTCTCCAGTTTCCGGGTGTTTCACCACCACTGCTAGATTCAAACTGAGGTTAGAAATATGAGGAAAGGGATGAGAAGGATCGATCGCTAAAGGTGTCAGGACAGGAAAGATTTGCTCTTCAAAATAATTTTGCAGATAAGCCCGCTGTTCCTGGTTTAAGTCCATATAATCGAGAAGATAGATGCCATGCCGTGCCATCTGATGACGCAGCGCCTTCTCAAAATGCTGATGCTGTTCGCTTACAGTTGGTCGTAGGCGTTCGCTAATCGCATTTAGTTGTTCGTTTGGCGTTTTACCATCCGGCGTTAGCTTGCTCACCCCTGCAGATACCTGCTGCTTGAGAGCAGCGACTCGCACCATAAAGAATTCATCCAGATTTGAGCTAAAAATCGCCATAAACTTGAGGCGTTCTAGCAATGGCGTCCGGGGGTCGGTGGCTTCGTTTAAGACGCGCTTGTTAAACTCCAGCCAACTGAGTTCCCTGTTGAAATAATATACCGGGTCACTCAAGTTAATCTCTGTGAGAGCAGTTTTAGATTTAGACATAATGCATGAGTGACGCGATCTTGACTCGGAACTGAGGAGTTTTCAGCCAAGCTTATTGAGCTGGGTGATTATTTTATCCTATCAAATAACTTGTCAAATGTTATAAATTGTAGAGCAGGTATCTTGCCTGCTGCTTCTGAAAGTTATTAATTTGCCTACCAACCGTTATGACTTTCATTTTTTTTGCCATTGTTCGCAGCGTTCCATATAGAAAAGTGCTGCCTTATCTTGAGGATTTAAGTCTAATATTTTATTAAACATTTGATACGCTTGAACAAATTGTTGGTTATAAAATAAAATTATACCACGCTCAAATTCTCCACGAGTTTTAATTTTCAAATCTTTGATTATCGGACTATTGCTATCGAAGACTTCAAAGACAGAAACTGCCTCTGTCTTCCCTTTAACTCGCACTTTATCAATAAACCGATAGTGATATTTGTTAGGATCATCAAGACTAATTAAAGTATCACTACTGAGCAGAATAGAAGAGCCATAGACCTTAGTCAAACTTTCTAGACGAGCGGCGAAATTCACAACATCACCAATCACCGTTCCTTCCAAGCGTTTTTCCTCACCAATCATGCCTAACATGACATTTCCGGTATGGAGTCCAATACCGATAGAAATGGGTAGATAACCCTGTTTTCGACGATGCCAATTATAAAGAGATACTTGCTTTTGCATCTCAATGGCAGCGCGTAAAGCGTCTTCAGGTTCTTCTGGAAACAATGCCATCAATCCATCGCCAATATACTTATCAATAAAGCCATTATTCTTCCTGATAACTGGGCTTACTCTATTCAAGTAAGAGTTAAGAAAATTGAAGTTTTCTTTAGGAGTCATGGTTTCTGAAAGCGTTGTAAACGAGCGAATATCAGCAAACATGATTGTCATATTTCGCTGTACTTGGTCGCCCAATTGCACGTCAATAATGCTTTTTTTTTCTAAAAAATTCAGAAATTCTCTAGGCACAAAACGGTTATAAGATTGATTAATTTTTGCTAATTGAATATGAGTTGTGAGACGAGCAAAAAGTTCATTCTTAGAAAATGGTTTGGTCAGATAATCATTAGCACCAGCAGCAAAACCTTCTACCAAATCTGAAACCTGATTTTTGGCTGTAAGCAAAACAATGGGTAGTTCAGTAGCTGGAAATTTTTCGCGAATTTTTCGACAAACTTCATAACCTGTCATTTTCGGCATCATGACATCAAGTAAAATTAAATCTGGATTACAACCATTTTCAATTAATTCAATTGCTTCCAAGCCATTTTGAGCGGCAATATAGGAATAATTTCCAAGAGCAAGTAGATTAGATAGTACCTGAAGATTGATTAGCTCATCATCCACAATTAATACATTAAAATTTCGCTTGTTCGGGGCTACAGACTCAGGATTGGCAAGAGGAGTCTGTATTTGTGTTACCGTCATTTGTAAGTCGATAAATTTTGAAAATAACTCTAGGTTTTGCGGAGTGGTGTTGGTTTTGCCATAATCGGCTTTTAAGTAGTGGGATATTTGGGATGTTTTATCTGTTGTTTCTACGGATTTTGAGAGGGGAAGGGTAAAGGTGAAACTCGATCCTTTTCCTAAAATAGATTGTACGATTATTTCACCCCCATGCAGTTCCACAAGTTGTTTAGTGACAGCTAAACCAAGTCCCGTTCCACCGTAGGTTCTGCTAATTGAACCATCAGCTTGTTCAAAAGATTCAAAAATTCTGTCTAATTTGTCAGCAGCGATGCCAATTCCGCTATCAGTAACTGTAATTGCTAACACTCCCCTTTGCTCATTTTCCACCCACCTCACCCCCCTTAGTAAAGGGGGTTCAAAGGTGGGATGAGAAATCGCAGTTTCCCCCTGTATTAAGAAAGAATTGACAACCACAGCCGAAACTTCTACAGTTCCTGATTCAGTAAATTTAATAGCATTACCAACGAGATTGTAGAGAATTTGTTGAACCCGATTTTCATCAGCATCTACATTGGGAATCTCAGGGGGGATAGCATTAATTAAGCGTAACGATTTTTTGCCAATGAGGGGAGCAGAAATAGTCAAAACTACATCGGCAATTTCTCGCATACCTACGGGTTGGATTTGCAAGGCAATATTTTTGTGCTTTAACTTAGAAAAATCGAGCAGATCGTTAACTAAATTAGACAATCTTCTCCCACTAGAAGCAACCATTAAAAGATTAGCGATTTGCTGTTGAGTTAGCTGCCCTGTCGCACCATCTATCATCGATTCAGTAATACCAATAATACCATTGAGCGGCGTTCGTAGTTCGTGGGAAGTATTGGCTAAAAATTCATCTTTTAGTTGATCCATTTGCGAGAATTCATCATTTTTAGCTTCCAGACTTTCTGTATAGTTTTTAATACGCAAAATCATGCTGTTGAATGAATCCGCCAGATTGCCAATTTCATCCCTAGTTTTGATTTTCACCCGCACATCTAGGTTCCCAGCGGTGAATTGAGAAACCTTTTGGGTTAAGTGAATGAGTGGTTTAGCTAAAATTTGTGCAAGGATTGCAGCCGCGACTGTTACTATACCCGCAATGACTATAGCTAAATACAAGGCGACGCGGGTTTGGGCTTCAATTGGGGCAAGAAATGCTGTCTGTGGCTGAAAGAAAACTACAAACCACGGGCGGGTTTTTAGGCTGGTTACTGCTGCAGAATGCAACTCCTTGCCAGTTCCTACCATTTTGGTTGTAAAGTAAGGCGTATTCGGCCGCTTCCCAGAGACACTAAGGCTACGAGTGGCATTATCTAAACCTTGTTTAAAAGATGGTAAATTGGTTGAGAGTTCAGCAGTTGATAGCTTGGGTAAACGTCCTTCAGCTTGCAGTTGTTTTACCCAAGTATTCGGTAGAGGAACGATTGATTTAAAGTTCAATTCTGGTGTTGTTCCGTGGGCTAAACGGATGTAGTTTTCATCTAGTAAAATTGCGAAAGAATTTGGCCCAGCTAAGCCAGTTTGTTGGGTAATCAACTGTTGGACAATAGTAGCGTTGTAAGACAGACGCAGAACCCCCACTGCTTTTCCCGTCGCCTTACGAACTACACTGCTGAAATATACATTGACTAATCCCGGAACTGTTGGCGACAAACGCATTGCGGAGACGTAGGGTAAGCCAGTTTTGAGTGGTTGAGTGAAGTAATCGCGCTGGGATTCATCTTTATCAATATCTGGGGTGTAAGTATCTAAGACATTTTGGCCTTGTAAGTCAAGCAGTGCATAGGAAAAAATATTGACAGTATCTCTGCGATTGAGACTGCGTAAAGTGTCACCTGCTATTTTTTCTTCAGCACTATTTGATCGCGCTTCTATGGGGAGACTCAAGTATTGTGCTAATCCAGGTAAAACAGCTTCGACGCGGACAATATCTAAATTATTTGTGATGAAGGTGTCAATACTTGTTGCTGTTTGAGATGCAACAGCAAAAAGGGCAAGGTTTGCATTGTTTGTTAGTGTTTGTTGGGTTGTATATTTGTTAATGAATGTCAGCAGGATCAACGGGATGAGTGCCACAACCCAGAAAGAGACAATGAGTTTATTTCGTAGGGTATAAAGTTTTGCTAACCGCATTGCCTGCCTTATTTATCAACAGCTATTGCAAAAAAGATGGATCAAGTAATTGATTACCGTCGGGATGGGAATTTAAACTGTTACTCTGCGCAAAGAAGTCAGAATAAAGCTGGGTGGTATAATGCAATGATTCTGTATTTGTGCCTGGGATAAAGGCTTGTTTGTTGTCTTTGAGGGTGAGTAACTTTACCCCTGTGAGTGAAATCGTTTCTGGTTTAAGCTTGAGGGCATTGGCAATGAGAGCATTTCCTTCTTTGGGGTTAGCTTTCCAGTAGTCTACCGCCTGAAACCATGCTCTTATAAATGCTCGCACATCATCCGGTCGTTCGCGCAGCACTGATGCTTGAAACACCATAACATCAGGAATCAAACCAGGGGTTTGCTTGCTGGTAAATAGTACTCGTAATCCTGCTGCGATCGCCTTCGATAGGAAAGGTTCCCAAGTATTCCCCGCGTGCGTTTTTCCGCTTTGCACAAGTTCTGGGATTTGTTCTCCCCTAGCGTTCAGCAGCGTAATATCATTAAGGTTCATCTTGTTAATTTCTAGCATTTTTTTAATAAATAATTCCCCAAATCCTCCTAAGCGAGTGGCGATCGCCTTTCCCTTTAAATCGGCTACTGTCTGAATTTGGGGTTGGGAAATCACCGCATCCGCACCATCTGAGCGATCTATCCCAAGGATAATCCGTATATTCGAGTTAGCAGCGTTGCTGGTTACGACGCTTCCCAAGGCTAAAGTAATACCATCGTATTTGCCAGCAGTGAAATCAGGTATTTTTGTTGCTGAATTTTCAGTTAAGACTGTTTCTACTTTTACCCCTTGCTGTCTGAAGAATCCTTTTTCTTGGGCAATTACCAAGGGCAAAAATCCTGGCCAAGGGTCATAAACTATCTTTAGGGCTGGAGGTTGTGTTTTGCTAACCACAGTTAGATTACAGGCGCTTAAGTTCAGTACAATGATCAGAAACAAAAACAGCAATAATAGCGCTTTCTTTTGTGACATTGCTAACCTCTTTTTTCTGAATTAAAGATAAAAGTTTAAAAATATATTTCACTTACTCCCAAACTCTCAATAGACATTAGATCTTGTTAAGATTTTTTAGTTATTTGCTTGATTTTTACTTAAGAAAAGATGGCTCAAGTAATTTATTGATGTCTGGTGGACGAGTTAAACCTCCAGTACGGATGTAGAAGTTGGCATAAAGCTGAGCTGTGTGATATAAAGAATCCGTGCTGTTAGCGGGCATAAATCCTTGCTTGTTCTCTTCTAATGTGAGCAATTTCACGCCTTCTAAGGAAATAGTGTCGGCTGGAATTTTTAATACTTTCCCAATAATCATATTTCCTTCCTTTAGATGGTTTTTCCAATAGTCTACTGCTTGAAACCAAGCCCGAATAAAAGCGCGAATATCAGCAGGACGATCCTTAATCACCAAGTCTCGAAAAGCGATTACATCGGAAATTAATCCAGGAGTTTGCTCACTGCTAAATATTACTCGAAAGCCAGATTTAACTGCTTGGGAGGCAAAGGGTTCCCAGGTATGTCCTGCTTGGATTTCGTTGCTTTTTAAACCTTTTAAAACTTGTTCCTCATTCGCCTTGGTCAAGGTTACTTGTTCTGTAGTAAGTCCATTGCTTTCCAGCATTTTGGTGACGAATAATTCACCAAATTTTCCCAATTCAACCCCAATTGTTTTACCATTTAAATCTGCTACACTTTTAATCTGAGGTTGGGCAACTATGACATCAGCTCCCGCTGATTGATCGATTTTGAGTACAATGCGCAAATTGGAGTTGTCTGTACCAGCGCTGATCACGTTCCCTAGGGTTGTAGTCATCCCATCATATTTTCCTGCAACTAAATTAGCTAGCTGGGGTTCATCAGCGTCTAAAAAAATTGTTTGAACATTTACCCCTTGCTTAGTGAAGAAACCTTTTTCTTGGGCGATCGCGATCGGGTAGTATCCAACCCAAGCGCTATAAGCAAACTTCAGGGGAGGAAGTTCAGGCTTCTCGGGCCAGATCAGACTACAAGCGGTTATAAACAGAACCGTGACTAAAGAAAAAATTATTGCAGCTTTGATGTTCATGTTTGACTTACTTAAAAGAGTAGTTTACCTCTGACGGCTGTAACTACTAGGGTGGTTTATAGAATTTTTAGTTTGCACCCTGCATTTTGTCAGTCAACCAGCAAGCAAGTCTTTAACCTTGGATAGTTTCAGGCTTAGAAAAACTTATTTAAAAAAGTTTACTCAAATCCACAAAACTAACCCGGAATAATTCAAAAAACTTCATCTTCAATACCGTGCCACCATTCACCAAGTTTCATCAAGTCTTCATGGATATCAGCAAGTTCGTTAGCGTAGACGTCCGGTGAAATTGTTGGTTGGCGTTCTTGTAGCTTCTTCAAGCGTAGTTGCACTAACAGCCAGGGCTTAGAAATACTGTTGGTATATTCTATATATTGAGCTAAATCTTTGCTATTCATAATTTTTATTTTCACCTGAGAAGCTAGAAGCCCCAACTAAACTTAAGTTCAGTTGGGGTAGTTTACTAAATTCAATAGAGACGTTTCATGAAACGTCCCTACATTCAGAGTACTTTGATTTAAGCAGCAGACATATTCTCTGCCACAAAGTCCCAGTTAATCAGACTTTTGAGAAAAGTCTCAACGTAAGCAGGACGCTTATTCTGGAAATCCAGATAATAGGCATGTTCCCAAACATCACAAGTCAATAAAGGAGTTTGTCCCAAAGGAATCGGGTTTTCTGCATTTGAAGTCTTGGTGATTTTGAGTGTACCATTATCAAGAACTAGCCAAGCCCAACCACTACCGAACTGAGTAGTAGCAGCTTTGGTGAACTCTTCTACAAACTTTTCGTAGCTACCGAAGTCTGCATTGATTTTGTCAGCTAAAGCACCACTAGGAGCACCACCGCCACCAGATTTCATACAATTCCAGTAGAATGTATGATTCCAAGCTTGGGCTGCATTGTTAAAGATACCTGCTTTGGATGAGTCATTGTAGGTCGTCTTGATGACTTCCTCAATGGACTTGTCAGCCATGTCGGTGTCTTTAACCATGTTATTGAAGTTAGTCACGTAAGCAGCGTGATGCTTGTCGTGATGGAACTCCAGAGTACTAGCAGAGATGTGAGGTTCCAGTGCCTTATAGTCATAAGGTAAGGGAGCAAGTTCGTATGCCATGATGTTCATTCCTCTCTAACTGTCTTCTAGATTAAAGCGAATTCACCTTCTTGGTTCGTTTCGGGCTTTAATCATCATCAACTCAAATTTATCAAATTTGGGCAATAAAACTTAATAATATCATTTGCGCTCAAAAGCTGCATTGTGAGATGTAAACGCCTCAGATACCCGACTTCTCTAAGAAGTCGGGTATCTCGCTTTCACGAATCATTGAGGACTGCTATATTTTTGGCGAGAAGTAAGAACTTTTTTGACAAATGCAATAGCATTTTCTGGCGTTTTTGCAATTAAAATATTTTCAGCAGACAAGCCTTTAAAGAAAAGCTGACTTTCTTGATTGTCAGTTAGCAGAATAACTTTCTTACAAGCCTTCAAAGCCAAAGCAACTTCAGAAGCCGTACCCGCACCCATACCGCAAGCAATAACAACATCGCTAGAAAGAACATTAATATTGTTTCTCGCATTCCCCATATCCGTAAAAATAGCGATATCCACAGCTTGAGAAATACCGTTATCGTCAGCAGTTGGTAAGATGCCAATAGTCAGGCCATTGGCAGATTTTGCCCCAAGATTTGCAGCCTGCATTACACCAACATTTCTACCTCCTGTTAGTAAGATCCATCCTGCTTGGGCAATTAGTTTACCAAGTTCATAGGCGTTTTGTCTATCAAATTCTGATAAATCAGTTCCCGGTCCCATAAGGCCAATTACAATTTTTCTCATAGTTATATGATGTCCGGATTATTTGGCAAGAAATAGAAGTTCACAAAGTATCACTTGTCATTGTAAAAACCAAAGGCTCAACTAAAATGGAGTTACCTATCAAAATCATAACTAAACTTAGGTAGCGTAAACTTTCAATCAACTTTTTAGGCAGTATAATGACTTTCAAAATCCTTATTTTAGATGGGGGTGGCATTCGTGGAGTTTTATCCGCAAAACTTCTCATGGAAGTAAAAAAGATCCTGAAAGAAAAGACTGGAAAGGAATTACATCAATATTTTGACTTGATTGCAGGGACATCCACTGGCTAAATTCTGGCGGCGGGGATTGGCTGTAAGATGGCGGCTAAGGAACTGAGATAACTCTACCTGGACTGCGGACAAGATATCTTCTTAAAGTCGGTAAGTTAGCAGCGGAAATGGCGGTGGTTAAGCCAATCTTTTGGCAGTTATGTATTATATTCCCACGAAGGAGGAGAACAGGGATTATCTAAAGTTTTACAGAAAAGATTGATTCACGCTGACTTAAAGAAATCTCCGAAGATTAGCGAGATAACTAGCCCCCGTCTTCTTATCCTTGCTTATGACGTTTTCTCTAGAAATACAACGTGGTTTACGAATAACCGTCCCGGTGAAAATCCGTGCTGGTACGACAACGTTGAGTTATGGAAAATATGCACCGCATCGGCCTCTGCAACAACGTTTTTTCCACCTTACGAACTCCCATATAACAGCAATGAAAAAATTCCCCACATCGATGGTGGAGTATCGGCTAATAACCCAGAGTTGAGTGCGATTGCCCATGCTTTGTTGATGGAAAACAAGAAGGACAAGAATCAATTAAATGTGAATGAAATTGCTGTACTCTCCATTGGGACTGGCAATACCACTCGTCCCTACAGTTATCAACAGGTTAAAGGATGGGGAACGCTGGGTTGGGTTAAGCGTCTACCAGACATATTTATGAATCCTTCAGCGCAAAATTCAGAATCTATCTGTGCCCAAATCCTTGAAAGTTTAGGTGGGGACAAAAATTACTTGCGTTTGAATTTCGATTTAAATGCGCGGTTTAAAAAAGATCGCGTCCCAGGAAGAATGAAGATTTTGGAAGAAAACCCATACAACCAATTCATTTTTGAAAAGACGGGGTAAAAAAAAGAAAATAAGCGAAGAAATGGACAATCCTGATACTTGTGAAGACCTGATCAAGGCGGCTGAAGGCTATCTGGATAAAGGAGAGACTTATTATCAGGGTAAATGGAGTCCTGTTCACTCCACAATTCAAGACTTTATCGATTCTCATAAACATTAAGCTCTCAGCCAAGAAGGCGATCGCCTTTCTATTTTTCTGTGAATTGAGATAACTTTGAATAAGTGGAGAGAGCGACGTCCCGTGACGCAGGATATACCAACGCTTTCCATCTGTTGTCAGGAAGAGTTTACCGACTTTTGCAAGAAATATACTGTTTTTAAAATAATTCAGGAAGTGCTATTTACTAAAGTTAGTATGCGTAAGTGGGCAACATTTGCCCACCCTACTCAAAACTCAGGACTAAAACAAAGAACCGGCAATCATCCCAGCCAGAACAACAAAACCTATCCAAACATTCTGACCGAAAATTTCACCATAAACAGACCTTGGAATATCATCCTGACGAAGACGTAGATATTGCCAAACCCAACCAACAGTAGCAACAGCGATCGCCAACCAAAAGCTAATTTGTAACTCCATCACCACACCCAAAACTGCTAACAAC
Organism: Potamolinea sp.; assembly: GCA_042408245.1. Lineage (GTDB taxonomy): Bacteria > Cyanobacteriota > Cyanobacteriia > Cyanobacteriales > Coleofasciculaceae > Potamolinea. Next base: position 50,314 of record JAYFMV010000062.1, read on the forward strand.
GCAGCAGTACCAGCAAAAAAGAAACCAACAGTTTCAGCAGCATAATCACCGAAAAACAAAGCACTGGAATTTATGCCAATTTTTTGGTCATCTTCGCGGTCTGGCATTGCATATACAGTATCAAATCCTAATGTCCAAAGTACCGTTGCGCCCCAAAGTAACCAAGTAGCAGTTTCCAGATTAGCTGTAACCGCACTCCAACTAATCAAAACAGCAAAACCCCAAGCAATTGAAAGCACCAATTGAGGTACAGGAAACACCCGTTTAGCTGATGGGTAAAAAACAATTACTGGTACTGCGGCAACGCAGAGCCAAAACGTGAAAGAATTGAGGTAAAGAGCCAGTACTGCGGCGCATCCCATCGCAATTAAAGCGATGACAACGCCGATTTGGACAGAGAGGGCACGAGAAGCAAGAGGGCGATCGCGCGTTCTTTCCACTTGCGGATCAATATCCCGATCCCACAAATCATTGACCACGCAACCGAGTGCGCTGGTTGCTAAAGTTCCCAGGATAATCACACCTACAAGCGCTACAGGTGGCTTTCCAGCAGCAGCTAAAAAGACAGCCCACAATGCAGGAATCATCAAAATCAGGCGTCCTGCTGGCTTATCCCAGCGCAGAAGCTTAATAATCGTTAACCAGAGGGGTTGAGAATTTGGTTGTTGCTCGGTAAGCATGGAAAAAGTTTGAGTTTTTAATAATCAAGGAATATACTAAATCCCCTTTAACGATATCTTTATGCATAGAGTCTGGCGTCGTGTCGTTACCCTCGATACATTGGCATGGTTAATTCCTTTAAAAACGAAACCTCTTTAGGTAATTATACTCAAGATGCAGAGCAAGACCGCATTCTTGCTGCGATTGATATTGGTACAAATTCGATTCACATGGTAGTAGTGCAAATTAAGCCAGCGCTACCGGCGTTTACGATTATTGCCAAGGAGAAAGATACAGTAAGATTGGGCGATTGCGATCCGAAAATTGGTTTGACAACAGCAGCGATAAAACGGGCGATCGCCACTTTACAACGCTGTCAGGAATTAGCCAAAAGTTTCAACGCAGAACAAATTGTAGCCGTCGCTACCAGCGCTGTGCGAGAAGCACCAAATGGGCGAGAATTCTTACAGCAAGTATATGAAGAATTGGGTTTATTTGTCAACTTAATTTCCGGACAAGAAGAAGCCAGACGTATCTATTTAGGTGTCTTGTCGGGGATGGAATTCAACAATCACCCCCACATTATTATTGATATCGGTGGTGGTTCCACAGAACTGATTTTGGGGGATAGTCATGAACCCCGTTTTCTCAGCAGTACTAGGGTAGGAGCAGTACGTCTCACTGCTGAGTTTATCAAAAATGACCCAATTAGTCACAGCGAGTTTCAATACTTGCAAGCCTATATTCGGGGAATGTTAGAGAGAGAGATTCAGGAATTACTGACTAATTTAAAACCAGGTGAAAGACCACGTTTAGTGGGAACATCGGGAACCATTGAAACCCTAGCGATACTTCATGCGAGAGAAAAATTGGGGACATTACCAAATCCCCTCAATGGTTATCAATTGAGTCGCAAAGACATTAAGGAAATGCTGAAGCGTTTAGCTTCCATGAGTTGTTTAGAACGCAATACACTTCCTGGAATGTCAGACAAACGTTCAGAAATTATCGTCGCTGGTGCGTTAATTTTATCGGAAGCAATGACACTGCTGGGAGTTGAGTATCTGACGATTGGGGAAAGAGCACTTCGGGAAGGGGTAATTGTTGACTGGATGCTATCCCACGGATTGATTGAAGATAGATTGCGCTACCAAGGTTCAGTTCGGGAACGTAGCGTCAAGAAAACAGCTCAGAAATATCAGGTAGATTTGGAACATAGCGACCGCGTTGCTAACTTTGCCCTAAGCATATTTAATCAAACCAGGGGATATCTCCACAACTGGGGAACTGAAGAAAAAGAATTGCTTTGGGCTGCAGCAATTTTACACAAATGTGGATTATTTATCAGTCATTCCTCCCACCACAAACACTCTTATTATTTGATTCGCAACGGCGAACTTTTAGGTTTTGCGGAAGCAGAAATTGAAGTAATTGCCAATCTAGCGCGTTACCATCGTCGCAGTTCTCCCAAGAAAAAACACGAAAGCTACAGCAACTTATCTACTAAACAGCAGCGAGTTTTAGTTAATCAACTCAGTGCTATTTTACGCTTAGCTGTTGCTCTCGACAGGAGACAAATTGGTGCAATTGGGCGAGTACACTGTGAATACTATCCCAATTCCCAACAACTACACTTACATCTACAGCCATCTGATCCAGATGATGACTGTGCCTTAGAACTTTGGAGTTTAGATTATGAAAAAGCCGTATTTGAAGCAGAATACGGCGTCAAGTTATTAGCTACTCTTAAGTATCAGTAGTCATTAGACCTCTTGCATAAATCCTAAAAGGGCTAAGCATTCGTGTAATAATTTACTCAAAAGTGGCGTAAATCTAGGCACGAATGCTGACGCTCCTTACGTCGCTACCGCTGTGCGCTAAGAGCGCCCCGCGTCGCTACCGCTGTGCGCTAAGAGCGCCCCGCTTCGCTAACGCTATAGCCCCTACAGATACATTACGACTTTTGCAAGAGGTCTATTGTTATTGGTTATTTATCAAACAACTAACAACTGACAACCGTTTTCATGCCCGTAGGGCTGTACAACTAACCACTAACAACCACCAACTTTTATGACTGAATATCAAAAAATTGAGTATCGCATTGGCAAAGACGGCAAAATTATCGAAACCGTCCTTAATGCTTCTGGTTCCAGTTGTACCAATACCACCCAAGGAATTGAAGACTCGCTGGGAGAAATTACTTCTCAAGAACTATTGCCAGAATATTACGAAAGTGAAGAAAAACTGACAACACCAGAAGATATTTCCTTAACCCAGATGTAGAAATTTGCCAAAGCCCCAGATCCCAGACTTCTTAGAGAAGTCTGGGATCTGGAATTCACGAATCATTTAGTGTCCATCTGTGGTTAAAATCTCAATAGGATTAATAACAAAATACAGATGAGTGCATTATGTTAGATAACTTTAACGCAGCAGTACCAAACTTAAGTAGCCTCATGATTTTAGGAGGTGCTTTCTTAGTAGTAGTTTATATTGATTCGCGTTCAAAAATACTTCCTTCACCTCCTCTGAAATATGACCAGCTTCTCATGTCTCGCTTGAATGAACTGGGAATGGTAAGCTTTGTGTCTTTGCAACAAAAAGCAAATTTAACATCTTCGCAAATGCATCAAGTGCGGAGCGGAGAATTAGCTTTACTTCCGCTTAAACAATTAACTCGACTTGCTAAGGCTTTAGATTGGACAATAGAAGAACTACTGGAAAACTTTGGTCTTCTAGATACTCCCACCTCCAAAGCTTTGTTAGAATCAGAAACAAAAGAGCTTCGTGATGAATGCTTGCGCTTACGTGAAGCGCTGCAAAATCAGAGTCTGGAATTAACAAAAGAGCTTCGTAATGAATGCTTACACTTACGCGAAGCGCTGCAAAATCAGAGTCTGGAATTAACAACAGACTTAAATTACTCAACATTTCAGCAATTGCAGACTTTGCTAACCAGCTATCCCAGCATTCAGCAACTCATCAACGCCAAACCCAATATTCTTGCTAAAAACTTGATTTCACTATTTTCTCCTATAGATCATCTGATCGAGAAATGGGGTTATGAAAAAATTGGTCAGGTATGGGAACAAGTACCCTACAATCCTCAGTTACATCAAGCTGATGCTAGTGATATAGAAGCTGGGGAATTAGTTTTTATTCGCTTTGTAGGGTATCGAGATGGAGAGAAGATTTTGTGTCCCGCAAAAGTTAGCCGTAACCTCCCAACAATAATTCAAAATTGAATGGGAGATTGGGGATTGGGGATTGGGAGAATTTATAAAGAGATGCAAACAAGCAAGTAAGTTGAAAATTTTTCAGGCGTTAACTTTGAATTGACATGACAGTAATCGCTATCGATTTTGGAACTAGCAACACCGTTGTTTGCATCCAAGATCCTGTAACACTGGAAGCCCAGACACTAAAATTTGATAAGCTTTCACGCCGATTTGAAACATCTGCGGGTGCGGTTAATGTAGTACCAAGTTTAGTATTTGTCCAGGGACAAAATAAACTGTTATTTGGCGAACAAGTCCGTGTGCAACGTCTGGGTTTTGCCCAACCGGAAAGATTATTTCAAGCCTTTAAGCGTGACTTAGTGGCGGAATATCGACCCCCAGTACGTCAAATCGAAGGTCAACAATACACGGCTGAATCTATTTCAGAATTGTTTCTTCAGCAAATTTTGCAGCAGTTATATTCCAGAAAAATACAACCAAAATCAGTAGTTTTTACTGTACCAGTGGGAGCCTTTGAACTATATCTTGATTGGTTTAGAGACTTAGCGCAAAGGTTAGATTTGCCAGCAGTTCAGCTAGTAGATGAATCTACTGCTGCTGCTTTGGGTTACGCGGTGAAACGCCCAGGTTCTGTAATTTTGGTTGTAGATTTTGGCGGTGGAACTTTGGATTTAAGCTTAGTTCGTACTACTGCTACTACCTCAATCTCAAATCAGATCCCCTCCCTACCTTCTCTTACTACAGGAGAGAGTAATCTCTCTGTTCTCGGTTCCTCTCTTTACCAAGGAGGGGTTAAGGCGGAAGTTATAGCCAAGTCAGATGCTTATATCGGTGGAGTTGATATTGATGACTGGATTGTTGAACATTACCTGCGGAAAATTGGATCATCCAGACAGGAGGTTCAAGAAATTGGCTGGCAAAATTTATTAGAAATTGCTGAAAGACTAAAGGTGAAACTTTCAACTGCTACAGAAGCTAAGGAGAGTTGGTTTGATGATGACAATTTTATCTCCCACGAATTGCATTTGACTCAAGCTGAGTTTACAGAAATCCTGGAAGATAGACAGTTATTAGAACAAGTGCGACAAGCTTTAGATGAAGTTTTGGCGATCGCCCTTGCTAAAGGTGTCAGCAAAGCCGATATTGAACAAGTACTGTTAGTCGGAGGAAGCTGTCAGATTCCCGCAGTACAACAGTTGGTAATTTCCTACTTTGGGCGACAGAAAGTAAAGTTAGATAAACCATTTGAAGCTGTTGCTCATGGAGCCTTAGCATTAGGTCAGTTAGTCGAGGTAGAGGATTACTTACGACATAGCTATACCATCCGTTTATGGGAACCTTACGCGAGACAATATTCTTATTTCACTTTGTTTGAAAAAGGACGGCGTTATCCTTGTCAGAGAACAGAACCGCTAACTTTACAAGTGGCAACTCAAGGACAAGAGGAGATTAGATTAGATATTGGTGAATTAGCAGCTATCTCCCAAGCGGAGGTTATCTATGATGCGCAAGGTAAAATGACCAGTAGTCAGCTAAATCAACAAAATTATTTTCGCTCTTTTAATAGTAGTCAAGAACAAGTTTGTGTGGCGCATTTGGAACCGCCAGGGGAAATTGGGGTAGATAGAATTTCGGTAGTTTTTGAGGTGAATGAACAACGGGTATTGTTGGCGACGGTTAAGGATTTGTTGACTAGGAAGGTGTTAGTTGATCGGGGGGCGATCGCTAAACTTCAGTAATAGATATATGGCAAAATTTGCCCGCACCCTGAAGGGTGGGGCTACAGGAACAAAGCCTGCCTACGCAGGCTGAAAGTGTTATAGTTCGCGAAGGTGGACGCAGCAAAATTCGCCCGCACCCTGAAGGGTGGGGCTACAGGAACAAAGCCTGCCTACGCAGGCTGGGAGTGTTATAGTCAGCCTTTGCGAATGTGGTGTTTTTGTAGTCGCGACTTCAGTCGTCTCATCTCAAATCAAGATACAATGACAGATAATTTTAATCAGCCTAAAAATTACGATCTTGTCCTTGGTAATCAAGCTTCAGTCTTGGCGGGACATATGGTTTTAGGAGGAATTGACGGCGTTAAATTACGCTTAGCAAATGCAAATCTTGAGCAAAGAATAGCTGCACTAAAAGATGCGTTGAATTATGGACAAGCAGGATTAGATTTGTTAATTTCTGCTTTAGATGATGCGGAATGGTACATTCACCAAGCAGCCTATTCTCTCCTGGGAAAGAATCCACAACCTCAAGTTAAACAAGCATTAGTTCAATACATAACTAGGCTTTCTCAGGAAATCGTCAAGCGTTACGAAGCTGGAGAAAGGAATTTCAACAAGGCTAATTTGAGTGGAGTAAACTTACCTTGGGCAGAGTTATGTGAGATTGACTTAAGTGAGGCTAATCTCAGTGAAGCCTATCTAAATCGGGTATATTTGGTTGGCGCAAATTTAAGTCAAGCTAACCTTAGTAACGTCACTCTCATTAATGGAGATTTGAGCGATGCAAATCTCATAGGTGCTAATTTGAGTGGGGCAAATTTGCAGAAAGCTGATCTGATTCAAGCAAATTTGCAAGGGGCAAACTTAAGACAAGCAAACTTGAGTGAGGCTAATATTAGTGGGGCAAACTTGAGCGAAGTAACCCTAAGTTGGGCTAATATTAGTGAAGCAAACTTGAGTGGGACAAACTTGAGTAAGGCAAATTTGGTAGGGGCAAAATTCACCAGCTTAGACTTAAGTGGGGCAAATCTGAGTGGGGCGAAACTCACTGGAATAAACCTCAATCAGGCTAACTTAGCTGGGGCTTATTATAACGACGAAACTGATTTTTCTATTGGGTTTAAAGGCTATAGTCAAATCATCAAACTTCCTTTGTAAGAGGTAACATTGCAATGGCAGAGAATCCCAATAAGCCGAGAAAAGATGATGCGGTGCTTGGTGGACAAGCCTCACCCCCTGTAGGTAGCATAATTTTGGGTGGGCTGGAAGGTGTTAAAAATCGCTTGGCTAGTGCGATTGAAGAACAAAGAATTGCTGCACTTTCCGAGGCGTTGAAGTATGGGGAAGCAGGCTTAGATTTGGTGATTCGGGCTTTGCAGGATGAATCAGGGAAAGTAAAAAATACGGCATATCTGCTACTTAGGGAAAGGACAGATCCGAAAGTTAAACAGGCGTTACAAGAATACAATCCCTGGCGATTTTTTGAGTGTTTACGTACTTTTGGTCATGGGCATTCAGGGTATGTTAATTCAGTCGCCATCAGCCCGGATGGGCAAACTTTTGTCAGTGGAAGTAGGGAAAAAACCATCAAAATTTGGCATCTTCAAACTGGGGAATTGATCAGAACTCTGAAAGGGCATTCAGACTATGTTAATTCAGTCGCCATCAGCCCGGATGGGCAAACTTTTGTCAGTGGAAGTAGGGAAAAAACCATCAAAATTTGGCATCTCCAGACTGGGGAATTGATCAGAACTCTGAAAGGGCATTCATTCTCGGTTTATTCCGTCGCCATCAGCCCGGATGGGCAAACTCTTGTCAGTGGGAGTTGGGACAGAACCATCAAAGTTTGGCATCTCCAGACTGGGGAATTGATCAGACCTATTCAAGGGCATTCAGGCTTGGTTAATTCCGTCGCCATCAGCCCGGATGGGCAAACTCTTGTCAGTGGAAGTTCGGACGGAAGCATCAAAATTTGGCATCTCCAAACTGGGGAATTGATCAGAACTCTGAGAGGGCATTCAGACTATGTTCTTTCAGTCGCGATCAGCCCGGATGGGCAAACTCTTGTCAGTGGGAGTTGGGACAGAACCATCAAAGTTTGGCATCTCCAGACTGGGGAATTGATCAGAACTATTGAAGGGCATTTAGGCGGGGTTAATTCAGTCGCGATCAGCCCGGGTGGGCAAACTCTTGTCAGTGGGAGTTGGGACAGAACCATCAAAGTTTGGCATCTCCAGACTGGGGAATTGATCAGAACTATTGAAGGGCATTTAGGCGGGGTTAATTCTGTCGCCATAAGGCCCGGATGGGCAAACTCTTGTCAGTGGAAGTTCGGACGGAAGCATCAAAATCTGGGGAGTGCGGTAGCAACTTAAAATAAGTACGGTTGTTGTCACAGGAAGTAGAAAAAATGCAGCGAGTCACCGAACCGGAAGTCATGGATAGCGACCAAGAGGCTATTGAATATGACGCAATGGACTTCACCGAAGTTAACACCGCTTTTGCTGCACGTGCGATTGAAATCGGCCCCCCATCTGGCTTGATTCTCGATGCCGGTACCGGTACTGCACGCATTCCCATTATCCTCTGCCAAATGCGTCCCCAGTGGCAAATAATCGGCATTGATCTTGCTCAATCTATGCTACAAGTTGGCTTAGCAAATGTTACCCGTGCTAACTTTCAATCACAAATTAAGCTGGAATTTGTAGACGCCAAACAATTGCCTTATCCAGATGAACACTTCGATATGGTCGTCTCCAATAGTCTGATCCATCATTTACCAAATCCCCTACCTTTCTTACAAGAATTGAAGCGAGTACTTAAACCGAATGGTGCAATTTTGTTGCGGGATTTGATTCGTCCTGATTCTCCTGAAATTCTCAACAATATAGTTGAAAATGTTGCTGCAGATTGCAACAGTAAGCAAAAGCAATTATTCAGTGACTCTCTCTATGCTGCATTTACTTTGGAGGAAGTGAATGAATTGATCAAGCAAGCTTCTCTTGAAGGTGTGATAGTTTATCAATCTTCGGATCGACATTGGACAGCGGAACGTTCGGGGTGATGGGCCCAATATATCCCTTATCCGTAAACCGCACATTCCGCCAGGGGTTTAAACCCCTGGCTAATAGCTCAAGTCCATTAAAATGGACTCAAATCATTAGACCTCTCTCCAAACCTCTCTCCACCTCTCCCTAACCCTCTCCTAAGAGGAGAGGGAAGCGGATCTACTTTTTTAACTGAGAGAGGCTTTGATTCTTACTCCCCTTCCAGCTAAAAATATTATTCCTTTTCCCTCTCCTCTTAGGAGAGGGCTAGGGAGAGGTGGGAAGGGGTTGGGGGTTAGGTTTTTCTGATGTACACGCGCGCAACTGAGAATTGCTATATTGTGAGTGTAAGTATTTAGTCCTCTTCAGAGGACTTTAGCTATGAGACAGGGAATTAATTCCCTGGCTGATTTGAAATACACCCAAATTTCACACCCATTTACCCACAACTACCCGCACAGTTCCATCTGCCAAAACTTCTTCTTCCTCAATATTAAAACCCTGTTCCTGTACCGACATCATCAGAGTTTTATGAGCATATTTTTGCATTATTGAATTAATAAAATCCTGCTGATTAATCTTCGCTCCCCAAAAATCTGCAACTAATTCGTAATCCTCACCATTGCGACGAAAACCTAAATCATAACCATTACTCTGCCGAATCACATATTCAGCATTTGTTTTATCACCCGCGTATCCCCGAACCTGTGTATTGCACACTACCTGATATTTCAACTCCCGCAAAGTTTGATGCAGAGTTTCACCATTCTTGATTTGGACTTTAATTGTTGTGAAATGAGACATATGGATTTTGGATTTTGGATTTTGGACTTTTGACTCCCCCCTTACTAAGGGGGGTTGGGGGGGTTCTGATCTGGGATTGATCCAACAACGCTTAATGTTAGGAACTCGACAAATTTAATCAACTTCCAAAGGGCCAATACCTCGCTGCTGAGTGTAAGTTTTCAACTCATCAACTAACCGCGTATCATGAGAAGCAGTTCTCGCTCCCGCATCTGCGGCCCAATGTTTCAAATCTGCAATTTGTTCGCGAGCGATCGCCGCCAAAGGAACCGTATCTTCTATCGCTCTTAAGATATCCTGAGTCGTAAAATCACGCCGATTACCATCAGCAGTTCGCTCAAAAAATGCTCGGTGCATCGCATCTACAACCACCTGCTCAATTTCTGCTCCACTAAACTCTATCGCAGTTTTTGCTAACAAACTTAAATCAAAATCTCGCAAACGAGAAGGACGTAACTTCTGCAAATGTACCTTAAATATTTCGCTGCGTTCCGCTTCTGTCGGCAAATTCAAAAAGAAGATTTCATCAAATCTACCTTTACGTAACAACTCCGCAGGCAAAATCCTCACATTATTAGCAGTAGCCACAATAAACACAGGAGTTGTTTTTTCCTGCATCCAAGTAATCAAATTACCAAATACCCTGCGAGACGTGCCAGAATCTCCATCAATTCCACTAGAAATATTACCAAAAGCCTTATCAATTTCATCAATCCATAACACACAGGGAGCCATTGCTTCTGCTAATTGAATCATCTGTCTGACTCGGCTTTCACTCTCCCCAACAATTCCCCCAAACAAACGCCCTGAATCTAAACGTAACAAAGGCAATCGCCACTCATGAGCGATAGTTTTAGCAGAAAGAGATTTACCAGTGCCTTGAATTCCTACCAGTAAAACACCCTTGGGATTAGGAATACCGTAACGTCTCGCTTCCTCAGTAAAAGCATCTTGACGCATCCTTACCCACTGCTTCAGATTCTCCAATCCTCCTACACTTTTCAGAGATTCTCGCGTTGTGAAAAACTCCAATATTCCTGTCTGACGAACCGCTTGTTTCTTCTCCTCCAAAACCCCTGCAATATCTGTCTCATCTACCTGTTGTTTCGCAGCCAAAGCTTTAGAAAGTAGCCGTCTAATTCTCGCTCTACTTAATCCTTGACACGCTTTAATAATTTGTTCTTTCGCTAAACCGCTTAGTTTGAGTTTTTCCGGGACTACCAATTGCTCAAGTAAGTAATTAATCTCCTGTACATTGGGGAGAGGAAAATCAATTACCGTTACCTCTTCTTTCAATTCAGGAGGTAATGCTAAAGTATGACTGGTTAATACTAAAGTTTTGCGACTGCGTTTGAGTTCCCTGGTGAGATTTTTTAATTCTCTAACTACCGGAGCATTGGCTGGACTATTAGGATTTTGCAAAATAAAATGCAAATCTCTTAGTACAAAAATCGTATTTTCTCGCTCATCTGTCTTAGCAATTCGACTTAGCGCCCCCATCACGGAACCTTTATCGGCGCTATTATCATTCCAGCCGCGAACTATATCCCATAACAATAACTTACGCTCCGGTTCAGACAGCAATGTTACTTCCCGCAAAACTTCTTCTACTGGTTCTTCTTCCACCGCGACTAGGTAAAGTATTGGGTAGCGTGCACGAAGCATCAAATCTAGTTCGAGAACCAATGTGCCATGAGGGCTGTATGTGCGGCTATTGTTGGTATCGTTGACGATAGATTGAGAACTTTTGGTCATTTGCTGATCTCACTCCCCTAAGCCTGAAGAATCGCGCTTGCGGGTAGGTTTAGCGTACCTTCTGGCGGATGCAATCCAAGTATAGCCCTGCAAACTACTGTTCTTGCAAAAAAGTCAACTTCAGGGAGGATTTGGAGAGAGATTACAAGGGGTGCATCCTATTTTTGTCAATACAAACCCGCACCCTAAAGGGTGGGGCTACACAAGCTCTCGTCTGCCTACGCAGCCTTAAGAATTTTAGCCTGCGTAGGCAGTTTTTTTGTCAATACAAACCCGCACCCTAAAGGGTGGGGCTACACAAGCTCTCGTCTGCCTACGCAGCCTTAAGAATTTTAGCCTGCGTAGGCAGTTTTTTTGTCAATACAAACCCGCACCCTAAAGGGTGGGGCTACACAAGCTCTCGTCTGCCTACGCAGCCTTAAGAATTTTAGCCTGCGTAGGCAGTTTTTTTGTCAATACAAACCCGCACCCTAAAGGGTGGGGCTACACAAGCTCTCGTCTGCCTACGCAGCCTTAAGAATTTTAGCCTGCGTAGGCAGGCTTCGTTTATGTAGCCGCGACTTCAGTCGTTCTTCAGTCGTTCAGCATTTTCTATTTGTTCTTAAACAAAATCAAATTTAACTAGGGAATTATCAACCAAAAGAAGCTTCTGGAAACACTTCTTTTACTAACTGACCATCTTCCATATGAAGGATGCGGTCAGCAATATCCAAAATACGATTATCGTGAGTTACAAGCATGATGGTACATCCTTGTTCCTTCGCCAAACACTGCATTAAATCTACAACTTCTCGACCAGTTTTACTGTCTAATGCAGCAGTGGGTTCGTCTGCTAAAACCAATTTCGGATGACTTACCAAAGCACGGGCGATCGCTATTCGCTGCTTTTGTCCTCCTGAGAGATTACTAGGATAATAGTTGATTCGTTCTCCTAAGCCAACTGCCCTAAGTATAGCCTCGGACTTAGCACGAGCTTTTTTATCAGAAATATTTTCGTGTAGTTCAACTGACATTTGTACATTCTCTCTAGCTGTCATGAACTGTAGCAAATTGTGAGCTTGAAAAATATAGCCAATTTGGCGACGTACCATTACCAATTGGTCTTTGTTTGCTCCATGCAACTCTTGACCTAAGATTCTCAGACTACCTGATTGTACAGAACGCAAACCACCAATCAAGGATAACAATGTGGTTTTACCTGACCCTGATTGTCCGGTCAGAATAACAATTTCTCCTGACCTAATTTCCAGATTTATATCAAATACAACTTGTTTACGAAGTGTTCTTTTGCCAAAGTAATGGTTGAGATTGTGAATACTAACAACAGATTGCATAAACATCTAGGCTTTGAAACAGCACAAAAAATATCTGTTAACTAAATATCAACGGAATTTCTTATCGACAAAAAAGCATCATAAGACCCTGCATTAATTCCCCCCAAGGAACCATCAGTAACTCCCGCAACATATACCTGATCAGGGAACTTAGCATTGATTCCATAAGCGGTATCAACACCAACAGTCCCAAACTGATCGATTCCTAACAAATTGCCATTAGTGTCAAACTTGGCCAGAAAAGCATCGTCAGATCCCGCATTCGGTCCTCCCAAATCACCAGTAGTCAAACCCGCTACATAGACCAAATTATTGCTGTCGATGCTGATAGTATAAGCTTGGTCAGCACCAGTACTGCCAAATTGTTTAATCCACACCTGATTACCATTTGTGTCATATTTGGCCAAAAAGCCATCTTCCAAGCCAGCATTTTCTCCCTCCAAGCTACCAAGAGTCCATCCTGTCATGTAGATATTGCCAAAACTATCGGTAGCATTAGCCCAAGCAAAGTCATAATTAGAACTACCAAACTGACTCGTCCACAACTGGTTACCAAAAGTATCGTATTTGGTTAGCCAACAATCATATGCTCCCGCATTTTTTGCCGCTAAATCGCCAGCAGTCCATCCCGTAGCGAAGATATTATCATTGATGTCCGTGGTAATGCCAAAAGCGTCTTCAAATTCAGGGCTCCCAAACTGTTTAATCCACATTTGGTTACCATCGCTATCGAATTTGGCTACATAAGGATCACCTGTAATTGATGTGATTCCAGCATTTTTTCCTCCCAAATCACCGGTCGTGCCTCCCGTAATGTAGACATTATTCTGGGTGTCAATAGCGAGATGATAGGACTCTTCAAAATCGGCACTTTCAATCTGCTTTATCCACAATTGATTACCATCGGTGTCATATTTTGATATATAAGCATCCACCGAGCCACCAGGATTGGGTGCGGCTAAACTTCCTTTAGTAGCTCCCGCAATGTAGATATTGTTCTCGCTATCAACTACATTACCAAAAGCGTATTCAAGAGCGGAAGTCCCAAATTGTCGAATCCACTCTTGGTTACCATTGCTGTCATACTTAGCCAGATAAGAATCAGGTGAACCAACAACATTAGGGCCTCCTAATGAACCTCCCGTTAATCCCGAAACGTAGACATTGCCATTGCTGTCTGTAGAAACACCAATTGCTGTTTCAAAACTAGCAGTTCCAAACTGCTGAGTCTGCGGTTGTATTTCTTTGGGTGGCGGTGTATTAACATAGTTGAAATATTTACCATCCAAACTTAGACCAGAAACTCCAGGTAAAACGGCGATCAGATCAGGTTCTGAACCATTCAGAAATATAGCTGTTCCGCTTTCTGCGCGACCTGTGAGGCTATCTCCTTTAAAGTTAACTATAGAGTAGTCATTGGGAGTACCGTGGAGTTGAATGGTATCTGTTTTGGAGTTAAAAAATGGAAGATAAGCAAAGCCATCAGCGCCTAAATTTCCCTGGTTGTCGGCGTAGTAAGCCTTGTTATAATCACCCAAAATATAAAAGTCGTTGTTAAGTCCAGGAATGCTGGAAATATTGGGGCCACCGATTAAAATATCTATTTCATTTGTACCAGGAAGAAGATCACCAGGATTGACACCAAGAAGCCGATCACTACCACCACGACCAAGTATCAAATTATCTCCTGGTTGCCCAGGGAAGGTAGTGTCATTACCAGGGCTAGCTGCTTCGATTAAAGAGGAGATACTGCTAGGAAAATTGTCTAGATTTCCAGTAGCAATCACATAGTTTATAGCTAGACCTACTAGATTAAAAATATCTACGGTTTTGGTCAGGAAAGGGTCGTATGTTATGTTGCCGAGGTCATAAAATATTGCTAAGGTGTTAGAAATTAAATTGGCATAGGTAAGAGTTGGTTTATCTAAGGATACGCTCCCAAATAATTCCCCACATTCCTGCTTGTAAAAGTTGTATGTAAATGCGTTGGCACTAGGAAACTTGATTTCAGCATCAATAGGTTTCAATGCGAACGAGGATGTAGCCTCTTTTTCTGTCGCGAAAATGTCCATTAGATTTTAAACTCCAGGAAAATTGATAGTAAACCCTTTGCCAGTAAGCATTAGACCTCTTTTCCAAGTCGAAATACGCCTGTAGGGGCGAAGCATTCGTGCCTTAATGTATGTTGTTTACAAAGGTTCTTCTACACGAATGCTTCGCCCTTCCATTGATTTTCCCTAAGCAGTAACTTTGATCAAACAGTAATCTTTTAATTACCAATTATTCCCACTCAGCTAAGTTTTAACCAGCAAAGATTGGGGAGTTAAGGACTAACTTAAGCTTTTCAACGAGCAAGATAAAATGATATATAGCGATTCTCTCTCGTGTGAGGTACAATTCGATCCCCCTAAATCCCCCTTAAAAAGGGGGACTTGAAGCTCAAGGATGTACCTCACGAGACTAGGAAACGCTATAGTTTACGCTGGTATCGGAATTAACAAACATTTTTCAACAAAACTCTGTGCTACTCTGCGTTTTTACTCTGCGCCCTCTGCGTTAAAAAAATAATTCTGATACCAACAGATTCGATATGACTGGCTAACTATGTCTTTATCGCTTCAATCACATTCACCGGCAAGCGAGTAAAAATAATCCGAGTTAGTTGGAATCCTGCTGCTTGCAAAAGCGCTCGATATTCTGTTTCTGTGCGTTCCCGTCCACCCATCATCACTAACATATTCAGATCCATAAGTTTGGCAATCGGTTGGTCATTTCCAGGGAAAACAACTAACTCAATTAGTAACAGTTTGCCGTTATCTGACATCGCTTGATAACAGTTTCTCAGAATAGCGATCGCCTGTGAATCATCCCAATCATGGATAATCCACTTGAGTAGATAAGCATCACCACCTCCAGGAACTGACTCAAAAAAGTTTCCTCCCACCCCTACACAGCGGTCAGCAACGCCATCTGCTGCAAGTTTAGGTATAGCATCTTCAATCACAGATGGCATGTCAAAGAGAATACCCTTGAGAGTGGGGTTAGCTTTAAGGATGGCGGAAATCAGGCTACCTTGTCCTCCTCCGACATCCACAACTGTGTTCAATGATGAAAAATCATAGCTTTCCAGAACAGCCTCTACCACATTTGCGGTCAAATCTGTCATGGCTAGGTTAAAAAATTTACCATTTTCAGGATTTTGAGCGTAGTAGTCCCAAATGCTCATACCAGTAACCTGGTCAAAGGCCGTCTCACCGGTCTTGACACTGTGTAGGAAGTTACCCCAACCTAAGTAACGTTCGTCTCCTAGTTCGGCGATCGCCATGAAACGCAGCGAACCAGTAGCATCAGTCTGCAATGTAGCAGCTAAGGGTGTGAGTCTAAAACGGTGCTTATCGTCCTCTGCAAAGATACCCACACTAGCGAGAGCACGTAGTATTCGATAGAGGGAGGGTGCGTGAGTATCCGTAAGCGTTGCTAGTTCCTCTACAGTTTTGGGTTGCTGTAGATAATCTGCAATACCAAGCTTAGCAGCAATGTAGATGGCTCGTGACACCCAAAAGCTAGAGATCATCGAGTACATGACCAAGGAAGCAGGAATTATCAAGCTTATAGGCTTAATTGTGATCGCCAAAAGTTTCATTAGGATAGGGAAGTTTACCCTAAGTCGGATGCTAGGAATAAAATGAGGTTGGCCTGCAAAAACATAAGCATAATTATTGTCTTTACTTAAAGCTTGTTCCTCTCTTTGGATACGCTTTACCATCAGCACAGCATTGGATAATGTAAAAAAGATGGCTGTGAGATAGGCTGTATGGATCAGCGGTATCCCGGCAATTTCCAAAATTACTCCTAGCCAATTGGGATGGCGTAGGTAACAGTAGATGCCATTAGTAACTAAAGGTATACCAGGAATTGTAATAATGGGAAGAGTCCAGCGTTTTCCTAGGGTTCGCATGGATAAATAGCGCAGTATTTGGCCTGCGATCGCTGCACTGACACCTACCACAGCCAAAGCTGGTACAAAGGGTCGATCCAGCAACAAAACTTCTGCAATCATCGCTACAAACCAGCTTAATTGTAACAGCTTCACCAGCCAAAGATAGTTAGAACCGTGTTCTCGGCCGCCTTGGGCAAGTAGATATGCTACATTACGTTGGCTGATACGTAGCTCAAATAATCGCTGTAAAAAGACAACAGCAACAACTCCGATAAAAAATTCTTTCGTTGTCAACATAGTAAAATTACCACTGAATTAGATCTGTCTTAAAATTTGCTAATTGCTAGAGGATCGATGAAGAAATTAGCATCACCCACCAAAATCCAACCATCCCCTACAGCACGTTTTGAGTAGTAGGGAAGACCACGCAACATCCGAATTTTAGAAAATTGTTCAGCGCTCTCAAATCGATCTCGGATAAATTTATACCGAATGACTGTGAATTGTATTATTTTTCATCAGAGTTATCACGTAATCTCGAATCCGCTTGCATTGGAAGAAGATGTTTTTTAACGCAGAGAGCGCAGAGAGGGAGAGGAAACGCAGAGAAACGCAGAGGTTTTTGAATAATTCCGAGACAAACGGAAATGATCTGAGTTACCACTGCAAAAGTATTAATTCCAGAGAAAAACCAGGCCCCATACCAATTAGTAAGCCATAAGATCCTGCTTTTGGCTGTTCTCCAGAGAGAGTTTCGTTGAGCATATAAAGTACTGTGGACGCGGAAAGATTGCCCACCTTAGCTAAAGTTTCACGACTTAGCTGAAGCGCTTGATCATCGAGTCCTAATTCTGTTTCTACAGCATCGATTACTTTGGGACCGCCAGGATGTACAATCCAACGAGAGATTTTATCAACTGATAAATTGTGTGCTTCAAGAAGTGGGTCGATCGCCTGTCGCAGTCCAGTTTGTACATACTCTCCTACTTGAGGTCTGAGAATGTTCCTAATACCAATATCTGCAATATCCATACCCATGAGGTGTACAGTATTGGGAAGCCAATGTGACCGCGAATCGATAATTCTAGGTAGTCCTGGTTGAGCTAAAGGATGTTCGCGACCAACGATTAAAACGGCTGCAGATCCATCTCCAAAAAGTGCAGCGGTAACGATGGTAGAAACTATGTCATTGTAGAGAGAGGGATTTTCTGGCAAACCACGAACCATAGATTGTAAATCTAATTGCAAGGAGCCCTGCCAGAGAGCTGATGAAAGTTCGGCGGAAAATAGAATTGCGGAATCTTTGGGGTGTCCCTCCAGATAATCTGCAACTCTCGCTATCCCTGCAGCCCCACCTAAACATCCAAATCCGAAGAGAGGAAATCTTTTCAGATTGGGTGAGAAGGGAATTCGGTTCATCAAACGAGCATCAAGGGAGGGAATTGCAGCGGTGAGTGTTACAGAGGTAAGCTGTGAAATTTCCTTGGGATCGAGGTTAGTTTTCTCCAGTAATTTCCTAACGTTTCCTTCAGTTAAATCGACGCAAGTTTCTATCGTTTGACAGATAGTTGCTTCAATTCCTTGTCTGTCATAAAAGGAGTCGAGAGGTAAAGCAAAATAACGCCCTTTAATCATGACATTGCTGAAAAAGCGGTCAATGATATCCAGATCAAAATCCAGATCCATAACCATGCAGAACTTACGTAGCGCGGTGGCTAGCACTTCTTGAACATAGTATTGAGGGGGAAAACCAGTGGTAGTAGCAACGATAAAAGCCATGATAATTTTTATCCTTCTTAATCAAGTACTGGCTGTTGAATTTCTTGAGCTATGGCTTGTAACAGCAGTTGGCGATTGTTGTGCAAGAAGAAATGGTCACCGGGAAACATTTGCAGCTTAAAGTTACCGTGAGTTTGGTCACACCAAGCACCCAATTGTTCTTGGCTAACTTGACTGTCTTCCAAACCTCCAAAAGCAGAGATCGGACAGTTCAGTTTCTCCTGAGTGGCATAAAAATAAGTCTCCAAAATTGCCAAATCTGAACGTAAAGTTGGCAGAAATAACTTTAGCAACTCTGGGTTTTGTAGAACCTCCAACGGCGTACCATTGAGGCGACGCAAGTACTCCGTAAGTTTCTCGTCAGGTAATCGATGGATGGGGAAATCCAAATCTGGAATGTGAGGAGCACGACTAGCGGAAACAAATAAATGAACTGGACTGGGGAAATTTTGTCTGCGGAATTCACGAGTTAGTTCAAAGCTGAGTAATGCTCCTAAACTGTGACCGAAAAAAGCAAAAGGTTTATCCAGATACGGACGCAAAAGCGGTGTCAGTGTCTTAATTAGAGGTGAGAGACGAGTAAAAGTAGTTTCTTTTAGTCGGTCTTCTCTTCCAGGCATTTGGATGGGACAAACCTCGATTTCTGCTGGTAAGTCTTCTAACCAAGTACGAAAAATTGAAGCACCAGCCCCCGCATAAGGGAAGCAGAACAAGCGAAAGCGGGCTTTGGGATTGGCTTTTAAACGCCTAATCCAGAGGTTAGCTTCTTGGGAAACAAGATCCAAATCCAATACTACTGAAGATTTTTCTAGGGCTTTTTCTTCTATTAGTAAAAGAACCTGTGTGGCACACTGAACAACATTCAAACCAAGGAAATTTTCTAGGGGAATAACCACACCCAGATTAGCTTCAATTTTGTTCTTCAATTCGACAGCCATCAAGGAGTCAAGTCCTAGGCTAAAAAGAGGCTGTTGCAAGTCTATTTTCAGGGCAGGATATCCCAGAACACTGGCAAATAGTTGGCGTAAGTTAGACTCTAATAACTGTTTGCGCTCTTCTGGTTTTGTAGCCAAGAGTATATCCCCCGTGAGACTCCACTCTAATGCTGGTTCAGTAGCTTTAAGGCGATCGCCTTCCTTTGCTAAGTTAGAAGTCCCATTTGGGTATTCCTGCTGATTACTTTGAGTGTCTTCAAACCAGTAACGCTCTCGCTGCCAAGGATAGCAAGGCAAGGAGGTACAATTTCCCCCAGATGGGTAAAGTCGGTTCCAGGCGATCGGGTAGCCTTGAGTATAGAGAGAGCCCAGAGATCCCAGCATTATGACTCGTTCTGCTTGTTTACGACGGAGTGTTGGAAGCACAGCTCCCTCTTGATGACGGTGACGCAAACATTGGAAGATGTTCATGGCCAAGACTGGATGGGGGCTAATCTCCAAAAACAGGTTGTATTTTTTCTGGACTAGATAATCAATTGCAGCAGCAAAACGAACCGGTTCTCGGATGTTACGTCCCCAGTAAGTTGCATCAAAATCTTGCCCGTTCTGAACCAGACCTGTGACGGTTGAGATGATGGGAATTGTGCTGCGATTGGGATTGATTTCTGGAAGCAACTGCACCAATTCACTCTGAAATGGTTCCATTTGAGAACTGTGGAAGGCATAATTTACCGGCAACAATTGACAGAAAATCTGCTGTTGCGTTAGTGAGTGGAGTACTTCCTCAAGGGCTGTTTTCTCACCAGAAATCACGATTGAAGTAGGGCTGTTAATGGCGGCGATCGACAAACGCCCCTCATACTTAGTTAGCAGTCGTTCTGCTTCAATTAGTGACAGATCGACTACGGCCATTTTCCCTTGACCAGTCCCCTGCTGCATCAAGCGAGCACGGTGAAAGACAATTTGCACAGCATCTTCCAGACTGAGGACTCCAGCAATGTGAGCGGCTGCAACTTCTCCTAGACTGTGCCCTACAACTGCTTTAGGCTCTACTCCCCAAGACTTCAAGAGAGCCGCTAAAGCCACTTGCAGTGCAAAAATCGCTGGCTGAGCAAACTCAGTCTCTGCCAAGCGGGACTGGGACTCATCAGCCATTAATTCTTCAAGCAGCGACCAACTGGCCAATGGGGCAAACAACTGGTTACACTGCTCCAGAGTGTCTCGAAAAACAGGCTCAGAGTGCCATAGTTCGCGCCCCATTGCCCACCATTGAGGTCCTTGACCAGAAAAGACAAAAACTAGCTTGGGGCGTCGCTTGGACTGATTTTGACCAAAGGAAAGTGCTGCTGGGGAAGAGGACGGGGAGAGTGGGAGACGCGGGGATGCAGAGAGCCCTAATAGAGACTTACTCGCACCTGAAATCACGTCTCCTAGCAAAAACACATCTAAACGCTCGATCAGTTCCTCACGGCTTTGAAACACAAGGCTGAGGCGATGGTCGTGATGACTGCGCCGTATACTGGCGGTGTAACAGATGTCTTGTAAGGACACAGTGCTGCCAAATGCTGGCAAAGTCAAAAATTCTCGATATGACTTAGCTAGCGATCGCAGAGCCTCTCGGCTACGAGCAGATAGAGGTAGTAGATAAACCCCCCGGTCACAGGAGCCAGGGTCATTCTCCTGTTGCTGTACCCTTGGTAGCTGAGGAGCTTCCTCTAAGATTACATGAGCATTAGCCCCACCAAAGCCAAAGGAACTCACTCCCGCAAAAGCAGGCCCATCCACTTCGGGCCAAGCTTCCAAGGTTTGCTGCACCTGTAGAGGTAGCCTGTCAATCGGAATATAGGGATTAATTTGCTGAAAATGCAGACTTGGTGGGATCTGTCGGTGTTGAAGCGATAACGCAACCTTGATCAGTCCAGCAATACCAGATGCAGCCTCTAGATGACCGATATTAGTCTTAACCGAACCCACAGCACAACGGCTTCCAGGAGGGCGATTTTTGGCTAGAACCGCTCCCAAAGCCCTCGCTTCAATTGGGTCACCTAAAGAAGTTCCAGTCCCGTGTAGTTCGACATAACTGATTTGGGCTGGTGTCACCCCAGAATTAACCAATGCTTGATGGATGACTGCTTCCTGAGAGGGGCCATTAGGTGCGGTAAGTCCATTGCTCAAACCATCCTCATTAATCGCTGACCCCCTAATCAAAGCCACAATGTTATCACTGTCCCTAAGTGCATCCGAGAGGCGTTTAAGAACTACAATTCCGCAGCCTTCCCCCCTTACATAGCCATTAGCTCTAGCATCAAAAGTTTTACAGCGCCCATCAGGAGATATCATCCGAGCAAGGGAATAAGTAATAGTCGCCTCCGGAGACAAGATTAGATTGACTCCACCGACCAGACACAAATTGGATTCTCCACTTCGCAGACTCTGCAAAGCGAGATGTACTGCAACTAAGGATGAAGAGCATGCAGTGTCGATCGCCATACTCGGCCCACGAAAATTGAACAGATAGGAGATACGGTTAGCACTAATACTCAAAGCATTACCTGTTCCCATGTAAGCGTTTACCTGGGCTACATCCCTCTTAGCTAACAACCTACAATAGTCGTAGTTGCCGATGCCCATAAACACCCCTGTATTAGTACAGGCCAGTTGTTCTACTACCTGTCCAGCATTCTCCAAAGCCTCCCAAGCTACCTCCAGTAACAGCCGTTGTTGGGGGTCCATGTAAACTGCTTCTCTTGGTGCAATCCCAAAGAATTGGCTGTCAAACTGATCCACCTGCTCCAAAAAGCCGCCCCAACGAGTGTTCATCTTCCCACGACTGCCAGGATTGGGGTCATAGAAGGCGTTTATGTCCCATCGGTCTGCTGGCACCTCCGTAATGGCATCCACCCCATTACAAAGGAGCTGCCAAAATGCTTCTGGGTTCTTAGCGCCGGGAAAACGACAGCCAACGCCAATAATCGCGATTGGTTCCATTTTTACTCCTGTTTGACCGATAGTTTCTCTCTTTGCCTAAAAAACCTCTGCGTACCTCTGCGTTACCCTCTGTGCCCTCTGCGTTAAAAAACGGATTCGATATCAATCTTCCACTCATTGCTTTCTTGTTTAAATCTTCATCAATTGACCATTATCTTGGTTAAAACTCTCCTGATCTATCACTTGTAAAATAAGCTTACAAGAAGGAAAATTCAATTACAATGAACAATCTTTTGATAGAATCACCATTCTTTCGTTCTTCTACCAATTGGCTGTAAATATAACCTTCATCAACCCCAATGGTATTTTTATCTAAAAAACATCAGCCGGGTCAGCTTCTCCCAGCTTCCGCACAGCGATCGCCCCAGACATGAAACACATGAAAAATGTCAAGATTATTACTAACAAAGCTCTTGTAGGTTCCATAAGTACGGGTAAAAGTGTGGCGTCTCTAGCTATTTTATACATTCCCAAAGTGATAATGAATCCAGGGATATAACCTAAAATTGCTAGAATCAAAGATTCTTGAAAAACAACAGATAGTAAGTAGTTATGTTTATAGCCAATGGCTTTTAGGGTTGCGTACTCAACCAGATGTTCAGAGATATTGCTATAGAGAATTTGATAGACAATAATAATGCCGACAACTAAAGCCAAAACTACACACAAGGAAAAAATAAACCCAATTGGAGTACTACTGTCCCAGTATTTGATTTCAAAATCTATTAATTCTTGTTTAGATAAAAACTGGACATCTTCAGGCAAATATTCTCTCATTTTTCTACGAAACTCTTTGATATTCGTTCCTGATTTTACCTGAACAACTCCAATATTAATAAACCCTTTTGGACGTTGCATAAAAATCCGTAAAAAGTTCAAATCACTGGTCATTAAATTCCCATCTGCTCCAAAAGATGTTCCTAACTTAAATAATCCTTCTACTGTTATTTTGCGATTTCCAGCCCCTTTGTCTCCTAGTTCTGTTGTGACGCTTCCTTTTTGTTTAAATTCGGAAACGATTGCCCCAAATTCAGCTCTAGAAGCTTGATCAAACAAAACAACATCAGGAAACTTCAGTTTATCTAGATTTTCCTTGAGACCAGGTAAATTAAAAACTGGATAGCCAGTATCAAAACCAATCACATAAATGTTGCGCCAATAATTTTTTGTTTGCGGATTTTTCCACTGAGCAAAAGCTAAATATATAGGAACAACAGATTCTACTTCCTTGAAGGCTAAAGCTTGATATAAACGTCGTTCAGAAAAACTCTCCATAGCAACCAAAGATGTAGAGCGAGGACTGATTAAAAAAAAATCACCTTGCAAACTTTTATGCAGAGAAACAGAACTATCAAATAATGCAGCTCGTAACCCAAGTTGAATAAAGATCAGAACTACAGCGAAGCTAATCCCACCTATTGCCACCAATAACCGGAGTTTTTCGTATTTAAGTTGTAACCAAGCTGTAGATATTTTGAAAATCATGATTTTGTCAAATTTAAGAGTGTTTTACCGAGAATTAGATGTATCAATTACCAACTTTACCTTTAAGTTAGTAAGACCAGCAACGAGCTTACTATCTGTTGGATTAAGGCGGATTTTGACTTCTACTACTCTGGCATCTACATCAGCTACTGGGTCAGTACCTAGAACATCTTTTTTGCCAACTTGTAAACCAATTTCTTCGACAATTCCCTGTAATTTCTTTGTAAAACCAGTGCTAGTAATCGTGGCTTGTTGACCTAAACGGACTTTACTAATATCTGTTTCATAGACTTCTGCTATTGCATACATTTGCTCAGTTCGACCTAGTTCAACAATTCCCTTATTGCTGATGATTTCTCCTGGCCAAGTATGAATTTTCAGAATCTGACCAGCTTTAGGCGATCGCACATAAGCTAAATCGAGCTGTGCTTTAGCCTGTTGAACTGCTGCTAAAGCATCCTCAAGTTCAGCTTGGGTAACTGCTACATCTACTGTACGGACTTCAGCAATTTGGTCTAACGTACCTTGACCAGAGGCCACCTGATTTTCAACAGTTTCCGTCGTCCTTTGTAGAGTCGCTTTTGCTTCTGCGATCTGCTCTCCACGGGTAGTTACAATCCGGTTTAAATTAACCTCAGCCTCATTGACCCGTTCTTGAGCAGTTTTCTCTTCCAGACACTTAAGATCATGCTGGGAAGCTGCTACAGCACCGTCTTGGTATAACTGTTGATAGCGATCGCACTCGGTTTTAGCATTTTGCCATTGAGCTTTTAAGCGGCTAATCGTGGCTTCTTGAGCTTTCTGTTCTCCTTGCAACTCAGCTTTTAAGCGCTCAATAATTGCTTGTTGAGTTGTAACTTGTCCGCGTAATTCAGCTTTTGAGCCTTCAATCTTGGCTTTTTGAGCATTAATCTCACCTTTCTTAGCTCCTGCTTTGATTTGCTCTAAACGAGCTTGAACTACGCTGACTTGTTTTTGGGATTTTTTGAGAGCGGCCTCAAGCTGATTACGACTGTCGAGAATCGCAATTACTTGTTCAGGTTGAACCTTGTCTCCTTGTTTGACAAGTAGTTGGTCAACTCGCGCTCCTGTGGTCGAAGCTGGAGCCGAAAGGTGAATTACTTCCCCCTTTGGTTCCAAATGTCCTAAAGCTGAAACAGCATTGAGCTCTACTCTAGTTTCTGGGGGAGTTGACGACGAATTTTGAGCATTGGTTTGAGAGCGCAAGAAACTATAGACAAGGATGATGCTAGTTACGGACAAGGTAGCAGTTAATAAAAGGGTTAACCACCAACTGTTTTGTTTACCTAAAAATTTGAGTTCCATGAGAAAAATTCACCTCATCCACAGCAGAAAATAGCTGTTCAAAAAACTCTGCTCAAAAGTCCCTTTACTTATCGCTAATAGCTTGCATTGTAAAAGTAAGTTATCCTCAATTTAATCTGCAAAAATGCCAGAATTTAGATTCTGTTTGTTTGACATACTTCAAGGGTTCATATTTCTTTTAAGTGGAGAAACTGTTATTGTTCAATTTGTCAAATAGCGATGCCAACTCAGTGAGCAAAACTGAACTGATAACAGGTAATTTTTTCCTCTCCTCTAGTTATCTATGAATTTATGAAATGAAAGGAGAGAATTTCCTCATTAAAAAAACTGGGATTTCGAGCTAGTGCTGAATCTGTAGGGAAGTCAGTAGTCAGGCTTGGTAAACCGATGCCATGACTAATTACAATATTTACAGATGCGGACTTTTCTAAATCTAGCTCCCAGCCATAACTTAGCTCATCAAGAAAGCTTTCGGAATCTTGAAACAGTTCAGAGCCAAGGGGCGTTTGTTCATTATCCCTAATACTATCCATTGTTTTTTCCTGGAAAAGGATATTTTTAACTACGGTAGTCTATTGATTTTTCAAGTATTTCAATTAGCTTAGATTTTAGCCAGTGGAGATCAGGGAGTTAAGGACTAAATTAAGCTTTTGATCACAAATCCTGTAAGTGCCTCAGATCCCCGACTTCTCCAAGAAGTCGGGGATCTTCCATTCACGAATCATTTAGGATTGCTATATTCTAAGCAAAAGTGAATGAGGAACTTGTAATACTGTCAGCTTGTACCCAGTTCAGGTTTGCTAAAATGTCGTTGCTGTTGGCAACACTAATTTGGGTAAATAATTCGCCACCATCGCTACCCTGGGTGATTGAAAGCTGCTCAAAAGTTATCCCCCCAGTGACCAAGAGTAAATCCTTATCATTCTCGAAGTTCATAATAGTATTAGTGCCTTCACCTGGGTTGAGAACAAACAAATCATAGCCACTACCGCTATAAATTGTATTGTTGCCAGTACCGCCATCAATGATATTGTTTCCCTCGTCTGCGTAGATGAGATCATTGCCCGCACCGGCGTAAATCAAATCGTCACTGGCATCAGCATAAATGATATCGTCATCGGCAGCAGTAGTAATAGTGTTTCTACCTTCAACTGCAGAGAAGATGTTGTTCCCATTACCAAAATTGATCATTTCATTGCTAGCAATCAAGTTATTAGCAGAAACTGCTTTTGGAGTACCGCTAAAGTCTTCCAAGGTTCCCGAAGCAGCGTTGATTTTAGCCACCCAACTATCAAAAGATCCCGCATTGGTAGCCCCAAAAGATCCTGCAGTATCTCCTGTCACGTAGACATGACCACTATTGTCACTGGTAATACCTAAGCCATGATCTGTTTCAGGAGTGCCAATTTGTGTAATCCACCCTTGATTGCCATTGGTGTCATACTGGGCTACCCAAGCATCATAAGACCCTGCATTTGTCCCTCCCAAAGAGTTGTCAGTATATCCCGTCAGGAAGATATTATCGCTGGAGTCGATGTTGATGCGAAAGGCTTGATCATCACCAGAAGTTCCAAACTGTTTAAGCCATATCTGGTTACCTTGAGGGTCATACTTGGTTAAGAAAACATCGTAAGATCCAGCATTCTTCCCACCCAAGTCACCTAGAGTCCATCCTGTTGCGTAAACATTGCCTTGACTGTCGGTATCAACACCCCAAGTCCAGTCATAATCCGCAGTCCCAAACTGTCTAGTCCACTCTACCTGACCATTATTATCAAGTTTGGCTAGAGCAGCATCATAAACCCCTGCATTTGTTCCTGCAAAATTACCCAAAGACCATCCAGCAGCATAAACACTACCATCATTGCTAACAGTAACTGCATAAGATTCATCAAAAGCGGAACTCCCAAGTTCCGTAAACCACTGTCGGTTACCATTAGTGTCATATTTAGTCACCCATAAATCATCTGTAGCTAATTCAGGGGCTGGTTTGACGGTGATTCCTGATACGTAAACATTGCTATTTTGATCAACATCGATGCTAAAGGCTTGAGTAATAGAAGCCTCCCCAAATTGTTGAATCCACAATTGGTTACCATTGCTGTCATATTTAGCTAACCAAGCATCAGAAACTTCTGCTTTCTTGGGTGCGGCTAAATCACCTTCGGTAAATCCTGCAACATAGAAATTACCTTGACTGTCGGTGTCAATGCTATAGATCGTGTCAGCAGTTGAAGTACCAAGTTGTTTAGTCCATAACAAATTCCCCAAGTTGTCATATTTTGTCACAAAAGCATCACGAGAATCGCCATTATTAGCTGTTCCTAAAGTACCTGTGGTTCCTCCTGCTATGTAAACA